>JBARZY010000220.1:0-2278 GCA_049650345.1 Glaciecola sp. | reverse complement strand
ACCCACCTTATGTAGAATCAAATAGCGACTATTTACAACAAGGTGATTTGCGTTTTGAGCCAAGCTCAGCCTTAAGCTCGGGCGTTGATGGCTTAGATGATATTACGTATATTGTTAGTCAGGCACCTCAATACTTGAACAAGGATGGCTGGTTAGTGATCGAACACGGTTTTGAGCAGTATGAAAGTGTGCAAGCACTGATGCACGCACACGGTTTTTCTAATATTCTTTTAATTAAAGATTACAACAATTTGCCTAGGGTAACCATGGGGCAATACGCTAACTAAGCAACGACATACAACACTGTTGCTAACATAAATAAAATAACTAAAAAAAGGAACGTTCTATGTATATGATGGCAAAACACCTTCATTTAACCGCAATCGCCTTGTCGTTTGCGTTGTTTGTTGTGCGCTTTGTGCTCACCATGAAACAATCACAAATGCTGCAAAAAAAGTGGCTTAAAATTACCCCGCATATTGTTGATACGGTGTTGTTAATCAGTATTGTGTTGTTGTGTGTTGAATTATCGCTTTACCCGTTTATTAACGAATGGGCTACGTCAAAACTTATTGGCCTAGTGCTTTATATTTTGTCGGTTGCATTCGCATTAAAATGGGCGCGAAACAACCTAATGCGCGTGGTAGGTTTTGCAGGCGCTGTGGCGTGGTTAGTAGTAACGGGTAGTATTGCGGTTACCAAAAATACGTTGTTTTAAACATCATATTCATTGGCGCTTTATTTATAATGTAGCGCATATAACAAGTTTCCCCATAAGGTAAATAAGGTATGAAACCAATTAGTCACGTAAACGTGAGTCATATTCGTGTGGCAAACGACAGTCCATTTGTACTGTTTGGCGGCATGAATGTACTTGAGTCAGAAGATCTAGCAATGCATATTGCTGAGGTTTACAAAGAGGCCACTTCAAAGCTTGGTATCCCCTATGTGTTTAAGGCCTCTTTTGATAAAGCAAACCGTTCCTCAGTGCATTCATATAGAGGCCCAGGCTTAGAAGAAGGTTTGCGTATCTTCGAGCGTATAAAAACTGAATTTGATGTGCCTATTATTACGGATGTTCACGAGCCGCATCAGGCGCAAGCAGTTGCAGAAGTGGTAGATGTGATTCAATTGCCCGCTTTTTTAGCGCGGCAAACCGATTTGGTCGTTGCCATGGCGAAAACCGGCGCGATAATTAACGTCAAAAAGCCACAATTTTTAGCCCCGCACGAAATGGCGCATATCATTAATAAGTTTTCTGAAGCGGGTAACGAGCAAATTATGCTGTGTGAGCGCGGCAGCTGTTACGGCTACAACAATTTGGTGGTAGACATGTTGGGTATGGATATGATGAAGCCCATGGCGCCCGTGATTTTTGATGCCACCCACGCCTTACAAAAGCCTGGCGGTCGCAGTGACTCAGCTGACGGTAGACGCAAGCAAGCAGCCGAACTTGCACGCAGCGGTATGGCTTTGGGCATAGCAGGTTTGTTTATCGAATCCCACCCCGATCCTGATAACGCGAAGTGTGATGGTCCTTGTGCTTTGCCACTGGATAAATTGACGGGTTATCTCTCGCAAATGAAGGCGGTAGACGAACTGGTTAAGTCGTTTGACGACTTACACATAAACTAAATGTAAAACAACAATACGGGAATATAATAATGAAAAAGCCGTTTACACTCAAAAACACTTTAGGCACATTGGTTGCGGCCAGTGTAGCTCTTGCACTAGCTGGGTGTGCTGAGCCTGCAAATCAAACACCCAACGCAGGTAAGCAAACAAGCACAGCGCAAGCTCCTACTAACGAAGCTGATATGACAGAGTCGGCAAGACTTACGGCGTTTTTTGAAGATACCTTTGAAGAAGATTTAAAACGTTCTCCCATGTTTCAAAGTCGATTGGGCTTAAAATGGGATTATGACAAATGGAATGATGTATCTATTGAGTTCATGGAAGCCTCGCAACAGCGCAGAAAAGCCTTATATGAGCAGGCTAACACCTTTGATGAGTCGGCAGTAAGCGATGCCCAGCGTTTAAGCTTACGTATTTTTAAAACCGATTTAGCACGAAAAATTGCCAATGATGAATTTGCCATGCATACCTATATTATGCATCAGTTTAGAGCATGGCATACCTCTGTTCCCAGCTTTTTGATAAATATTCATCGGGTAAAAGAGCTTAGCGATGCCCAAGCATATATTAGTCGCCTAGAGAACGTTGCGCCTTTGTTTAACGATGTTATTACACAATTACAAGCACGTGAAAAAATGGGAGT
>JBARZY010000219.1:0-25232 GCA_049650345.1 Glaciecola sp. | reverse complement strand
ATTGTGTAACCTTTTTAATCGTATTTGTGCCCTATTTTGAATGACATAATCAGGATGTTTATTCTACAAAGGCATGTTTAGCTAATCATCATTAGTGCTAGTGACACTATTTGGTATGTTTGCCTTTAGATACTCATAACAATTATTGTGTGTCACTATTTTTGTAATAGTGCCTTGCGAGATAATGTTATAGGCAGAATGTTAGTATTAATTCATACAAATAAGACGCTTCTTTGTTACCAGTAAACGTATTGAATTAGTGACTTATTACTATTACTTAACCAGTCGTGAATTCAACAATTTTTATACAATGCAAGACTAAGTATTTAAAATGATACCCATGATTTTCGCTTTATTGATAAATATGTCTCAAATAAGAGGTACGCGTAACCAGATGAGTTTCAAGTCATTGTTAATATTGAGTTTTTAATCTCTTGTGTCATAGCGTACATGCTTCTTTTTAATGCTATTTCTTGCTGTATTTTAATAACAAAGGCTGAACTACCGTTTAGGTCACTAATTTTCGATAACTTCACCTAAGCACCTAGTTTATATATAGAAAACAGTTAATTTTACTATTTTTCAGCTAGCGTTACCGCTACAGTTATCGCCGAGTAGAATTTCATTAGAATTACGAAGCCCTTGGGTCTACTATCATGAATTTTATAAGAGAACACGTCTGGGTTTTGGCCATGATTTTCTGTATCAAATAAAAATGCACTTACTCGCTCAATAGTATCATCAGCAAGTGTATTAATTTCTTCGGAATTTTTAGAGCTTAGATCACGTAATTCATTGCTCATGACAAGTGCTGGTCCTTCCCATTTAGTTTGAGTGTGATGGTAATATAAGCCTCGTGCTATATGTGACAACACACTATCAAAACGTTTTAGGTCTATTGAATACGCGGCGGTATGTTCTACTTTTCCATCTGGATGTTTCAGCATTACACGTTGATAATTATCTAAAAAGTTCGAATACGTGTCAGGACGCCTTTCAATTGCCCGCATAATCTTCGTGTTAAACAGTTGCTCCTTTATGTCGTTTCCATGAAAGCACGTAGATAGACAAAATACTAAATATTCATCGTCTCTACTTTTATTATTATTGTGCTCCTTACAAGATGGCACTGTTATTAGTTCTTTACGTAGACTGAATTCCCCAAGCAAATCTTTTTGTTTGGGAAATAAGGCTTTTGGGGGTATATGCTCTTTCGTTGTCGCCAAAGCGTCGCACATGTAACATGTATTGGTTCCCATTAACTACTCGACTTTTCTATCTTTACCAGAGGAAGCGCGTTTCTTTCGCTCAACTTGGACATATACTGTATCGGTGGTGGCGCTACTAGCATGGCCTAGGTCTTCTGACAGATCCTTGAGCGGTCTATTACGCTCAATTTCCATGCTTGCACCCGTATGGCGCAGATAGTGTGTTGTAGCTTCATTTAATTTTTGAGCCGGGTCTAGACCTTGTTCCTTTTTCATTTTTTCATATGCCGCATCAAATACTTGTTGAATGAGCCTACTTATCTGGCGACTTGTTAGCCCGCCACGACCTCTTATTTTCTCTACCAATACGGTTTGCTCACCCATAGATGGCAGCGGCGATAGGCCGCGCCACTCGCGATAGCGTTTTAAGTAACTCAAATAACCCTGCGGTACGGTAATATCGCGTATTTTCTTACCTTTACCGTATACTTTAAACCACCAATTATTATCTTCATCCGTCCAAAAGTGACTCATTACGGGTGTCCAATCTTGCCTATCAGAAAGCTCAGAAAGCCTAAGAAACAGCGTTTTCATCGTAGATACGATAAACAAATTTCGTTCGAATAGGGCATCTGTATCGGCTAGCTCAACTGCGATGTCGAGCAGATATTGCCACTGGTGCTCTGTTAGCCGGCTGATAGTTTTTACCTGGCTATTTTTTATCATATGCTTGCAATCACGCTTGGCCAGCGGAATGGGATTACCGAAGCAAATTTCCTCATCAATCAGGTGTCGGTAAAATGAGCTGAGTGCAACAAATATAGATTCTAAGGTCTGTAGGGACGGTTTATATTTTTTAGGATCAAGAACGCGGTCTTTATCATATTTTGGTGGTGTTTGTCTGAATGGTGTCCATTTGAGATTTGAAGTAAAATACCCGCTGCTTAAACTAAATCGGTCATGTAGCTGAGTGCTTATCCATTTAACTGGTGGCGCCACACAAAAATCAACGTACCGTAAAATATCGGCTTTGCGTAAATCGTCGACAGGCTGTTTATCAACCATAAATACCCAGAGCAAAAACTTTTCGATGTCGTTTCGAAAACGCACGTAAGTATGCTCAGATTTGTTGCGGCCGATACACAGCAGGTAATCCTTTGCCCAGTCCCAATGTTGCTTCATCCATGCAGGTTGATTATCTAGATAGGCAGACAGCTGCGGATAGTCATTAATACTCAGCTCAATCAGTTCAGCATAGGTTGGAAACAAAGGTGTGGGTTTAGTCGTGGCCAAAACGTTTAGGTTTGTCGATTAACATAGTAACAATATAACTTACTCTCTACCCCTATGTCTAATACTGAACAGTATTAGACATAGGGGTTTTAACCTACATATAAAAACTGTGGCTAATTTGATGGGAATGTTTAATATAAAATTACTTTTCACAATATAGGTCATTTATTGCTTTAACTACAGGTCGTCACAGATGATACCAATCTGGCGTCGCGTTATTAACTGTTGATTTTGATGTTATTCCTGAAAATGCCCCAGTAGTAGCAGTTTTTTGTATTAAAGAACCAGATATTGACTCTCAGAGATAATCTTAAATGTCATTTGACACTATTCTCTATAATATTTGATATGAATCATATAGATAATATTATTGTTTTGAAACAGGCACCATTAGATAGTTCAGTCTATCTTAAAGCTTTCTTCAGCTGCTCTTAAGTTCAGTTTGGTATTATCTGCTCTCATTTGCAGTATAAATAGATCATGTATGTCAAACGCTATCACCCTATATAGAATACTTAGGCCATTTTTACTTTTATTTATTTTTATAGTCACAATGCTCTCATTGTTTCGTGCTGGTATCCTAGTTTGGCAACATGAAAGAATAGATCACTTATCAACATTTATATTGGTGCTGCTCAACGGACTGCGCATCGATATAAGTACGCTGTCATATTTGCTGTTCATACCCGCCCTATTCCATTCTCTAATGCTCTACTCCGAGTTCGCCAAAATTTGGCTGTCAGTCTTACGGCTTTGGTTTTTCGTTTGTGCTGTTTCAGTATTGTTTTTTGAACTAGCAACGCCCACATTCATCAACGAATACGACCTTCGCCCTAATCGCCTATTCATTGAATATTTAGTTTATCCAAAAGAAGTATTTGGCATGTTAATGGAAGGTCATTTAGCGCCGGTGTTAATTGCCACAGTTTTGCTTGTCATTAGTTCATTTTTTATATGGAAGCTAATGAAGCAAATTGTCAATAACGAACAGTGTTTACTTGTCGTATCACAACAACAAAAAAGAAATGAGAAGCCTCGACTAACTTTGCTTGCCTCTTTTGTATTAATCGTCCTAGTCTTGTTTGTTGGCGCTCGCGGCACACTCGGTCACCGCCCTATTAACCCTTCGGTCGTTTACTTCACAACCGATCCACTAATCAATTCACTGACACTAAATTCAATCTACAGTGTTGCTTTTGCTTGGAAGCAATTAGGTGGTGAAATTCATGCTTCTAAAGTATATGGGAAACTAAGTGATGAGAGAATAATAAAATTAGTGCGTGAATCGACCGGAGCAAATGCAGATAGCTTCATTTCAGACCAAATTCCGACCCTAAGAAAGCAATCATCTACCTTTAAGGGAAAACCGAAGAATTTAGTCATTGTGCTACAAGAAAGCTTGGGTGCTCGATTTGTTGGAAGTTTAGGCGGCAGCGGCATTACGCCAAACCTAGATGAAATTATGGCTTCTGGTTGGTCATTCGACCGATTATATGCAACAGGTACCCGTTCCGTGAGAGGAATTGAAGCTGTTGTTACCGGATTTACTCCAACGCCTGCTCGCTCTGTTGTCAAATTAGATAAGTCGCAACATAATTTTTTCACCATAGCTAGCCTCTTGTCTAGGCACAACTATGAAACTCAATTTATTTACGGTGGCGAAAGTCATTTCGATAATATGAAAAGCTTTTTCCTTGGTAATGGCTTCAAAGATATTGTCGATAGCGATCAAATAAAAGACCCTGTTTATGTTGGGTCTTGGGGGGCGTGCGATCAAAGCCTCTTTAATCAAGCGCACACTGAATTATCAGCTATGCACAAAACCGGTAAACCTTTTTTCAGTTTGGTGTTCACTTCTAGCAACCATGATCCGTTTGATATTCCGCAAGGTTTTGTACCCGTGATTGACTCAGAAGACGATAGAGATAGAGCCATCCGTTATGCTGACTACGCATTAGGGAACTTTATTAAAAAAGCCAAACAATCCGACTATTGGGAAGATACAATTTTCTTAGTGGTAGCCGATCATGATGCGCGTGTTTACGGCCCAGAATTGGTGCCTATTAAGTCATTCCATATTCCAGGAGTTATTTTAGGAAAAGATATCGTGCCTAGACAAGATGAGAGGCTTGTTAGTCAAATAGATCTTGCACCTACCCTATTATCATTGATGGGTATTGACGACTATTACCCAATGCTGGGCCATGACTTAACACAGAGTAATGTGCCTGAACGCGCAATGATGCAGTTTGATAAAAACTTTGCTTACATGACAAATGAAGAAGTCGCTATTTTACAACCTAACAAAGCTCCCAAATACTATACTTTTAATCGAGAAAGCAAGCTGTTGGAAGTTGGCGTTGAAAATCAAAACCTTGGTGACATAGCGTTAGCTCATGCGCTATTCGGGAGCTTAGCTTATGATAATCAATGGTTTAGACTTGAGACTGAGAAATAGAAGCACAAACATTTTTTGTGTTGTAAGCAGGAATTGACAGAGTGCCGAAGTCGACTTACAACGTATCGCTCATTTTAGGGCATGTAGAATGACCCTCTGCGGAGCGCTTCCAATGGAATATAGGGCAGTGTTAAGCAATTTTTGGCGCAACGATGTAACTCAACTAAAGTTACCCGCATTCTGAAAACACAATCCTATCACTCAAAATGTAATTTGAGATAATCCCTGCTATTGTGCCGCTCATAAAAGCGAATAACTCAAAACCAAAAGTAGTGGGTAAAACAAAGAGTAAACCTAAAAACACGGCTAGATTAGGCATTAACGATATCAAGCCGGCGACTAAAGCTAATCCGAACTGTTTATAAAACGCAGCGTGATTTCGCTTTGCGAAGGTCAGAAGCCTATTCCCTGTGCATGTAACAAACACTGCGATGGTAAAAGCTATTACTCTGGCACTCAAAGGTGATAGAGACAAAACGTTTGTTAATAATAAATAAATTGATGCATCAACTAAAAATGCTACCCCCCCAACAAATAGAAATTTTATCTTCATCTTTAGTTGCATAGCAGCAGTATCCTGCGTTTATTGTGAGAAAGCGTCTCGCAATCTCGAGAATCCATCAATGAAGAAATTTCGCTTTGTTCAGCCACAAGATAAAACGGTGATGCTACCGTTCGCAATTCTTCAATTGACGAGACCCTGATAGCCTTGCCTGAAGAATAAAACCGGCCTGAAAAACTTCTTTTGCCTAAGTAGTACAAACCAAATTCACTTTCAATATCGGCTAATAAGGCCTTGTCGCTTTTTTCATTTGCTAGGTTAGGAAGTTGCACTACCATAAAAAACACCATCAATATTGGCGTGAGAAAACTAGTGATCACCACACTAAACCGTATACGTTTAATCATAATGGCAATGAGAAGTGATAATGCAGGAATGCCAGGCAATACATAGATAGGAAGAATATTACCCGACATAGTGAATAACAACATCGGACTAATAAGCCAACACATTAAATAACTGGGAAGATAGAAATTAAAACCATGCTGCCCTAAAGCTGTTCTGTATTTTTTAATCACAAGCAACACTGCAAAGTAAATCGACCAAGGAAATGCCACTGCAATCCAATAAATCCAAATTATACCCCGTGGTTCACTATGAGCAGTACCGTATAAATCCCCTTCCCAGCCGCTTTGAACAAAACGCAGAAAGTGTTCGCCAACAATGAAGTAATTGAGAAAACCTGGGGTCTTAGTTTCAGCGAGTAGATACCATGGCAGCGAAATAGCTAAGGTAAGCAGGCAACCTTTGAACAGTGGAATTTTTCGATAAAAGGTTTTGATACCCGTAATCAAGCCATAATTTAATACTAACCACGGTGCCACCGCTAGACCTATAAGCACGATGATGATAGGACCTTTTGCGAGTAAACCAATTCCTATACCAACGAAGCCAAAATAGGCATAACTGTTCGAATCATCTCGCCAAGCGATTGCAAAGCCCGCCATTGCCATTGTCATGCCTAATAGCAAAAATGCATCGGTCATGATCATTCCACTGGCAACGAAGAATCCTAGCGTTGATGCAAGCACCAGAATAACGAGAGATGAGGATAAAGAAAAGCGTTTCGCAAAAACACCCATAACGAATAAAGTAACCACCCCTACCAAGAAATGAGGTAAGCGTAATGAAAATTCGGAGATGCCTAAAATACCGCCAAATGCGGCACTCGCCCACGTGTGCAAGGGAGGCTTTCCCCAAAATGGAACATTGTAATCAAATTGTGGCGTGATCCAATTTTGTGTTTCCCACATGATGCGTGCCATTTCACCGTAGCGCGCCTCCGTTGTGTCGATAAGGGGGTATAAGGAAAGTGACACTAAGCGAAATAACAGAATGCCCGCAATCAAAAACCAAATGGGATGAATTTTATTTAGCATTGATGACCGCAACTTTAGACGAACTAATGACTTCTGCAGCAGCATTACTCTTGATTTGTGAAATCTCTTCTTGCACCACATATCGAGGGCGATTTTTAACTTCGGTATAAATTCGACCGATATAGGCACCCATAATACCAACCGTTAACAACTGAAAGCCTCCCAATGCTAAAATTGTCACCATTAGCGTCGGGAATCCAGCTACGCTATTGCCCAGAAATACGGTTTTTACAACGATATAAAGACTATAAATAAAAGCGCTACTGGCAATTATAGCGCCCATCCAGGTAGCAATTTGCAAAGGTTTGGTGCTAAAAGCGGTAATACCGTCAATTGCAAGTTTAACTAACTTGATAAACGGCCATTTAGATTCGCCACTTACCCTTGCGTCACGGTCAAAAAATAGTGTTTTAGTAGTGAAGCCAGGCCAAGATAATATTCCTTTCATATACACGTTTTTTTCTGGCATTGAGTTGATAACATCAACAACATTTCGACTAATCAATCTAAAGTCACCTACATTTTCAGGAATCGGCGTGTCAGACAACCAATTTAACAGGCGATAAAAACACTTTGCACTTAATTTTTTAAACCATGACTCACCGTCTCGCTTGGCTCTGCACATGTTGACCACGTCAATGCCCTGCTGCCATGTTGCTAACATGCCAGGAATGAGTTCTGGTGGATCTTGCAAATCAGCGTCCAATATAATCACCGCATCGCCTGTTACCGATTTAAGTCCAGCGCACAACGCCGCCTCTTTACCAAAATTACGACTCAGTTTTACTACCTTCTTTTTGTCCGCAATTGCTGGACCAGCATTAATTTTATCAATAGTGTTATCAGTGCTGCCATCATCAACGAATACCACTTCAGTCTTGCACTGAAGCGCTTTAAAAGTCTGTTGCAAGCGCGACATGAATTCCTCAATCACGCAGCTTTCATTGTATACCGGCACCAACACAGAGAGTGTTTTACTTCGCAAATTGATTGCATTTTTATAATTCATCATAAATAACAAGGTTCATGTGGTGTTTCGATATTGCACATTTTCTAATACTAAACTGAAGAAACGCTGAAAAAACAATTAAGTTTAACTTTAATTTTATTCAATTGAACTTCAGATATACCATGGCGATACTTAAGACTTTCTTCATTAAAACTTCAGTTTCAAGATCTATAATCGCCCCTCTACACATTCGATTAATTTATTCATGCTAAAAAAAATGCGTCTTGGCGAACTTTTTACGACTAAAGAGCAAACATTTTCTATATACAAGCTAAATGGCTTACTTGCCCTTTGGCTATTGTTTGCCTACAACCTACCGTTTTTAAATAAGGTTTGGGATGGTGTGGGTGATAAAAGTGTCGGGGTTATAATATTAATAATAGGAGTAGCAATATACTTGCTGCTGTTAAATTTATTACTCATATTGTGTGCAAACATTAGACCCGTCTTCAAACCCTTTATTATATTGACGTTTTTTATTTCCACTATTTTGCTTTATAGCAATAGTACTGGAAAACAATACAATCCTTGGGCCTTTGAAATGAGTCAATGGCTAGCGGGCACTGGCCGCTTTTTAACGTTGAGTTTTGCTTTACACTTTATTTTTCTATTTTTGTTACCGTCAGTCGTTTTATCGATAATAAATATTAAATACGACACGACTAAACGTCATATCATAAAAACCTTAGCTGCTATTGGTTTAGTAAGTTTATCATTGTTCTCAATACATCAATTAACGCAAGATAAAATCAGGCCATATTATCATTCTATGCGAAGCGCACTGGTTGACGTAATCCCCATGCATTTCGTTGACAGCTCAATTAAGTATGTCCAGCATCAATACTTTGAGCCTGTGCATAGCTTTGCGATCCTCGATAACGCCCCATACCTCATTGATAAAAATGAACACACGACCGTCGTACTAATTGTTGGTCAATCTATTCGCGCTGACGCGTTTACAAAAGATAATTTACTTTCGTTTGAGCAACATGCTGGACAAGAGAGTCCGTTGTCTGCATGCGACACCTATGCCGAATCATCCATGCAATGTATGTTCTCATTTCTGTCGCTGGCTGAATTTAGCGATAAACAAGCCAGTCATCAACAAAATGTATTAGATATTTTGGCGCTGTCTGGGGTAAATATCTTTTGGCTTTCACATCATGAATCCTGTGGCGACCTCTGTAAAAGAGCAAACGTTTCTGAACGTCGCTTAAAATGCAAAAATAAACAGTGTTACGATCATGACTTGATCAATACCTTACTCGTTGATGTTTTGCATAACGCAATTAACCCCAAAGCACCTAATTTAGTTATTATTCAAACCCAAAATATAGGCTCCCCCTTATATTCACGGTTTTACCCAGATGAATTTTCGACCCGCGTCCCTGAATGCAACACCCTGCTTGTGGCTAATTGTAATAACGGTGAGTTAATCAATAGTTACCGAAACGCCGTTGATTATATGAAATTTGTACTGGCACAAGCCATTTCTCGAATTGAACAATTTCACGTTAGCTTTCCCATCACCAATACCTCACTAATGTTCACTGCTAAATATGGTGAATCGCTCGGTGAAAAGGGGCTTTATTTTCATGGTTCACCTAAAGCAGTGGCACCATCAGAGCAATTGCTTGTGCCACTACTCATTGTTGACAATAACTTACCAAGCGACTGTTTATCGATGCTTAACGGGAAACTTAGCCATGATTTTGTTTCTCATACCTTATTGGGATATTTTCATACACGTTCAAAGACCTATTCACCCAAGTTTGATATAGGCTATTTGTGCAAATCACAGGCGATTGAAAAAGCCATGCTGTATTAGTTCATTTTAATAATTGAGTACCTTATATGAAGAAAACCTTAGCCCATCGCAAACTGGTACTTTCGTGTTTCGTTTTGTTGTTAATTTTGAATAACAGAGCTTTAGCAAATTACGGTCAATCGAAGCAAACTCCCCCTGCGCTTAAGTCTATTCTTAACATGCAAACCTTATCGGCTTGCAGAATACGTCATTACAATGTTGAATATGAGGTTAAAGATGGGGAAAAAACAGTAGGAGATGCAAAGCGAGTGTTGAGTTCTATTGATGGTGTAACAAGTTTACATTCACGCGTTGATGCTTCAATTGCTTTTCTCAAGTTTTCACAAACTGAAGAAAGTATCCTACCCAATTATCAATCCAAAGGCTTAGTTCCAGAGCAATATACACAGGTAAAGAAAAGACCGTTCAAGAAGGCAAAGACGACGAGCTTTTCAATTTTGCAAACAAACACCGTTGACGAAGAAATTTCAGTATCGGTTTTCGACCCATTGACTGTCTATGATCATTTGAGAGAGTTAGTTTGCTTGGGCCTTCGAGACGATGTTGAGCTAACAGTTCAGGACGGTAAAAACACAGAACAATTCCAATTTTCATTCAAAGGCCAGGAAACACTCCTACTACCAATAGGTAATGTAGAGGTTTTACTGATGGTGCGTACTCGAAAAACAAATTCGAGAGAAACGTCAATATGGTTTGATGTGAACAGGCAGTTTTTACCGGTGAAAATAGAGCAAGCAAAAGATGGCGACAAGCAAGCCACGTTAGTCGCATCTAGCGTAAAAGTGGATAAATATGTAATCTACGGAATAGAAGAAAAGTAAATTAATGTAAACAAAATAGTTTGAGGGACTGCCCTTTTACGTCGTATTGCCTGAGCCATTATGATGTAAACTTATGATCAGGGTCAGAACGTCCAACTTGGAAAATATTCAGTATATCTTAAGTAATTCTTAAGTTAATTCATTCATACTAATGAAAAGCTAACGGCATCAGGCAATTATGAAAATTTTACTTGTTGAAGACTCGTCATCCCTCAGAAGAAGTATTTCTATTGGTTTGCAAAACCTTGGATTCACGGTGGATGATACTGGGGATGGTTCAGAAGGCCTCAGCATGGCGCTTACAGGCGATTATGATGTTATTGTACTAGACATTATGTTGCCAAGCATAGACGGGCTTACTTTGCTAAAAACACTTAGGAGCAGTCATAAAGATACACGAGTACTGTTGCTATCAGCTAAAAGCCAACCTGAAGATAAAGTGAAAGGCTTGCTGACAGGCGCGGATGATTATCTTACCAAGCCCTTCTCCTTTGACGAATTGCATGCACGCTTATTGTCATTATTGCGCAGAGGTACATTGCGTAAAGATATTGATAACGTAGAACTGGCCGGACTAATATTAGATATGCAGCTTAAAACATTGCGATTCGGTAACAAATTTATCGACCTAACACCCAATGAATACAAAATAGTAGAATGCTTATTTACTAACCAGAACATAATCGTCACGCCTGAAAAGTTGAGTGAACACTTAGCTGGGCAATATGATGCCGTTTCAAAGAACTCTATTGAAGCGCATTTGTCGTCGGCTAGAAAAAAAGCGAAATTGGCAGGCGTAGAACTACCAATCCAAACGAAGCGTGGTTTTGGTTATATGATAACTCAATGACAACATCAATTTATAAGAAACTCGTTCGCTCCCTGTCATTCACTATCACGGCTGTGATGATTGTCATATTATTGATAACAGATGTTGCGATAGATACTTGGGTGCATGGTGAGTTTGAAAGAGCGATGTACAATAAGGCGAGTCTACTGACGACGTTAGTTGACGAAGATGCCGATGGAGTAGAATTTGATTTTGCGGGTGAATTTATGCCTGAATTTGAGGGAAAAGGAAAAGCCGACCCCGAATACTATCAACTGTGGCGCGATGGAGAGGTATTTGAACGTTCTGACACCATGGATTTGTTTTCAACAACAACCTTCGAACATCAAAAGCTTAAAGTCGGTACGAAACTAATCAAGGAAATTACCCTCCCAGATGGACGCAGTGGACAAATTCTCTATTATAGCTTTTTCCCTCAAGTTGATTCTGATGACAGAGCTGATTTTCAAAAGCTTACTGAGCGCACAGGAAACAAACAAAAGCCCATGTTATTGGCTTATGCCTTATCACTTGAGAAACTCAACTTTTTAACGTGGTTAATTGATATAAGCTTTATAGTCGCTGCCATCGCGGTTATTTTCATTGTTCGTTTTGTGGTTAAACGAGCAGTTTCCTCTGGATTAATGCCCTTGGAAGAATTTTCGGAGAGCTTGGTGCATATCAGTCTGGCCGACAAAACAGCGGAAGTAAAACTTAAGAACAAGGTGGTCGAGCTTTTGCCTATACAAGAAAGCATTAATCAATTTATTTCTGATAACCGAAGCCTTTATCTCAAAGAGCAGAGAATGACATCGGATATGGCCCACGAGCTTAAAACGCCAGTTGCAGAGCTGATAAACTTAGCTGAGGTAACGCTCAAATTTCCAAACGACCCAATACTGAGTAAAACGTTCACATCTGATGTGTTGGCTATTAGCAAACGACTTGAAAATGTAGTATCAAATATAATGCTCTTTCATCGCTACACTAACGAGACTTTCGAAAAGAATGATGTGTTCGACCTTTCACAAGTCATTATGCGCCTCAGTGAAAAACTGCCGCGGATTGAGTTGAAAAGCCAAGCCGATATGTTAATTACTAGCAATCTGTTTGCATTTGAAACTATCGTATCCAATTTATTAAAAAACGCCGTGACATATAGCCCTGAAAACTCACCCATCAAGGTTAATATATCAGCTTTAGCTGATAATACTGTTCAACTATCAATTAGCAACATTTGTGTCTCCCCCTTATGCAATGAGGATCTTAAGCTCATGTTTGACCCCCTTTGGCAAAAAGATAGTTCGCGAACCAGTACCGAAAATTTTGGCTTAGGACTGTCAATAGTCAAATCTTTTACCAAAGCACTTGGCGGAGAAATAAGAACGGAAGTTGCAGATGGTATTATCTATTTTCACCTGTCACTACCGAAATAGCGTCCACTAATTTTAGATAAATTTTAAGCAGCAGCATTAGTCTAGGGAGCGTCAGTCTAACTAAACATTGCTGAAATACTGCAGGTTGTAAGTTTTGAAAATGTAAGGCTTGACGGTAAAACGTGTATGAATATCAATTCACTGAAAGAACAGATACGAAAGTTAAAGCTTCATACTCTGACGGTATATTTTGCTGCACGTGATCCAGATATGCCGATATTAGTGCGATTATTGGCCATTTCAGTGACGGCGTATGCATTTAGTCCTATTGACCTAGTACCGGACTTTATTCCAGTCATCGGATATCTTGATGACTTAGTTATTATTCCTCTTGGACTGGCGCTTGTTATCCGTTTTACCCCGCCGAAAGTAATGGAGACTGCTCGACTAAAAGCCGGTCAGGCTGCGGATAGACCCGTCAATTATTTAGCCGCATCGATTTTTATCATTATATGGCTTTTTTTCTTGTGGATTTTCACGAGATGGCTTTTTGATTTATATAACGCTTAACTCAAATATGCTTTATTAATACAAACGTTACCACATTCAGCACTCATTAAGTCTCTCTCCAGCATTTCTTAAGACAATGTTTTTATACTTACAGATAAAATAAAGGCGACTCAAGCCTTCGATTCAAATTAGCCTACCTAGGTTGGAGAGCAAGAAATGCAGTCAAAGCTATATAATACAGTTCCTCAAATTATTGCGTTGTATTGGATCATCAAAATAGCGGCGACAACGTTAGGTGAAACCGGTGCAGATCTTTTCTCGATGACACTGAATATCGGGTATGATTTAACTATCTTACTTTTTCTTTCAATTTTTGCGGTAGCATTAATATGTAAATTGAAACAAGCACGATATACACCTGGCCTATATTGGCTGACGTTCACATCAAGCGCTATCGCAGGTACTGCCATATCAGATTTTATTGATCGCACACTAGGATTCGGGTATCTATTTGGCTCATTACTGTTAATAGGTTTGCTGCTACTAATATTAGTGTTTTGGTATTGGAAGGAAAAATCCTTATCGGTCGAAGTGATCACCAAGCCTTCTGTGGAATTATATTATTGGCTCGCATTTTTGGTTGCTAATACATTAGGAACCGCGCTAGGTGACTATGTTGCCGACGACTTACAACTCGGATTTGCAGTCAGTGCAACACTAATTGCCAGTTTACTTATCATGTGTGTGCTTATGCATTATTTCACTCGAGTATCAGGCTTACTGATATTTTGGATTGCATTTGTACTTACGCGACCATTTGGCGCAACATTTGGTGACTTTTTAACTAAAACACATCAGCAAGGCGGCATTGACATCGGGACTATTGGGGCATCAATTTTCTTTTTCGTCGTGTTAGCGTTGACCTTAATTTTTGAATATCGGCGTTATTACAAACAAGGTATTGAATAGTGCCAAACAACGCCAGTCTTTTGGCAAATCTATAGCCAATATTAAGTGAACAATCAGTACACAATAAGCTGGTCTTAAGTTTCATTTACTACCATACATGCACTTAACAAGGTATGTATATGAATCCTAAAATCTTCCCCATTGTTTTATCAGCGTCATGTATAGGCGCTTCCCCAATTGCAATAGCTGGCAACGATGCAAATGATAATGAATGTAATCAAACGCCCAACGTACGTTTTAAGACTAATGACATTTTTGATTTAAACGACCCTGATACCATATTTCTGCATTATTGGGCGAATTTTTTTCATATAAAAACGAAAGATATAACGTTAGCCAATGAAAGTGCATTCTTTATTAAAAAGTGCAACATCACTCAGCCCGACATTGACGAACTAGAGCGTCATCTACGCAAGCAAAAATACATCCGCGAAGCAAAGGTAACCCTAAGTGAAGACGAAAAAATAGACGTTGAAACATGGGATAATTGGTCGCTCATGCCAACGGTGGACTTTGGAAGAAAGGGAGGGATAAACAAATACGCGATAGGGATAAAAGACCGCAACTTGCTAGGTTTAGGCATTGACGCTGAACTTGAATATTTTAGTAATAACCAACGCACTGGCTACAAATTCGACACACAGTTTCCGCTTTTCCTGAACGAAAATATGACTGCGAGTATTAAACTTAGCAGTAATGATGATGGTAGCTCTCAAGCATTTTTCTTAAAGAAAGACTTTGTTAGTTTTGATACCCACCAAGCTTATAAACTGGGTTTTGATAACTTTAATCAAATTGATACTCAATTTCAAAACGGGTTGACGGTAGCACAGTATAAGCATGATAAGTCTTATTCTACTGCGCAATGGCAATGGTTATTTAGCGATTCAAGCAGCGAAACCTTACGATACGGTATTGGTTATATAAGAGAGAAACATGAATTCTCGAATATCCCTTTGCCTACAATCGTGTCATCTGGTTTTTTGCCTGAAGACAGAGACTATCAATACCCTTTCATTAGCATCGACTACCTACAAAAAAACTACAGAAAGCTAACTAACTTCAATCTCATTAACCAAATTGAAGATTTTAACTTAGGGTGGCATGTATCTGGATTAATCGGCAGAGACTTTGCAAATACCATGCAATCCCCCACTGCTATATGGCAAATGTCTTTCTCAAAGGGTATGCAAACATCAGACAACGGTTTTTTGTTTTTTGACGGTCATTTTGAAGGCGAGCGCATTTCAAATTCGGACAGCAAAGACAGAACGCAATTATCTTTTTCAACCGAATACTTTCACAAGTTTACTGATAATTGGGGAGGCTACTTTAAAAATGCCAATACGATAAGTAAAAACCCCTTTTTAGACTCACCCGTCGCTTTGGGCGATGACTCTGGTGTGCGCGGTTATCCATTAAATTATCAGCATGGAGAAAGAACAACGCAATTTACATTGGAGGCGCGTTACTACCCTCACATCAATATTTACAAACTGTTTGAACTGGGAGGCGCTGCTTTTATCGATGCAGGGAAGGCATTTGGTAATAGTCCCGTGGCCAACGTTAACACGTCGATTTTGGCATCAGTAGGTATTGGCGCGCGCTTTTACTCAACTCACTCAAGCGATGCTCAAGTTATTCACCTTGATTTAGTCAAACCGCTCTCAACTGATACCAATGTAAATGGTATTGAGTTTCGCATTACCACCAAACATTCGTTTTAAGCTGTCAATATAATGAAATATCTCAACACTATCCGAAACCGTTCATTTAGCGCAAATCAACTGATACTTTTTACATCAGCGTACATAGCACTAGTGCTTAACCTGCCATTTCACACTAAGGTGTGGAAGGCAGTAACTGAAAGTGGTAACTACAATGTTTGGTTTTTATTGTCAGTACCAGTGGTTCTATTTCTATTGAGCGTTCTCTTTCATAGTCTTTTTGCCTTTAAACGGTTACTTAAACCGATGTTGATCGCGTCTGTATGTCTCTCATCGCTTTTGTTTTATGGCACTTATCATTACGGTATCATTTTTGATTATGGCATGATCCAAAATACAATAGACACTGACCATGCGGAGGCAATGTCTTATTTCAATATGTATGCAGTACTGTTTTTTGTATTATTTGGACTTGTGCCCTCTAGCTTGATTTACTATGCTAAAATAGCAGAGCATTCAATTGTTAGAAGTGCTTTTGGGTGGTTGAAAATGGTCGTCATTGCCACACTATTGCTATCTATATTAGTGGGTTTGTTTTACGTAAACTACGCGGCTGTTGGCAGAAACAATCGAGAATTAACATCGTACTTAACTCCCTTTAAATTGTATGAATCTTCTTATAAGTACGTCAAACGTTCCCTAAATAATTCTCCTCGGGAATTTCAGATACTCGACACAGAGCCAGTTTTAGTTAACAAACAAGCAAAAAGAAGCATCACTGTCGTCGTACTCGGAGAGACGGCAAGAGCCAAAAACTTCTCGCTAAATGGCTACGATAAAACCACCAATAAATACACGCAAGGGACAGGTGTTGTTTCATTCTCCAATGTTTCTTCATGCGGCACTGCAACTGCGGTTTCAGTGCCGTGTATGTTCTCACGTTTAAATAAACAAAACTATGATAAACATGTGGCGAGTTCTCAGCAAAATGTGCTGGATATCATCCAATTATCAGGTACTAACGTAACTTGGATTGATAACAACAACGGAGGCTGCAAAGGCGTATGCGCAAGAGTCGAGTCAATCGAGATTGATGAAAATATGCCAAGTCCGTTGTGTGATGGAGAATATTGTATAGATGAAATTTTACTTGAATATCTAGATGAACAACTTTTAGTACCGTCAGATAAAAATACGCTTATTGTTTTGCACATGATGGGCTCGCATGGCCCTACCTATTTCCGGCGCTATCCACCTGAACACCGAGCCTTTACGCCTGATTGTCAACGCAGCGATATACAGCATTGTACTAGCGAAGAATTAATAAACACTTATGACAATACGATTTTATATACTGACTTTGTATTAGCGAAAATTACGCAACAATTACAAACCTTGTCTGATAGTAATCAAGTGAATACCGCTATGCTTTATATTTCGGATCATGGTGAATCATTGGGTGAAAGTGGCATATATTTACATGGACTGCCCTATGCGTTTGCACCGAAAGAGCAAACGCATGTGCCGATGCTGTTTTGGCAAAACAAACAAAATGAGAGCGTTAATCAACAGTGTCTTAATACCATTTCTGCTCAAGCAATATCACATGATAACTTCTTTGACATCCTGCTTGGTATGCAGTCTGTTAATTCAAACACTTATAACCCTAAACAAGATGTCTTAAGCCTTTGCCGACAGACTCATAACCCTGGAAATAGAGACACCTATGCAGAATGAAACACCAACAAACTCAACGTTCAATGTGAGCGCAAAGCCAAAAGGTCTACTACGGCTTTATCTGGCCGTAAAAAACTCAGGCAGAGCCATTAAATGGCTAATAAAGAATGAGTCTGCATTTAAGCAAGAAGCCCTTGCATTACTTGTTGCTATACCCACTACCTTTGTAATTGACGCGTCGCCCACAGAGCAATTGATTTTAATAGCGACTGTACTTTTCGTCATGTTAGTAGAAATAATTAATACCGCAATCGAGGTGGTTGTGGATAGGATTGGCGTAGAGCTAAACCCGCTGTCTGGTTTAGCAAAAGATTTAGGCTCCGCCGCCGTTTCAATCAGCCTCGTTTTAGCAGCGTTTACATGGATTGGCATTTGCTTTTTATAGGCAGTTCGGTGCGCATAAGCGGGTTTGATAGCGTTCATATGCATAAGTTTTTCTTCAGCAATAATTCAGTCAATCTTAAGATAAGAGTGGTATTCTTCCGTTATCTATAACAATTATTGGCTAAAGAATAGCGATGCATGTTGCTTTTGTATTGAACAGTTCGTTCCTATTGCCGTTATTTATAAAGTTATTGCCAGTATCTCTGCTGTTGGCAATGATACTTTTTTGGACGTCCGGATACGCAAAAGCACAAGATAATTATTCATATAAAAATCAGACCAATATCTTCCATGTAGTTAAACCAAGAACGCTTCAACAAGTCAATAATGAGCTTGAACTTACCTACACAATCGACAAAAGCGCCATTCACTTTCAACTCAAGGTGCTAAAGCCAGAAAGTTATGTGTATCGAGCGCAAGAAAACGATAATGAGTTCGATAACGAACACGTGCGTTTGTATATTGTGTCAGGTAATAATGAACGCAGTGCCTATGTATTTGGTATTAATCATCAAAGTGCTTACTTTGACGGCATCTATGATGAAAATAGCGAACTGAGTTTAGACTGGAATGGACAATGGGACTATTCAGTTGAGGTTAGCCCTACGCAGTGGATAGCGACAGGCAGCATTCCTTGGACTAATTTAGCCTTTCAAAGCAGAAATGTTGAGCAAAGTATTCAATTGTTGGTAAGTAAACACGGGAATAACGGCCTGCGTATTTTATCTAGCCAGCCAAGTTACATAGACTATACGGGCTTTTTTGATAACTTTACAAAAATTGATATTGAAACAAGTCAAACATCCAAACTTGAATTTTTCCCCTACTATTCTCTCAATCATTCTATCGCAGACGATAACACTCAACACAACATCGGCGGTGAAATATTTTGGCAACGCAGCCAAAACGAACACATAGACATCACTTTTAACCCTGACTTTGGTCAAGTAGAGTCAAACGACCTTATTGTTAACTTCTCTGCAATTGAAGATTTTTTTAGCGAGCAGCGCCCGTTTTTTACGCGCAACCAGGGTATATTTGATGTCAATGGACCAGAAACCCTTAGATTGCTCCACACTCCAAGAATTGGCGGCAGCTCATTTTATGAAGATGTGGACGCTAGAGATATTATAGGAGCGGGAAGGTACAACTTTGCTAGCGGCAACGCTTCCTATTCACTATTAATTGCAAGCGAAAGCGACCAAAAAGATATACTGGGAAGAGACTTCTTTGCCACGCGTGCCAAAATCAATACTACCGACGGCGCAATAGGTATAAGCGCGAACTTTGTCAATACACCCAGTTTAAAACGTAAATCAAGCGTGCTTGGCATTGATTATTATCAATTGTTATCTGAAAACTTTGAGCTTAGCGGTGCCGCTGTCTTTTCCTCAATTGATGCAGTTGATAGTACGAATGACCTTGGGTTTTGGTTAAATGGGAATTATCAAAAGAACGATATCCATTTGCATGAATTCACATTATTTACATACGGAAAAGAGCTCGAACTTAATGACGCAGGCTTTGTACAAAGAGTTGACCGAAAACAATTAGAATATGAATATGCCATGCTGTTCCCAGACCTTAATTCTGAGTTCATCGAAGAGCTTACCATTAACTTTGAAATTGAGGCCAAAACAAACTTTGATAATGAGAAATTACCACTACAAATAGGTATAGGAACAGAATTTACAAGCACTGACGGCGCAGCATTTGAAGTAGGCATTGAGTGGTTAAGTGCGGGTAAAGATGACAACTTAACGCGTGACTTTAACTCAACAAATCTTGATGATAGTTGGTCTATAGAAATTGTATATGATTCGCCTGAGTACCCGTTTGGACAAATAGAAACAGAGGCTATTTATGGCACAGAAAACTGGTCTGGCCGTTTTTACGAAGCCACGGCTGGCTTAAATACAGAACTATTCAATGGCCTGTTTACCGAACTTGAAATTAGCCATTATCAATCTGCTAGTTGGTTAAATTGGGGGGGGGAAAATAACGTTGATGAGTTTGATTTTACGGAAACAGCAATTGACCTAAAATTGAATTATCGATTATCTGAAGCGCATGAATTTAGAATAAGAGTCGAGCTGATTGCCGGCACAGCAGTTGGGCTCAGCGGCAACTTCATCATTGAGGATGGTGATAGGCTTGAACAAGAAAACCCTGATAATTTCACCTTTTCTGAAGCTGCTTTTCAGTTTAGATATAAATATACCTTAACTAAGTTGTCAGCGGTGTATTTCAGTTACACCTTTGGCGGAGAATTTGAGGATGAAATAATTGGTAATTCGAAACGAGCTTTATTTTCCAGAGCGATTGAAGGTAAAGATAACCATGGCGTATTTTTTAAAACAAGGTTAGCTTTTTGAGTTGTTGCTACTACCCTGCGGCAGACACTAGACAGCTCATTTGAGCTTACTGAATTGTTTTAGGCTCCAGTAAGAGTCTACGTAGTTATGATTTTAATGAATTTGACCTAATTCGTTCCATCGGATGCGTTGTATATTTGTCGATATTCTCAATATAATCTGCCATAAACAATTTGACGTCATTTTTATTTAAAATGGCTGTTGCAGTCAGTTTTTTATTTCGATAACAGAAGAAGCAAGTCGGCACAAATGGTAAACGTGTATTGTGAAGACGTTTTACCCAAGACAAATTCCTTTTTTCTTTGTGCACGCAATATGAAACTATTATGCACTCTGAGGCAAGGCCGAGCAGGACTATTTTAAATGCGGCAAGACAAATGGGGTGTCTTAACTCCTCCAGATTGCACGTGATTAAATCGTGTCCGAAGTACATTTTATCTCCAAGTGGTTTACTTCTAACGAACGAAAGTGAACGATGCAGAGGAAGTGTCTGTCATGGCAATCGACATCATGACAAGAGCTTCGACAATTTTCCAGATAAAGCCATGAACAACCTGAACGTCGGCTAGGCGATATCCGTTCTTATATTATGACTACTCATCAAAATAGCTTTAGGACAAGTGTTTTTAGAAAAGTAAGTTACAACTATATTGTCAAGGTCACTTTACCCAACGAGTAAAATTATTGTACCCATCATTGTCATACCAATCATATTGAGGATAATCTGAGGAGAGTCTAAAAATCTTGTTTCTAAATTTCACATCAACCTGTTTGACTGGCCAACCATCTAAATCTGGATAAGTGATCCATTTTTTGTTTACATAGTCATGAAGATTTAGTTTCTTCCCGTCTTGAGAGTAAGAATAGCCCAAATAATATAGAGGATTTGGTCCTTTAGCCTTGGTTTTTCCATCTCTTCCTTTTATCCCATTTATATGAACGCCAAATATGTGCTTACCTAACTCCATGCTTTTCATTATTTCATAACTCACCCACTGTCGGTCGAACGTATTAGAGCCTATTAATACAACCGTATTAGACGTGTTATTCAGCGCATTATTAATGAGTCTTTTTAATGCTAGGCTGCCCTTTTTTTGGGCTTCTTCCCATACCGAGGCATCAAAATAACCAGCGGATTCTCGGTTAGGCTTTAACTTCCAGTGATTCCTCACTACATTGGCCCTAAAATCAATTACGTCTTGATAATGGAAGCTAAAGAAAACTCTTTTTGCCATTATTTATTCCTTTTTCTCTCTAATCATTAATAAACACTTTCAATTTTGACCGAGTACTTCTTGAGTGAAACGATTTCTATGCATTATTTATCAAATATTTATTAAATAACGAAGAGTAAGCATAATCATGCAAAAATCTATCATTATTCATATTGTACTTATCATATAAGCGCTTTGCAGCGGCCCCAGTGCTAGCTAATGGGATCAACGCAGCCGTCGGTTGATATTCTCTGAAAAGGTCATACTCTTCCTCTACGCCTTCCATCCCACCAATAAAGATACCCGCGACGTACACATGTTCTGAGAGCATTTTTTTGCGCATTAGGAGTAGACTTGACTCTCTTGCGCCTTGATTAGGTGTTTGAATAATATTGTCAAACTGATTATTATCAGCCGGGTAGTACTTCTCAAAAAACTTTGATTGATATAGTAATACGTGATTTTGAACATTTTCATTTTTCTTTTGCAATACGTAATTAATCAAAGGCGTTATCGAAGGATGACCACCCCATATCAGTCGGTAATTTGGGATAACGGCCATGGTCAAGGCAATTACCGCATCCCTGATCGAAATGATATCAGCCGATTCGATGTACTTTTTGTCTCTTTCCGGAAGCGGTATGCTTGCAGAAAGAAAGATATTCTTTAATTGCTCTGAAGCCATTGGTCAAAATTCTGCTTTTTAAGTGTTTTAACATTAAGGTAATTGTTCAACCAGTTTAGATGTTGAAGCCACTTTTCCCTAATTCTAATATCGTCATAAATCAAATGAATGCTGTCAATATCATAATCACTGATTTCTTGCTTTAGTTCATCCGTTTGATTACAGTCGATAGACTGTGGAATACCAATTGTTGGTATAAAAATTCTTCTTTTATTATCACCTAAATCTTCCGTTAGAAATCGCTCTGGCTGTAAATGAATATGTTTACCATGCTTATTAGCGAGGTTTGTAAATTCAGTGATCAGATTGTCTTGTCTAGCCGCTAAATTACGCGCTCGCAGTGATTCAACTTCTTGAACAATAGTATCGATGTAGCTTTCTTTGAGTTTTGGTGAGTTAATAGAGGATATGTCTTCGTTTAGAAAGTTTAGTTTCGTCAACTGTAGTGGCTTACAAATATTTGCTATGTTCTCAAGAGAGTGTCCAGGCCAAATCAATTGCAGTATTCCAATCTGTTTGGCACTTGCTTCTGCCAACTCTTCCTTGCACCATCGACTAGTCATAAATTTTGGTGTATTTATCATTACGATAACATCGCAATCTGTCATGCGGTGCCATAACTCCTCTTGAAACAAGTCTCCCTTATTTATTGAATGAGTATCTAAAAAAACATCGAAGTTGTTTCTTTCAAGCGCTTCATAAAGTTGTATTGCAACAGACGAAGATTCATCTCGTTTGTAACTGACAAACACCCTTCTGGTTTGTCGCAATTTGCCAAATGATTCAAGAGCTAAATTAACTATCTTATTTTCTGCTGATGCTTCGAACTTTTGACCGTTATAGTTTTCGAGCTCTTTAGGGATCTCAGTTTCAAAGCTGCTGAAAAATACTGGTAATATTGGTACAGCGTCTTTTACCAATTTCTCAATTAAACCAAGATCTACAAAACGCCCTGATTGATTTCCTAAATAAATGCAAAATGCGGGTTGATTTTCTTTATAGGCCTGACTGAAATTAGAGGCCGTAATTTTAACGAAAGAATTTTGAGGTATCTTTAATTCCGATACGCTTTCAAAAAATTTCGTTGTTATATTGTTTACGTTTTTCCCTTTGTCACCCAAAAGAATTAACTGATATTTATATGTCATTATTTTTCAATCATCAAAATTTAAGCCATGCATTTAATGTTTTTAGAGAACCATCGGGAAAGCGCACAAAGTATGAATCTGCTGTTGCGTCACTTTGGTAAATGTACGGATATATTTGTAGGTATTCAGAGCCACTAAAATTTGAGTGACTGTTTTTAACAGGCAAAACGGCGATGTGTTCGACGTATTTTTCTGCATCTCCGTGTCCTAATTCCCAATTACACCATTTAGAGGTAATAGCATTCTCTGTCGCCAAAAAAACGAACTTTTTATTCTCTTTTATTTTCTCTTTTATTCTGGTGGCTGTTGCACCGCTTGTATTTTCTGGCATTCCAGCGTCTAACCAATCTACGTAAACTTGGACACCAAATTGTTTCAGAAAAGAAATCGCTCCATCCAACTCTTGTATTTCGTCATGTTTGTGAGACAAGAAAATCGACACTTTTCCATACCGACTCTCATTGCTAAATTGATAAAGACTCTCATTTATTGACATCTCGACAGTCCTAGTCCTATTTCTAAATAATGCTAATTGAGACTTTGAGAATATACTCGTTGTATTTTTTCCATCTCACAGTATCTATGTCTTTGGTTATTTACGTTTAAATGCTCGCCAAATGCTTCCTGCCATTTGTATATTTAGTAGACATTATTTTTAACGCTTTCGCAATTAGTTAATATGTTATTTGGCTGAAATCAATATAAACAGTTATTCCTTTATGAAGGGTAACTCGCAATCACCGCAAATAACATTTAGCGACGCTTTGCCATAAATTTTAGTGCTGCACCCAGGGCATGTATACTTTGACCGTGTTTGGCGTTTTGCTACTTCTGGAATTAAAAAAGAATCCGGCATTGACGTAAGGCCCTCGCGCTGAGTTGCAAATGATGCGAACTGCGCTTCATCCCGAAGTGAAATGACGTTTGCGTTTATAAGATCACTTGTATGAGCGCAGTGTTCTACTAGCGAATTTGGTTTAAATACTGGATTTTCAACAATTATCGGCTCGTGAAGTTTAGGTAAGGCTAAGCGGTCAACCCAGCATAAATTGAATGTTTTATCATCTAGAAGCTCGTTAGCCGCTTGCATAAACGCACCCTGCTTCATAATAAAGTCGCTCATATTGCGACCGACAATCGCCCCACCCGGCTCCCCAGTATCTGAGGGCATCAAACCTATATCCATCATCTTCTGCGCCCACTCTTTATTATGGTAATGACCCTCGCTGGGCATACCAGAATGAAATTGCCATGCATGCACCATCTCATGAACCAAGGTCTGAAATACTTCTATTATTCTCGAAGAAGCAAAATAGGAAGGATTAATGCTTAACTCACTGCAGAGCTCACCTTGCGCATTCCCCCACCGTTTTGCCGCGAAGAACCCCATCACGTTCTTCTTACGCTGGACTGTAAAAATGACAGGCGGCAATTCGTTATTAAATAATGCGCGATTAAAGTGGTCAAATGCCTTTATCAGAGGCGCATAGAGTTCGTTAGTGGGCGACATTTTTGCTGATGAACATCCGTGAATTAATGACATATTAGTCACTGTACACTACACGAAAATGACTAGCTTAGTAAGACGATACAGTTATATATGTTGCGCTTTTAATTACCATTTCTTTAAATTACAACAGTGTACACTGCATGTTTTTAGGGATAACGTAATTAACAGGTTGATTTTAATAACTAAAAGGAATGATAAAATGGCGAAAATGAAAGTACTTTCTTCAGCGAGAAAGCGAGCGTTTGATAGCGTACCAAAACTAACGAAAGA
>JBARZY010000218.1:0-3935 GCA_049650345.1 Glaciecola sp. | reverse complement strand
TATTGCTGTATGCAATTAACCCTTTAGGAAACCCAGTGCTCGATATCACCATTTTGTTAGTTGCAGGCTTAGTTAGCGGTATCATTAATGCTATTGCCGGAGGCGGCAGTTTAATTTCGTTTCCCGCCTTAGTATTTGTTGGCGTACCGCCATTATTTGCCAACGCTACCAATACCTATGCGTCTTGTGCGGGTTATTTAAGCGGCAGTTACGCATTTAGAAAATCGCTAGCAAACCACAAAAAACAAGTGCTTATTTATTGTTTACTCGGTTTAGTAGGGGGCACGGCTGGCGGACTATTATTATTGCAAATAAACGTGGCACAGTTTGATGCATTTGTACCATGGTTGGTGTTATTTGCCACGTTATTGTTTATTTTTGGCGAGCGTATTAATGCTTTATTACAAAGTAAAAAAGCCACTAGCACACCCATATACATATTAGGCTTATTCAGTTTTTTATTGGTTTGCGTATATGGCGGCTTTTTTAATGCGGGCCTGGGTATTATATTGCTTAGCACACTGGCAATAGCAGGCTATAACAACATTAACTTAATGAATGGCTTAAAATTGTTGGTGTCGGCAGTCGTGTCTATTTTTGCACTAATTGTATTTATTTATAACGATATGATTGCATGGTATTTAGGCAGCATATTGCTATTCGGTAATATTTTGGGTAGCTATTTTGCAGCAGTGGTATCACAACGCTTGTCAAAAACGCTGGTAAGAAACTTTGTAATAGTAATGAGCGTATTAATGACGATTTACTTCTTTAGCATTACCTATGGATAAGCACACTCGCAAATTAAACCTTATTGCCCCATAAGCACAAAAATGAAGTACCTACTAACAATAACTACAAGAGGTAACACTATGTTTCGAACAAAAACACTCATAACAACACTAGTATGTGCAATAGGCATTGGCGGTGCCAGCCTATCGTATGCTCATGGCCATAAAGAGAGTGCCAGCGACGACCATTCCAAAGCGGTTAATACACTCGCTTATAGCGATTTGTTTAATCTTGAATTTGCTGCCAACCCCGTAATAATGCCTGGCAACGAGTCTGTATTATACGAACGCCGTAGCATGGACATTATGACCGACTCGCAACGAATTAACTTATGGCGAGTAAACCTTGATGGTAGTGAGCACTTACCACTTTTATCTGATACCAAAAACCATTACAGCCCAGTATTTTCAGATGACGGTAAAAAACTCGCGTATTTATCGAGCAAAGAAGGAAAAGTACAAATTTATGTACGCGACATGGCCTCTGGCGCAACCGCTCGGGTAACCGACGTGGCAATGAACCCAAGTAGCTTAGTGTTTTCGCCTAACGGTGAACACCTGGCGTTTGTTATGTTCACGCCCAGCGAACACAAGCCCTTGTTTAGTTTATCGGGCAAGCCCAAAGGCGCCGAGTGGGCTGAACCGGCCAAATACATCGACAATACCTTGTTTCAACGAGATGGTCGCGGCATGAATCGCCCTGGCAATATGCATGCGTATATTGTGCCTGCAATTGGCGGTACGCCTCAGCAAATCACCTCAGGGCCTTTTGATATTAGCGGAAACCTAGCGTGGTCACCTAATGCAAAGCAGTTAATTGTATCGGCTAACACCAGCGAAGATCGTGATTTCGACGTATTTAATACCCACCTCTATCAAGTAGATATTGCTACACAACACATGCAAGCAATTACCCAAACAACGGGGCCAGAAAGCTCGCCTGTATACAGCCCTAATGGTAAAAAAATAGCGTTCACCGGTTTTGAAGATAACGGTAAATCTAACCAAATTAACCAGCTATACATTATGAATAGCGACGGCAGTAACATTATCGCTCTCACCTCCAGTCTTGATCGCTCAGTAGGTGACATTCAATGGGCCAGCAATAGTAAAGGCGTGTACTTTAGCTATGACGACGAAGGCAAAAAACACGTTGCCTATACCAGCTTAAGTAAAAAGCGTATTGTGAAAACAGATGCTCTAGGCGGAAAAAGTATCGGCCGCCCGTATACATCGGGTGATTATGCGGTCACTAATAAAGGAGATGTGGTGTTTACCCTTTCGCAAGGCGACCGCCCTGCCGATTTAGCGGTCATTAATAAGCGCGGCAAAATACGCCCATTAACCGATTTAAACAGCGACGTATTTAATAATAAAACATTGCATAAACCCGAGTTGCTTAGCCTTAAAAGCAGTGTTGATGAACGCAAACTTAATGCATGGGTAGTAAAACCACCGCAGTTTGACCCTAGTAAAAAATACCCCTTAATACTTGAAATTCATGGTGGCCCGCACACCGCTTATGGGCCAGAGTTTTCTGCCGAAGTACAACTGTTTGCCGCTGCCGGCTATGTGGTGGTGTATGGCAATCCACGCGGGTCAACATCGCGCGGTGAAGAGTTCGCCAATACTATTGATAAAAACTACCCCTCAGAAGACTACAACGATTTAATGGACATGGTTGATGCGGTGATTGACAAAGGTTTCATTGATGAAGACAAGCTGTTTGTAACCGGTGGCTCTGGCGGCGGCGTATTAACCGCGTGGATTATAGGCAACACCAATAGATTTGCTGCAGCAGTTGTGGCTAAGCCGGTGATTAACTGGATAAGCATGATTGGCACCTCAGACATATACACGTTTATGAGCAAATATTGGTTTACCGATTTGCCTTGGAATGATGTGAATCAATATTGGGACCGCTCTCCTTTAAGATTAGTCGGTAACGTTACCACGCCAACCATGGTACTAACGGGCGAACTTGATGTGCGCACGCCTATGTCTGAAAGCGAACAATACTATGGTGCGCTGCGCCTAGAGGGCGTTGAAAGTTCTTTGGTGCGTATTCAAGGCGCTTATCATGGCATTGCAGCAAAGCCATCTAACTTAGCGCGTAAAGTGGGCTATATTATTGCTTGGTTTGATAAATACAAAGATGAGCCTGCAACGGCTAAAACAGCAAAATAAGTTAGCCGTATATGCATAAAAAAACACGCAAATACAATGTGTATTTGCGTGTTTCACATTACTAACAAAAAGCTAGTTAAGTAATTATCTGCCTAAGTTCATCACTTTTACCCAGCTAGCAACAAAGTCGTCTACAAATTTTTGCTTTGATGTATCAAAGGCGTACACTTCAGCTACTGCGCGTAGTTCGGTGTTTGAGCCAAATATCAAATCAACCGATGTTGCACTCCATTTTTGTTCGCCACTGGCTCTATCAAACCCTTGATATACGCCCTCTTCGCTAGACTTTTTCCATACCGTTGACATATCAAGTAAGTTAACAAAAAAGTCGTTACTTAAGGTACCTGGCGCAGAAGTCAGTACACCGTGTTGGCTGCCTTGATAGTTGGCATCAAGAGCTCGCAAACCACCTACTAGCACGGTCATTTCTGGTACAGTCAAATCAAGTTGGTCGGCTTTGTCTACCAACGCTTCAGTTGGTGATTTATAGCTGTTTTCAGCATCAAAGTAGTTTCTGAAACCGTCTGCGTGCAGCTCAAGCAAACTGAACGAATTGGTATCGGTATACGCTTGAGTTGCATCACCACGACCTGGCGTAAACGGAACGGTTACATCAAAACCAGCATCTTGTGCTGCTTTTTCGATTGCAGCTGAGCCGCCAAGAACAATGAGATCAGCAAGGGACACTTGGTCGCTACTAAATATACTGCCGTTAACATCATCCTGAATCTCTTTTAAAACAGCGATTACTTTAGCCACTTCAGCAGGGTTGTTAACGTTCCAATCATCCTGTGGTGCTAGTGCAATACGTGCACCATTGGTGCCGCCGCGCTTGTCAGAATTACGGAAGCTAGCAGCAGACGCCCATGCGGTTCTCACCAGCTCTTGTACCGTTAAACCTGAATCTAAAATTTCGGCTTTTAAGTCATTGATGTCGTCAGCATCAATATTTGATAC
>JBARZY010000217.1:0-3138 GCA_049650345.1 Glaciecola sp. | reverse complement strand
TATTGCTGTATGCAATTAACCCTTTAGGAAACCCAGTGCTCGATATCACCATTTTGTTAGTTGCAGGCTTAGTTAGCGGTATCATTAATGCTATTGCCGGAGGCGGCAGTTTAATTTCGTTTCCCGCGTTAGTATTTGTTGGCGTACCTCCATTGTTTGCTAATGCTACCAATACCTATGCATCTTGCGCGGGTTATTTAAGCGGCTGTTACGCATTTAGAAAATCGCTAGCAAACCACAAAAAACAAGTGCTTATTTATTGTCTACTCGGCCTAGTAGGCGGTACCACGGGCGGACTATTATTATTGCAAATAGACGTGGCACAGTTTGATGCATTTGTGCCATGGCTGGTGTTATTTGCCACGCTGTTGTTTATTTTTGGCGAACGTATTAATACTTTATTGAAAAGTGAAAAAACCACCAGTACCCCCATATACATACTGGGCTTATTAAGCTTTTTATTGGTCTGCGTATATGGCGGCTTTTTTAATGCGGGCTTGGGCATTATATTACTTAGCACCCTAGCAATAGCTGGCTATAGCAATATTAACTTAATGAATGGCTTAAAGTTGCTGGTGTCGGCAATTGTGTCTATTTTTGCGCTGGTCGTATTTATTTATAACGACATGATTGCTTGGTATTTGGGCAGTATACTGCTATTCGGTAATATTTTGGGTAGCTATTTTGCAGCGGTAGTGTCGCAACGCTTGTCAAAAACACTGGTAAGAAATTTTGTAATAGTAATGAGCGTATTAATGACGATTTACTTTTTTAGCATTACCTATGGATAAGCACATTGGTAAATTAAACCTTATTGCCCCATAACCACAAAAATGAAGTACCTACTAACAATAACTACAAGAGGTAACATTATGTTTCGAACGAAAACACTCATAACAGCACTAGTATGTGCAGTAAGCTTTGGCAGCGCCAGCCTATCGTATGCTCATGGCCATAAAGAGAGCGCTAGCACCAACAACACGCAAGCGGTTAATACACTCGCTTACACCGACTTATTTAATCTTGAATTTGCCGCCAACCCCGTAATAATGCCTGGCAACGATTCGGTAATATACGAGCGCCGTAGTATGGATATTATGACCGACTCGCAGCGTATTAACTTATGGAGGGTTAATTTTGATGGTAGTGAGCACTTACCTTTTTTATCGGATACCAAAAATCATTACAGCCCAGTGTTTTCAGACGATGGCAAAAAACTCGCATATTTGTCGAGCAAAGAAGGAAAAGTACAAATTTATGTGCGCGATATGGCGTCTGGTGCAACCGCTCGGGTAACCGACGTTGCAATGAGCCCAAGTAGCTTAGTGTTTTCGCCAAACGGTGAACACCTCGCGTTTGTTATGTTTACGCCCAGCGAACAGAAGCCCTTGTTTAGTTTATCAGGCAAGCCAAAAGGCGCCGAGTGGGCTGAACCGGCCAAATACATCGACAACACCTTGTTTCAACGAGATGGCCGCGGCATGAATCGCCCTGGCAATGTGCATGCATATATTGTACCTGCAATTGGCGGAACGCCCCAGCAAATCACCTCAGGGCCTTTTGATATTAGCGGAAACCTAGCTTGGTCGCCCAATGCAAAGCATTTAATTGTATCGGCTAACACCAGCGAAAATCGTGACTTTGACGTGTTTAATACCCACCTTTATAAAGTCAATATTGCCACGCAACATATGCAAGCAATAACTCATGCAACGGGTCCTGAAAGCTCGCCTGTATATAGCCCTAACGGTAAAAAAATAGCCTTTACCGGCTTTGAAGATAACGGTAAATCTAACCAAATTAACCAGCTATACGTAATGGATAGCAACGGCAGCAACATTGTCGCGTTGACCACCAGCCTTGACCGCTCAGTAGCCGACATCCAATGGGCCAACAATAGTAAAGGTGTGTACTTTAGCTATGACGACGAAGGTAAAAAGCACGTTGCCTATACCAGCTTAAGTAAAAAGCGTAATGTGAAAACAGATGCGTTAGGCGGAAAAAGTATCGGCCGCCCATATACATCGGGTGATTATGCCGTCACCAATAAAGGAGATGTGGTGTTTACCCTTTCGCAAGGCGACCGCCCTGCCGATTTAGCGATCATAAATAAGCGCGGTAAAATAAGCGCGTTGACCGATTTAAACGGCGATGTATTTAACAATAAAACACTGCATAAGCCTGAATTACTTAGCCTCAAAAGCAGTGTTGACGAACGTAAACTCAACGCATGGGTAGTCAAACCACCGCAGTTTGACCCTAGCAAAAAATACCCTTTAATACTTGAAATTCATGGTGGTCCGCACACCGCTTATGGGCCAGAGTTTTCTGCCGAAGTACAACTGTTTGCCGCTGCGGGCTATGTGGTAGTATACGGCAACCCACGGGGGTCAACATCCCGCGGTGAAGAGTTTGCCAATACCATTGACAAAAACTACCCCTCAGAAGACTACAACGATTTAATGGACATGGTGGATGCGGTGATTGCCAAGGGTTTCATTGATGAAGACAAGCTATTTGTAACAGGTGGCTCTGGCGGTGGCGTATTGACCGCATGGATTATAGGCAACACCAATAGATTTGCTGCAGCAGTGGTGGCTAAGCCCGTGATTAACTGGATAAGCATGATTGGTACATCAGATATATACACATTTATGAGCAAATATTGGTTTACCGATTTGCCTTGGAATGATGTGAATCAGTATTGGGACCGCTCCCCGTTGAAATTAGTCGGTAACGTTACCACGCCAACCATGGTGCTAACAGGTGAACTTGATGTACGCACGCCTATGTCTGAAAGCGAACAATATTATGGTGCGCTGCGCTTAGAGGGCGTTGAAAGTTCGTTGGTACGTATTCAAGGCGCGTATCATGGCATTGCCGCCAAGCCATCTAACTTAGCGCGTAAGGTGGGCTATATTATTGCTTGGTTTGATAAATACAAAGATGAGCCTGAAGCAGCTAACATTGAAAAATAAATTAGCTGTACATGCATAAAAAAAACACGCAAATACGATTTGTATTTGCGTGTTATCCATTACTAACAAAAAGCTAGTTAAGCAATTATCTGCCTAAGTTCATCACTTTTACCCAGCTAGCAACAAAGTCGTCTACAAATTTTTGCTTTGATGTATCAAA
>JBARZY010000216.1:0-1908 GCA_049650345.1 Glaciecola sp. | reverse complement strand
CGCGACGGCATTCACCCAACTGCTGAAGCACAGCCCATGATAACTGAGTTTATGGCGCCGTTGTTTGAACATGCAATTCTACCTCGTTAGGCGCTTTGCAACACAGTTATAATTGACGCCATTAGCGCTTGGTATATTGAGTTATTTTGGACAGGTTTCAGGCGCTTTGCGGACATAACGCGATAGGTTAGAGCAAATTTGCGCTGACATGTTAAAAATCTACTACTTTGAATTACAAGAATACCTAGACTTTATAATTGTTGTGGAATACCCATATTAATCAGGAGCCATCTATCGAAATAAGACTGCTTTATAGCCCATCGTGCTTATACTGCTACTGCTTGCTTTTTCGAGGCCGAGAACACATTTGATAAACGATGTTTTACCCGCTCCGTTTTGCCCCAAAATTGCGTAAACACCCGAGCCTTCAATAGTCACATCGATGCCCTTGAGTGCATGCACATCGCCATATGATTTATGCAATTGATTGGCGACGAGTGGAATTGCCATACGCAAATATCCTCATTGCCAAGAAGCCATTGTAAGCCGAACTATTCAGGGCGAGCATAAAATAGTGTCGGCAAGGCTGCAAGGTATTTGATTGTTCAAGAACACGTATATGCAATATCTTTAAAAATGAACCTGAAATAGAAGATAGCGTTGTCGGACATTTTTACACTTACTCAAGAAATCTTAGTATGAAAATTTCAAGTTGTTGATATTTGTATTTAAATTTAACTGGCCTAGAAGTTGCTTTTACTGTTTTTTAGCAGTCTCGGTTAATCGAATATGGAATTAAGATATGAAAAATGTAGTAAAAAATTTAATTGCTGGTGCAATTTTGATGGCAGGCGCGAATGCCACTGCATCAGTAATCGTTTTAGATTTTGAAGGTATTGGTGCTGGTGCTAATATTAATGATTTTTACAATGGTGGGCTAGACTCATTTGGAAATTCTGGTGTTGACTACGGCATAGCATTTCAAGATGCAATTGCTTGTAAAGACGCCGATGCGGAAGGCGGCGGCAATTGTAATTCTGCGAATGAACCGTCTGGAGAAACAGGCATGATATTCCTAGATAATAATTCCGCCATTTTAAGCCTAGCTAGCGGATTTGATACTGGATTATCATTTTTCTACACAAGTGCAACAGCGGGTACTGTTTCAGTTTATGATGAAGTAGGTGCGAGCGGCAATTTATTAGGTTCAGTTTCTTTTGGAGTAAACTTTAATACTAACTGTTCAGGTGATCCGACTGGTACCTTTTGTAATTGGGATATTGCATCAATTGCTTTTTCTGGCATAGCTAAGTCGATTGACTTCGGTGGAACAGCCAATCAAGTTATTTACGACGACATTACCTTTGGTTCGGTAGACCCAGGCAACAACAATAATGTTTCTAGTCCAGGTAGCTTAGCATTACTCGGTTTAGGAATATTTGGAGTAGCTGCTAGCAGACGCAAATTCAAGTAGTTTGACTATAAAACTATTTCAAAATCCCTCGGATAAGTTTCTGAGGGATTTTTATTTTGGGCAACAAACACGACTTTATACCCTAAAGAATCTATTTTGCAGCTAAACGAGAACGTATTAAATTGATATATTCAAATGATTTTGTAAAAAGCTTGGCAAAATCTAGCCCCGCCTAAACTCGATTCTTCAGACCAACAGTCAGATTGATGCCATGCGGCAATCCGCTTAACGATAGCCAAACAAAGCCCGAGTATAAGTAAAACTAACGCTATACGCTACCCTTCGTTACAGCGGGCCTTTAGGTTGGTTAAATGTTCGTTGCGAAGATGATTTAGGCATTTTGGCTAATAGTCCAGTTTTCATTATTTGATCTTTTCAAGTCTTTGGTGCAGCAATACTGGAACTTGAATGCACGCAGCCCTACCATGGCAGAG
>JBARZY010000215.1:0-23720 GCA_049650345.1 Glaciecola sp. | reverse complement strand
CCATCTTTCGAAAAGCGAACATTGTCAACCAAGTTTACTCCTTCACCTTGATGACGCCACGAATACAACATGCTAGGCGTGGCTTTTGACAAGTCGAGTACTTTTATTGCACCACTTACCTCCGATACCACCGCGCGCATGCTTTGCGGATGAATGTCAGCAGAATACACGCCACTTGGGGCAAGTGCATCACGCTTGATGGGCGTAGCATCAGGTATACTGCATGCTGTTAAAAAACTCAGCGTAAACAGAATTAAATAAAAAAATAAGGGTCTATTGTTGAACAAAGGTTTCACTTTCGTGTTAAGCACATTAACATAGGAGGAGTATAAACCATGAACCAACCAAAACACTAACCAAACATCTTATAACTATGTTTTTGGAGATAAAAATGAAAAAGGCTTCACTAGCCCTATTAGTAAGCGCATCACTGGTATTAGCCGCATGTGGTAGCGATAAAAAAGAAATCGAAGACACTCAACCAGCACAAGATGCCGCGGGTGTATCTACTAGCGTTTACACCACCGAAGCACAAAAACACTCTTACGCGCTTGGCGCAAGCATGGGTATGTTTGCCAAAAACCGCCTTGAGCAACAACGCAACTTGTCTATTGAAGTAGATGAAGCGGCACTGACTGCCGGTTTTGCTGACGCTATGGCAAATACCAAGCAATTTTCTGATGCCGAAATTCAAGCCTTTGCTCAAGCGTCTGATACCAAACTGCGTGAAACACAAGCTCAACTAAACGAAGCAAGTGCTGAAGCCACTATTGCCGAAGGCGCTGCTTTCTTAGCCGAAAATGCAAAAAGAGAGGAAGTAACTACTACCGAATCTGGTCTGCAATATGAAGTCATTACTGCTGGTGAAGGGGAAAGCCCGAAAGCTGTCGATACAGTGAAAGTTCATTATAAAGGCACGCTTATAAATGGTGAGCAATTTGATTCTTCATACGACCGTGGCGAGCCAACTAGCTTTCCGCTTAACCGTGTAATTTCGGGTTGGACCGAGGGCCTACAGTTAATGCAACCAGGTGCCAAATACCGTTTCTTTATTCCTAGCGAACTTGCTTATGGCGCAAGAACAGCTGGCAGTATTCCAGCTCACTCTACGCTTATATTCGACGTAGAGTTATTGGAAGTCACTCCTTTGGAAGCCGCTGAATAATTGACTACATATATGTAAAAACGCCAGCATTTAGCTGGCGTTTTTGTTTCTATTATTTATCATAGTGGATACTCACTATCCACCATAATTTGTTGCCTGTTGGGGTAGTCACCTCAAACTCGTCATCAACTTGCTTTTTTAACATGGCTCGTGCCATTGGCGAGTCAATTGAAATATAATCACTAGATTCACCATAAATCTCTTCAGGCCCGACAATTTTGAATGACTTGGTTTCGCCAGCCTCATTTTCAATACTAACCTTAGCGCCGAAGAACACCTTGCCTGCCTGTTGCGCTGAATACTCAACAATTTGTAACTCGGGTAGCAATTTTCGCAAGTAGCGTACTCGTCGATCAATTTGGCGAAGCAACCTTTTATTGAACGTATAATCAGCATTTTCAGAGCGGTCTCCCAAACTCGCCGCCCAAGTTACAATTTTAGTAATTTTGGGGCGCTGCTCGTACCACAAATAATCGTGCTCTTCACGCAGCTTCGCATAACCTTTGCTTGTAATAAGTTTTGTTTTCAAGCCACACCTTATCGTCGTTTTATTCCGCCAATATCAATATGGTAGCGTGATGCCCAGCGAATCGCTATCTATTTGCAACAGCGTTATAGTCAATAACGTATCATCATGGTCATTTTCATCAGCACGAATACTTTAGCAGCATTAGCATTGAATTATTGTGTATTTTACATGCCAATAAAGGCAACAAACGTTATACTATTAGCAATTAGACTACATACTTTCTTTCTAAATCTTCGCTGCTGCTTAAGTAGCGCATTTCTTATGGATCCAACATTAAATGATTATTGAAAAAATTGCCGCAGAATTAGGCGCTTCAACTGGCCAAATTCAAGCCGCTGTAGCACTTTTAGATGAAGGTGCAACCGTGCCATTTATTGCGCGCTATCGCAAAGAGGCAACACAAGGTTTGGACGACACGCAATTGCGCAACCTTGAACAGCGCTTAGGTTATTTGCGCGAATTAGAAGACAGACGCAAAGTCATTCTTAAATCGATAGATGAGCAAGGAAAACTGTTCCCAGAGCTTGCGAATAAAATTAAACAAGTAGAAAACAAAACAGAACTTGAAGATTTGTATTTACCATACAAACCTCGCCGCAGAACAAAGGGGCAAATTGCTATAGAAGCTGGTTTATTAAGCCTGGCAGAAGCGCTACTTAACACCCCTAACACGGACCCTGAGCAGGCCGCTACCGAATTCATTAATCCAGAAAACGGCATCACCGATACCAAAGCGGCGCTAGATGGCGCTAAGTTTATACTAATGGAACAGTTTGCTGAAAACGCAACTGTGTTACAAAACATTCGACAGTACTTACAAGCCCACGCACACGTCGTCAGTAAAGTCAGTGCAGGTATGGAAAAAGACGGTGAGAAATTTACCGACTATTTTGATTATACTGAAAAGTTATCAAAAGTGCCTTCGCACAGAGCGTTGGCTATTTTCAGGGGCAGAAATGAAAATATTCTTCACGTTAGCTTAGATGCCGAGCCGTCAAATCCAGAAAGTAAAGGGCAAGCTTGTGAAGCAATCATCAGCAAAGCGTTAAACTTGCCACTGACCAATATTGGCACTCACAGCAATGCTCGAGATAAATGGCTACATACGGTGGTACAGTGGACATGGCGCGTGAAAGTCAGTCAATACATGGAAACCGAATTATTTGCCCAGTTGCGTGAGCGTGCTGAAACTGAAGCGATTAACGTGTTTGCTAAAAATTTACAAGACTTACTAATGGCTGCGCCAGCAGGGCCTAAAGTGACAATGGGCCTAGATCCCGGTTTGCGCACTGGTGTGAAAGTTGCCGTGCTCGACAGCACTGGAAAAGTACTGGCTACCACTACTATTTTTCCGCATCAGCCACAAAACCAATGGGATAAATCAGCACGTACTCTGGCCAATTTATGTAAACAACATAAAGTTGAGCTTATTAGTATTGGTAACGGCACAGGCTCGCGTGAAACCGATAAGCTGGTAGCTGAAATGCTAAAAGCAAACAGTGAAATGAATATTCAAAAGCTTGTAGTCAGTGAAGCGGGTGCGTCGGTTTATTCTGCATCGGCATTGGCATCAAACGAATTACCGAATATGGATGTGTCCCTCCGCGGTGCGGTATCAATAGCAAGAAGACTGCAAGACCCACTGGCTGAATTAGTGAAAATTGAACCTAAAGCTATTGGCGTTGGCCAATATCAACACGACGTAAACCAGAGTCAACTGGCGCAGTCTCTGAACAAAGTCATTGAAGATTGTGTAAATGCGGTAGGCGTTGATTTAAACACTGCTTCTGCAGCCTTATTAACTCATGTATCCGGTTTAAATAAAACGTTGGCAAATAATATTGTGGCCTTTCGCGATACAAACGGCGCATTTGAGCACAGAAAAGCACTACAAAAAGTTGAGCGCTTAGGTCCTAAAGCCTATGAGCAAGCAGCAGGTTTTCTGCGCATTATGAATGGTACCAATCCACTGGATAAATCAGCCGTGCACCCTGAAGCCTATTCAATTGTGGAAACCATTGTAAATAAGGTAGGCGTGGCCGTTAACGATATTATAGGTAACAAAGATGCGTTAACACAAGTTGATGCGAAAGAGTTTGTTACCGATGCCTTTGGGTTACCAACAATAAGAGACATCCTTAGCGAACTAGATAAACCCGGACGCGATCCGCGCCCCGAGTTTAAAACCGCTAAATTCGACGATGCGGTGTCTACTATGAACGATCTTGAAATTGGCATGGTGTTAGAAGGGGTGGTCAGTAATGTAGCCAACTTCGGTGCGTTTATCGATATTGGAGTGCATCAAGATGGCTTAGTGCATATTTCGGCTATTACCAACAAATTCATTAAAGACCCTCGCGAGGTCGTTAAAGCCGGAGACGTGGTCAAAGTCAAAGTCACCGAGGTTGATGTAAATAGAAAGCGCATCTCACTGACTATGCGCCTTGACGACGACATTCAAGGAAGACCCGCACGTTCTAATGGTACTGCCAACAACAACGGCGCGAATGCTGGACAGTCTAAAAACAAACCCAACGCAGACAAACGTCGCGGTAATCAACAACAAAAACCAGCAGGTAATGCAATGATGGGGAATGCTTTTGCTGAAGCGTTTGCAAAAGCGAAGAAGTAGCAACAAAAGCTAAGCGCTGGTACTAAACCGTGGAGGTGCGCTGATATTTGCTATGTCAGCATATGCCTGCACGGTATTAACATTTAGGCTTCTACTTTGAGAATTGGTGTCAGATGCAGGCGCGTCTTCATCTGGTCCCGACGAGAGTTGCTGCTGACTCACTTCCGCTCGAGCGCGTTGTTCTTTCTGCGACGCTTCTGCAGCAACCTTCAAATCTTGGGTACTGGGTTCAGCTGGCGCCAATGCTGCAGCTCTTACAATTTGCATTTTTTGCACAGTATCTTCAGGCTCAGCTTCCTCGCCAACGTCTATAGACACTTCACCACCCACCGCATAACGTTTACCGTCGGGGCCAGTTTCGTACTCATATTGTGGTGAGCCTGCGTATTGCCCACCCACTGCGGCGTGAGCTTGCTCATGTATTTTTACTTCCCTGTCGCGGTCTTTTAGCGTTTGAACTTCCTTTTGATCTTCTTCGCTTAGCTCGTTATCCTGTTGTTCTTCGGCTGCCTTTTTTCCAGCTTCAGAAATATGCACCTTATCTTGATATTGAGTCTGCTGTTGAGACAAAGGCCGTTGTTCTGATGATTTGGCAGCACTGGCATCTTGTAATGGGGAAATAGTAGATTTGCCCGCATTTTCAGCACGCATATCAGCACTGCCCGATAATTGCTGGATAGGTACTGACGACTGGAAATCAAATGGCAAAACAATATTCATAAATTTATGCGAAAGTATCGATAATAGTACCAAGCATGCTGTCAGCGCTGTGGATAACTTTTGCTGATGCCTCTGCTTGCAACGAACCCGAAACCAAGTCAATCGCCGCACGATTGACATCAATTGGTGAACCATTGTTTCCTTTCGCAAATTCACGGCTGGCGTTTGTCATGCTATTAGAGCCATTGTTATAGCCTTCTAAGCCAGAATATATGGCGCTTTGAGCTGTCGCATTTAATACATTCACTTATCTCACCCATAAAAATTACTACTCATCTGAGTTATCGGCAAGTACTTCAAAACCTTTAGTATTAATTTTTAGACTGTTCCCGCCCCTGTTTTGTGTCATGCAAAAGCAAAATGCTAGACTGTCCAGCTTTTCACGACCAAAATGCTAGACTGTCTAGCTTTTCACTTATGGGCTTACTTCAGGGTTGCTAAGAAGTCACAAATGCAGGCTTTGGTTTCAACAAGATGACTTATGAAAGGCGCGTGAGAGGCTTTTTCAATGACGTGAACATGGTCATTCGGTGCAAGTGCTGTAATGTGTTCTACAACAGATAACGGAACTAGACTGTCCAGCCGACCGAAAATTCGCAAACACGGCATGGGCTCTTGTTCACTTAATTTCAGGCGTAAGTCAGCGTCAGATAGGATTTGTAAACTTTCAAGTAAAGTTGCAGGTTCACTCAATGGAAAGGCCGTTATCATGGCCAAGGTTTCTTTAATTGCCACTTTTGCGTCATTAATGCCCATAAATTGAATGGCCAAAAATCGTTTAATCGTAGCGCGGTGGTCCTTCACAAGTTGGGCATGAAACATTTCCAGCACATTGGGCTTAATTCCAGGCCAATTCTCACTCTGTTCAAATTTAGGAGTGCTGCACATTTGTATATGCGCGATAATATTAGGGTTACCGCTTACCGCAATATGTTGTGCAACTAAGCCTCCCAACGACCACCCAATTACCACACTTCGTTCAGGTAATTCAGCCGCAACTTTGATTGATATAGTCTCAATATTATAAGGCGCAACATTGTCGTTAATGCTGCCACCAAATCCAGGTAAATCAATACATACAACATCTTGACTGATATCTTTCGCTAGAGCTTCTTGAAACTCAGACCACACACCTTGATTCATCCCCCAACCATGAATTAATACCACGGTAAAATCTGTCCTTTTAGACAGCTCTGCTGAATCAACTAACATGATAAATTTACCTTAACTTATGAATAATTAATGACCGATAAAAATGCAACGACTACACGTGGCGACCTTATGGATATCTACCTTACTGGTAAGCATTAAAACGCTTTACAACAAATCCACAAAATTTAGCGTACTTAGGCATACTCACTGTTTTGTTTGCAGGCAATCAAGCTATGTTTTAGTGTGCCGGTACTGTCAGCAAGATACGCCAATCCCGCTTTTTCCTGTGCCTGGGCACAATTTATTAGAATACGAAGCAGTCTACAAGCATTTAGCTGAACCACACTATGAAGGCTTGTTTGCTTTGGGTAGCTATTCGGGTGTTTTAGTGGGCTTAATCAACCAACTCAAATTTAGCGGTAAACCACTTGCCGCCAATGTACTTTCAGGCTTTTTTTATCAGTACCTGCATTTGCGTATGTTGTTTACTAACAACTTACCTGAAGCGCTGATACCCATTCCACTCAGTAAATTCCGCTATTTAAAACGTGAATACAATCAATCTCGATTACTGGCTGAAAAATTAGGCGAGTATTTTGATATACCCGTTATAGACGCACTAGCACGTACTCGCCACACCAAGCAACAAGCCACATTAGGGAAAGAACAAAGACTGATTAACATTGAAAATGCATTCAAACTAGTAGCCAACATTACCGTTGATTCGGTTGCAGTCGTCGATGATGTTGTTACTACCGGCGCCACAGTAAACGCTGCCTGTAAACAAATACAGCTCGCTTACCCAGATATTAGCATCAGAGTATGGTGCATGGCGGTAACACTCAATAAAAATGAAACCGCCTCAGAACTTAGATTATAGTAATGGCGTCATGTACAAGGCGTTTGCGGTTAGCTTATTAGTGCCATCCCAATACCCTCTAAAATGCACATTATCAACAAAACCAATGACTACGCCGCGTTTACGCTTAACTGCCACAATGGCTGTAGTATTTTTTATTAAGCTTTGCATCTCATCTGCAGAATATCCTGCCATTAAAGGGTCGTCAGTATAACTCGCAATATCTTCAAACGGATTGTCGGTCGCTTGCAATACCATGTTGCTTGTTTTAAACAAAGGGAGAATATCTCGCTCAAACCCGAAAAACATAGGATGGCTTAAATCAATTTTACTCTCGTAAACGGCACCTGCGACTAATTTTTTAGCGCCTAATGCTGCTTGGTCAGAAAACTTCATGCCAGCTGTGCTAAATTCAGCATTCAGCGCATCGCGAGAAACTGGCTTATTGTCTATCCAGCCATTGTGTGAAAACCACGTTACGGCCGATTTTTGGCCAACTAAAATACCGCCATTGCCTAGCCAATCTTCAATTTTGCTAATAGTACGTTCGTTGACATTGTTGTAGCGACCCGATGCAAAAATAACATGGGTATAGCGCTCAAGATCACGCTGACTAAGGTCATCTAAATCCCAAATTGTGGCAGCAACGCCTACTTTTGTATCGAGATAATGCCAAATTTCTCCCACCTCATAACTAGACGTGCCTTTTCCGCCCACCAGCAATACCTCAGGCTTATCAACCTTGGCGAACTGACGTGAGCCCAAATCGATTCCTTTACTGGTTAGCCCACTGTTGATGGTATGTAAAGCTACGTTATGTTGCTCGGCACTATTATTTAAAATAGCTATTAGGTTTGTTGGTTGTTTCAATGCCTTTGGTATAACTACTGTACCCCTGGCAAATTCTTGTTTGCCACTGTCTACTGAGGCCGTGAAATCACTGCCGGCTACGCGCACCTGTACGCCATGCTCCAATAACGTTTGTAACATTGCAGGCGAGTTATGATTAAACCACTCGAAAGCATACGCGTAAGCCTTTTCATTTATAGCTGTCATCGCAACTGAGTCAGCTTGCCAATCGTTTAATGACAATTTTCGACTAACGCTATTTTTAACTTGTGCATAATCTAAGTTAAAAGCCAGTGCGATATTCCAATTTGACACATCATAAAAGGTATTGTCGGCAAAGCGCTGACGCTCGCTGAACAATGATTTAATCAACCGATATTGATTTTGGTCTAGTTTAATAAAGGCGCTGTTATTCGCCTCAAATTCTACGTCATTTACCGTCACGCTTTTTGTTAAAGTATCAACGTCAATTTGATGCTGCTCAAGTATCGATACAAGACGATTAAACCTAGTTTTGTCAGCCCCTCCAGCGACTAAAAACCCGGTATACTTATCATCTTTAATCAGTTTTTTAGTGTCATTATAAAACTGGCGCTGATAAGCCAGTATCGCGGCTTTATTTGCCATCGCCCCTGCAAATGTAGAAAGCGATGTTGTGACTTGATTTTGAATACTCTTGGGAAAGGTGACCACGCCATTGATCGACTCTTGAGCGTGTCCTCGACTACTGGCCTGCTCGAACAAAATACCGATACTACCGTGAGCATCTGGATACGTAGAGCCTTTACCGTAATAAAAGTCGTCAAAACTTTCTTGGGTAAAATACAGTTGCTTATCATCATCTAAGGCTTTTGCGTGGAAATCACCCAGAGCGTTGGTTAAGGTTACATTTTGATTCGGCGTCCAAGGGTTCTTTCTAGAAGGTACGCCAGGTTGAAAGAAAAACGTACTGTTTGTGCCCATTTCATGAAAGTCGGTTAAGATGTGCGGACGCCATGTATGAAATTGGTGAATTCGCGCCCGAGACTCGGGGTGAGTCAGTAAGAGCCAATCGCGGTTTAAATCAAACCAATAATGATTGGTTCGTCCACTTGGCCATGCTTCTCTATGCTCGCGGTGCATAGGATCAGTCACCAAATTTTTGCCTTTGTGCATGTTTGCCCATTGAGCAAAACGCGATAAACCGTCGGGGTTTAATGATGGATCAACAAGCACGATATTGTCCCGTAGCAACTGTTTAACCTCATTACTCTGTGAGGCCGCTAAGTGATAAGCAATCAGCATCGAAGCGTTACTTCCAGAGGGCTCATTACCATGTACGCTATAACCCATGTAAATAACAAGTGGGTCGTTACTGGCAGCTGAGTCACCGTTTTTTATGCGTGAAATATGCGTCGCTTTAATTTCATCAATATTGTCATGATTGCTTTTATCGGTAATCGTTAATAAAACCAAGTCGCGATGTTCGTGGGTTTTCCCAGTCATTGTTAGGGTGACGCGATCAGATGACTCTGCGAGTACTTCCATATATTTCACTAATTGATCATGTCTTACGTGCCATGTACCCACTGGATAACCAAGTACATCTGAAGGTTTTGGAACATTTGGGTTGTAATTTTGATTATCGGGCAAGTAATCAAGGTCGTTTAAGTCAGCCAACACTGACGGGGACAGAGCAAAAAAACACAAAGCTAGAACCGTTTTCACAAAACAGAGCGCTTTAAACATGGCAAACCTCGTTTGTTATTCGTTATTTTTATTAAGCAATATACTCATGCAATTGTCGCTCAAATCACATCAAAAGTATAATTTTGTCGGTGAATGCAAAGATAATTGAAAAAATCATAATACTTGAGTGTTTTACTCGGGTAATATTTGTTATCATGCCTGCATATTAGCAATAACATTTTTGTTGAGGCACCAATGATTAATATTTCCGAAACCGCGCAAGCACACTTTAGCAAGCTACTAGCACAGCAAGAAGCAGGCACAAATATTCGTGTTTTCGTAATAAACCCCGGTACATCTAAGGCTGAATGTGGCGTTTCATATTGCCCGCCAGATGCCGTTGAACCCCAAGATGTTCGCCTAAATTTTAATGGTTTTGATGCAGTAGTTGACGAAGAAAGCGCGCCGTTTTTAGACGATGCAGAAATTGACTTTGTCACAGACCAAATGGGCTCGCAATTAACCTTAAAAGCGCCTAACGCCAAAGCCAGAAAAATAGCCGACGACGCTCCATTAATTGACCGCATCAACTACATGATTGAGTCTGAAATTAATCCGCAGCTAGCTAGCCACGGTGGCCAAGTGTCGTTGATGGAAGTCACCGAAGATGGTGCTGCTATTTTACAATTCGGCGGCGGTTGCAACGGTTGTTCGATGGTAGATGTCACACTAAAAGATGGCATTGAAAAACAGATGTTGGAACAATTTAAAGGTGAGATAACCGCAGTACGCGATGCCACCGAGCACGAAGCCGGTGAACACTCCTATTATTAGTATCTCTGTAATAATGGCCTAGCACACTACCAACGTTAGGCCAGTAATCTATGACTCACTCGACTCCAGTACCAATAGTACCCGCCTTGAAACAACCCTCTGCCCAATAAAAACCCAAACATTGCTGCCCATAACGCTATATTGCCGTACGCGCTAAACATCAACCATATTGGAATAAATCCAAATACCGCACTCAATAACATTGAATCACGCATCGCTTTTCCTTTACTCAATCCAACAAACACGCCATCGAACAAAAAGCACCAATGAGCAACTATAGGCAACATCACTATAATGACCTTGTAAGGCGCTAACGCCAATATGACCGCTTGGTGGTGAGTAAGTAAGTTAATGATTAGACTGTCCAGAAACACAAACAACAGACTATAGAGCACCGCAACCGTGCTCGAAAAAATCAGCCCCGTTTTAACGTGGCTATGCACACCTTTGGCGCTTACTTTCCCTTTTTCTTCACCAACGAGCGCCTCGACTGCATTAGCGATACCATCAAGCCCCAAGGCAATTAAGGTAAAAAATTGCAGCAATATGGCGTTGACTGCCACTGCAGTCTCACCAAATTGCGCACCTTTTAAGGTGACAAAAGCTAAGGTTAGTTGCAGCACAATATTACGAACAAACATATTGCCGTTAAGTGACAACAATGCCCGCATGTTTTGTAGCGAAACTATGTGAGTAAATTGTTTTAATTTAGACTGTCCAGCATTGAGATTTTTGTTGATGTGCGATTGCAATAGTATAAAGTTAGACTGTCCAGCACTGGTAAAAAAGATATAAAACAGCGCGCAGGCGAGCATCAAATACTCTGCCAAAACCGTTGCTGCGGCTACCCCTTTTACACCTAAATCAAAAACGTATACAAGCAGTAAACTGGCAACAATATTGGTCACATTAACGATTAACTGTAGCCACAGCACCCACTTCGTTTGTTGTTGTCCTACCAACCAGCCAATTAATACCAAGTTAATCAGTGCCGCAGGTGCTCCCCAAATTCTTACGGAAAAGTAATCATGGCTGCTACTTGCCACGTCAGTATTAACCTGTGCAAAGTATAAGCCTGCATTAAGTACATAATTTTGAAAAATCAAGATAAGTAGCGCTAACCCAAAAGCTAAACAAATTCCTTGGACCAGCACCTTAAGCCTGCCTTTTTCGCTGTGCTTGTTTTGTGCACTTAGGCCTGTAATAGACATTTTTAGAAACCCGCACACCCAATACAATTGCGTTACCACTAAACTACCAATAGCAGCGCCAGCAAAATAATGCAGATCATCCATACGACCTAAAATGGCCGTATCGACTAAACCTAGTATAGGAGTGGTGATATTCGCTAAAATTAGCGGCAATGCGAGTAACAATAAACGCTTGTGCGAGTCGAAATATTTAGTGGTAGACTTAGTGATAAACGTTCCTTACATATATTACAAACAGGATAATTGCCATGGTGTCGTATTTTTTTCGATTGTTAGTAGTCGTGCTGAGTCTTACAAGTGTTGCCATTAGCCATGCTAACCCTGCCACCATCACGCTAAGCGAACAAAATCTGGTTATTCTGCAGTATCATCATGTATCAAACGCTACACCCGCCAGCACAAGTGTTACCCCAGAAACATTTCGTGAACACATGACTTATCTTAATACTCACTTTCAGGTAATCGACCTAAGAAATGCTTTGGCTAAATTAAAAAACAATGAGCCTCTGCCGAAAAAAGCGGTGGCAATCACCTTTGATGATGGCTACCGAAATATACTGGACAACGCCCACCCTATTTTAACATCGTTTGATTTTCCATATACAGTGTTTATTAATCCGGCCATTATTGGTGAAAGCAGTCAACAGTTAACTTGGGAGCAAGTACGCAGTATGCAAAGCCATGCTAGCTTTGCAAACCATACACTAGACCACGCACATTTGTTAGAAATGTACGGTAATGAAAACCAGCAACAATGGTTAAAAAGAGTGATGCGTGACATTGAATCTGCCGAAACACTACTAACAAAAGAAATAGGCTATAGCCTAAAATGGTTAGCTTATCCCTATGGGGAATATAACCTAGCACTAAAGGCAGCGTTAGCAGAAAACGGTTACGTGGGTTTTGGTCAGCAATCAGGGGCAATATCCACATACAGTGATTTCTCAGCGTTACCGAGGTTCCCCGCTGCAGGCGTATATGCCAAGCTGGACAGTCTAGAAGTTAAACTCAACAGCTTAGCAATGCCAGTAGCAAAAGTTTCACCTGCACGTCTTGCCTACACTGCTGACGACACGCTCGCTGATTTACAGCTTACTATTAATAACGATGACGTAAGGCTTACGCAGTTTGCTTGTTACTTTCAAGGTAAGAAATTAAAGTTCTTAGGCAACAATAATGAAATTGTCGTTAAAGTGAATTACACCATGCAACCAGGCCGGACTCGCATTAATTGTACCGCCCCCAGCAATTCTCTGTCCGGGCGTTATTATTGGTACTCACACCCGCTGTTTGTTGCTACTCATACCGGCGAGTTTTTCGACTAAAAAATGATCACTAATGGCTTTTATAGCGCATATATCATACGCGAAAACACTTGTTGTGTTGGCGCAAAAAGCCGTTCACACAAAGCAGAAAACCCACAGCCCTCATAAAAGCTAATGGCATTATGATTATTGATATCAACATCTAATACCAGTTGTTGCTTCTGCTGAATTTTTGCCTCACGAATGGCGTAGGCAATTAGCTTTTTACCAATGCCCAACCCCTGTGCGTCGGCATGCACAGCAATATGACCTAAACACAGCTCATGTGCTAAGGGGGGAGCGAATACCTCTACCAGCTTTGGGTTAGTATTAAGCAGGTGCTTTACTTGAGTAATGCTTAAGTGTTCAGTAATACTCTTGAGTGTAGCGGTATGAAAAGCTTCATCCATATTGTGTGACCACATGGTGATGCACCCTAACACTTGCTCGTTGAACGTATCAGTTGTTTGCGTCACACTGCTTAATTTGCCTACTGCAACACAATGCGAACTGGCACTGTATTGGCCATTCTCTTGAGTCACTGCATAATTTAAGTAATCACGAGCAGCTTGTTCACCAGAAAACAAATAGGGCAATAAAATTGGGGCTGACGCAAAAATTAGGGCTGAAAGCTGAGATGCGTCATTAGCGCAGCCTCGACGAAGGCTAAGCAATGCCTTAGCTGCCAAGTAAAATAGGTAGGTCTTCTATTACCTGTGCCATGTCGCTAATGGCCAATTGTCCTGGTACATGCTTGGGTTTAAATCGGCCCACCACATTGCCTTTAGGATTTATCACCACAATTGACGCACTATGGTCAACTAAGTAGTTAGGATTGTCGGTGCTCTCGCTAAGTGAATACATCATGCCCATGCTTCGAACCAATGGAAACAGTTGTTCATGGGGACCCGTTGTTCCCACAAAATTGCTATTAAAATAGCCTATATATTCATTTAAACGTTCCACCGTATCGCGCTTTGGATCAACCGACAAAAACCAAACTTGCAAAGGATTGGCACTGGGGATTGCAGATAGTTGTGGATAGGCTTTGTTAATTTCAGCCAATGTTACTGGGCAGATATCAGGACAGAAGGTATAACCAACAAACGCCAGCGTCCATTTACCTTGCAAGTTGTCATTGGTAAAGGTCTCACCCGTATGTTGAGTAAGAGTAAATGCATTTAGGCCACGTGCCTGAGGATACCAATTTAAATGCTGTGTCTGCTCAGCTAATGGCTTGCTTGAACTCGGTGGGGCAATGACTAGAGCTGCATAAATACCGCCTATAAATACAATAATTAGGACTAAACCAATCCATTTGTTTTGCATAATATTATTCTGTTACCTATGTAATAAAGTATGTAAGAGCTTGATCAGGCCATAGATTAATTATATTGGCACGTAGTGATCAACCAGTAATACAATAAATAATAGCATTAAATGCAAAATAGAGAACTTAAACGTTGCCATGGCAGTGTTAGGCTCAGGTTTATATTTAAGCTTTAAAGCCATGTACAGAAAATAAGCATTAAGTGCGCTTGAGCCAACAAGGTAAATACTTCCACTCATACCGGTTATATAGGGTAATACACCTATCAAACACAGCAATACCGTATACAGTACAATACAGGTTTTGGTGAATTCTACGCCGTGTGTATTGGGCAGCATTGGGATTTTTGCTTTCGCATAGTCTTTTTCGCGATGGATGGCCAATGCCCAAAAGTGCGGGGGTGTCCATGTAAACACAAGCAACACCAGCAGTAAACCATATGCATGAATTTCACCCGTTACTGCTGTCCATCCCAACAATGGAGGTGCAGCACCCGCTAAGCCGCCAATAACTATATTTTGTGGCGTAGCACGTTTGAGATACATAGTGTAAATAACGGCGTAACCCACCAAACTAAGCAGCGTTAGCCACGCGGTAAGCATGTTTACAAATAGTGCTAAAGCGGCAAAACCTACTGCGCCCAACACCGCGGCAAATATCAAAGCTCGCTCAATCGAGACTTTTCCCTTAGCAACGGGCCGGTTGAAAGTTCGCGCCATTACCGAATCTATTTTATAGTCAACTGCGTGGTTAATTACGGCAGCGGCAGACGATAACAAACCAATACCCAGCATACCCGCCACAAATACAACAGGGTCTACCCAAGTGTCGGTGGCCAAGCACATTCCCACTAAAGCAGTAAGTAGCAACAACAATACCACTTTAGGTTTGGTGAGTTCATAGTAGTCCCGCCAAGTTGCCGTATTTTGACCTTTTGCTGGGCTTTTACTGACCACTGAATGAGTATCTGACATCTCAATAGATTTGCTCATCTTAGTCTCCTATTATTCTCTATTACGGCTCGATATTTTTATCCAAAGCCATCTGTTTATGTAGTGATGAGCAAGGCGTTTGCGGCGAGCTCAAATAAAGCGTATTGAATGCCTAACTAATATTTTCGGTACATCGTGTAAGTGAGTAATATCATGACTAACAGTAAACATGCAGCAACAGCGTTATGCATCACCGCAACAGTTAATGGTAAAGTATATACAACATTGCTTACGCCCAATCCCACTTGTACACCTAAGACTAATACCAATAAGCTCGTCATTCGTTTAATCATGCCTGAACTTGATTTTTTATATAGGGCAAGCGCTAACCATACAAAATAGAGGCTCACCACAATTGCACCAATTCTATGCATAACATGCATAGTTACGCGCTCTTCATAGGAATGTACACCAAATTCATAATTGTCAGCTGGCGGCACGCTAAATGCGCCAGTAAAATCTAGCTTCGATGTCCATGCACCCTCGCAAATAGGTAATTCAGTGCATGCTAATGATGCATAATTGGCCGACGTCCAACCACCTAAGGCGATTTGCCCCACCAACAACACTATTCCAATCATACCAAATTTGGCGAAGTGCCTTATTTGCGCATCACCGCCGGGGATACGGAAAGGCGTCAGGCGCAAATATAACAAGAACAAACAAGACAGCACGGTGAACCCGCCCAACAAATGTCCCATAACCACAACAGGTAGCAGATTCATTGTTACCGTCCACATTCCCAAGGCCCCTTGAAAACAGACCAACAGCAACAGCACGAACGAAAGTTTTACTGGCGTTTGTTTACCTCTAAGTGCACGAACCAATGAAGTGAGGAAAATAACGAGTATGAAAAAACCTAAGCCGGCAGCAAAATAGCGGTGAATCATCTCATTCCATGCTTTTTCGGCTTCTACTGGGCGCTCGGGGAAAGCAGAATTTGCTTGGGCAATACTTTGTTCGGATTGCGGAACCAAAAGGTTGCCATAACATCCCGGCCAATCTGGACAGCCAAGGCCAGCATCAGTCAGCCGTGTATACGCCCCAAGTATAATAACAACTAGTGCAAGTAATATACTGGCCAGCACTAACTTTTTCATCTAATTACATCCTAAAAATGTTTATCCAATGCGCGATAATTTTAATAATTTTTTTAAATCTGCAAGAATATTTCGGCTATCCATAATGGCATCTTCTTGCACACTCGTTACCGGATAGCGCATTACAACATTATGCAAAGTGTCGGTAATGAAAATAGCATCTATACCTACATTTTGAAACACTTGATTAACATTTTCTTGGCTTTTTTGTAACACATACGCACTGTGTTGAGATTCAAGTTGTGCCAGGGCTTTTTTTGAAGAATCGCTAGTCACCACAAATAGCTTACTCACTCTGTCTGATTCTTTGCCCGTTGCTTGATAAATTTGTGTCACGCTGTAAATTGCATTTTCACAAGCCATGTCGCAATTACTGGGAATAACGTACATTAAATGCCACTTGGCATCACTATCACTCAAAAAATCTTGCGCTTGAATTACTGGCTGTAATAATTCACCACGGTTTGTTGCGGCTTTATTGAACCAATCTAACTGCAAGGCAGCATAGGCCAGAATGACAGGTAAAATGAAAATGCCAATCATCATCAACAAGCTACTTTTATTGTTTTTCTCTGTGTCGGTCATACGGATATTCCTAAAGTAATGCATAAGGGTTATTTTTATAGAAAACGATAAATATTGCTAAACATCGTTTTTGGGGTGAGGTCCTTGAAGTCGCTTCACCAAACTTAGCAAATATATTGTCAGCGCTGCAATAGCTAAGCCAAACCATTGTATGGCGTAGCCGAGATGTTTTTCCGGCGCCATGGTTATTATGGTCCAGTTACGCACATAATCGCTATTGCTATTATTTTCCATGCGCAAAATAAACGGTAACACTGGCGCACTTAAATGCCCCGATATTTCATCTAAATCGACCTGCTGTAACACGGCAGGAAACTCACCATAATTACGGTTGGTCTCCGTGACCAAGGTGTTTTTGGTAGGTAAATACACAATTGCTGAAATACTACTGTGATCAGTAGGGAGCGTATATTCTGGCAACACATCTCGCTTGGCATTAACCAAGGAAGGCACCCATCCGAGGTTAACCATCGCAATCCCACGTTCCGTTTGGTATGGCGCTACCACATGATAGCCGGGGCGGCCTTCATGGAGTTTGTTATCGATATAAAAGACTCGGTCAATAAAACGTCCACTCAACGACAAACTGTAATCTTGATATTGACCGGGGTTTGCTACTAACGAAGATAGCGAGATGGGCGCCTGAACTTTTGCATGCGCAATATGAGCTAATCGCGTCTCTTTCTCTGCTTTACGCTCAAGTTGCCAAAAACCTAAGCTCAACATAATGACAATAGCCCCAAAAGCGACTATGGTAGCCAAGTAAGGAAATGGAATATTGGGTGACACTAACCTCAAATGCTCTACCTTTTTTCTTTTATATTGCGCCATTGGTGAGGCGTTTCTAAAATAGGATACTTGTAATGGCAATAAAAATTATTGTAGGTGGATTACTCATATTTATGGTATTTAACTTGTTTAAAGCCATGAAAATAATGCTTAAAAACGATACCAGCGAGCCAATGAGCAAGTTTATCGGTAGACGGGTGCTTACGTCGGTAATTATTGTTGCATTACTGTTGTTAGCAATTGCCACGGGCTTGATTCAACCAAACCCGCGACCTTACTAATGCTATAGAATATATACAAAGAAGAACAACATTACCCACACTACGTCTACAAAATGCCAGTACCAGCTGCCTGCCTGAAATGCAAAATGCTCTTTGGGCGTAAAGTGCCCTTTCATCACTCGAAACAACATCACAATAAGGATGATGGTTCCCAAGGTAACGTGCATACCATGAAAGCCGGTAAGTAAAAAGAAGGTGTTGCCGTATACGCCTGAATCAAGGGTTAAACCGATATCATAGGCATGGATGTATTCCCAGCTTTGCAAGCCTAAGAAAACAACACCTAACACAATAGTGGCAACCAACATCCAAGTAAGCTGTTTGCGTTTGTCTTGCTCTAAACCTACGTGAGCATAATGCAGCGTAACAGAGGACGCTAATAACAATAAAGTGTTAATTGCTGGCAAACCATACCAACCCATTTGTGTAGACGTACCGCCGCCTGGCGTTGTCAGTAATGGCCACACAGCCTCAAAGGTTGGCCACAGTACTTCGTTGGTCATAGCATTATTAGAAGCACCGCCTAACCATGGCACCGATATGGTTCTGGCATAAAATAATGCGCCAAAGAAAGCCACAAAGAACATTACTTCAGAAAAAATGAACCACGCCATGCCTTGGCGATAAGACCTGCCAAGCTGGGCTGAATATAGCCCCGACATTGACTCATCAATTTGGTTTTTAAACCAACCTATTAACATCACTAGCAGCGCACACAAACCCGCGATAAGTGTATAAGCACCTATACCCGATTCGCCTTTACTCGATTCAATAACAAAATTACCTGCGCCAACTGCTATTAAAAATAATGCAACCGCACCCACAATGGGCCACACACTTTGTTCGGGCACATAGTATTTTTGGTATTCTTGTTGAGCCATGCTTATCTCCAGTTCAATGGTTTAACGACCTACTTGAGGAGCACTTTGCGCAGCCTCGGTAATATCGTATAACGTGTATTGTAAGGTAAAAAAGGTGATGTCTTCAGGAAGCTGCGGGTCAATATAAAATACCATTGGCATAAGTGCTTCTTCGCCGGCTTTCAGCGGTTGATGCTGAAAGCAAAAACATTCCGTTTTATTTAAATAAAGTGATGCAGTACCGGGTGATACCGAGGGTACCGCTTGCGCGATGATATCGCGCAACGTAGGATTTCGGACGTAAAACGCAACTTCTCCCATTTGCCCGGGATGAACCTCAATTTGCCGGGTTTGTGCAGTAAATTCCCAAGGCATGCCAGAGTTAGTACGCGTAATAAAATCTACCGTAATGGTGCGAGTCTCATCAACACTTACCGCCTCGTATACCGCAGCGCTTGTATTTGTCTTGCCATTAATGCCGGTAATGTCACAAAAAACATCATATAAAGGCACTAACGCAAATCCAAAACCAAACATCGCCACCACTACCAATAAAATCTTAGCCACACTTTTAGTATTTTGCTGGTGTGTATCGCGACGAGTTGATGATAAACCTACCGAATCATCGGTAGGTTTATCTGTAGGTGTTGTAGATGGTTCGTTGTTCATCTGCTAATGGCTCTAATTATTTAACCACTGGCGGTGTTTCAAAGGTGTGATACGGCGCAGGAGAAGGTATTTCCCACTCTAAACCTTCTGCACCATCCCACACTTGCGCAGATACCGGCTCGCCTTGTTTGCGACACGCCTTTATTAGCAACGCTAAGAAAATAAGTTGTGAGAGACCAAAGGCAAACCCGCCTACCGAGATCCACTTATTAAAGTCAGCAAATTGTAATGCGTAATCTGGGATACGGCGTGGCATGCCTGCTAAACCTACAAAATGCATAGGGAAGAACAATACATTTACCGAAATTAATGAACACCAAAAATGCCATTTGGCCAAGGTAATATCAAACATCTTACCTGTCCATTTTGGCAGCCAATAATAAACTGCAGCCATAATTGAGAATACTGCACCGGTAACCAATACGTAATGGAAATGGGCAACCACAAAGTACGTGTCATGATATTGGAAATCAACTGGTGTAATAGCAAGCATCAACCCACTTAAGCCTCCTATTGTAAACAACACAATAAAGGCAATAGCGAATAGCATGGGAATTTCAAAGCTGAGCGATCCTCGCCACATAGTCGCCACCCAGTTAAATACTTTCACCCCGGTGGGCACGGAAATGATCATGGTGGCGAACATAAAGAACATTTCTGCCGCCACCGGCATCCCGGTAGTAAACATATGGTGCGCCCATACGATGAAAGATAGGCCCGCAATAGAGGCAGTTGCATACACCATCGATGCATACCCAAATAATTTTTTGCGGGAGAAGGTTGGTACAATAGCAGATATAATACCGAAAGCAGGCAAAATCATAATGTACACTTCAGGGTGACCAAAGAACCAGAATATATGTTGGAATAACACTGGGTCGCCGCCACCTGCTGCATCAAAGAAGCTAGTACCAAAGAATTTGTCGGTCAGCACCATGGTCACCGCGGCCGCAAGCACTGGCATTACGGCAATAAGTAAAAATGCGGTAATTAGCCAAGTCCATACAAACAACGGCATTTTCATATATGTCATGCCAGGTGCACGCATGTTGAAAATTGTCACGATTACATTAATGGCGCCCATAATAGAGCTGATACCCATAATGTGTACTGAAAATACAAATAACGCGGTGCTATCGCCACTATAAGTGGTCGACAGTGGTGCATAAAAAGTCCAACCAAACGCAGGGCCGCCACCTTCCATAAATAACGAAGCAAGCAAAATTAAAAATGCAAATGGTAGAATCCAAAAGCTCCAGTTATTCATGCGCGGAAGTGCCATATCAGGCGCGCCAATCATCATCGGTACCAACCAGTTAGCTAGCCCAGTGAATGCCGGCATAACTGCGCCAAACACCATTATTAAGCCATGAACAGTGGTCATTTGGTTAAAAAAGTTAGGCTCTACAATTTGTAGTCCAGGCTGGAATAACTCGGCGCGGATGACCATTGCCATTGCACCACCAACCAAGAACATAATAAAAGCAAACCAAAGGTAAAGCGTACCTATATCTTTATGGTTAGTTGTTAACAACCAACGCGTTATACCCTTTGGAATATGATGATGGTGGTCATCATGGTGATCATCGTTTGGGCCTGCTGTTGATTCTGGATGAGCGGTATTAGTAGTGGTATTCATGATTTACTCCGTACCATTCATTATTGCGTTTACGTCTTTTGCCTGCACCATATCACCGGTATTGTTACCCCAAGCGTTACGCTCGTATGTAACTACCGCTGCAATTTCAGACATAGTTAATTGTTTCGAGAATGAAGCCATTGAAGTACCTGCCTTGCCATTTACCACAATATCAATGTGGCCAGGAATGTCTTCAAGCGCCATTTTTGAACCTTTTAGCGCAGGGAAAACGCCCGGCAAACCTTCTCCATTTGGCATATGACAAGCGGCGCAGACTGCATCATAAACGCGCTTGCCGTTACTCATTAACTCTTCCATACTCATATTCATTGCTAATAAGCGTTGTTCTTCTTCTTTCGCCCGCTGTGCAATAGATTCTTGCTCTTTTATCCACGCATTATATTCAGCAGGCTCTTTCGCGATTACGACAACGGGCATAAACCCATGGTCTTTACCGCATAGTTCTGCACATTGTCCTCGGTATACACCGGGCTCATTTACTTTTGTCCACGCTTCATTTATAAAACCAGGATTGGCGTCTTTTTTAACGGCAAAATCAGGTACCCACCAAGAATGAATTACATCGTCAGAGGTAATTAAGAATCGTACTTTTTGACCCGTAGGTATCACTAATGGGCGATCAACCTCCAATAGGTAATTTTCGCCTTTATTAAATTTATTGCGGATTTGCTCTTGCTGAGTGGCCATAACCGAAAAGTATTCAACGTTGTTGTCCATATATTTGTAGTGCCATTTCCACTGTGAGCCGGTGACCAGTACAGTCAAATCGGGCTTACTTACATCTTCCATGTCAATTAGCGTATTTGCTGCGGGTACAGCCATGCCTACCAAGATCAAAAATGGGACCACTGTCCATGCAATTTCTACTTTTACGTTCTCGTGGAAGTTAGCGGGTTTTGCACCGGTAGATTTGCGGTGCCTAATCATAGAGTAAAACATCACTCCAAATACAAGCACTGCTATAATTACGCATATAATAAACATTAGCATGTGTAGGTCGTACACTTGATGACTAATGTCAGTCACCCCAGGACGGAGATTTACGTCTGACCTGCCTGTACTAGTTGAATCTGCCGCTGAACTAACAAATGATGCAAACGACATTGCTAGGAAAGAAATGAAATACTGTAACTTCACACTAGAGCTCCCACTGTGCGTACTTGTTTAAAGACAACCATACCCGATCTTGTTGATACAAGTTTAATTTAAAGTAACGCAATTGTTTTAATTATGTAAATTCATGATCAATAATCGACCAATTTTTAACGGTAGTCTAGTGTTTTTTCGTATTTTTTGATGTAGAGCGTCGTATTTTCCGTACAGCAGTATAAATATCGTACAAAAAAGGGCTGCCACACTGGCAACCCTTTATAGTTTTGTAAATTTAATGTTACTTAAAAATAACCACTAGTGTGACAAGTCAACACCCTCACGAATAACGCCAACTGCTAGTCCTTCGATAGTGAAAAACTGAGAGGCTAAGTCAACTTTGATTGGCGCAAACTCTTCGTTTTCTGCATGCAATAGAATTTCACTGCCTTTTCGCTCAAAGCGCTTTACGGTAACGTCTTCGTCGACTCTTGCAACCACAACTTGGCCATTGTTTACTTGGTCGGTTTTGTGTACCGCTAGTAAATCGCCATCCATAATGCCAATGTCTTTCATACTCATACCTTTTACGCGAAGTAAAAAGTCGGCTTGTGGGTGAAACATAGTAGGATCGCAATTAAACCTATTTTCAATATGCTCTTGCGCCAGAATAGGTTCGCCAGCAGCCACTTGACCAATAAGGGGTAGGCCAGATTCGGCCTCGTCTTCTAAATCAACGTTCAATTTAATACCGCGGCTTGTACCCGGCAAAATCTCAATCACACCTTTTTTGGCTAGAGCTTTTAAATGCTCTTCTGCAGCATTGGCAGACTTAAATCCTAGTTGCCTTGCAATTTCAGCACGAGTTGGGGGCATACCCGTGTCAATCATGGTGGTTTTTATTAAATCGAGTACTTCTTGTTGCCTTGGGGTTAGTGGACGCATAAACAGCCTGTTTTTCTATACAGTTGTATGCAGTATAACTTTTAATACTCAATTAGCAACATAATTTTATCGGTATATCACATGCTTAGATAGGAACAAGTTGATGTTTAACGCTTTGATACAAACTTCTATGCACCAATTATTCAGGTTCATGGTATTATTGAAGCATCAAAGGGCGCTAAATATGCGCCCTCTACCTCATACAACATGCTTGTTTTATTACAATTTTACGGAGCCATTATGAATGGACTAGGCGCGTTTTTGCGCTCGTTGTTAGCAACACCGATTGGTTGGCTGGTATCAGTAAAAAGCATACCCAACGACTTAACTAATGAGCTAGGAATAGACAAAACCAAGCCTATTGTTTATTTGCTACAAACCAAATCATTTACCGATAACATTGCGCTTGAAAAGTCAGCAGCATACCTTGGCTTGCCAGCACCGCGCTCAAAGCTTAATTTAGCTAAGCAAGATTATAAGCGCAGTTATTATCTATC
>JBARZY010000214.1:0-1763 GCA_049650345.1 Glaciecola sp. | reverse complement strand
AGCAAACGCCGTGGAAAATAGCGGTTGGTTTTCTCGTTTCCTTGCCACGGTAGAGTGGCTAGGTAATTTACTCCCTCATCCAATCACTGTGTTTGCGTTAGTGTCAGTCTTCATTGTACTGCTTAGTGGCTTACTCGGTTTTTTTGATGTGAGCGTTGTTGATCCCCGCCCCGCAGGAGCCGCAGGTCGTGCTGACAACGGTTTGATACAGGTAGTTTCATTACTTGATGCAGAAGGTTTGCGCCGCATCGTTACAGGGTTAGTAACCAACTTTACAGGTTTTGCTCCCTTAGGTACGGTGCTAGTGGCTCTGTTGGGTGTCTCTCTTGCAGAACATTCAGGCTTATTAAGCACGCTTATGCGCTCTATGGTAATGAACGCGTCAAAGCGCGGCGTAACTATTGTTATTGTATTTGCTGGCGTAGTATCTAATACAGCCTCCGAGTTAGGCTATGTTGTGATGATACCGCTCGCTGCCATGATTTTCCATTCTCTTGGGCGCCACCCGCTAGCGGGGCTTGCGGCTGCTTTTGCCGGTGTGTCGGCCGGTTATAGTGCTAATTTGTTCATTGGTACCGTCGACCCGCTGCTAGCCGGTTTTACCGAAAGTTCAGCTCAAATTTTAGATCCCAACTACACTGTTAGTGCAGAAGTAAATTGGTACTTTATGATTGTTAGTACTTTTTTAGTGGCTGCAATGGGCGCTTATGTTACTGAAAAAATAGTCGAGCCACGTTTAGGCAAGTACAACCCTGCTGATGCCTCCATAGATTTGGATGAACAAAAGCTAGACAAACCCACGGCCCAAGAAATAAAGGGTATGAAATGGGCAGGCCTTACCTTTCTAGCGTTGCTAGGTTTACTGGCACTTACTGTTGTGCCCGAGAACGGCGTGTTACTTAACCAAGAAACTGGCGAAATAAAAGGCTCGCCATTTTTGAAAGGGATTGTGGTTTATATTTTTATTACCTTTGCAATACCTGGTTTTGTATACGGTAAAATTGTGGGTAGTATGAAAAATGACCGTGATGTTATTGATGCCATGGCAAAGAGTATGAGCTCAATGGGCTTGTACATTGTGCTGGTATTTTTTGCGGCGCAATTTGTGGCCTTCTTCAAATGGACTAATTTAGGTACCGTGTTGGCAGTTAAAGGCGCAGCAGCCTTGCAAGCTACTGGGCTAGACGGCCCAGAGGTATTCTTTTTATTCATATTAATGTGTGGTGTAGTGAATTTGTCACTGGGCAGCGCTTCTGCACAATGGGCAATTACTGCGCCTATTTTTGTCCCTATGCTAATGTTAGTGGGTTATGCACCAGAAGTGATTCAAGCGGCTTATCGTATTGGCGATTCGGTGACTAATGTAATTACTCCCATGATGAGTTATTTTGGGCTAATATTAGCGATTGGTGTACGGTATAAGAAAGACTTAGGTATAGGCACATTGATTGCCACCATGCTGCCTTACACTTTGGTGTTTATAGCAGGTTGGACCATATTGTTTTATGTCTGGGTATTTGCCTTAGGCTTGCCGGTAGGACCTGGTACGCCAACTTATTATCCAGCAGTAGGGTAAACCAACACTGCTTGCGTTAAGACTGCAATAATACAAGATGAACGCGTGTAGTCTAAATATAGGCTACATGCGTATGTAAGGTATATTTAGTTATAGGTGAAACCACAATTATGAAATACCAGTCGCAGACTGAATTTACTCACAAACAAGCAGACAAAATTGGCGTATTAGTGACTAATTTAGGCAC
>JBARZY010000213.1:0-59413 GCA_049650345.1 Glaciecola sp. | reverse complement strand
TGACCCAGTATTACGATTCTTAATTGTTTCATTGTCTTTTTATGGTATGTCTACCTTTGAAGGCCCTATGATGGCAATCAAAACAGTTAACGCTTTGTCGCACTACACCGATTGGACCGTTGGTCACGTACATTCTGGTGCTTTAGGTTGGGTTGCAATGGTGTCGATTGGTTCTATTTATCACCTGGTGCCTATCTTGTTCGGCCAGCCAAAAATGTATAGCGTTAAGCTAATTAACATTCACTTCTGGTTAGCGACAATTGGTGTTGTGTTGTATATCGTAGCTATGTGGATGTCTGGTGTATTACAGGGCATGATGTGGCGTGCGGTAAATGCTGACGGTACGCTTACCTATTCATTTGTTGAGTCACTAAAAGCATCATATCCGTTTTACGTAGTGCGCTTTATTGGTGGCTTATTTGTCGTCGCTGGCATGCTAATTATGGCTTACAACTGCTATAAAACAATTATGGCTCCTAAGAAAGAAGAAGCCGATGCACCAAATGGTGAAGTAGCATTAGGAGGTGCCAAATGAAAAATCCACATGAGTTAATTGAAAAGAACGTAGGTTTGTTAACCATTTTGACACTGGTTGCTATTAGCTTCGGCGCTATGGCCCAAATACTGCCGCTTATGTTCCAACAACAGGTACTAGAGCCAGTGAAAGGCTTAACGCCCTACACTGCCTTACAAATGGAAGGTCGTGACATTTATATACGCGAAGGTTGCGTAGGCTGCCATAGCCAAATGATCCGTCCATTTCGTGCAGAGACAGAACGCTATGGTCACTATTCTGTAGCCGGTGAATCAGTTTGGGAACGTCCATTTTTGTGGGGTTCTAAGCGCACCGGTCCAGATCTTGCTCGTGTAGGTGGTCGTTACAGTGACGAATGGCATAGAGTACATTTGATTAATCCACGTAATGTGGTTCCTGAGTCGAATATGCCTGGTTATCCTTGGTTAGAGACCAATGTACTAACAGGTGAAGATATTGCTGAAAAGCTTGAAGTCAACAGAATGCTGGGTGTGCCTTATACCGATGAAGACATCGCTGGTGCGCAAGCTGCTGTTGAGGGGAAAACAGAAATGGAAGCCCTCATCGCTTATTTGCAATCTCTTGGCACCCATTTGAAGTAACGAGAATAAAATGGACCAAGGTATTGTAGGCAGTATTTTTACAGTCATCGTTTTCGTCGCTTTTATCGGCGCTTGTTTCTGGGCCTTCAATGGCCGTAACAAAGGCAAGTTTGATGATGCAGCAAATAGCATTATTAGCGACGACGACTTAAAAGATGGCAAACCATTAAGTAATAAAGATCAGGAGTCATAACATCATGGGTATGTTTTGGACAATTTGGATAAGTGTAATTACGCTCGGCACCATCATAGGTTGTTGGTGGCTATTAAAATGGACTTTAGCTAACAAAACCGGTGTTGCTGAAGGCGAAGACATGGGGCATGAGTTCGATGGTATTGTTGAGCTCAATAATCAACTGCCTAAGTGGTGGACAAACATGTTCTACATCACAATGGTATGGGGATTTATTTATTTGGCAGCCTACCCTGGTTTAGGTGCATTCAAAGGCTTCCTTGGTTGGGAAAGCTCGAACCAAGACGTAAGAACCTTGGCAGAATCGCGTGAGCAGTTGGCTGAAGATATTGCAGCGGGTAATATCAATGAGTACGCCATTGAAGTTAAGCGCGCTCAGGAACAGTTCGATCCTATTTTTGAAGAATATGCGAAAACACCCGTTGAGCAGCTAGCGTTAAATGAAGAGGCTGTACAAGTAGGGAAGCGTTTGTTTTTACAAAATTGTGCGCAATGTCACGGCTCTGACGCTCGTGGTCAACGTGGTGGCTTCCCTAACCTAACTGATAACGATTGGTTGTATGGTGGTAGCGGCGATAAAATTAAGGAAACCTTAATTAATGGTCGTAAAGGTGCTATGCCCGGTTGGTTAGCAAGTTTTGGGGAACAGGGCATTGATGAAATAGTCGCTTACACCTTGAGCTTAAGTGGACGTGAGGTTGATAGCAATTTGGCGGCAGCTGGCAAAAACCGATTCATGGCATGTGCTGCATGTCACGGAATGGACGGTAAAGGCAATCAAATGATTGGCGCACCAAACCTTACTGACAACATTTGGTTGTATGGTGGTACTACTCCAGCAGTGACACAAACGCTTAATTACGGCCGTAACGGTGTGATGCCAGCATTTGATAAAACATTGGGTGAAAACAAGGTTCACGTTGTTGCCGCTTATGTTTACAGCTTATCACAGTAATTTTGCAGTAAAGCGTTAATCTGTATCAATAAGTTGTATTGAAAGCCTCGTTTTACGAGGCTTTTTTGTGTAAATTACAGAGGTTGATTTTTTTACTTTAATTCAGGAATTTTATGCAAGAGCATGACACCACACCTTGGTATAAACAATTTTGGCCATGGTTTTTAATTGCTATTCCCTTCTCTTCTTTGATTGTAGGTTCGCAAGTTATTCGTCTTGCGACCGATGGCACAAACTCTATGGTGGTAGATGATTATTACAAAGAAGGAAAAACCATTAATGCCCGCCTAGATAAGATTATTGCGGCTCGTGACCTGAACATAAGCACTGAATTATTCATTAAAGATGGTGATATTGCGCTCACATTTTTAAGTGGTGCGCCTGAAACCGGTGAAGCCTTAAAGCTCGATTTCTTTCATGCCACTCAAGAAGCAAAAGATTTTGCAGTGTTTCTTAGTCAAGATGCTAGCGGCGTTTATCGCTATAGCGACGATTTTGAGGTAAGTGGAAAGTGGCGTATTCGATTAACCCCAGTAGACGAATCATGGAAAGTTCAGCAACGTATTGTATTGCCACAAGCACAAGCGATTGCGTTTAACCCATAATGTGTTTTTGCACAGTACGATTATAATCCCTAGGCAGTACCACACAGCATGACAATACACATTTCACCAGGCCATTGCTTTCATTGCGGTTTACCCAATTTAGAGGCACAACGCTATCCTGTGACAATTCTATCGGTAGAGCACTTTATGTGTTGCCCAGGCTGTCAAGCGGTGTCTCAAGCGGTAGTTGATAACGGATTAGAGAGTTACTACGAATTTAGAACTGAGCCTGCCGCACGGGGGGACGCCGCGCTAGATAATACAATGGCTCAATTGTCGGTTTATGATGAGCCAGAATTGCAGGATGAATTTGTATTTGAACAAGGTAAACACAGTCAAATTCAACTCACAGTCGAGGGCATAACCTGTGCGGCTTGTGGCTGGTTAATTGAAAAACAATTAGCCAAACTTAGTGGCATAAAACAAGTCGCTGTTAATGTGTCGGCGCGCCGAGCCATTGTAACCTGGGACGCCGAGGTGCTTAAGTTATCGAGTATTTTATCTCGCTTAAAAGCGATTGGGTATGAGTCATTGCCTTTTCAAGCCGATATGCATGAAGCGTCATACCACAAAGAACAAAAGAGTTACCTTAAAAAGTTAGGCCTAGCAGGTATTATGACTATGCAAGTTATGATGCTGGCAATGGGCCAATATTTTGATATTTTAGGCAATATAGACGATGACGCTGTTGCCTACTTTAATGCAATAAGCTTACTATTGACCACACCTGTTGTGCTGTTCTCTGGCAGCATTTTTTATGTGAGTGCACTAAAAGCAATACAAGCGAAAACCGTTAATATGGATGTACCTATTACTATTGCTATAGGGGCAACATATATTGCTGGCGTACTGGCGGTAAATAAAAATAGCGGTGAAGTGTACTTTGAATCTATTTGCATGTTTGTCTTCTTCTTGCTTATTAGCCGCTTCCTTGAGCACCGGTCACGGCATCGGGCATCGCTGATCTCATCAAATATGCACAAACTTATTCCGGTAACCGCAAATCGGTATGAAAACGATGTATTGCACTCTGTACTGGCAAAACAATTAGTGAAAGGGGATATTGTATTAGTAAAGGCCGGTGAAACTGTCCCGGTTGACGGTATTATTTTGAGCGGTAAAAGCACATTTGACGAATCAATGTTAACCGGGGAATTTCAACCTGTTACCAAAGAAAAAAATGAGCGCGTATACGCTGGCTCGTTAAATCAACAAGGTAGCGTTACCTTGCAGGTATCAGCAAGTGTCAAACATGCCATGATGAATCAAATTTTGCGTATGCAAGAAATGGCAATGGCCAACAAGCCCAAAATTGCAGCAGTGGCTGATAAATTATCCCGCTATTTTGTAGTGGCAGTATTACTTATTTCAGCGCTCACTTATTGGTATTGGAGCCATCAAGATGATCCACATGCATTTTGGATAACCATTTCGGTGCTGGTGGCCACCTGCCCTTGCGCACTTGGTCTAGCAACACCTTCTGCGCTTACATGCGCAATGGCTAAACTTAATCAAATGGGTGTTCTACTTAAACGCGCTGATGCCCTTGAGCAGTTAACAAAAACCACTGATATTATTTTTGACAAAACAGGCACCCTAACACAAGGCAAATTCTCAATTGCAAAGCATTGGATAAACGACCCTGTCGCACATAAAATTCAAAATATCAATAATGTTGCTGCCAAGTGCTCAATAGAAGATGTGGTATTGACCTTAGCTAACGCAATAGAGGCACGTTCTGAGCACCCTATTAGTCGAGCATTTCAATATACCAACACAGCATGTGTATTTACGGTTGAAGAGGCACATATTGAAATTGGCAAAGGATTGACGGCCAGCGTGAATGAGATGTCATGTGTAATGGGCTCAGCGAAATATGTGACAACACTTACAAGTACCGGCAATATAGCCCAAAGTAATGGCGCTAACGTTCTATTGGCGGTGAACGGTGAATTACTAGCGGCTTTTTGGGTAACCGACACGCTGCATGAAGATGCAAGTGATGTTATCAATCAATTGTCAACGCATGACATTAGCGTACTCAGTGGCGATACACAGCAAAATGTAAGTACTATTACCAACTCTCTAGGTATTACCAATGCTATTGGTGACGCTACTGCCGAAGACAAGTTAAATTATATAAAACAAGCTCAGCAACAAGGTAAGCGTGTTTTAATGCTGGGTGACGGTATTAATGATGCGCCCGTTCTGGCTGCCGCTGATGTATCAATAGCAGTAGGTAATGCGTCAGATTTAGCCAAAAATGCCGCTGATATTGTTTTGTTAAATCCAAAATTGAGAGCTTTGGTTGATGTGCTTAGCATGGCCACAAAAACAAAACGTAAAATAAAACAAAACATTGGATGGGCTTTGGGCTACAACACATTGGTACTGCCATTTGCGGTAAGCGGTATGTTAACACCTTGGCAGGCCGCTCTCGGCATGTCGTTAAGTTCAATTGTGGTAGTATATAACTCGGTGCGCCTCATGCGCGATAATAAGGATACACAGTGAGTATTATTTTTGTTTTGATCCCTTTAGCTATTATTATTGTGGCGATTGCTATTGGTGTGTTTTTTTGGGCAGTAAAATCAAATCAATTTGATGACTTAGATCGCCAAGGCTACAGTATTTTGTTCGATGATGACATTGAAAAAACAAATACTGACAAGGCGTCAGAAACCGACAATAAGGCATCAAAACAAAAGTGATAGAGTTCAGTTTAGTGTCGGCTTTTTTGATTGGCTTGGCAGGAGGCGTGCATTGTATAGGCATGTGCGGCGGCATAGCCAGTGCGTTTTCATTTGCTATACCTCCTAACGGAAACAAGTTAACCTACATTAGCGCTTATAACCTAGGCCGTATATTTTCGTATACAGTCGCTGGTGCGATTACTGGCTTTATAGGCAGTATTTTCAATGCCAATGTGGCTTCAGGTTTAGCTATTTTACAAATATTGAGCATCGTATTTTTGCTGCTATTAGCGCTGTATATTAGTGATTTATACAAAGGTTTATCAGCTCTAGAAAGGCAAGGTGCAAAGTTATGGCGTCATGTTTCACCTCTAGCTAAACAGCTTGTTCCTTTCAAAAACCCATTTTATACAACTGCTTATGGCGCTATTTGGGGATGGTTACCTTGTGGTTTAGTGTACTCAGCACTTACGTGGTCTTTGTCGTCTGGCAATGCACTTGATGGTGCGAGCTTTATGTTATTTTTTGGATTGGGAACGCTACCTGCCGTTTTCGCTACCAGTTTAGGAGCGAGTTTTTTAATACCGTTGTTACAAAATGCATATACACGCAAAAGTATTGCAGTTGCACTGTTTTTATTCGCGATATTTTTGACCTTTGAATTATATCAAGGTATAAAGTGATCTAGTTTCTTAAAGATTAAGTACCGTCATGAGTAAAGGATCTGAACTCTCCATCCACTGCCAAAGCTGTAGCTTTAGTCATTTATGTCTACCTGTTAGCTTAAACAAAAATGAGCTTGAATCACTTGATGATATAATCGAGCGTAAACGCCCCCTACATAAGAACGACAAACTAGTCAGCGCGGGCGATAAATTTCATTCACTTTTTGCTGTTCGTTCAGGTTCGTTTAAGTCGTATATTAGCGATAAAGATGGTGTTGAGCAGGTGATTGGCTTTCATTTCCCTGGCGATATAATTGGGTTTGATGCGCTTAAAGATGAACAACACCAAAGTTATACAAAGGCTTTAGAAACTGCGATGGTATGCGAATTACCTTATGATACGCTTGAGCAAGTTTCCAATACATATCCTAAGCTGCGCCAACAAATCATGCGCTTCATGAGCTCTGAAATTAAACACGACCATGACCTCATGATGTTGTTGTCAAAACGCAGTGCTGAAGAACGTTTACTGCATTTCATCAGCCATTTATCGCAACGTTTTGACGAACGAGGCTATTCGGCGAAACAATTTAATTTATCCATGACACGTAACGAAATTGGTAACTATTTAGGCCTAACCGTTGAAACCATATCTCGTTTGCTAACGCGCTTTCAAAAAGAAGGCTTAATAAATGTAGATGGCAAATTGATTACGGTATTAGACTTTGATGGCGTTCGCCAACGCATGCCGGAAAACGATATTGCGGTAAATGCGATTGGCTAATGTTTATTTAGCGTCTTATTGATCTTAAGCAAGGTGGTTGACTGCAAAAGTTTACCACCTTTTTTATACTAGACATGAATAGTCAACAGGAGAACTATCATGTCTACCTACCATAAAATTTTAGCGGTTATCCATCCACACAAAACTGAGCACCCTGCCTTGCACCGTGCTATTTATCTGGCAGAAAAGTTTAATGCAGAACTTGTTTTAGTGTCTTGTATTTATGATGATGCAGTGGATATTCCTGGCGCTACCAACAATTATCATTTGGAAAAAATGATCCCTACCATGGTAGAAGAACAAAAAACTAAGTTGGCTGCACTGGCTTTGCAACATGCGAAAAACGTTACTGTTACATACGATGCCATATGGCATAAAAAGTTGTACAAAGGCATCATTGAATTAGCGAATAACCATCAATGCGACCTGATTGTTAAGTCAACCAAGAAGCACAACAGCATAGCGCAACGCGTTTTTACGCCAACCGACTGGAAGCTACTTCGTTTTAGTCCAGTAAATGTGCTCATGGTTAAATACAATGAGTGGCCAGACAACGGTAACATTGTTTCAGCGCTGTCTCTTGATGATGGAGATGATGCGCATCATTCCTTGAGCGACCAAGTGGCAAAAGAAACACAAAATATAGCTAATGCTGTAAATGGCAATATTCATCTTATGCATACTTACACCGGTGCGCCTGTGCATATCAGCGTTGAAGTGCCACAATTTAATCCTGAAACGTACAATGCCGATATCAAGAAAAAGTGTGAAGATAAAATGAATAAGCTTATTCAGCAATATCGTGTGGATCATAGTGAGCAACACGTTATTGAGGGTTTGCCAGAAGATGTTGTCCCCAGCTTATGTAAACAACTAAATGCGCAATTACTGGTACTCGGGTCAGTAGGACGCACTGGCATTGGTGCCGCATTATTGGGGAATACTGCAGAATACGTAATTGATAAAGTCAATTGTGATGCCTTAGTAATAAAACCCAATAGCGCATTACAAAGCGCATAATCTAGGCCGTAATTTGCATAGCAAAAGACCGGCAAGTTACGTTATACTTGCCGCGTTTTAAGCGAATGTGTAAAGGCAATGTCTGTAAAATCTAAATCCAGTTATAGTTTTAATAAACTACAAAAACGAATACGTCGAGAGACCGGCAAAGCAATCATCGATTTTAATATGATTGAACAAGGCGACAAAGTAATGGTTTGCCTTTCGGGCGGTAAAGACAGCTATACATTACTTGATGTACTGATGTATTTTCAGCGTATTGCGCCGATTAATTTTAGTTTGGTAGCGGTCAACCTAGACCAAAAACAGCCTGGATTCCCCGAACATATATTGCCGGAATATTTAGATAAACTGGGTGTTGACTATAAAATAGTAGAAGAAGATACCTACGCTATTGTCAAAGATAAAATCCCCGAAGGCAAAACCACCTGTTCGTTGTGCTCTCGCTTGCGCAGAGGTATTTTGTATAAAACCGCTAAAGCTATAGGCGCTACCAAAATTGCCCTTGGTCATCATCGAGATGACATGCTTGAAACCATGTTTTTGAATATGTTTTATGGCGGTAAATTAAAGTCAATGCCACCTAAATTGGTAAGTGATAATAACGAGCATGTTGTTATAAGGCCCCTAGCCTACTGTACTGAATCAGATATTCAACGTTACGCTTCTGAACTCGCTTTTCCTATCATTCCATGTAATTTATGTGGATCGCAAGAAAATCTACAGCGTAAAAATATTAAAATGATGTTGAATGATTGGCAAAATAGATTCCCAGGCCGCATAGAGTCAATGTTTAAAGCAATGCAAAATATTGTACCATCACATATGCCCGACCAAGCATTGTTTAACTTTACAGATTTGGTCGCCAATGAGGCATTTAATGGAGAAGGCGATACCGCTTTTGATCCACCTACAATTGATGCCCAGTATGAAGCGGCAAGCGAACTCGACGACATGGTTACTATTGTAGAACTACCTAAATAATATAAGGATGCTATTTTGAAAATTGGTCTTGCACTTGGCGCCGGAGCTGCTAGAGGTTGGGCTCACATAGGAATTATTAAGGCACTTGAAGAGTTGGGTGTGAAAATTGATGTGGTAGCAGGATGTTCTATTGGTGCATACGTAGGTGCGGCCTATGCAAGCGGAAAATTGGACGAACTAGAAGCATGGTCAGGTGAATTAACTGAATGGCAAGTATTCGGTTTACTGGGCATTGGATTTCGACGCGGTGGCCTTGCTAGCGGCCAAAAAGTATTCGAAAAACATAAAACCGATTTTTGCGCCCCTAGTTTTGAAGAAATGAAACTTCCGTTTACTGCGGTAGCAACCGACTTATATTCTGGTAAAGAAGTCATATTTAATAAAGGTGATATTAACGATGCCATCCAAGCATCTTGTGCTATTCCAGCGCTATTTACGCCTATTGAGCACGAAGGGCGATGGCTGGTAGATGGCGCGGTAGTCAACCCTGTCCCTGTTAATCAGTGTCGTCAATTAGGTGCAGATTTTGTGATTGCGGTTAATTTAAGTGCTGATTTTAGACCACAGTTAATTGAAAAGTTTGAACATGACCACGAAGTTAACCAGCAAAAAACCGATGACTTTCTTGGAAAAGCAAGCAGTGGTTTCATGAAGCAATGGTTTTCGCCTGATCCCAAGCCCAATAAAAAACAAGCACCTGGGATTATGAGCGTTATGAGTGGCGCACTTGAAATACTGCAAGCAAGAGTAACGCGCTCACGTTTAGCTGGCGATCCCCCTGATTTGCTAATTGAGCCACAATTACGAGACGTAGGGCTACTTGAATTTCATCGTGCTAAAGAATTGTCAGAAAAGGGTAAACAATCAGTAATGCGCTTGGCAGAACAAATCAAATACCAGCTAAATCTTGAACAAGAACAAGAGGATAAGTTAGAGTTTGAAGATGATGAAGATAACAATCACTAAAGCATGATGTTATCTTCAATGGCACTATTTCGTTGTATTTGCGGTTATGCGTAACGGAGAAAGCGGCAAATCTAGAGTACTAAGAGCATTTATATCATTTGCTGACAAGAAAAGTTTTCCGTTCTCAATCACCTGTCCGCTGTTTAGTGTTGTGTTAAGTTTCTCTGCAAACACAATGTTTAAGCCGTCAACTTTAGGCATCATAAATGCCATGAAGCCTCCCATATCATCAAAAAACGTTTCATAGTGCTTGTACAGTGTACTTAGCTCTTGTTGAGTATATTGGGTTTTTAAATAGTCAGGTGTGGTTTCAAGCTGTACCGACATATCGCATATGTTTGCTGCTTCCTTCAAATCAATAATAATTAATGCATCTGCCAATTTAAGCGCTTTCTCACTGGGCACAGTAAAGCGTCCCTCTGGCGTTACTTGCAGCGGTATTTGCTGCTTATCGGTGCTAATGCGGGCCTCATTAATGGTACACAGTGACTTAGTGCGAATATTGATAAAACCAAAAGCAAATTGGAGCGCTTGGGTGTCTTCGCTACTTAATTTGCGTACATGACTATAAAAACTTTTGTATTCAACGGTAAGTTGTTCAGCATGGCTATGGCTTGCCATAACTATACTGACTATACCTAATGCAACTGCCATTAATCGCTTCATGAAGATATAAGGTCCTTGTTAATACGGATCATTTGACGCAGTTCTTTTACGTATTCCTCACCGCGTTCTGAATATTTAAGCAAACCACCTGCCAATGCATTTGCTGTGATAGCCTTTTGATTATTGCGCTGTTGCTGGCGTATCAAACGCAACTCTTTATATGCTGGATGACGATTCAAATTACGCATGTACACATACATTGCTCTTGATAAGTCATCAAACTTGGCTACTTCGTGGGCAGCATCGTCGTTACGTCTTTTAGGCACAAAGCCACAGCCTTTCTTAAAACACCACAAACCAAAAAAATTATAGCCATTTTTAGCAAATCGAGAGGTGCCCCACGCCGATTCATTTGCCGATTGTACCAGTACTAATTCTGCCGGAATGATATCAACTTTGCGCAATAACTCCTCGTATATTTGCTCGCTTGATTGATTTGCATCAACTCTATACTCCTTTAGCAACCAATTAATTTCATCTTGTTGTGACGCTGATAGTTGCTCGCCCGATATTTGTTTTGCCCGAAGACCTTGAATCAACTGACGCACCGACAAAATATACTCATTTTGCGCAATAACTGCAGGTTTTAGATAGTTAAAAAATGCCTGCTTTTTCTCAGTCACCTGTGAAAAACGACTAAAATCAGGCACGGGGGCTGATGCATTCTCTAGTTCAGGGATATCTTCAACAATACTACGCTTGGGTTGCATCATATAAATAGCGCCTATTACCAAAGCCACGCCTATTAGCGTGAGTAATAGTATTTTGAATTTATGCATTAAATACTCCATCGTTAGTTGTGTCGTGTTCTGCTTGTTGGCTTACTTGCTCACTTCCAAACAAGTCTTCATATAATATGGCTTTTACGTTGAAATAAAACGGCCCTACCCATATGTATGCAACACCAAAGCTCACCAATACCAGCACCATCATAACTAAGAAAATGCCGAAAAGTATTAGCATTTTTATTAGATACACATTGGTCATTTTAATCGATAAAAGTACGGCAGAAATAGGCGCTAACCCCCTGTCAGCAATCAACGGTAGGGTAAATGTAGTGGCTACAAAGATATAAAAGCCCGGAATAATATATAGCGACAAGCCTATAGTAAAAACGGTGGAAATAAGCACCGAAGCAACAGTAACGGCAATAAATAAGCGGAAATACACAAAAATATCGGTAAACGCGGTGTCTTCTCCACGCTTAGCTTTTATTGCCAGCATGGTAACGCCTGTCCACAATGGCGCAGTTAGGCTGGTTAAGGTGAGCTCTATGAAAATTTGTTGTTCTGGGCTTAGCGGGCTTTCTTGAGATAAAAAAGCGTTTAAGTCGGTTAAACCATATGCATCAATAAAAATGAAATACACCACAAATGTAATGGCTAAAATACACAACAAGGCTTGGGCTAACGTCCAGTTATTAGTACTACTGAGCTTCATGGCTCGAGAGAATATATCTTTAATATCAAAGTTGTATTGGCCATTGAAGCCAGGTGGTGCTTGATTTTGCATACCAGTAAAACTGCCCTATGTTGTTGAGTGATTATAATAACAAAAAAACAGATGTATGATGACTAATTACGATACTAAAAGTACAACAGCCATAATGATAAGAACAAGGCCCATTATTCGATCAAACCAATGACCTTTGCGCTGGTACCATGCTCGTATCGATTTTATGTTTGTCACTAAGGACAAAAAGCAAAACCATATTGCTGTTGCAATAGCCAAGTACACACCATAGAACACTTTGACTTCAACACTCGTACTAGCGGGAATTGCTGCCGTAAACAAGGCTAAAAAGAACAGCGTTGCTTTAGGGTTTAACCCATTAGTTAGAAAACCCAGAACAAATGCACCGAAGCTGCTTTGTTTCAGCAAACTAGGATCGTTTTCAGCAACATCATTTATGTTTTGCGTCGCCGAAGCTTTGCTGCGTAAAGCAGACACGCCTATCCAAATAAAATATGCCGCCGCGAGGTACAACAATGCATTGTATAGCCATGGCGTGGTTTTAATCAGTAATGAGATCCCTAAGATTGAATAAGCAACATGCAGCAAAATACCCACGCCAATGCCTAAACTGGTCCATAAAGCCGGTACAAGACCTTTTTGCAACCCTTGCTTTAAGACCACTGCAAAGTCTGGTCCTGGGCTTATTACGGCAACAAAATGCATTAACGCAATACTCGCCCATACGGTGTAATTGATATCCATTAAATAACCTTGTGTTAACTGATAGGCAGCGTGTTATCACTGCCCCACTCCGACCACGAGCCATCGTACACATACAACGGGCTAATTCCAACTAAATCAGCCGCTTGAGCTAAAATACAAGCTGTTACACCGCTGCCACAAGTGAAAATAAGCGCTTGCGAACGGTAGGTATTAAACAAGTGAGATAGTTGCGCTTGTTCAACAAAACAACTGTTACTATCAAAAAACGATGCGTAGTGCATATTGGTTGACGATGGAATATGCCCACTGCGCAAATTTGGTCGAGTTTCTGTTTCTTCAGCTGTAAAACGCGCGTGACTCCGTGCATCAATGATGGCGTAATGACGCTTATTAATCGCAGCTTTAACTGTGTCTTTTGTCACAAAGCGATATTCTGAACTGGGTGACGCCACATAATCTGTGCGTTTGTTTGCTTGTATCAAAGTATGCACCGTTGGCAATTGCTGAATTAACCAATTATGCAGTCCGCCATCAAGTACATATACGTTTTTGTGCCCCATAGTCTTAAACATAAACCACACCCTGGAAGCGTAAAAATTTCCATAGTCATCGTAAATAACAACCGTGTCTGAGGCACAGAGACCCAAGTTCCCTGCGCCGCGCTCAAAAGCTTCAACATCAACCATAGTGGTACTAATTTCGCTTTCACTGTCGGAAAATGTCTGCTCTAAATCAAAAAACAATGATTGTGGTATATAGGTGTTCGGATGCGCTAACACCAATGGTGGGCGTTTGCCTGGCCCAGAGCCGTCTTTACTGGTAAACAATACTTTGCAGACTTGATTTGCTTGAATATCTAATAACTGTGCAGGGGTAATAATAGACATGGGAAACCCGTTATCAAAAAACATATAACATCAACGATACCGCTTAGTATTGTTCAGATAAAGTGTTTTAGGAGATGTCTCAGGATTTGTGGGGTTACAACACTTGAAGAGTATCTTAAATATATTTCCTTTTAATGCTTGGTGAAAGTTGCATTAAAAAATGGTGCCCGGGGCCGGACTTGAACCGGCACACCATTACTGGCGAGGGATTTTAAATCCCTTGTGTCTACCAATTTCACCACCCGGGCACATTGTACTGCTGTGTTACTTTACGCTATTTAGCTAAAACAATGTTTTAATGTTCTAGCTAAATGGAGGCGGAACCCGGAGTCGAACCGAGATCCACGGATTTGCAATCCGCTGCATAGCCATTCTGCCATTCCGCCGCAAAACACCGTTAACGCTTCAGATTGCAAGCGTTTACATTTCAGACCAACTTTACTAAGTAAAGATTGGAGCGGGAAACGAGATTCGAACTCGCGACCCCGACCTTGGCAAGGTCGTGCTCTACCAACTGAGCTATTCCCGCTCTGAAATGTGCGGTGAATTCTACATGCAAAATAAAAGCTGTCAACCACATTTCTTATTAAAAATAACTGTTCAGTCAAAAAATAAGCAAATCGGCTTAAAAGACAGCATTTTGATTAATTTTTAACGTTAACTAAGCTTTTCCATGCGGCTGAAGTATACACAACCATTGACCACAACGATAAAATAGCGGCTATGTATAATAATATTTTACCTAACGTTACCCAATATATCGGGAATCCCATAAAATATTCTAAACCTGACAGCAAACCAATTAAGGCTAACATTTGAACGGTAGTTTTTGCTTTACCAATAAAACTGACTTTAACCGTTTCAGATGCGCCTATTGATGACATCCATTCACGCAAGGCTGAAATATATATTTCTCGCATTAACAAAATGATTGCCGGTACGGTAATCCATACCGAGGCATATTCATGAGTAATCATTAATAATGCCGCAGCAACAATTAATTTATCTGCAACAGGATCTAAGAACGCACCAAATGGGCTTGATTGTTGTAGTTTGCGAGCTAAATACCCGTCAAACCAGTCGGTTATGGCGGCTAACCAAAATATGAAAGCCCCTGCTTCTTGCGCCCATTTCCAATCTAGAAAATACACGGTAACAAATACTGGTATTAGCAATACTCGGAAAATGGTTATTAAATTAGGAATTGTCCAAATCACAACAGCAAATATCTCTTTTACAACATAGTAGTGCTAATGATACCAGAACTCACATAATTGTGGTGGCTAAATTAATTCTCCGCAGCGCTTACCCATGAAGGTGATCGTATATGATGTCTGCAAGTTCGACACTTATCCCCGGTACTTTGGCGATCTCTTCTTTACTAGCTTTCTTCAGTCCGTGCAAACCGCCCGTATATTTGAGTAAAGCTTGACGTTTTTTAGGCCCTATGCCAGGTATGTCTTGCAATGGTGATTGCGTTTTTACTTTTTGTCGGCGGGCTCTATGACCGCTTATTGCAAATCTGTGCGATTCATCACGTATATGCTGTATTAAATGCAAACCCGGTGAATCTGACTCCACAGCAATAGTGTCATGGGAAAATGCCCATATGAGAGTTTCTAAGCCAGCTTTACGGGTAGTGCCTTTAGCAACGCCCACTATCATCGGTTTAATGTCTTCTGGCCAGTTTTTAAAGTGTGCTTCGGCTTGTGATAACTGTCCCTTTCCGCCGTCAATTAGCAACAAATCGGGTAACTTAGCATCTTTCACTGCTTTTTTGTAACGTCGTTTTAATGCCTGATCCATCGCTGCATAATCATCACCCGGTGTTATACCGTCAATATTAAACAATCGATAATCTGACTTTAATGGCCCATTGCGATCAAATACTACACAAGATGCAACCGTTTGTTGACCTGAGGTGTGCGAAATATCAAAACACTCCATACGCTTAATAGGCGTATCTACTTCCAAAATTTTCTCAAGATTGGTAAAGCGAGCAAATATCGACTTTTGTTGATTTAGCTGCGTTTCTAATGAATTTTGCGCGTTATTTGCTGCAATTTGTAGATATTTACGTTTTTCGTCGCGTACCCCCTCATAAAACTGCACTTTATATTTTGCTTCAATACTTAGCACTTGTTCTACAACATTCATTTCTTCAAACTTAAGGGGGACGACTATTTGCTTGGGAATTAATTTATTGCCTGCCAAATAAAATTGCAAAATAAACGATTTAAATACTTCCTCTTCAGTGCTGTTGCGCGGTACTTTCGGGAAAAATGCCTTTGAGCCCAGCACTTGATTATCGCGAATAAAAACGCCAAAAATACATGCAATGCCATGTTTAAAGGTAAATCCAAACACATCTAATTCAGCTTGTGTACCAGCAACAAACTGTTGTTCTTGGACTTTTCTGAGTGCACTTATTTGATCTCTATATTTTGCCGCGGCTTCAAAATTGAGAGCATCACTGGCATGTTCCATTTTTTCTACTAGTGTACCGATGACTTGCGCATTTTTACCGCGTAAAAATAAACTCGCGAGTGTGACTTGCTCATTATAATCTTCGTCACTAACATAACCACTTACACAAGGTGCACTGCAACGTTTCATTTGATATTGCAGGCAAGGCCTTGAACGGGCGCGATAATAGCTGTCTTCACATTGTCTTATCGGAAAAATCTTTTGCATTGAGCGCAAGCTTTCACGCACAGACCATGCGCTTGGATACGGCCCAAAGTACTCCCCTTTTTTCTTTTTGGGGCCACGATGAAAACTTAACCGTGGATGTGCATGTTCTGAAATAAAAATAAACGGATAAGACTTGTCGTCTCTCAGCACCACGTTATAACGCGGGCGATATTTTTTGATGTAATTATTTTCTAACAGAAACGCTTCGGTCTCGCTAGAAACCAAAGTAACGTCCATGTTCGCAATATTGGCTACCAACGATCTTGTTTTAGGTGAATCAACTGTCTTACGAAAATAACTGCTAACACGCTTTTTGAGGTTTTTTGCTTTGCCAACATAAATGACTTTGTCGGTGCTGTCGTACATTCGATATACGCCAGCTTGGCTAGATAAGTGTTTTAAAAATTCGTTATGGTCAAACGAAGATGCTTCTGACAAACCGTATTTCCTTACGAAGACACTATTAACTTATGACGAATTGCCAAATGGGTGAGCTCGACATCTGAACCAATATGCAATTTATCAAACATACGGTAACGATATGTATTAACTGTTTTTGCGCTAATCCCTAAATTTTTCGCAATATCAGTGACTTTAACCCCGCGAGTAAGCATGAAAGTAATTTCAAGTTCACGATCTGAAAGTTGCTCAAATGGATTGTCGCTATTTAAGTCAAGCGCGCCAATGGCGATTTGCTGGGCAATATCAGGGGAAACGTATTTTTGCCCAGAGTGTACTTTATAAATGGCATTGACCATTTCACTCGGCTCAGCATCTTTTGATAAGAAGCCAAATGCACCGGCTTGCATTATTTTTGCTGGAATAGGGTTTTCAGTTAACATTGATACGCAGATAACTCTTGCGCTGTCGCATATACGGGCGAGTTTCTTAGTGGCTTCTATGCCTCCTATGCCAGGCATCGATACATCCATAAGGATAATATCGGGAGAATGGCGGCGGCAATAGTCAATGGCAGCCTCGCCCGAACCTAATTCTTCTATTACTTTAAAACCTTTTTCGTCTTTAAGAATGCGTACGATACCCGTTCGAACAAGGTCATGGTCATCTACCACTAAAATTTTGATCACAGTACTACAGCCTTATTAAATCAGATTAAACTGAATTTTTATTATTTTGGTATAGTACGATCAAATTTTATGGAAAACTATACCTTTGCATAGTAGTTATTTGTTGATGTGGTTCTTTCTTGCTGACAACGAAAAAAGGCTCGCATTTCTGCGAGCCTTTGAATGTGGCGGAGAGTGAGGGATTCGAACCCCCGGAAGGTTTGACCCTTCGTCTGATTTCAAGTCAGGTGCATTCAACCGGACTCTGCCAACTCTCCAACGAGGTGCGCATATTAAATTTGAATTGCCTTGTTGTAAAGTACTAAACACAAAAAAATTCAATTAAATGGTTCGTTCGCAGGTTTTTTAAACAAACTTTACACTTTATGCTAAATATTGTTCGAAAAATCTTGAATTATTGAACCAAACACCCTACATATAGACTAAATAATAGTTTAGCAAATCACTCAAGCATTAATTGGAGATAAAAATGGAAAGACGTACTTTGTATTCTAGTGCAAGCGCGACACCTGCGGTAGAAATAAATAAGGTGCTTCGCAACACATATATGTTGTTAGCGTTAACCGTTGGTTTTAGCGCAATTACAGCAACAATAACATCTATGTTAAACATTGGCATGATTGGCTACTTTGCCATGGTTATAGGTGCTTTTATTTGTTTGTTTGTGGTACAAAAGAAAGCTGACACCGCTGCTGGCTTATTTTGGGTGTTTGCTTTTACCGGTTTAATAGGCGGTTCTATTGGCCCTATTATCAGTGCTTACTTAGCGGCTGGTTCAGGCCATTTAGTTGCACAAGCGCTAGGCGCTACTGCCGTTGTGTTCTTTTCACTATCGGCATACGCATTAGTGTCTCGAAAAGACTTTAGCTTTATGGGCGGTTTTTTGATGGTAGGGATGGTCGTTGCGTTACTTGCTATCATAGCAAACATCTTCTTCGCCATGCCCGCTTTAACCCTAGCGATTAATGCGGTAATTGTGTTTATTATGTCAGGCTTCATTTTGTTTGACACCAGCCGTATTATCCATGGTGGCGAAACCAACTATATTCGCGCTACAGTTAGTTTGTATTTAAGTATATACAATATATTCTTGTCGATACTATCAATACTAAATATTACTGAAGACTAAGTTCAAATTTGTCTAAAAACGCTCCTAATTAGGGGCGTTTTTTTTATCTATTCCTAGGTATTTTGTTATACTACTCAGCAACTGTTGTATAGGGTAATGAGCGTTAACACTATGGCCTCATCTTTTGTATTAATGGTCACTAAAAGTCCTTTTGATGCGCGTAATAGCAGTAATGCGATTGCATTCTGCCAAGCTGCCATTAGTAGTGGGCATACCATTGAACAAGTATTTTTTTATCAAAGCGGGGTGCAAAATGCCTCTACGTTGTCTTGCGCTTCGAGCAGTGAACTTGATATTTATAATCAGTGGTTAGCCTTGCATACACAGCATGGCGTCAGCTTAAATGTATGCAGCACTGCTGGCATTCGTAGAGGAATTGTTGGTGAAGAAGATGCAAGTAGGCTTGCGCTTACAGCTAACGTTGCCCCTCACTTTTCATCAGTAGGCCTAAGCGATTATTTTGCCGCGCTGGCATCACAAGCAATATCAATACAATTATGACACCCTATATTTTGATTCAATGCACCGCTGCGCCCTACTCTACAAGCTCTTCCATAGACGCTTTTGAAGCAGCACTAGCGGCAAGTAACATTGGCTTACACGTAAAATGTGTATTTATGCACGACGGTGTATATCAGCTTGTTTCTGCGCAAGACGCTAGTGAAATAAAGCAAAAAAACATGTTTAAAAAATTATCGGCTTTACCACTTTTTGATATTGAAGATTGCTTTGTGCTTAGTAACTGCCTAATACAACGTGACTTAAGCAAACAGCAAATCAACAATGCTGACATCATCAATAGTGATCAATTTAATCAACTTTGCCAACAGGCACAGCACATATTGGTATTCTAATATGCTAATTCAATTACTATGTAATCAAGCAGACTTGCTAAAGCAATATACTATTAACGAAACACCTATTTTGTTGCTGCAAAATGGCGTGTATGCGGCCAAGAACATTTTGAATGAGTATCCCAATGCAGTTTTGTACGCTCTACAGGCTGATTGGCTAGCGGCTGGCTTGAACAAACCAGATAGACTAAGCTTGATCACTCACAATGAATGGGTCGCGTTATGTGAGCAACATCAACCTATTGTGAGTGTGCAATGACGCCAGCATTTTCTATACAAGTACAAGACACTGTAATACCAACCGATAAAGAAGGCTATTTGCTAGATAGCGCATTATGGTCTGTAGAAGTAGCCCGCACAATTGCCAAAAATGAAGCCATTGACCTTACTGAAGAGCGATGGCAAATCATTCATTTTGTGCGCAACTTTTACGAAACTTATGATACCAGCCCAGCCATCAGAGCATTGGTGAAAGCGCTACAAAATGAATACGGCGAAGAGAAAGGCAACAGTCGTTATTTGTATCGACTATTTCCAAAAGGTCCTGCTAAAATTGCGACTAAGTTGGCGGGTCTACCCAAGCCAGCTAGGTGTTTATAGCACACATAAAAATGCCCACATATAGTGGGCATTTTTGTATGTAACAATACACTTATATTTTGCTTATACCATTCATATAAGGAACAAGTGCTTCAGGCACAGTAATAGAACCGTCTTCCAATTGGTAGTTTTCTAAAATAGCTACCAATGTGCGTCCGACTGCTAATCCAGAGCCATTAAGGGTGTGCAATAATTCTGGCTTTTTCATATCATTTGACTTGTATCGCGCTTGCATGCGACGCGCTTGGAAATCGCCCATATTAGAACAAGACGAAATTTCACGATAGGTGTTTTGAGCCGGCAGCCATACTTCTAAATCGTAGGTTTTTGTTGCCCCAAAACCCATATCACCGGTACATAAAACCACTTTTCTATAAGGCAGCTTAAGCTTTTGAAGTATCGCTTCAGCGTGCCCCGTAAGGGCTTCTAATGCATCCATACTGTTGCTAGGGTGCACTAATTGCACCATTTCTACTTTATCAAATTGATGCTGCCTAATGAGACCGCGAGTATCTCTACCGTATGAGCCCGCTTCACTTCTGAAACACGGCGTATGCGCAGTCATTCTTATGGGCAATTCGTTGGCGTTAAAAATAGTATCGCGCGCAATGTTAGTTAGCGGAACTTCGGCCGTTGGAATGAGTGATAAGCCTTGCCCTTCTTCAGTCGCCGGTTGTGTATGAAACAAATCTTCGCCAAATTTAGGTAATTGGCCTGTGCCATACAAACTGTCTGCATTAACTAAGTAAGGTACATATACCTCTTCATAATCATGCTCTTGCGTATGCACGTCTAGCATGAATTGCGCTAGGGCTCTGTGCATCCTAGCTACTTTGCCATTCATTACCACAAAACGGCTGCCTGACAACTTCGCAGCAGTTTCAAAGTCGAGTCCTTTGCTTAAGCCTTCAGCCACATCAACATGGTCTTTAGGCGTAAAATTAAAACTGGTAGGCTCTCCCCACTTTAGAATTTCAACATTTTCGTCTTCATTACTCCCCACAGGCACATCGCTTGCAGGCAGGTTTGGTATTTCTTGATAAAAACTAGTTAGGGCCGTTTGCACCTCATCTAAAGCACTTTTGGCCTCACTAAGTTTGACCCCTAGTTGGTCCACTTGTGCTAACAAGGGCTTAATATCTTCTCCTGCAGCTTTTGCTTTACCAATGGACTTGGACCTAACGTTACGTTCGTTTTGAAGGTCTTGTGTGTCCATCTGCAGTGATTTACGTTTTTCTTCTAAGCGATTGTATGCTTCTATGTCAAGTGTAAAACCACGGCCCGCTAGGGCTTTTGCAGTTTCTTCAATGTTATTGCGAAGCAATCGAGGGTCTAACATGGATCAATTTATCCTTTTACTAAAGTATAGGCTAGCCATACACCTAACAAGCATAGACTAACGTTAATAATCACATTTAGTGCAGCCTTTGCTATTTCGCCATGCTGCAAGAGTAACAATGTGTCATATGAAAATGTTGAAAATGTGGTTAACGCACCTAACACGCCCACCCCAAAAAACAATCTGAGGTTGTCAGATAGGCCTTGCTGTTGGTTTATCCAAGCGTATAAACAACCAATAGCAAATGCGCCAATAATATTTACCGCAAGAGTACCAAAGGGAAAGCCTTTACCCAATAATTTTATGCTTTGAAGCGTTAAAAAATGCCTAAGGCATGCTCCAATGGCGCCACCTAGTGCTATGTATACATATGCCATTACGTATTTTCCTTTTTTAACGCCGCTAAAAACGCCATTTTTTGTTGCAGTTTTTTCTCTAAGCCTCGGTCACTTGGCTGATACAAATCTTGTTCACCTATTTCATTTGGTAGGTATGATTGTTTAGGCGTAAATGCATATTCATAATTATGGGCGTATTGGTAGCCATTACCATGCCCAAGTTCTTCAGTAAACTCACTGGTGGCATTTCGCAAATGCAAGGGCACCGGCGCATTAGGATGTTGCTTAGCTAGCTTCATTGCCGACTTAAAAGCAACATATACGGCATTGCTTTTAGGCGCTAGCGCACAATAAATTACCGCTTGTGCTACTGCCCTTTCACCTTCCTTCGGCCCTACTCTATGATACACATCCCAAGCATTTACACAGACCTCAAGGGCATTCGGATCAGCATTCCCAATGTCTTCACTAGCAATAGCCAATAGTCGGCGACATATAGGCGTAATGTCGCTTGAAGCTAGCAACAAGCGCGCAAACCAATACAAGCCGCCATCTACCGATGAGCCTCTTATCGATTTATGAAAAGCCGATAATACATCATAGTAGTAGTCGCCCTGTTTATCAAAGCTGCTTATTTGCTGCCCGCAGGCCTGTGTCACAATATCAACAGTGAGCTCAGGTTTATTTTGTGGCAGCAATTGCACTGCCACCTCGATATTACTCAACAACCTTCGCGCATCACCATTCGCCGCTACTACTAGAGCAGTGGCAGCTTGTGGGGCAATATCAATCCGAATATTTTGTACTTTACTAAGGTGTGCAATTGCCCTTACAAGTAATTGTTGTAGGTCGGGTTCTTCTAACGGCTCTAAGGTAAATACCCGCATACGGGATAATAATGCGCGGTTAACTGAAAATGCGGGGTTTTCGGTAGTTGCCCCAATTAGTACAATATCACCACGTTCAACATACGGTAAAAATGCATCTTGTTGTGCTTTGTTAAAGCGATGTATTTCGTCTACAAACACAATGGTAGTGTGGGTAAATAAACCACCAGAGGTATTTTCAACAATCGCTTTAATGTCTTTTACGCCGCTGTTAATAGCAGACAATGTAATAATTTCTAAGCCCCAATAATGCTCTAGCAAATTTACCATAGTGGTTTTGCCACAGCCTGGTGGACCCCATAAAATCATCGAGCACAATTGCTTGTTTTCACATAAGGTTTTAATTGGCCCGTTACTCCCCACCAAATGCTGCTGCCCTACATAGTGCTCAAGTAAGGTTGGCCTTAGCAAATGGGCCAGTGGCGTAGAAGAATCATTCATGGTCAGTTTGTTGAGCGTTGATCGTCAATTACCCAATTATTTGGCGCCACGAAAGAAAAGGTATCACTGGGTAATATGGCGTTCACAGTAACATCTGAAAATTCTATTACGTTGCGTTGCTGCTGCCTATCAACCGAGCTGAGTAACGATATGCGGCCAGCTTGATCAAAACTTAATATCACCACGTTTATCAAAGCGTTAGGATCTAATGAACGAACAACGAATTCATCATCTTGTTTCTCAATTTCTACTGCATCCCATTGTGCGTCGTCGTCGCTCACTAATAGCATCAAAGGGTTAGACTGAGTAAGTGAAGCTTGGTCAATAAGTGTAACTTGCTCTACAAAAGGATCAACATTATATACGGTGCTACCATCGGCAATGAGCTGAGACGGATCAGGCTGTAACGTTTCCCACCTCAGCATTTGCGGTTTACTGAGTATAACTTTACCTGTGGTTGCTTGAAGTGGTGTGCCTTGCGCATCCACAATTTGTTGATTAAAACTAGCTTGTAAGTTCACAAATTGATTAAGTAAAGTGCGTAATTCAGTCTTTGCCATTTTGCTGTTTTTAGCTGACGTACCAACATTGACTAGATTTGGCTTACTTGCAAAACTGCTAGGCTCTGTAGCAATAGCAGAATAAGATGTACTAAGGCCCATTAGGCTGCACAAATAAATTAATGGCTTAATACGGTTAAATTTCATGTTAGTCCCTAATTGGAGGAGGTGCCAATACCTCACGATTGCCATTGTGGCCGGCAGTACTTACGACGCCATTTTGTTCAAATTGTTCAACAATTCTTGCGGCACGATTGTAACCAATTCTGAATTTTCTCTGAATACTCGATATCGATACTTTTCTGGTTTCAGTAATAAATGCCAGTGCTTCATCGTATACCGCATCGTACTCCTCGTCGCTATTTTCAGCCTGTTCGCCCGGTAGCAAAATATCGCCGCCACTATCGCCATTTAATATTTCGTCAATATAGTCGGGCTCACCACGAGCTTTCCAATCGGCAACTACCGCATGCACTTCGTGATCATCTACAAATGCACCATGAACGCGGGTAGTAATACTCGTTCCAGGAGGATTATACAACATGTCACCCATGCCAAGTAATGACTCAGCGCCTTGCTGATCTAAAATGGTACGTGAATCAATTTTACTCGATACTTGAAACGCTATGCGTGTGGGTATATTGGCTTTAATCAAGCCTGTAATCACATCTACCGAAGGACGCTGAGTGGCCAATATTAAATGAATACCTGCTGCACGGGCTTTTTGTGCTATTCGAGCGATCAGTTCTTCAACTTTTTTACCGACTATCATCATCATGTCGGCAAATTCATCAACAATTACGACTATAGCAGGCAACTTATCAAGTTCAGGAGCGCTTGTTTCCATGCTCTCTTCAAAACGCCAGAGGGGGTCGAGTATGGGGGCACCAGCTGCTTTTGCATCTGCTATCTTCTTGTTGTAGCCTTTCAAATTTCTCACGCCTAGGGCCGACATTAAGCGGTATCTGCGTTCCATTTCGCCTACACACCAACGCAATGCATTTGATGCTTCTTTCATGTCGGTAACCACTTCGGCAAGCAAATGTGGAATGCCTTCATATACCGACAACTCTAGCATTTTAGGGTCAATCATAATCAAGCGCACGTCTTCGGGTGTCGACTTATACAACAAGCTTAAAATCATCACATTAACGCCAACTGATTTACCCGAACCCGTAGTACCGGCAACCAACAAATGTGGCATGCTGGCCAAATCAACAATCACTGGCTGCCCGCTAATATCGGCACCTAATACCATAGTAAGTGGCGATGATTTCTTTTGAAACTCTTCACATTCAATCACTTCACTTAGACGTACCATTTCCCTGTGCTGATTGGGCAATTCTAGTCCAATCACTGATTTGCCCGGTATAACCTCTACCACACGCACTGACATTGCTGACATCGCGCGGGCTAAATCTTTGGCTAAAGTGGTAATTTTACTGACCTTCACGCCGGGTGCTAACTCTAACTCAAACCTTGTTATAACTGGTCCAGGCAATACGTCCACAACATTGGCCTGTACGTTAAAATCTAGCAACTTAGCCTCTAATAAGCGGGCTATTTGCTGCAACTCTTCTTCGCTAATGGGATTTTCTTTTTTATCTGCCCGTTGCAGTAAATCAAATGATGGAAGCAGTGTTTCGTTACTCGTATCAGTTGTTGCCTGAACAGAAGGGGCGTTCCCCTGCCCTGCTTGTTGTTGTATTTTTTCAGGTGTTTTTACAAGCGCTGGCTTGCTCGTTCTGATCTTAACGGGCATATCATCACTATGCACAGCGCCAACGTCATCATCCCACGGCGGCGCCTCTTTGGACCTGTCATTTTGGGTAATCGATTCAGTATGCGATGATTCCTTTGTGTTCTCAGTATTAGCAGACACAACTTTGTGTAATACATCTTTTGGTATAGTGTACGATTCGTCACTTGTTTGTTCAGGTGGCTCAGCGCGTAAACTTGTAATTTGGATACTGTTGTTGTCTTCGCTGTTTTTATCACTTCGCTCACTGCGCTTTTCAAATGAAGGCAGACTTAATTGCGAGATTTGCTTTGGCATGCGAGTAAGTTTTTTAGATGTCCATATTACACCAGCCCCCACAGAATCTATTAGCTTAAACCATGAAATTCCGGTAGTTAACGTAAATCCTGTACAAAAAAAGCAAAGCAGGAGCAACACAGCACCCACAAAATTGAAATGGGGAACCAAGGCATCACTTATAATGTCTCCCATTGCCCCACCTGCTGACACACTGTAAAAGTCATCGAAGTTGATACTGGCAATACCCGTAAACCCAAATACTAAAAAGATGACGCCAATCAAGCGCAATGCAATCGTTAAATAATCGAGTTGTCCTACACTTTTAATGTGTAAAAACACAAACCAACCCACAAAAGCAATGCAAAAAGGAATAATATAAGCGGTAATACCAAAGGTAAACAACAACACATCAGCTAAATATGCGCCAACTGGCCCCATAATATTTTGTACGTTAGATTCAAGACCTGCTTGGCTCCAACCAGGATCGCTGGGATGAAAGTACGCGAGTGCTACCAATAAAAAAAACGCAAACGCGCACGAAATTATCATGCCCACTTCCATAATTCTTTGAATACCCGATAGTCTTGTCATAGTTCTGTTGTGTTCATCTTTATTATTATAATACTGCGTTGTTTATCATTCACTTAGCATATGTTTTAAGAGTATCATAAAGCCTTGTTTTAAACAGCAGTCTGTTACAGCAAATAAGTAATTTGCCTACTTCAAATTAATCTTGATACTGTTAGTGTGTTTCACTTCTTCCATAACAACGTACGTGCGTGATTCACTCACACCCGGCAAACGAAGCAGCGTATCCCCAAGCAGTTTACGATAACTCGACATATCGGCAACCCGTGTTTTTAGCAAAAAATCAAAATTCCCCGATACTAAATGACATTCTTGAATATCCTCATGCTCATGCACCGCAGTAGAAAATTCTGCGAAGATATCAACCGATGTTTTGGTTAATGTAATCTCTACGAAAACCAACATGGCGGCACCTAGCAAGTTAGGATCTAAACGTGCCTGATAATTAACAATATACCCTTGCTGCTCAAGTCTTTTTACTCGCTCTAAACAAGGACTAGCGCTTAAACCAACGATTTTAGCCAAGTCAACATTAGAAATTTTGCCGTTTTTTTGAAGCTCTATAAGAATTCGTCTGTCTATTTTATCAATATGTTTCGGGGTTTTTACAAGCATATTAAATACCGAAAAATCATTATTATTAAGTGGAATATACTGCAATTTGATAAAATACAAAATTTTTATTTTTAAAATTTACTTTACAATTAGCGCTGAATTTTTACTCAAGAGATAATAACAATGATAGTTGGCGTTCCAAAAGAAATAAAAAATCATGAATACAGAGTAGGACTAACACCTGCTGCGGTAAAAGAATTTTCAGCATGTGGACACAATGTGCTGATACAAAAAGACGCTGGTACTGCGATAGGATTTACCGATGCGCATTACCTTTCTGCTGGCGGCACTATTATTGAGACTGCAGAGGAAATTTTTGCCAGTGCAGAAATGATCGTGAAAGTAAAAGAGCCGCAACCTAACGAGTGTAAAATGCTGCGTGAAGGGCAAATTTTGTACACCTATTTGCATCTTGCGCCTGATCCTGTGCAAACAGAATTATTAGTCGCTTCAAAAGCAACGTGTATTGCTTATGAAACCGTTACGGATAATCGTGGAGCATTGCCCTTACTTGCGCCTATGAGCGAAGTTGCTGGCCGCATGGCAGTTCAAGCCGGAGCGCACTATTTAGAAAAGGCTCACGGTGGCAGCGGCACCTTACTTGGTGGCGTTCCTGGTGTGGCCGCCGGTAAAGTACTCATTATAGGCGGTGGTGTGGTAGGCCTTAATGCAGCGAAAATGGCTGTAGGTCTAGGCGCAGACGTCACATTACTTGACCGTTCACTGCCACGTTTACGTGAATTAGATGACATATTTAGCTCACAAATCAAAACGGTTTATTCTACCGAAGATGCCATTGAATATTATTCATCACGCGCCGATTTAGTGGTTGGCGCCGTACTAATACCAGGTGCAGCAGCACCTAAGCTTCTAAATAAGAAACATATTAAAAACATGAAGCCTGGCTCAGTATTAGTTGACGTAGCCATTGACCAAGGTGGATGTTTTGAAACATCGAAAGCCACAACCCACCAAGATCCCGTATATATAATTGATGATGTGGTGCATTATTGTGTGGCTAATATGCCTGGCGGCGTGGCAAGAACCAGTACTATGGCCTTGAATAATGCGACCTTGCCCTTCGGTTTAGCGCTAGCCAATAAAGGTGCAAAGCAAGCCATGCTAGATGACCCTCATTTACTCAATGGATTGAACGTACATAACGGCTTGGTAACATATAAAGCGGTTGTAGATGCATTGGGCGATACGCTTGATTTACAGTATTGCGATGCGGCAAGCGCCTTAAAATAATAGAAAATGATGGTAGCTAACGCAATAAGAGCGTTAGCTACCATGCTTAAACTACGCTAAGCGACTGGTTAATATTGTGCAAAGCTTGCTTAGGATCTTCAGCTTGCGTAATTGGCCTGCCAATTACTAGGTAATCAACGCCTTCTTGCATGGCCTTTGCCGGCGTCATTATGCGTTTTTGGTCATCTACATTACTACCAGCCGGTCGAATTCCCGGCGTCACAAGCTTAAAGTTAGTATTAAGCGTTTTTCGCAGCACTAATGCCTCTTGAGCAGAACAAACTACTCCATCTGCGCCAGAATCTTGTGCCAAGCTTGCCAGTGCTACAACCTTTTCTTGAATATTTTGCGATTGATAAACAGGTGTAAACTGGCGCTGGTCCATACTCGTCAGAATCGTTACCGCGGTTAATAAAGGAGACGATGTTGCTGATAAAGCAGCATCTTTAGCTGCTGTTATCATGTCGCCGCCACCACTAGCGTGCACATTCACCATCCACACACCAAGTTTACTGGCGGCAGATACTGCTTTGGCAACGGTATTGGGAATATCATGGAATTTTAGATCTAAAAATACGTCATAACCATTATCAACCAAATATCTAACCCAATCTGGCCCGAACAAAGTAAACATTTCTTTGCCTACTTTGAGTCTACAGTTTTGGGGGGAAAGTTGACTGACGAGTTGTTTGGCTTTACTCATGTTGTCAAAATCAAGCGCAACAATAACTGGAGATACTACATTACTCACCGTCTAGTCCTTTTATAGGTTTAATGACCGACCATTTTTTACAAGATGGACAAAGCCAATATAATTGTCTACCCGAAAAACCACAACTTTGGCAGCGATACTTGGGGCGTTGTGCAATTTGTTTATCAATTAATTGATGTAAATGTTCAATGCTTTGTTGGGTGCGCTCATCGGCTAGAAGTTGTTGATATAACGACATAAGCGATTTAAAACCGCGCATCGTTGGATGTTGTTTTAATTGTGTTAGAAGTGTCTCAACAGCGGGCTCTATATCCCCTTTTTTAGCAATGATATTGACCTTAGCAATGTAAGACGATGCACATTTTTGCCAATAGGGTTCAAGAATTCTTTCTAGTTTATCCCAATTGTCTGATTTACCCGCGCTGGTTTCTAGTAAGGGAATTGCCTCACTTAACCAATCTAAATCGCGTTTTGGTATTTCAGTTAAATAATCCATTGCTTGATCATACTGCTCTTGTTTTAGCGCGAGTTTACCGAGCTCTAGCCAAGCCCTAACCTGTTTTCCCTCAACCATAACCGCTTTTTTTAAGGTAGATTGTGCTTGTTCTAAGTCACCTTCGTTTACAAAATCAACGGCTTGTTCACAGTAAAAGTGTGACAATAACAGATAAAGATGTTCATCATTTGGCGTGACCTTTAAACTGCGACTGGCAAGTTCAACAGCCTTATTCCACTCTTTGGTCACTTGATAAATACTAAATAGTTTTTGCTGCGCAACTTGAAAGTGGCGTTCATTCTCAAGTAATTGAATAAAAACACCTTCTGCACGTTCAAGGAACCCCGCAAGTAAGTAATCCGTCCCTAATTCAACTAGCGCCAATGACTCTTGTTTATTGCTGATTTCATCGCGGCTAACCAAGTTTTGATGAACACGTATGGCACGATCTAATTCACCGCGGTGGCGAAAAAAGTTTCCCATCGCAATATGGGTTTCAATAGTGTCATTGTTAACACTGATCATTTTGATCAGCGTATCAACGGCTTTGTCGGGTTCATCTGACAGTAAAAAGTTCAAACCTTTGTAATAATGGTTTGATAAAATTGAAGATTGTTTGCGTTGGGCACTACGTAGGCTATTACGCCCCATAACCCAACCGTATGCTGCCGCTACTGGCAACAATAGGAATAGAAGCTCAATCATTTATGCAGGCTTGCTTGATTGTAGTTTGTCTAGCCGTCTTTGCATGGCGGTAAACCTGACCTTTAACGCTAAGTATTTGGTTAATATGGTGCTTATGCCAAGGAAAAAACCTACTGCTAAACATACCACCATAAATGTGGAGACTCGCATGTCTATTTGTGCAATTAAATAATTAATTGTTACCACATCGGCGTTACGAGAACCAACAACAATGGCGAGTAATAAAAATACTACCGCCAATACAAGTAATATAATCCCTTTCATATTATTCCTACATACTGCAATGAAACACGAGAACTAATTATAGATCGACTCTATCTCTTAGTTCTTTACCCGCTTTAAAATGCGGTACATGCTTACCGGTTAATTCTACTTTATCGCCTGTCTTGGGATTTCTACCAACGCGAGGGGCACGGTAATGCAACGAAAAACTACCAAAACCGCGAATTTCAATTCTATCACCGCGCTGTAATGTTTGCGCCATTTGTTCAAGTAATTCTTTTACCGCATTCTCAAGGTCTTTACCTTGGAGGTCATTGGTTTTAAGTGATAAGCGTTCTATAAGTTCTGATTTGGTCACGTGCGTACTCCAATAGTAATCATTGTAAAGTGTATTGGGCAACCGAAATGAAAGGTATAAAGTGGAGCGACTAGATTAGTCGCTCCGAACAGCGTGTGTTATTCGCCTTTTGCAGCTTTAAATGCTTCAGCCATTGCGTTTGCAAAGCCTGCATCTTCAGTCTGGTTATTCACTTTATCAAGCGCTTCTTTCTCATCGGCTTGATCTTTAGCTTTCACTGACAAATTAACTACGCGATTCTTACGGTCAACGCCTGTGTATTTCGCATCAATGGTATCACCCACTTTTACAACTTCACTTGCGTCTTCCACTCTTTCACGTGCAAGGTCACCAATACGGATATAACCTTCAACTTCCTCTGCTAGTTGAACAGTTACACCTTTAGCATCGGCCTCAATTACAGTTCCATTAACAATAGCACCTTTCTTGTTATCTGTCAGATACTTATTGAACGGATCTTCTTCGATTTGCTTCACGCCAAGTGAAATACGCTCACGCTCAGGGTCAACTTGTAGTACTACTGCACTAATTTCATCGCCTTTCTTATAATCGCGAACCGCTTCTTCACCTTGTTTCTGCCATGAAATGTCAGATAAGTGAACCAAACCATCAATACCGCCGTCTAGGCCAATAAAGATACCGAAGTCAGTGATTGACTTGATCTTACCGCTAACTTTGTCGCCTTTTTCGTGAGACTTAGCAAACGTTTCCCAAGGGTTGTCAATGCATTGCTTAAGACCTAGAGATATACGACGACGTTCTTCGTCTATTTCTAGTACCATTACATTTACAACATCACCTAAGTTAACCACTTTAGATGGGTGGATGTTTTTGTTAGTCCAATCCATTTCAGAAACGTGAACCAAACCTTCTACACCGTCTTCGATTTCTACGAAACAACCGTAGTCAGTCAGGTTAGTCACAGCGCCGCTTAACTTAGCACCTTCAGGGTAACGGTTAGCAATTTCTTGCCATGGATCGCTGCCCATTTGCTTCATGCCAAGTGATACACGAGACTTTTCTTTGTCAAACTTAAGTACTTTAACGTTAATTTCATCACCAACGTTAACGATTTCACTTGGGTGCTTAACGCGTTTCCAAGCCATATCTGTAATGTGAAGAAGACCATCAACGCCGCCTAAATCAACAAATGCGCCGTAATCAGTAAGGTTCTTAACGATACCTTTAACTTCATCACCTTCTTCTAAGTTAGAAAGTAATTGATCGCGCTCAGCACTGCTTTCAGCTTCAATTACTGCGCGGCGTGAAACAACAACGTTGTTGCGCTTAGCGTCTAGCTTAATTACTTTAAATTCTAACTCTTTACCTTCTAAATGGTTTGTCTCGCGTACTGGACGTACGTCAACCAATGAGCCAGGTAAGAACGCACGAACGGTGTTAACTTCAACGGTGAAACCGCCTTTAACTTTACCGTTAATAACGCCTTTAATTGTTTCTTTATCGTCGTATGCTTTTTCAAGCTCAACCCACGCTTCGTGGCGTTTGGCTTTTTCACGCGATAAGATAGTTTCACCGAAACCGTCTTCTACTGCATCAAGAGCAACGTCAACTGAGTCGCCTACTGCGATTTCAAGTGACCCATCAAGCGCTTTGAACTGCTCAACAGGGATAGCACTCTCTGATTTTAGTCCAGCATCAACAAGAACGATGTCTTTGTCGATTGATACCACGGTACCCTTAACAATTGCGCCTGGGCGCGTTTCTAATTGCTGGAGGCTTTCTTCAAAAAGTTGTGCAAAATTTTCAGTCATATTTATTTTCATAGGTTAATCCGACCATTCGATCCAGAACGACGGGGTTATTAAAAAGTACCAAACTCATCCTAAGTCCGGTAAACAAAAGCGATGTTATCGCTCGTTGGTAAATAGCTTGGAATCTATAAATTCTTTCGCTTTTTCAAATACTTGCTCTATACCCATTACAGAAGAATCTATCTCTAATGCATCGGTGGCGGCAAGTAAAGGGGCTGTTGATCTGTTTAAATCTCGAGCATCTCTTGCTTGTATATCCGCCAAAAGGCGCGAGATTTTAACATCTTGGCCCATAGCTTTCAACTGTTCATAACGACGCTGTGCTCTGACTTCGGCACTGGCCGTTAAAAATATTTTTGCTATAGCCTCAGGAAATACCACGGTTCCCATATCTCGGCCATCTGCAATTAGCCCAGGTGGGCCTGCAAAAGCACGCTGACGTCGCAATAAAGCTTCTCTAACCATGGGAATAGCAGCAACCTGTGATGCAGCGCTTCCCACCTCTTCTGTACGAATATCATCGCTAACGTCTTCGCCTTCCAAAATGATACGGTTACCGTTGTCAGTCACGATAAAGGTTACATCTAAGCCGGTAGCCAAAGGTGTTAGTCCGTCAATATCATCTAATGCAATACCATGATGCAAAGCTGCTACAGCTAGTACACGATAAATTGCACCGCTGTCTAATAAATGCCATTCATAGGCATCAGCAAGCATCGCACTTAAGGTACCTTTACCTGCGCCACTTGGGCCATCAACTGTTACTATATGCATTGCTTGCATGTAAGCTTCCCGTTTCAGAAAATCGCCGCGATTATACCGACCTCAACAAATAGTGCAAACCTAAAGGCCCGCGACTATTGCAACGGGCCTTGTTTCACAAAAAGTTCATATTGATTAATGTAAGATACGAAAACTATCGTTGACAGACTTTAGCAAATTCATCAAAAAAAGTAGGGAAGGTTTTTGCGGTACATTTAGGATCATTTATTGTTACGCCACATTTGTCATCTAATGCAACTAATGCAAAGCACATAGCGACTCTGTGGTCGTTGTAGGTATCTATAGCCGCATGCTCAATACGAGTAGGCGGGGTGACTTCAATAAAATCATGCCCTTCTACCACTTCTGCGCCAACCTTCTTTAACTCAGTCGCCATGGCATGCAGGCGATCTGTCTCTTTTACGCGCCAATTGTATATATTTGACATACGTGTTGTGCCTTTGGCAAATAACGCTGTGGTGGCAATTGTCATGGCAGCATCAGGTATGTGATTCATGTCCATATCTATTGCTTGCAGTGTGTTGGCTGTCACGCTTATGCTGTCTTGCTCCCAGCTTACTGTTGCACCCATTTTCTCCAATACATCAGCAAACCTAATATCACCTTGAATACTGTCTTTGCCTATACCCGTAACCTTAATAGTACCGCCTTTAATTGCAGCGGCAGCTAAAAAATAAGAGGCTGAAGAAGCATCACCTTCGACTAAAAAGTGTGCTGGCGCAGTATAGGCCTGCCCTTTATTGATAATAAATTTTTGATAATCATAGTTTTCAACCACTACGCCAAACTTAGCCATGCTATCTAAGGTGATATCAATATAGGGCTTTGAAACCAAAACACCTTTGATGCGTATTTCGACCGTATCGTTGAGTAAGGGGGCTGCCATTAATAAGGCGGTTAAGAACTGACTAGACACACTGCCGTCTACTTCAAACTGACACGTATTGATATGCCCAGATTGAATAGAAAGAGGCGGATATCCATTATTTTTTAAATATTTGATGTTCGCACCAGCGTTAATGAGTTCATCGGCAAGATCACCTATTGGTCTTTCTTCCATTCGTGGCTCGCCGGTAAGCTCCACGTTAACGTCTGAAAATGCCAATGCTGCGCATAAGGGGCGCATAGCAGTGCCCGCATTTCCCAAAAACAGCGTAAGCTTTTCTTTGGCGACAAACTTGCCTCCAATACCAGTAACGACGCACTGAGTGTTGTTATTACTTAACTCATAATCAACACCAAGCTGTTTTAGCGCCCTTAACATGTGTTCGATATCTTCCGACGCTAATAGGTTCGTTAGCGTAGTGGTACCTGTACTTAATGCAGCGAGTAATAATGCTCTATTTGATAAACTTTTACTGCCCGGTAAATTAACTTCACCCGATACCTCACGGACGGGTGATAACGTAAGTTGTTCCATTATTTAATCCTCAATGGCTATTTTCTACGGAAAGTGGCTTTAGCCATGGGTCCTTGCGAATTCTTGCATAAAATCGACTAGGGTTTTCACGCCTTCTAAAGGCATAGCATTATATATACTAGCGCGCATGCCGCCCACATCTCTGTGTCCTTTAAGCGCGTGCAAACCATTGGCCAATGATTGCTCAAGAAATGCGGCATTCAGCGATTCGTCAGCCAGTTGAAACGTAACATTCATTTTTGACCGATATTGCGGAGCAACACGGTTATGGTAAAACGGATTGTTATCTATGCAGTGATATAACAAAGCAGCTTTTTGCTGGTTAATGGCCTCTATATTGGCTAAACCACCTTGTTCTAATAACCATTCAAAAACGAGCCCTGCCAAATACCATGAAAAGGTAGGAGGAGTATTATACATACTGTCTTTACTTGCCTGTAGGGCATAGTGGAATGTAGCAGGAATGTCATCGCGAGCATACTCTAACAAGTCGTCGCGAACAATGACTAAGGCTAAGCCCGATGGACCAATATTCTTCTGAGCGCCAGCGTAAATAATGCCATAGTCGGCAACATTAATTTGCTTAGATAAGATGTTTGACGACATATCCGCCACCAATGGCACGTCACCCGTTTGTGGAACCCAATCTATTTCAATACCGTCAACCGTTTCGTTAGGACAATAATGAACATAGGCGGCTTGTGGATTAATTTCCCACATTGATTGGTCAGGTACGTATATCAGGTCGTTTTTTACGTAGTTATGGGCCAGCTCTTCGCTTTGCATGTATTTACTTGCTTCAGCAATTGCCCCTTTTGACCATTGCCCACTTACTAAGTACTGCGCTAAATTTCCACGCTTTGCCAAATTGAGTGGTACAGCAAAAAATTGACCGCGACCACCGCCTTGTAAAAACAGCACTTTGTAGTTGTTAGGTACATTGAGCAAAGTCCTTAAGTCGGCCTCCGCTTTTTCGGCAACGGCCATAAAGGGTTTCCCTCTATGGCTTACTTCCATAACAGAAGTGCCTTGCCCATTCCAATCAAGCAATTCAGCTTGTGCTTTTTTAAGAACAGCTTGTGGTAGTGCAGCAGGACCTGCACTAAAATTATATATTGTCATTTACTTATTCCTACGTAAAAAGGCAGTACATAATTACATGCACTGCCCCTTTACATTAACTCACATTAATTACCAAGGTTATGCTTCTGTGTCAGGCGCTTGGTTATCGTCATTTGAGTTAGTATCACTGGCTTCTGCTGTAGCTGTGTCACTGTCTGAGTCAGCGTCTTCAAGCGCTTCTTCATCAATCACTTCTTCTATTTTTTGTAAGCCTACAACATGCTCACCTTCAACGGTTCTAATTAATCTTACACCTTGTGTATTTCGACCTACACAAGATACCTCGGCCACTCGCGTTCTCACTAGTGTGCCTTGGTCGCTGATTAGCATCATTTCGTTGCTTTCATCTACTTGCACAGCACCCACTACCTGACCGTTACGTTCAGATACTTTAATCGATACTACGCCTTTTGTTGCTCTGCTCTTGGCCGGGTATTCTGATACTGGTGTACGTTTCCCATAGCCGTTTTCAGTCGCGGTAAGAATGTCACCATCAGAATGCGGCACAATAAGTGATACCACTTTTTCGGTTTCAGCAATACGAATACCTCGAACACCTGACGCTGTTCTGCCCATTGGACGAACTTGGTCTTCAGTAAAACGAACCACTTTACCGGCATCAGAGAACAACATGATTTCGCTGCTACCGTCAGTTAAATCAACACCAATTAGCTCATCACCCTCATTTAAATTAACCGCGATAATGCCGTTTGCACGCGGACGAGAATAATGAGTTAGCTCTGTTTTCTTAACTGTGCCATTAGCAGTTGCCATGAATACAAACTTACCCGCTTCAAACTCTTGAATAGGTAAAATTGCGGTAATACGTTCGTTTTCTTCCAGCGGAAGAATATTAACTATTGGTCTGCCGCGTGCGTTTCTGCTGGCCAATGGCAATTGATATACCTTTAACCAATACAAGCGTCCACGGGTAGAAAAACACAATATGTGATCATGAGTATTCGCCACTAGTAGTTTTTCTATGAAGTCTTCGTCTTTCATTTTAGTCGCAGACTTGCCTTTTCCGCCACGACGCTGAGCTTCGTAGTCAGATAATTTTTGATATTTTACATAGCCTTCGCGCGACAGGGTTACCACCACTTCTTCACGCTCAATTAAATCTTCTATGTCTATATCGTGGCTAGCTGCAGTGATTTCGGTGCGGCGCTCGTCGCCAAATTCATCACGTACTTTGACGAGTTCTTCTGTAATGACTTCCATTAAGCGTTTAGAACTACCTAGTATTTCAAGTAGTTCAGCAATGATGTCAATTAAGTCACGGTATTCAGCAAGAATTTTGTCATGCTCAAGACCGGTTAATTTGTTCAGGCGCAAATCAAGGATAGCTTGAGCTTGCTCTTCGGTTAAGAAGTATAGGCCATCGCGGATGCCATATTCTTCTGCAAGCCAATCAGGGCGAGCAGCATCGTTACCGGCGCGTTCAAGCATTTGAGCAACATCACCTAACTGCCAACCTTTACCTACTAATGCTTGTTTTGCATCGGCAGGACTATTTGAGGCTTTTATCAGCTCAATAATCGGGTCAATATTGACTAGTGCTATTGCTAAGCCTTCTAGAATGTGTGCTCTGTCACGTGCTTTTTTAAGCTCATAAACTGTGCGTCTGGTAACCACTTCGCGACGATGCAGTACAAATGACTCGAGTACTTCTTTAAGGTTAAACACTTTAGGTTGCGTTTTATCTAGGGCAACCATGTTGATGCCAAACACGGTTTGTAATTGCGTATTTGCGTACAAGTGGTTAAGAAGAACTTCAGCTGATTCGTTTCGTTTTACTTCAATAACAATACGCATACCGTCTTTATCAGACTCATCGCGTAATGCAGAAACACCTTCAACTTTTTTCTCTTTAACCAATTCAGCAATTTTTTCAATTAGGCGCGCTTTATTAACCTGATACGGTATTTCGTGAACAATAATCGTTTCTTTACCATTATCTTCAGTTTCTATATCGGCTTTAGCACGCAAATATATTTTGCCGCGACCGGTTTTATAGGCATTTATAATACCTTGGCGACCACTAATAATAGCTGCAGTAGGGAAATCAGGACCAGGGATATACTCAATTAAATCTTCAATCGACATATCTGGATTTTCAATCAATGCAATGGTGCCATTAATTACTTCATTAAGGTTATGCGGAGGGATATTAGTTGCCATACCTACTGCAATACCCGACGAGCCGTTTACCAAAAGATTAGGTACTTTTGTTGGTAAGACTTCCGGAATATGCTCTTGACCGTCATAGTTAGGAACAAAATTTACGGTTTCTTTGTCAAGATCGGCTAACAGCTCATGAGCAATTTTCGCCATACGAATTTCGGTGTAACGCATTGCCGCTGCAGAGTCGCCATCAACCGAACCAAAGTTCCCTTGACCGTCTACCAGCATATACCGTAAAGAAAACGGTTGCGCCATACGTACTATTGTATCGTAAACAGCAGAATCACCGTGAGGGTGATATTTACCGATTACATCGCCCACTACCCTAGCTGACTTTTTGTAGGGCTTATTAAAATCGTTTTTAAGTTCGTTCATCGCGAACAGTACACGTCTATGAACGGGCTTTAAGCCATCACGTACATCAGGTAACGCTCGCCCTACAATTACGCTCATAGCGTAATCTAGATAAGAATTTTTAAGTTCTTCTTCAATGTTAATAGGCGAAATTTCGTTGGCATTATCAGACATAAAATGCATGATCCTTGTTGGTGTATATCAGTGTTTTATATACGCTTACTTATAAGGCTTAAAAGTAGCAGTCATAATTTACCGATAACTTTGTTATTATTAACGTTTATCACGCTATAGTAACACTAAGTAAATAAAAACTGTAGCGTGTTTAGCATGCATAATTGCATCACACAGCAATATTATTGACTAACACTAAAATGTATATTTAAAACGCGTGTACATCTTTCCAATACTTTTTCGTTTGTTTATTTAAAGTGGTATTTGTCATCAAAGGAGAAGCAATGACCAACGTTGACTCGCAAGAGCTCGCAAAATTTTCAGCTCTCGCCAATTATTGGTGGGATCTTACGGGTGAATTTAAGTCACTACATGACATTAATCCCATACGTGTTGAATTAATCGATGACTGTGTTGACGGTTTGTTTGGAAAAACCGCTATTGATATAGGTTGTGGTGGTGGAATTCTGTCAGAAGCGCTAGCTAACAAAGGCGCAGCGGTAACTGGTTTAGATATGGTTGATGCTTCTTTACAAGTCGCTCGAATGCATCTTCTTGAATCAAAATTAAGCGTAGATTATGTATTGGATACTGCTGAAAACTGGGCGCAAAGTCATCCTCAACAGTATGATGTGGTATGTTGTTTGGAAATGCTTGAACACGTTCCCGACCCTGCCTCTGTTGTTGCTGCATGCGCGAAGCTAGTAAAACCGGGTGGTAAGGTTATTTTTTCAACGCTTAATCGCAATATAAAATCGTATTTGATGGCAATTATTGCTGCTGAACATATATTGGGCATGGTGCCAAAGGGCACTCACAATATTGATAAATTTATAACACCGGCAGAACTTAACCGTATGGTAGAAAAAACTGAGCTAAGTCCTCTTTTTCTAACAGGCTTGCATCTTAACCCCTTTGACCAGCAATATTTTATCTCCAATAAAAACGTAGATGTGAATTACTTTATGGTGTGCGAGCGGATAATTTAAAATCTATTTTTGACGAAATAGTCTGCTTTATAATAAAGCAGACTAAGCATAACTTTCTTATTATAAAAAAATATACCTCCAATTTAGGTATTTTTTAAACAGATATTTTTTTATATAGTTGTTGCATCTGAGCATACGCCTATCTAGTTACATCTTATGGGTTAGCTAATACTAACCGATAATTTAGACGTCAAAATATTGACGGCAATTTGCCGCAAAACACTACATATAGTGATTGCATTAGCAACCAAGACACACTATCTTGTGCTTACTGAATAAGTCAAAAAACACGCAGTATTGACAACTCGGTATTCAGAACTTCACCAAATATTAATAAAAAAGCGGCATGCAGCGCTCGTTGTGATGTTGCGACATGAGCTAAAAGAGCACAATTAAAATGAATAACAACCTGCTAGTGACTAAACGCGACGGTACACAAGAACCCATCGACTTAGAGAAAATACACAAAGTAGTTACTTGGGCTGCTAAAGGTCTCGATGACGTGTCTGTATCTCAAGTGGAAATAAAAGCCCAAATTCAATTTTATAACGGCATCAAAACAGAAGAAATCCACGAAACTATGATTAAGTCAGCTGCAGATTTAATCACTACCGAAACGCCGGACTATCAATACCTTGCTGCCAGACTCGCGATTTTTCATCTTCGTAAAAAGGCATATGGCCAATTCGAGCCTCCATGTTTGTACGACCAAGTCACGCAAATGGTAGAGCAAGGCAAATATGATGCACATTTGCTAGAAGACTACAGTCAAGCAGAGTTTGACGAAATGGACGCGTTTATTGATCATGCAAGAGACATGGACTTTAGTTACGCTGCAGTGAAACAACTAGAAGGGAAATATTTGGTACAAAACCGAGTAACAGGAGCCATCTACGAAAGTGCACAGTTTTTATATGTATTAGTCGCTGCATGTTTATTTGCAAAGTATGAAAAAGACGTACGATTGGATTACATCAAACGTTTCTATGATGCGGCGTCCACATTCAAATTATCGCTTCCCACACCAATTATGGCGGGTGTACGTACACCTACACGCCAATTCAGCTCATGTGTTTTAATCGAAGCGGGCGACAGCTTAGACTCTATCAATGCAACCGCAAGTGCTATTGTAAAATACGTGAGTCAACGCGCTGGTATAGGTATCAATGCCGGTAGAATACGTGCATTGGGAAGTCCAATTCGCGGTGGTGAAGCCTTCCATACTGGCTGTATTCCGTTTTATAAGTATTTTCAAACAGCCGTTAAAAGTTGTTCTCAAGGTGGTGTCCGCGGTGGTGCGGCTACCCTATTCTATCCACTTTGGCACTTAGAAATTGAATCACTATTGGTACTTAAGAACAATCGCGGTGTAGAAGAAAACCGTGTTCGTCACCTCGATTACGGTGTGCAATGCAATAAGCTAATGTACACGCGTATGATTAAAGACGATTATATTACCCTGTTCAGCCCTTCTGACACGCCTGGGCTTTATGACGCATTTTTTGCTGACCAAGAAGAGTTTGAGCGCTTATACGTTCAATATGAAAACGACTCCTCTATTCGCAAAAAACGCATAAAAGCTATCGATTTATTTGGTCAATTTATGCAAGAACGAGCCAACACTGGCCGTATTTATCTACAGAATGTTGATCACTGTAATACGCATAGCCCATTTGATCCTGCGGTAGCCCCGGTTCGTCAAAGCAACTTATGTTTAGAGATTGCGTTGCCCACCAAACCACTACAACATGTTAACGACCCCGATGGCGAAATAGCACTTTGTACTTTGTCAGCGTTCAACTTAGGCGCAATAAAAGAGTTAGACGATTTAGCAGAACTAGCTGACCTATCTGTTCGTGCGCTAGACAGCCTACTTGATTATCAAGACTACCCCGTACCGGCGGCTTACAATGCTACAATGGGTAGACGAACATTAGGTATAGGCGTTATTAATTTTGCCTATTATCTTGCTAAAAATGGCGTTAAATATTCAGACGGCAGTGCAAATCCACTTATACACAGAACATTCGAAGCCATTCAATATCATCTAATGAAAGCTTCTAATAACTTAGCCAAAGAGAAAGGCGCTTGTCCGAAGTTCAATGAGACCACCTATTCAAAAGGTATTATGCCAATTGATAGCTACAAAAAAGACTTGGATAAAGTGTGCAATGAGCCTTTGCATTATGATTGGGACGCATTGCGTGAAGATGTAGTCAAATACGGACTGCGTAACAGTACCCTATCAGCATTGATGCCATCAGAAACATCATCGCAAATATCAAACGCGACGAACGGTATCGAGCCACCAAGAGGTCATATTAGTATTAAAGCCAGTAAAGACGGTGTGCTTAAGCAAGTGGTACCTGATTACAAAAACTTAAAAGATAATTACGAGTTACTGTGGGACTTACCTTCGAACGACGGTTACCTACAACTGGTTGCAATTATGCAAAAATTTGTAGACCAAACTATTTCAGCCAATACCAGTTACGACCCAGGTAAATACGAAGGCAATAAAGTGCCTATGAAGCTATTATTAAAAGACCTACTGACTACTTATAAGTTGGGCATTAAGACTTTGTATTATCATAATACAAGAGACGGTGCTTCTGACAAATCAGATGCTGAATTGGCGATTGACCAATCAAAATCAAACGCCAGAGAAGTGGTTATTGAGGAAGATGACGATTGCGCAGGCGGTGCATGTAAAATATAAGCTACAGCCTAACTGCCTATTATGATTCAACAATTTGAATATGTAATGGGCAGTAAGGTAGTTTTATGCGTAAACACTATATAATCTTTCCTCTGTAATAATACAAATAACTAGGCATTTATAAGATATGAAATACACAACGTTTAATCAAAAAACTATTGATACCATGCGTGAGCCTATGTTTTTCGGCAATCCGGTTAATGTGGCCCGATATGACCAGCAAAAGCACCCTATTTTTGAAAAGCTAATTGAGAAACAAATCAGCTTCTTTTGGCGACCTGAAGAGGTAGATGTAAGTAAAGACCGTGTCGACTTTGGTAAACTTACCCATGCAGAAAAACATATCTTTACGTCAAATCTAAAATATCAAACCCTGCTTGATTCGGTACAAGGGCGTTCACCTAACATTGCGTTTTTGCCTATTATTTCTTTGCCTGAACTAGAAACATGGGTTGAGACATGGTCGTTTTTTGAAACCATTCATTCACGTTCATACACGCATATACTGCGCAATTTATTCTCTGACCCAAGTGACGTGTTTGACGATATTGTGGTAAATGAAGAAATTAAGCGACGAGCAACCGACATATCTCAGTATTATGATGACTTAATCTTTGCGACGCAATTGTACCAATCGCAAGGTGAAGGCGTTTATCAAAATGACGGTGAAGATTATCTCGTAAACATGCGCGAATTAAAGAAAAAACTATTTTTATGCATGAATTCTGTTAATGCATTAGAAGCCATTCGTTTTTATGTGTCGTTTGCATGCACATTTGCTTTTGCTGAACGAGAGTTAATGGAAGGCAATTCAAAAATTATTCGTTTAATTGCGCGTGATGAAAATATTCATTTAACCAGTACCCAGCACATACTTAATTTATGGGCAAAAGGCAAAGATGATCCTGAAATGGCAGAAATTGCCAAAGAATGTGCGCCAGAAGCCCGAGAAATATTCTTGACCGCTGTGAGACAAGAGAAAGAATGGGCCAAATATTTGTTTAAAGACGGCTCAATGCTTGGTTTGAACGAAGAGATTTTGTGTGATTACGTTGAGTTCATAGCCAATCAACGTATGGCTGCGATTGGTTTAGAGATTGAATTTGAAAGTAAGAGTAATCCGTTACCGTGGATGAATAACTATTTAAGCTCTGACAATGTACAAGTTGCGCCGCAAGAAGTAGAGGTAAGCTCTTATTTAGTGTCGCAAATTGATGCAGAAGTAAGTGCGGGTGATTTTGATGATTTCGATTTGTAGTGTCGAGTAGCCCTTATCTTGACTCACAAACCCATCACTTCAACTGAGCATAAACCAGTGGACGGCGAGAGCGCTAATACTGGTTTACGTTATGGCGTTTGTGGACAAGGTTTGAAAATAGAGTGCAAAGAAGTCACTATCGATTATCAATCTAGTGAAACTATCTTAGAGGCAATGGAGCGGTCTGACATAGATGCGCAATTTAATTGTAGAGAAGGCTTTTGCGGGGTATGCAGAACCAAATTACTTGCCGGTGAGGTGGAGTACACACTTGACCCATTGGCATTTATAGATGACGATGAAATATTAACGTGCTGCACCAAACCAATCGGTAATATTGTGGTCGACACTTAAGAAGTTTTACGCAATTTCGATATTAAGATAATAAGAAAGACCCTTAGGGGTCTTTTTTACTATTGCTTGCTATAACTCCAAGCCCAGCCTAGCGGCAACTTCAATATATGATTCAACCACCGAGCCTAAGCCTTGACGGAAACGATCTTTATCAAGTTTTTTCTTAGTTTCTTTATCCCACAAACGGCAACCATCGGGTGTAAATTCATCACCTAATACAATACTCCCCTTAACATCCACACCAAACTCAAGTTTAAAGTCTACTAGCAGCATGCCACCATTTAAAAATAGGGGAACAAGTATATCATTTACCGCAAAAGTCAGCTGTTTCATTTGCGCAATTTGATCTTCAGTCGCCCAATTGAAGGCAGCTGCATGTGATTCGTTCACCATAGGATCATGCAAGGCATCATTTTTTAAGAAAAATTCAAACGTAGGAGGAGATAATTGCATGCCCTCCTCTACACCTAAGCGTTTACACAATGAACCCGCCGCATAATTTCGAACCACGCATTCAAGGGGAATCATTTCTAACTTTTTGACGATGCTTTCATTTTCAGAAAGTAACGATTCTAGCTGAGTCTTCACACCACCCGCTTCGATTTTTTGCATAATAAAATGATTAAATTTATTATTTACTTCACCTTTACGTGCTAGCTGCTCAATTTTCTCACCATCAAAAGCTGAGGTGTCATCTCTAAATTCTAGGATAAGGTGGTTTGGATCATCGGTAACAAAAACAGTTTTTGCTTTCCCTCGATACAATTCACTTACTTTTTGCATGGTGGTTATCTCTCTACAATACTAAATATCAAGGTTGTCGGAAGCCATGTATTCTTCGAATACTGGAAATATATCGGTTACCTGTTTAGGTGAAAATGTTTCGTTCTCGTTAGTCTTTAAGGTGATAGAGGTACGTTCACCGGCTCTTTTCACAAAAAGTCTGTAATTATCTTCATCAAGCAACAATTCGTCTTTTGCAAACAAGCCCGAAAACCATCCTTCTTCAACGCCGTTATAAGCAACAAACATAATACCGGAGGATTGATCTAAATCGATAACGTCAAAGCCCATTTTTCTTAACACTAATAATAAACGTGGCCATGCGTCATTATATACCGCATCGACCAAAATAGCGGATTCACCATCAGCATTAAAACCAAGACTTGAACCAAATCCTTCTCGGATTTTTGCAATACGCTGGGTTTGTGCCAAACGCACACCAAAATCATATTCTGCGATGATATAGTTTATAAAGTCGACCTCGTTAGTACGTTTGCTAATAGGATCTAAGGCTGACAACGCTTCATTACCATTTTCGTCTATGTAAGCTACAATACTGTTAGTGAGCGATGCGGTTCTTCCATGAGGCGCTATATCTAAAGACAGCTTAAACTTTTTTGCTTGCTCAATGAACTCGTTTGATAGCTCGTACCATTTACCATCTACTTCAGTGGTACTGATAACCCAATCTGTAACTAATACGTTATTTTCGCGGTCAAATGATTCAACGCCAATATTATTTTGCTCTAAATAAGCGAGCACTTTATCCCACACTGTGCGATCCAGCGCTGCATTATCATTAACTTGATCAAACAACACAGTTGCGTCTTCACTGCCTTCTTCAACGTGCGAACCTGCCACTAAAGGCAATACCAAGCGAGGTGAACTGATTTTTATTTGGTCACCAATTAACGTTGCCTGTTGCACTTCAGATTCTAAATTGGGAATACTGTAGCGATTTGACACACGAGGTTGTTGTAAATCATCTGGCGTTTGAAAGCCCTGCTCTAAACCTTGTGTTTTAGTGTACTCATAATCGCCCGAAACGCGCTCTCGAGATCCAGGGCTTGAACATGCCGACACTGATAACGCCACAAAAGCGATAAGAAAAATTTGTTTATTCATTTAATTATTTATTAATCCCAGTTTTTTCAACTCTTGTTCGATGCTTATTTGCTCATTTAGTTCAGGCAAAACCATTGGTAAGCGCAAAGTAGGTGTACTTATCAAACCCATTTTATAAAGAGCCCACTTTGGAATAACTGGGTTTGGAGCAATAAATAAGGTTTTGTGTAAATTTTGTAAGCCTTGGTCAAGTTGGGTTGATTCAGCTACCTTACCGCTAATAGCGGCATCACACATACGTGCCATTATGCTAGGAGCAATATTGGATGACACAGAAATTACACCATGTCCACCCGAATTCATAAATTCACAACCGGTGGCATCATCGCCGCTAAAAATTAAAAATGATTCGTCTACTAAAGCTTTTAACTCGGTTAACCGAGACAAGTCACCCGTGGCGTCTTTCAAACCTACTATGTTGGGATGCTTTGACAAGGTAGCAACAGTTTCTGAGGTCATGTCTAACACCGTGCGTGACGGTACATTATACAATATAACAGGTAGTTCAGAGGCATCTGCAATAGCAGTAAAATGTGCGATGAGTCCACGTTGTTGAGGTTTATTGTAATAAGGCACTACGCTTAAAAACCCGTCAACACCTACTTTTCCAATTTCTTTGGTTAAAAATACGGCTTCATCGGTAGAATTAGCACCTGTTCCGGCAATTACAGGAACGGCATTGTTTACGTACTTGACCACACTGGAAACAACTTTAATGTGTTCATCAAATGGTAGTGTCGCTGACTCGCCGGTTGTTCCAACCGCTACAATACCGTGAGTACCATTTTCAATATGAAATTTTACTAATGACTCTAAACTCTGATAATCAACTTCACCTGTGTCAAGCATAGGCGTAATTAGCGCAACATAACTACCTTGGAACATTAATACTCCCCTTTTAATCAATGCGCAATATTAGTCGCCAAGCCCATAAAAAACAAGCATTGATACGTGAATCTATTAATAATTAACGAAATTTGAATAACATGGGGCATATCCCTATTCAAACTCACTTGTTTTGGTAAACTTATGCACTAATTGCTAAGGAATAAATACATGCAACAACAGTTAATTATAAACATTCTAGGCCCCAGCTCGCTTTCAGCATTAAGCACAATATCTGCGTCTATTAACCAATTAAATTGCAATATTCTCGATAGCAGACATGCGCAATATGGCACTGACTTTTCACTGACTATGATTGTTAGCGGTACTGGCGCCAATGTGACCTTGTTAGAAGTCGCCTTGTCAAAGCTATGCGTAGAATTAAACCTGCTATGTATGATGAAAAGAACTTCGAAACACCAAAAACAGAATATAGGTCAATACATCAGCTTAGAATTTTCAGGCCTTGATGCAACAGGCTTGTTGCAGAAAATTACGCAAACTATTCATGAATCAGGCATTTCGGTACATGCATTCAGACAACAAACATCAGAGAACGATAACAGCACTAGCATTAATTGTAAGATGATTTTATCTTCACCAAAAGAAATCGATTTACTTGAGTTTGATCACACCATTAAAGAGTTACTTAATGGTTTGGGTTTGCATGGTAAAATTGCGCATAAACCAAATGATGCTCAAACACAATATGTTGATATATGGTAAGGAAGTAATCCGTTTTCCCGCAATTTCCGTTATTAAACACGTCCTCAATTCATTTACTAAATACAGGAGCAGTACATGCTATCAGCCGGAGAAAAAGCCCCAGAATTTACTTTACTAAACGAAAACGCTGAAAACGTTGCGCTAACCAACTTTGCAGGTAAAAAGGTTCTGGTATATTTTTATCCCAAAGCTTCTACACCAGGCTGTACCGTTCAGGCTAATGGCTTAAACGATGTACTTGATACGTTAACAGAACATAATGTGGTAGTACTTGGTATTAGTATCGATGCCCCTAAAAGGTTGATTAACTTTAAGACAAAGCAAGGCCTTAACTTTACGTTGTTATCAGACGAAGATCATGCTGTGTGCGAGGCATTTGGCGTATGGCAATTGAAGAAATTTATGGGCAAAGAATACATGGGCATTGTGCGCACTAGCTTTTTAATTAACGAAAGCGGTGTTGTTGAAAAAGTATTTGATAAATTTAAAACCAAAGACCATCACGAAGTAGTTTTGCAGTATCTTAAATCTGCGTAATCCTGTACCAATTAAAGCCTGCTACAGGAACTATTTTCGCAGGCTTTAACGATACTAATTATTGGTGTGCTGTGGTTCAACCGTTGGGTTTGACCAGGCGGTAATCAGCGCCTTTACCAACGTTGCTAATGGAATCGCAAAAAATACGCCCCAAAATCCCCATAAACCACCAAATAATAACACTGCAATGATGATGTATAAGGGGTGTAAACTAACTGCTTCGGAGAACAATATAGGCACCAGTAAATTACCATCCAAAGCTTGTATAATAGCGTAGACCAACATTAAATAGCCAAACTCTGAACTTAAGCCAAATTGGAAAAGGCCTACAACCGCCACAGGAATAGTCACCACCGCTGCGCCGATGTAGGGAATCAATACAGAAATTCCAACTAAAACGCCTAAAAGCACGGCAAATCGTAAGTCTAGTAAGCTAAACGCGATACTTGAAACCGCCCCAACGATAACAATTTCAATGACCTTGCCACGAATATAATTGGCTATTTGCGTATTCATTTCTTCGCCGACTTGCGTGATCAAGCGGCGCTCTTTAGGCAGTATTGATGCGATGCTATCGATGAATACTTTTTTGTCATTGAGCATAAAAAACACCATCAATGGTACCAAAACAATATATATCAATACTGCCGCTATATTACCTATGCTGCTAAAAGAAGCTGATAACACTTGTTCACCAAATTCCACTACCCGTTCGTTTACACCTTCCATTGCTCCTTTGATGTAATCTACTTCAATTACCGATGGATATTTAGCAGGTAAACTTGCCAACCACGCTTGGGCTGAATCCCAAATTAACGGAATCTCCCTCACTAAATTGACGCTTTGCTGCGAAATTATGGGAATGAGACTGATAGCAACCACAAAGCAAATGACGAAAAAAACCACTAAGGTAAAACTTGTGGCCAAAGAACGCCTCGCACCCAGCTTTTCCATTCTACTAACGGGTACATCAAGCAAATAAGCGATAACCACCGCCATTAATACCGGCATTAATATACCGCCGAACAAATAAAGTAATGTTGCAGTAAACAATATAAACAGAAGCAACATTAAGGAGTTAGGATCAGAAAACTTTCGTTTATACCACTTACCAAACACGCCTAACATTCAAAATTCCTAGTTAATTCAATTAATAAATATTAATAGAGCTAAGACTAACAGTTTGTTATGGTGATCACATCATGTAATTAGCAATGCGAGACAAAAAGCTTATTTGTTAAAACATGAAACTAAACAAGGGGCTAACGGTCTATTAATATGATTTGTGTTTTCATACTGGAAGTTATTTTTTCATGAAGTTATCAAGAGTTTTTATTTATACTATTGTCGTTGCCAGTGTAGGCTTTATTTTTTCAGCACAAGCCATTCAAACAATCCAGAACAATAGAAATCAACTGCCTGAAATCGGCGTGGTAGCCTCTGATGTACTCACTATAGACAAAGAAAAAATTGTAGGTGACGCTATTATGCGCCAACTGCGCGGCCAAGCGCCATTAGTGCTCGACCCAGTATTGCAAGAATATATTCAAAATATGGGTAACCGATTAGTCACTCAAGCTGATAACGCTAAATTCCCGTTTACCTTCTTCATGATTAATAACCCTGTTATTAATGCATTTGCTTTTTATGGGGGCCATATTGGTATTCACACGGGTTTGTTAGCGAAAGCATCTACTGAAAGCGAATTAGCTTCGGTTTTTGCCCATGAAATTGCACACGTTACTCAGCGCCACTTAGCACGTAGAGCACAAAGTCAACAACGTTCTGCGCCCCTTCAAATAGCAAGTCTAATAGGCGGTATTTTGTTAGCCATGGCCGATCCAGAGGCCGGAATGGCAGCGATTCAAGCAGGTCAAGCAGGCGCAGCGCAATCATCAATCAATTTTACGCGCAACAACGAACAAGAGGCGGACAATATTGGCATTAATATTTTATATAAAGCGGGTTTTGATCCCCAAGGTGCACCTGGATTTTTTGGTAAATTGGCCGCACAAAATCGTGGTAATTCAAGTCAATTAGCGTTTTTACAAACCCACCCATTGCCCGCAGAGCGTATTGCGCAAACCACCACACGTGCGCGCAGCTATGGTGACAGAGCGGTGCCACCAAGTTTATATTTTCAGCTGGCTAGAGCGAGGGTGGTAGGACGCTACATGAATACACCTGAACGTAATATAGCAAATTTTCAGCATGCTATTGCAAACAGTAAAGGCGTAGAAAAAACAGCATCTCGTTATGGTCTTGCTATTGCGCTGTATCAAAATGAACAATACAAAACCGCATATGAGATTATGCAAAATCTTATTCAGCAGTCACCAGAAAATTTGTTTTATCTTGATCTGCTTACCGATTTGTATATCCAAATGGAACAACCCAAACAAGCCATTAACATGCTAGCCCCATTGTGGCGACTTAAGCCTCAAAACCAAGTGCTCGCGCTTAACCTTGCCAATGCCTATATTACTGATATGAATTACGAACCTGCTATTGAACTGCTACGGGATTTGTTACTTGTCGACAACACTAATTTTTTAGCCTATCAACTACTCAACGATGCTTATAATCGTAATCAACAGAAAAAAGAAGCCCACATGGTGCAGGCCGAAATTTATGCCTTAATCTCAGCCTATCCATTAGCCATTGATGAATTACAGTTTGCATATAACCAAACACAAAATGATTCATTGGAAAAACAACGTATCAAAGGTCGAATTGCTCAATTGAGAGAGGCGCAAGAAGCGATGATGCGATTGAGTATTTAGGGTTGTTGGTTAAGTTGCTGAATGGCTTCAAGTAAACCCTGAGCAGTTTGTTCGCCCAATAGTTGCCCAGCCATCTCGCCATCTTTATTGATTACAAATGTTGCGGGTAAGTACTGCGGTTTTTCAAATACAAAGGGCGTATTGATAGCATTTATTAAATCAAACTCAATGTCATATTTTTGTTTTAATGCGATCAGTTGATCGGTCGTCAAGTTGTCATAACTGACACCAAATAGGGCCACATTGCTGGGTTTTTGCTTATAAAAGGTATTCAGCTCAGGAATTTCTCGCAAACAAGGCGCGCACCATTCTGCAAAATAGTTTACGATCACGATTTTATCGCTTAAATCACTGTGTTTGTATTGCTCGCCTGAAATAGTAGTAAAGTCAGTTTGATTAATATAAGCAAGGCTAATGCCGGCAACAAGTGCTAAAGCAGCAAAAACACTTGCAAAAATACGTGATGTTTTATTCATAAAAGCCCTTAACAATAAGAGAGATTATAATGCCCAAAGCTCGTTTATTTCACAACCCCAGGTGCTCCAAAAGTCGTCAGGCTTTACAACTTATGCAAACACAGCACAGCGATTATGAACTTGAAGTCATTGAATATTTAAAAACGCCTTGTGATTACACTGCGATACAACAAATTTTTTCGGCCTTAGACATAGATAGTGCAATGAATATGATTCGTCCCAAAGAAGCAGAATTTGAACAAGCGGGTTTATCTACGTCGTCTTCAAACGAGGATATTCTAAACGCCGTTGTGCAATACCCTAAGTTGTTGGAACGCCCTATCTTATTAATTAACGAGCGGGCAGCTATTGGTCGTCCGTTGGAAAATTTAGAGGCATTAATTAATGGTTAGTATTCTAGTACTCTATTATTCTAAACATGGACACACGAAATTACTTGCCCAACAAATCGCAAAAGGCATTGAGCAACAAGGTGCGCAAGCCATACTTCGCACAGTAGAACCAATTACCCATGTAAGTAATCATGAGGTAAGTAGTGCGATACCTGAACATGGTGATGTTTATGTGTCCAAATCTGACATTATCTCATGCGATGCCCTTGCTTTAGGTAGCCCAAGTCATTTTGGTAATATGGCGTCAGGCTTAAAGTACTTCATTGATTCGTTAAGCGATGTTTGGCTAAAAGGTGCTTTGGTTGATAAACCCGCTTGCGTATTCACCTCCAGTAGCTCAATGCATGGCGGACAAGAGAGCACGTTACTGTCAATGATGTTGCCGCTGTTACATCATGGTATGTGTATACTTGGCTTGCCATATTCTGAACCGGAATTACATAGCACAAAAACCGGTGGCACGCCTTATGGCGTATCTAGTGTTAACATTACTAACAATAACACCTTAAGTGATGACGAAACCACGCTAGCAATTGCAATGGGAAAACGATTGGCGAATGCCGCTAAGAGACTGAAGCAGTAATCTGTGAAATTGAACCAAAAAGTAAAACATAATGGAAACCAAAAACATGACCAACACCAATATGCAACATACCGTGACAATGTCAAAGAAAGTTGCGTTTTATCGTAAGTTAGCGCTGCTAAGTCATGTGTTATTATTAATATGGTTAGTTGTTTGGTACTTGGCACTCGACACTACACAAGATTATTCATTAGCCTTTATATTTATTTTGTATTTGTTACCTTTGATACTTCCCTTGTATGGCATCATACGGGCTAAACCGTACACCCATGCATGGTCTTGTTTTATCGTGTTATGGTATTTTATGCATGCTATTACCACTATGTACTCTGAACCGGATTATATCTTTCATGCAGCCTTGGAGTTAATTCTAGCGTCTGCGATGTTTGTAGGTTGCAGTATGTTTGCTAGACTACGTGGACAGGAGCTTGGTACAGGACTGCCTAAGTTAAGCCAAGTAATGAAGCAAGAAAAGGCATTTTTTGAAGGGGAAGAAGGTGATAAATAATACGACTAAGCATGGTTATAAAATCACAACAATTATTTCCGCTGCGCTAGCACTGAGCGCTTGTGGTGGAGGCAGTTCAAGTCCATCTGTGCAAGCTCCCCCTAATCCTGTAAACAGTATTGTCAGGTTGTCACCTACCTATGAAAACACCAGCTTAGCGGTATATGGCAGCAGTGAAATAGCAAGCGGCTCAGCCGCCGGTTTTGCGCTCACTTCTAAAACCAATTCACAAATCGAATCGGTAGTATGGACACAAACTAGCGGTAATGAATTAACCATCTTGGCGAAAAACTCTCAAACCATTGGGTTCGATGTGCCTCAAAGCGGTTCTTACACCCTTAACGCGACAGTTCGGTTTGTAGGGCAAGCTCAAAGTTCAAGTATAGACGTCCCCTTCTCAGCAATCTCTGGAACTGAAAAAGCATCGGTGAGGCTAGATCATACCGTGTCAGAGCTAGGGAAAGTATCTTTGCATCTAGGCGTCCCCGCAAACAAAACGGTTAGCTCAGTTGAATGGGAGCAGCTCACCGGTCCATTGGCGCAGTCTGTACAAACCGATGATGAATTTATATTTTTTGACGCCCCAAGTGTTTCTCAAGATAGTATTATTCAGTATCAAGCCACGGTAACTTATAGCGATGGTAGCACTGAGACTGATGACGCGCTGGTTACCGTTAAAAACGTAAACTTTAACACCAGTGGTTTGTTTTACGACGGCAGCAGTGCCGTAACCGAAGACTTATACGCTTATCAATCAAGCAGCCCTTTTAAGACGGCCTTAGAGCGTTGTGTCTATAATAACACTATTGACAACCCACCTGATTGTAATTTTAGCGAACTACCACTAATTGGTACCAGTACAAATGGTCAACAGCCAAGTATTACTGAAATACTCGACCGTACCTTGGTATCTCATGAATGGATGGGACAAAGGTTTGAAGAGTACTTACGCAATTCACCTGCTGGCCCCGATATGTTGAATTTGCTTCGCGGCGTCACTGCCGTTGTCATTTCTTACGATGTAAGGCCATCATTTTATTGGGCTGCGACTGGCGCAATTTATCTTGACGCAAAAAATTTCTGGCAAACTCCTGCTGAACGCGACACGCTGAACGATGTACCAGACTTTCGTTCCGATTTTGGCAGTGACCTGCAGTTCAAAATGTTTTGGCGATATACCAAAAATAATGATTACTATCCAAGTGGTCGATACGATAAACAAGCTCGAACAAATCGCTCGTTCGCAGACGTTGAAGCCAGTATTTCATGGCTTATGTATCACGAACTTGCTCATGCAAACGACTTCTTTCCACCCACTTCGTGGGGCAATATAAGTCAATCGACTACACCTCTAGCCTATTTTAGAAGCAACGGTACCAACTCTGACATTCTCACTAATTTGTATCCATTGCGTTCTAGCGAAATGCATTCATTAGCTCAGGTTAGATACCGAGACCAAGCACCGTCAGATGCAGAAAAACAATATACTGGTGATGATATAGAACGGTTTTTTGTTCCCGACATATCACCTTCATTTTATTCGTATTTAACTGACAGGGAAGATTTCGCGACCTTGTTTGAACGTTATATGATGTTGTTTCGATTAAACTCAGAAGCCGATATTGCGATTATTGACGGTGAAACTGATGACGATTTTATTGTTACATGGGGACAACGAAACAGAATAACTGAACCGTCACTGCAGGATAGAACGGTATTTGTTGTTAATAGAGTGTACCCAGAGCTAGTGGATGTACGCGAGCAGCTCACAACATTACCTGAGCCCATAAACATGAATGTTAATGATGGTTGGTTTGGTAATATAGCTATATCATCTAGCGTGCCGGCGAACCGGGCCAAAAGTAGAGCAAAATTGCAAAAACACGAGCGCCTTGCTCAAGCATTGCTTGACCAACGTCCTATACATGACAATGAGCGCAACAAGCAATAATGTACCTTAGCGATATACATTATTACCGGTTAGCAATTAGGTGCCTATAATAGACTTAATAAACGGTATGGTTAGCTTACGTTTGTTTTGTAACGAAGCGGCGTCTAGTTGCTCTAAGTAATCCATTAATGCATGCATGTCTCGACTTACGCGAGTAATGATGTATTTAAGTGCATCATCTTGAAACCTAAGACCCAGTGCGGTTGCGTGCTGCCTTAGGGCTGCTACCTTATCGTTGTCACTTAATGGCTTTAATGAAAAGTTCACGCCCCATTGTAGGCGTGTGGTCAAATCAGGTAGGGCTATTGTGAGTTCAGTCACAGGTTTAGCGCTAGCCAGTAACAATAATCGATTGTCATGTTCTACAAATTGATTAATCACATCAAATAGACCGCGCTCCCATATGGGGTTTTGTATAGCGGTATGTATATCATCTAAGCAAAGAACCTGACTATCAATAGTCCCTCCCAATACTTCAACTGGCATATTAAGCATACTGCTGATATTTAAGTACTGGTGCGATAATCCGTATCGCATCGCCATTTCATTTATTGCTAATAACAAGTGCGTCTTACCTGCACCCTTGCTGCCATCTACTACACAAATTCGCTGCGACGCTTGCTTGTGCTGAGTAGGATCTTGATTAACCAATACGTTTTTTAAAAAGTCGATTAAAGGCGCATTTTCGCCTTCCACTAATGTTTCAAAACCGTTGTGTTTGGTAAATGTAACCGGTAAAACTAATTGCACCTATTACTCCTGCCACATTAACTGAACAGTATTCGTGTCGTTGCCAACTTGGCTAATTCTTACCCTGGGATCGAGTGACAATATGGAGCGTAGTTGGTTCATTGAAATAGTTTGCTGAATTGATATGACTGATTGATTTTTATACTGCTCTTTTAATGTAGCATTCGAGATCGCGGGAATAGAGTTGATAAGTTGCATAACGCTCACATAATCATCAAGTGACTTAACATTATTAACGACAAGGCTTACCGCTAGCGTATTTTGGCCTTCGTTAGAGCGACTTAAAGCGAATTGTTTAGACAACATATTAGCATACACATCAATTAAGCCTGTTATTGCTGAGGAGTCGCTATTTGTGTACAAGGTCCCCGTGTGCACCTTGGTTCTGTTTGTGATTACATAGTCAACTTTATAGGCAGTATCTTTAGGTATATTAGTGTTAATGTTTACCGAATTGCTTTCAGTGCTCGCTTCCGACATATCCATAGCCAATGATGTGGTGGTATCGTTATCAGACACATCCTCAATGCTACTGTTATCTACATTTTGACTTGTATCTATGCTGCCAATTTCACCGTTAGCCAAACCTGCAACGTCTTGTGTAGCGCTAACTTTATTTCGTAGATATGTTTCATAGTTACTTTGTAACTCAGCTTGGTCAGCCAAATAGGCTTCATGGTTCTCATAAGTGTATGGTTGCATGGTAGCGCTGATTAAATAATCGGCGTTATATCTCTGGCTGTGTTCTAGAATGTGTGAGATGAATTGATTCCAGACATCGTATACCGACACCGAACTAGTATCGGTAAAATCACCAATAGGTAATATTATTTCTACGCCCCGTGCATAAGCATGTAAATCAACCATCTGTGACAATGACATTTTCGTATTTGGGTTATAAGCCTGATTCTGAAACAATACCTGTTGTTGAGACGCTATATTTTCGTAGCCTAGCCATAACATACCCGAAGGGCGTAAACTGGCCCAAACACTGAGCCCTGATGCCATAAGCAAATTTTCCACTTTTTGACGATTAAATGTTGCCTCAAAAATTAATTGATCGCCATCTTGTACAAAACTACTGGCTGTTAAAAATTGCTCAAAATTGTCAATGGCTTTGCTAATTGCTTCAGCATCACGCACGTTTTGATTACCGCTTAATTTAACAAACACTTGTTCTAGCGCTTTTTTGCCAGCTATTTGTTGAGTAGACAGCGATTGATCCTCTACTAAGACCCTGCCTACGTTTACGTGCTCAATATTACTCGCGTAGACTGAAGTAATAGGAAAAATCACACTACATAAGCAAATGGTAATAATAATAAATTTGTTCAAAAACACTCCAATTCGTTTGCAAGCACTTAAAGCAATTCTATTGTCGAACATTTACACCTGTTTTGCATTAGATTTTTCCGCAAGTTTTTAATACCTTTTATTTCGCCTAACTGGTAATATTAGCGCGTTTTTTCAAGCCGAGGAAAATAAGTGTCCAATACCAGTAAGCCAGAACAAAAAAAATCACTCAGTTATAAAGATGCGGGTGTAGATATCGATGCAGGAAATGCGCTAGTAGAGCGCATCAAATCAGTCACTAAAGCCACTCACCGACCAGAAGTGAAAGGTGGACTAGGAGGCTTTGGCGCCCTGTGCTCATTACCACAAAAATACAGAAACCCTTTATTAGTTTCAGGCACTGACGGCGTTGGCACTAAGTTACGTTTGGCGATGGACAACAATCAACACGACGGCATTGGCATCGATTTGGTTGCAATGTGTGTAAATGATTTAATTGTACAAGGCGCAGAGCCGTTATTTTTCTTAGATTACTACGCTACTGGAAAATTAGACGTAAATACCGCCACCGATGTGGTTACCGGTATTGGTGCAGGTTGCCAATTAGCGAATTGTGCGCTGATAGGTGGTGAAACGGCTGAAATGCCGGGCATGTATCACGGTAATGACTATGACGTAGCAGGATTTTGTGTGGGCGTTGTTGAAGCGGAAGATGTCATTGACGGCACTAAGGTTGCTGCTGGTAACAAACTTATTGCCTTGGGTTCGTCAGGTCCCCACTCAAACGGATACTCCCTTATTCGCAAAATAATTGAAGTCGCCAATATTAACACCGACGAAATGTTAAACGGCAAACCCGTTATTGAGCATTTGCTTACACCTACCAAAATTTATGTAAAAAGTGTTTTAGCATTACTTGAACAGTATTCAGTCAACGCTATTTCTCATATTACTGGCGGCGGCTTTTGGGAAAATATTCCAAGAGTATTGCCCGAGCACCTAAGTGCAGACATTGACGCAAACACATGGCAATGGCCCGCAATATTCGATTATCTTCAAGCTAAGGGTAATGTCAGTACCACAGAAATGTACCGTACATTCAATTGTGGCGTTGGGCTTATTATGGCAGTAGACGCTGAGCAAGCAGATGCAATGGTGTCATTTTTAAATGATCAAGGTGAGCATGCTTGGGTAATTGGTGATGTAGTAAATAATACCAATAATGAGCCAGTAAACATTACGCCTTTGCGTTAATTTACTCGTTGTACCCTTGAGTAAGAAGGCTCTCATGTCCAAAAATATTGTGGTACTTGTATCGGGTTCTGGCAGTAACTTGCAAGCTATTATTGATGCTTGTGACAAAGGCCATATCGCTGGGAAAGTGGTTGCCGTTATTAGTAACAAGGCTAATGTATACGCGCTCGAGCGAGCGCGTAACCACAGTATAGCAGCGCATACCCTTCAACATACAGATTATGAAGACCGCTTAAGCTTTGACAAAGCGTTGGCAAAGAAAATTAATGAATACAAACCCGACCTGCTTGTGTTGGCAGGCTTTATGCGAATATTAAGTGCCGAATTTGTTGAGCAATTTGCTGGCATCACTTTAAATATTCATCCATCGTTGCTGCCTAAGTACCCTGGCTTACATACTCACAAACGTGCCATTGAAAACAACGATTCATTCCACGGGGCATCGATTCACTTTGTGACTGCTGAACTTGATGGTGGCCCAGTGGTCTTACAAACAAAAGTAAGTGTAGATAAGTCTGACACCCCTGATAGCTTAGCCAGCAAAGTTGCTGAGCGTGAGTGGCTGATATACCCTTTAGCCGTAAAGTGGTTTTGTGATGAACGCTTGACCTTGCAGGGCACAAAAGTTAGTTTTGATAACATAATAATAAAAAGCCAAGGGATAACTTATGAAGATTTGGTTGCTGAGCAGCTTATTTCTAATACAAACTAATAATCTTATTGGTGCTGTACAAGCCCAAACCACAATTATTAATGAGACCTCAACAGAGGTAATTGAACAACAAACCCTGTTACCTTTTTCTGCCAAGTACACAGCATTTAGGTCAGGCCGTGACATAGGTGATGCTGGATTAGAACTGACACAGCTAGCTGATAATCAATACCAGTTAACCTATTATTCTGATGTTTCGCGTTTTTTTCTATCTGACAAGCGCCATGAACAAACCCTATTTTCACAACAAAACAATAATTTTATTCCTCAACAGTACCACTATAAACGCACAGGTACTGGCCCGAACAAAAAGTTAAATGTGCAGTTTGATTACGATAGCAACAAAATTTTAATTAACAATGAAACGAGTATGGATTATAACGGTGAGCTCGATAACCAGTTATTCCGTATAGACCTCCCGCGTAAGCTAGCGAAGGGAGTGACTAAAACAAGCTATGATTTTATAAACTACCGAGGCGACAAACGCCATTACGAGTTAGAAGTGGTATATAGCGAAAGTATCGTTCTTCCTTTTGGCAACATAGAAGCCATAAAGGTAAAAATAAATAGAGAATCGAAGTCCCGCGTTACCTATGCATGGTTTGCCCCCTCATTAGGCTACAATCTAGTTCGCCTACAGCAATTTAAAGATGAAAAAGAACAAGGTGATATGCAACTAAGTAGCTTTTCATATTTATAATCACCTTTTTGTCGTATATTACGTAAACATTTCTATTACAAGATTTACCGCTTTCTATACATAAAATTTGCATTTTGTGTGGAATGGCGGTATTTTTCGATTATCTGGTCAGACCTCAGGAGATGATATGTCGGATTTATTATGGTTTTTAGTGGTATTAGTTACGTTCTCTGTGGTG
>JBARZY010000212.1:0-21336 GCA_049650345.1 Glaciecola sp. | reverse complement strand
AGTCTCTCATTTTTGCTAATTTATACCGTAATGTGCGCGGGCTAATACCGAGTTTTTCAGCCACATCTTTACGCTTGCCATTAAAAGCCTGCAATGCGTCCAATATTATCTGGTGCTCTTGCAACCTCAATTCACAACCCAATAAACTTTTATCGTCTTCATCTTGAATATCTTTAGCACCCACATGCGATGTCATTTGGCTAAAATCAGGTAAATTTGCTTGATTTTTGGCGTCAAAAATTTGTTGATTATCGGGCTCAATTAACAGATCGTCACTTTGTAGCACATCGCCATTGCATAATATCAACGCACGTTGAATCACGTTATCGAGCTCTCGCACATTACCGGGCCAGCTATGGTTGGTCAGTTTGTGCATCGCACCCGCCGAAAACGTCGGGATTTGCTTCTGCCCACTACTCGCTTGAATATGGCGTGTAACAAGGTGCTGTGCCAATGGCATAATATCGCCTTTGCGGTGTTGTAGTGCTAACCACGTGATTGGGAATACGTTAAGGCGATAATACAAATCTTCTCTAAATTTGCCCTGTGCCACTGCTTCTTTTAAGTCGCGGTTGCTAGTAGCGATAACCCGCACATCTAATGAAATGGTCTTTCTCCCCCCTAATCGCTCCACCTCTCGCTCTTGCAATACGCGCAATAGCTTAGCTTGCAGCGACAAATCCATTTCGGTTATTTCATCAAGTAAAATAGTGCCTTGCTGGGCTTGTTCAAACTTGCCTGGACAAGCCTGTATTGCGCCAGTAAATGCACCTTTTTCATAACCAAATAGTGTCGCCTCAAGCATATTTTCTGGTATTGCAGCACAGTTAATCGCAACAAATGGGGCGTCACTGCGCGCAGACTGATCGTGGATATAACGAGAAATCACCTCTTTACCCGAACCACTTGGTCCTAATACCATTACGGTAGCATCTGATTGCGCAACTTTTCGTGCCAAATTCAGTAGGTTTTCACTTGATGCATCGCCAACAATAGGAGTTGTCGATTCAACCTTTTGTGCAGGTGCGTAGCGGCCAATAAGATTTAACAACACTTGTGGTGCAAATGGTTTTGACAAATAGTCAGTTGCACCATCGCGCATGGCTTGTATCGCATCATTCACATTTGCATATGCTGTCATTAACACAAATGGTAGCTGCGGGTATTTTCTCTTTACGCTTTTTAATAATGACATGCCATCCATACCTTCCATTTGAATGTCACTCACAATCAAATCATAAGTATTTTCTGATAGTTTCACCATGGCACTGTGTGCGCTTTCAACAGGCGTAACTTGGTATCCACCTAATAACAGCGTATCGACTAAGGCTTCACGTAAACCGTGGTCGTCTTCTACAATTAAAATTTTAGTTTTGCTCATTATATACTCCTGAACTTTGTTGATTCACGCTGGTAGGTGCCTGTTGGTTTTGTGGGTTGCTAACGGGTAAATAAAGCGAAAAATATGCACCCTGCTCTGCGTTGTTCCCACATTTTGCAAAACCCTTATGGGATTTAGCTACCGTATTCACTACTGCAAGGCCCAAGCCTGTACCCTGAGACTTGCTGGTATAGAACGGCTCAAAAATTCTTTTTAAATGTTGCTCTGCAATACCGGCGCCATTATCTTGTACCGTAAACACGCAATGCGCTTGGTCGTTGTGTGTCAAGGTTTCAATTGTTAAACGTATGCAAGGCGTGTGCTGCTGGCTTTGCACTAATGCCTGCATAGCATTGGCAATGAGGTTTGAAAGTGCGCCACTTAATGCAGTTAAATTACCTAAAATGACAGTGTCAGGATGGGGGTTATACAATTTAAATTGTACCCCTGCTTGTTCCAGTTGGGCATCAATTTGGCCTATAGCGTGCTGCACAATGCTGTCTACGGTAAGTTGCGCAACAATTTGTTTGTCACTGCTTTTGGCAAACAACAACATGTCATTTACTTGCGACTCTAATTCTTTTAATCGAAGGGTTAACTTTTCACTGAATCGCGATGCCGTTTCGTTCTGTAAAGGCATCGATTTAAGGTTTTCGGCATACAACAACGCGGATGACAAAGGCGTTCTAACTTGGTGTGCCAACGACGCCACCATTTTACCTAGGCTAGATAAACGTTGCATATGACCCATGCGACTCTGTAACTGACGCGTCTCAGTTAAATCAGTCACAACGATCAATTGCCCTTTCTCTTGCGTTAAAGGGGAAATATCAATTTTTACACGCTTGCCATTGCGCATTGAAACTTCATGGCCGTCGTCGGCCTTTGGCGTAAATGCACGACTAATAATATCGCGCCATGCAATCCCCACTAGCGGCTCTCCAAGCAAAGCTGTGGCTTGCTTATTGGCTAACGAGACAACACCCGTTTTATCAATAACTAATACTCCCGCCGGCATAATTGAGAGCAAGTGAGAAAAGCGTTGATAGTTATTCTGTTCAGATTGATTGTGCTTAGCGTAGTCGTCTACTGCAGGCGAAACAGATGAATTAACGTTGTTGTTAACAACATGCAAAGCACCGTGTTGCCCAGGACCTGGTGCGCTAGGACTTATGTTGTTGCGTGTGTGATGTGAGTTACTCGCAGTGGCTACCATACATTTTCATCGTGATTACTTCTAATTAATCACACTAATGCATGGGCTGTGCCAAATGGAATTTAAATTATTTTAGTTTATTTTCAGTTGCTTACAGAAATATTTGCAGTCAAATACTTGACTGCAGGTTCAAATTATTGACCTTCTTCTTTTTCCAGCCTGATAATTTCATACTTACGCATTTTTTCTACTAAGGTAGTTCGTCTCATCCCTAATTGGTCGGCAGCCCTTGCCACTACCCAATCTTGTTGATCTAGTGCTTGCTTAATTAGATTTATTTCTAAATCAGATAAATATTCTTTTAAGTTAACCCCATCACTCGGTAAGTTAGTATCGACACCTTGTATTTCAGCTTCGGCAACAATAGGACTTTTGCCATCAAATTTAAACAACGAGTTAATGGCGTCGCGTTCTTGTTGCTCATCAACTGATGACGCACTGATGTTGAGTTCAGTTTGTTGGCCATTTTCGTCAAATTGATATTTGTGAGGTAAATGTGGCACGTCTATTACCTTAGAAGGGTGCAATATAGACAAGCGCTCAACTAAATTAGATAACTCACGAACGTTACCAGGCCATTCATGCTGCATTAACGAAGTCATGGCTTGTTGCGTAAAGCGAACCGCAGTTTGCTTATTGTTCTCTAAACGTGTCACGAGTTCTTGTAACAATAAAGGAATATCTTGAGCGCGCTCACGCAGTGCAGGCGTTTCAATTGGAAACACATTTAACCGATAGTACAAATCTTCTCTAAATTTGCCTTCGCTGATCATTTCTTCTAAGTTGCGATGCGTAGCGGCAATAATACGTACATCACACTTAAGAGTTTTAGCACCGCCTACTCGCTCGAAAATACGCTCTTGTAAAACACGCAATAATTTAACTTGCATTTGCAGTGGCATGTCACCAATTTCATCTAAAAACAGTGTGCCGCCTTCGGCAAGCTCAAAACGCCCCTTGCGTGCACTGATCGCGCCAGTAAACGCTCCTTTTTCATGCCCAAAAAGTTCGCTCTCAAGTAAGTCACCAGGAATAGCACCGCAGTTAACAGGCACAAACGGACCTTTTTGACGAGCTGACATATAGTGAATATTTCGCGCGACCACCTCTTTACCAGTGCCGCTCTCACCTAGTATTAAAACGTTTGCCTCAACGGGTGCAACCTGCTCAATTAAATCACGCACGTCGGTAATGCCTTTACTGTTTCCAACTAAGCTTCGAAACAGTTTTGTTTTGCCCGTCACTAGGGTAGACAAAGGCCTATTGGCAGTATGATATTCGCTACTTTTTTGCAGTAACTCAGTTAAACTTGGATAGGTAACAGGCTCGTATAGTGACCCAATTAAATTTTTAAAGCTGCGCTCGCCACTAAGCTGGAAACCAATATTAATAAAGGGGTTGTCAGGATATTTTTCAATCACGTCTTCGGCTATTTCAGGTAGCTCGCCGTCAATCAATATGGCACTGAGAGAGTTGTTTGTGCTAATTAACTCCATACAATCTGCATAAGCGCAACTGCGGCAGTTTTCGCCTAAAAACGTTAAAATAATTTGCAAATTGTGTTGGCGTGTTTCGTTATCACTAACAATTAGAATTTCGCTCATACTGCCTCATTTTGATTATCGACTTATTGGCGTAGGATCACTATCAGTAACTTGACCTTAATGATAAAAAAAATTAGGGAAGAATGATCAGTAACCAATGTTATAGCCTTGAACAGGCACAATACTATCTAAACCTACGGAATTTACCACCAAAATTAGCTATTTTAGTGTCGAAAAAATGCCGCCGGCGTAAATTTAGTCTATTTATTGACCATAAAATGTGGGGGGTTCATGCTTAACAGCAAATATATAAACTGTGGATAAAAAGTAAACCACAATTATTTATCTTATTTTTTATGACTGCTCTTCACTGTCTTGCGAGGAATTTTGCGCAGTAAACAATAGCTCTGCCATTTTCCAATCCTCCTCGGTATCGATGTCTTGTACCGCATACCTGGGTAATAAAATTGGAATAGCATGTTCTGAAAAAATCACTTTTTTAGATAAAAAACCCTCACAACGCCCCCAGTAAAATTGCCCTGCGTCATGAACAGTTTCTACTAGGTCTTGCGATCGAGTATCAATAAAATGAGGGAACATAGGACCTAAGCCGCCATTCTCTGTGAGCTTAAGTGCGCGTTGAACGGGAAAGTCATAGTGCGCAACCGAAAAGGCAAAAGCTTTATCAGGTGCATTTTGTAATGCATCTAAACTTTGGGTTAAATATCGAGGCTTAAGAAGTGGAGACGTAGCATAAATACAACAACAATATTCATAATGTTTGCCTTGCTCTTGAAGGGCAGTTATTGCATGGTCGATAACATCACGGGTAGTAGCATAGTCGTCAGCTAATTCAGCGGGGCGCAGAAAAGGAACGGTAGCACCCAAGGAGACTGCGATATCGGCAATTTCTTCGCTGTCGGTAGAAACGACTATGTCATCAAATAGTTTTGACGCAATGGCTGTTTCTATAGTGTAAGCAATCAGTGGCTTGCCACAAAAGTCGCGAATATTTTTATGCTTAATTCGCTTACTTCCAGCTCGTGCCGGTATTAATGCTAACTTCAATCCTTATTCCTCATGTTTGATATACCACACTAATGTTACTTATGATAACAGCTCGCGCAAGCACGAAATAACATATTTTTGCCGTTTATCATCAAGTCCAACATAAATAGGTAAGGTAATGGCGTTGGCATAAAATTTTTCTGCATTTGGATAATCACCCCATTTAAATCCTAACGACTGATAATATGGGTGAGTATGAATGGGTATATAGTGCACGTTCACTGCAATTCCTTTATTGTGAAGCGCTGCGTATAATTGCTCACGTGGCATGGTTTGAGTTTCAATCATAAACAGGTGCCAGCTAGAATTTTCCAAATCGTTCAACACGGGAAGCGATATCGGTAAATCTGACAATGCTTCAAAATAGCGTTGTGCAATTTTACGCCTCGCCTGCATGAAGCTATCGATACGAGATAGTTGTGATATACCAAGTGCTGCCTGCATATCACTTAGACGATAATTATATCCCAAACACAGCTGCTCATAATACCAAGGGTCATGGTTTGCTTTTGTCATAATGGCTGAATCACGAGAAATACCATGCTTCGCATATAATACACATTGCGTTGCTAACTGCGCATCATTGCATAAAATCGCCCCACCCTCAGCGGTAGTAATGGACTTAACCGGGTGAAAACTCAGCACAGTTAAGTCAGAATATTGACAACTTCCAACCGGCATATTTTGATACGTAGCCCCCAGCGAATGTGCAGCATCCTCGATAATACTCACGCCATAAGTTTTGCATAACTTCGCTATTTGAGCCATATCACAAGTACGCCCAGCAAAATGCACAACAACCAGTACTTTAGGTAACTCATTCCGTTGTTTTGCATCATTTAATTTTTTAGCTAAGGCGATCACGCATAAATTGCGGGTTCGGGGATCAATATCAACGAAGCTGACTTTGGCACCACAATACAAGGCACAATTTGCTGACGCTGCAAATGAATTTGGAGATGTCCACACCCAGTCACCTTTACCCACATTTAGGGCTAAGCAAGCTACATGTAGACCAGAAGTACCACTATTAACAGCAGTACAAAATTTAGCTGATGTATAATCACATAATGCTTGTTCGAACTCAGGAACTTTGCTGCCTTGAGTAAGAAAATGATGTTCAAGTACATCAACAACAGCGTTTATGTCGTCTTGATTAATACTGTGCTTACCATAGTTGATCATATGTCTTGTTTGTCTAAGTTCTTTAGTTCTTCTACACTTAAAAAGTGGGCATTGGTACCTGAATGATACTCAAATTTTTCAGAAACCTGCGTGCCTTTTTCAAATAGCTTATTTTGCATATAGTTCACGTGGTCTTCAAAAAATGTGATTGCCGGCGTGATTACAAAGTGATCTTCAAACTCGATACTGTGATGGGCCATTTCTTCAGGTACCATCACCTCGTGTAATTTTTCGCCAGGACGTATCCCAATAAGTTCATAATCGCGGGTTCCACTCATAGCTTCTACCAAGTCGATAATATGTATAGAAGGAATTTTAGGTACAAAAATTTCGCCGCCTTGCATGCGAGCAAAGTTTTTCACCACAAATGCCACGCCATCATCAAGTGTAATCCAGAAACGTGTCATTTCATTATGCGTGACTGGCAATTTAGTAACGCCTTGTTTCAACAGTTTACGATAAAATGGAACAACTGAACCTCTAGAGCCCACAACGTTGCCATACCTTACCACAGCAAACCGAGGACCATTAGCACCTGCAATGTTATTAGCGGCTACGAAGAGTTTGTCAGACGCAAGTTTTGTAGCGCCATATAAATTAACTGGGTTTGCCGCTTTATCAGTAGAAAGCGCGATGACCTTATCAACATTATTTGCGATACACGCATCAATTACATTTTGAGCACCGTTGATGTTAGTTTTTATGCATTCGTTGGGGTTGTATTCTGCAGCAGGTACTTGCTTTAACGCCGCCGCATGAACCACAAAATCTACATTTTTGGTGGCTGAAATTAATCGCTCTTTATCGCGAACATCGCCAATAAAGTACCGCATTGATTTGTGCGTGAAGTCTTGCTGCATTTCGAATTGTTTTAATTCGTCACGCGAGAACACAATCACCCGACTTGGACTATAATTATCGAGTATAAATTGGATAAACCGCTTACCAAACGACCCTGTACCGCCAGTGATTAAAATACTTTTGTTATCAAACAAAGTTTCGCTCCTAAAAAATTTCTTCGCTACTCAAATGAACAGGTGACAATGCATACGCTAATCGTGCCAAGCACCTAACAACTCAAAGTCTCTGGGTGACCTATTGATGTACAATCCTCTGTTATTAAGCGTATCAAGCACATTTATGTCGCTGCTAGTTCGATGCTCAAAACCGATATAATGCTTAAACATATAATGGGTACTGTTGTTCATGTGTTTCACAAAATGCTTATTCAACGAATTAACAGCAAGGCTTTCATATTCATTGCCGTTACTCACCAAATTTTGCGCCTTAATATTGTCTTCAACTACTAAGGAATTATGTGTTTTAAATTCACAAGCATTTATCAAGCCAGCTTTGTCAAACTGAGGCTTGCACAATACTATTTTAAATAGTGACGTATCTAACGCACGTGTTCGTAGCGTGTGCAGATAATTGTCTAATAAGGTATAAGGTTCACTACCCGCTATTTGCAGAGCGGTGCGTTCTTGTTTATTTGCTATCGGTGGAGCAATGAACATTAAACACGTTTGATTGGCCTTATCGAAATGTTGGCACTTAAGCAATAAGGCGTAATCATGAAACACACACAATGCTATAGATGTTGCGTTTTTAAGACATTTAATCAGGCTTTTGAATTCTTGTGCACTGGTAATTATTGCTGAGAATTTACCTGAAGTGGGCAACGTAGTCACAACATTATGTACGGTAAATGCATCATCTGACTGAATAGCTCTTAGACTCTGTGATGAGAGCGTTGTATTATTTGGTATGTATAGCGGCATAGATGCTGTATGCCCTTCTTTCAACAAGAGTGCCTCGCGAATACTGGCGAATGCACTTGCTGTATCTATAACTTGAAACTGATGCTCAACTAAGTGGGATGCATCACCTAAGAAAAGCTGCCACTTATCCAGAATAATGTTCGCAATCTGGGTCGCTTCTTGTGAGTCTGATTGCATGTTTGCTTTACTTAAAACAGCACACAAGTAATTAACACTATTGAAAAAATAATAAAAGTATAAACTACCGCCACAACGCCTCGCGTCAAACAACTGCTCCCTTAGATCATGTATAAACAAATCGATGTCGCTTTGCTTTTCCATGCGCTTATTGCATAAAGCAATTAAGGCATTAACCTGGGAGCGAAATAAGTCATTGTTATACGCATTGCTAAACAACTGGGTAACATTAGACGACAAACTCATATAACAATCGTCAATGGCTTGTAATACTTCAAGCTTGTGTTCAGAACTTGTAACAATTAGCACATTGTCTGATTCAAGAGGCAATGTTCCCTCAATAAAAACACCGTTTGACAAATTAAAGCACTCTGCACGCCCCTCTTGCAAAGCCTGCTCAATTATCATGCGTGAAATATTAAATTCTGTTTTGGTAAATACCCAATCTTGCTTATTGCCCTTGGCAGTCAGTTCGGTGTTATGCGCTGCTTGATAATCATATATTTGCTGGTTGTTGACATAATATCCTGATGATTGACTATGATGTTTATTTTTATCGGCAAAGCCCAAATCAACGCCAACTAGGTAAAGCTGCTCAAAACCCAAAGTAACAAATAGATTAACAACAAGATTACTTACCGTGGGATACGCAAAATCTAAGGTTTCAAAGGTACGTTCGGGCATCATTGCAAGTGTTGATACAGTTGATGACTCTCCTGACTTAAAGCTTAACATTACGCGCTTAAACAAAGCGATGGAATCTGGATGCATGCCCGTTACGCCAATTAACGTAATTTTTTTCAAATATTGATAATCACCAATTCGTGATATCCAGTCGAAATTTGCTCTATTTTGCTCTACCTCAGCATGAAAGTCGGGAACAATATTGTTTCGATGTAGTGCCTGCAACGCAGTGCCGCAACTCACGATAATTACCTGCTCGGCGCATTCTTTCAGCAAATTAATATTGTCATCAAGTGAGGGGCCATTGCCTACAATGAAAATAGGCAACTGTTTTTGTTTATGGGTAAGGTATTGGCTAGGCGTATGGCGCAGCATAGGATGTTTATGCTGTAATGAATAATGAGTGTGACCTAATCCGTATAACACATGGTCAAAATTCTCACCCATCGAAAATATCACTTGAAGCTGGATCCTGACTTCATTTAACACTTTTTGCAAAAGTGGGTTTTTGTAGCTTTGTAATATGTAGGTTTCATTTAATAAGTGAGGACCAATTGCCAAAAATTGTGACATCAAATCTTTATTTAGGCGCGATGATGCTTCACCAATATTGATATATAATCTGGCGTCAGTATCTTGTATTTTAGAAAATATAGGTTGCCAGTCAAAGGCATACAATGAGGCATAAAAAAAATCTGGATTGGGTTCACAAATAATTAGATTCTTGATGTTATGCGAATTATACAGCGATTCCAGCACATACCCTGAACCTAGGCCAAACACTAGCAATGCTTTAACTGTAGGGGGTAAGCTGCGTTTTTCGTTGTCGACAGATTGTAAACACATGTCAGCCTGTCGCACAAAAGTGTTGTGCACGTAATGCTTAAGCTTGTCGCCAGTATAGCCGAACGCTAGGCCATCTAAATTAGGATGTTCGCTGAAGCCTTGTGCCAATAATTGGCCATTGTGTTTGGGGGTGTCGTCAGAATAAAAACTGTGTTCGTTACGGTTAAATAAATTTACCTCACCATTTTGTTTATGCAGCACTTGCCAGTCGCGAGGGATATAGTCTTTAAATGTGTCGTAAATATCGGAAAAGTGCGCCTTAAATAAGGACATATTAGCAGTAAACATGGACAAACTTTGGGGATTACTTTGCCACGCAGAAGGCGTAACAGCGCATATATGATTTAGATAATGCTGACGGTAATCTCTGCAAACTGGCACATTTTCAAAAATTTGCGGGCCCCACTTGTGCTGACGAACACTATTAATAATGTGTGTATTTAAGGGAGATTTAGTATGTTGATAAAACAAAACACGGTTAACACCCAGCTGAGTTTGCAGCTCTTGCATATCATCGTAAACTGAAGCGGGCTGTGGCCCTAGCTGTAAGTAAAGTTGGGTTTTCTGCTCGGTAGCTTGTTGTAAAAATGTTGCCCAATCAAACAACATCAATGACAATTTAAACACTTCCCAGTCAGGCTCATAAATCGCAATATGTTTAGTGCAGATTTGCTCTAGTAGATATTGTAAATGCTTGCCTTTGCCAATCCCTAAAATAACTAAGGCCTGCGGTAACTGTGTGTCGCATTCAGTTTGCAAGGCTTTAGCATAATCATTAACTGCATCATGTCCTGCACAAGAGGGTAACATGGGCACGTTAGTATTCTGACGCGTATCTACTAGTGCACTATGATAGGCCCAGAATTCACACTGTTTATCAATTATTTCATCAACATGAACGCTATAGTAAGTATTACCAGAGTTCACATGAACCAAATTACTTTGCTCAAACTTATTGACAAAAATACTCCATCCACCAACCGGCAGTTGGTCAATAATTGCCGCTACGTTTGGCATATAGCGCTTAAACGCAGCAATATTGTTGAGTTCTCTGTGTTTTATCTCGCGCGCAAATTTCTGCTCATACTGGCTTTGTAGCGCATCGTCAGCAGCCACATGTAACCTAATATCATTTAGCATAGCTTATACTTGGTGGTATTTTTTAATCGCTTTTGATGATTTGCTTGCAGTTGTAAGCTCGTTACGCAAAGCGTCACGTTTCTCAGATACCTGGTCAATAATGGCAGTGTTAATGTTAATTTCATAGGCGGCAAAACATCGCTTTTGTTGTTCGTCTAATTCATTAAGCAAAGTTTCTACCAAGTCCGCGCGAATATCGATTATTTTTTCAAGCGCATGTTCATCGGCGTCATCGTCAACCAATAATGACGATAACTGCGAATTTATTTCTGCTAAAGCTTTAGGAGTAAAAGCATGGTTTAACGCAATAGGCATAGTGTTAATTAACCATTTGCCGCTTGTGAAGCAGTGTAAGCTTCTTGTTTTGCTTGCTCTGGAATAAGTGCCCATGCATCTTTTAAAGGCGCATACAAGGCTATTACCTCGTCGATAATTTCTATCCCATTTTGCGTGTTGACTTCTGTTAGTTTGTCAATGATATAACCATATAAGTTATACATATTCTCAGAAAAATCGCCCTCAACATTCATATTCAATGTACCACGTAAATTCATAAATATAGCGGTAGCTTTAGACAGGTTGTCGGAACGCCCTTTTAAGTCTTCCCTTGAGATACAGCCTTTCGCATAAGCTAATCTATCTAGCGCACCTTGCATCAACATTAAGGTTAATCGATGCGGATCAGCTGCGGCAATATCTTGTTTTAAACTGCCTTTCTTGTAGGCGTTGATTGCTTTCAATGACATGGTTATTCCTTAAATATAAATTAGCCTAATGCTGCAAAAAGCGCACTGCCTGTGTTTTGTAAACGCGCTACGGTTGTATCTAAACTTAGGTACCTATCACGCAGGGTTTGTTCATAACTGATCATGCGTATTTCAAAACGTTCTCTGTCAGAACTGATCACTTCTTGTTGATCATCTAAACTGTCTTCACGAGTTTTTAAAATGCCACGCGAATCAGTGTACTGTTCAGTAAATTCTAACAACCGAGAAACAATACCGTTATCACTGTTAAACAAGGTATCAATATCATCAAAATTATCAGCCAAAGCTTCATCTAATCGGTCAGAGCCGGAGCCCAATCCAAAGTCGGTACTGCCTATTTCGAGTTTGCCATCATTAGTTAGCTCAATGCCTAAGGCAAATAAACTACCAATGGTAGATTCGCCAACATTACTAGACAATATGGTGGCAAGACCCGATTGAAAGCCTCTAACCGTCGCGTCACCCGCAAGGGCGCCATCATCTTCAAGTTCGCTAGCACCGTACTTTGTGAGTTTCTCTAGCTCGTCATGTAATTCGTTAAATTTATCAACAAATTCATTAATCTTTTCTTTTAAGTTTTCTTCATCAAAACCGATTACTAAACGCGAGGCAATTGGGTTGCCGTCAGCATCTTTGTCAGATAATTCTTTTACATCAAAGCGCACGCTTTGGATGGTCTCATCAAATTTGTTAGTGTCACTTTGCACTTCGATCCCGTCAACAGAAGCGATGGCGTTCTTTGCAACATTATCAGCTTCAATACTCAAACCACTCACTGCGCCGGTTGACGTTTCGGTACTCAAACGGGTTAGTTCTGCGTTATCGTTATCATTAACAATTTGTAAGTCATTTCCTGCACCGGTAACGCTAGATGAAAATACCAACTTGGCACCACCGTCATCGGTACCAGTGTTAATGATGTTAGCGGTAACACCAAAGTTATCTTCATTATCGTTAATTAATTCGCGCAACTCTGCAAGTGTAGTGCCGGCCGCTACATTTACGGTAAACGCATCACCGGTATTATCAATTTTAAAGGTAAGGTCTGCAGTACCACTTGTTAGCACCACGTCATCTCGGCCATCAAAGCCACCATCTACCGCACTTGCTGTTTCAATACGACTGCCTTCTGCGAGTTGAGTAACGGCTATTTCATAAGTACCTGGCAAAGCTGCATTAGTTGGATTTGCAGACAACACGTCGTTATCTTCAGATGGGTTCACTATGGTGGGATCACGCCCCGATAAATTGCCTTCGGTTTGCAATTCTTCAATAATATCTTCAAACTCGCCAATTTTGGACTTGAGCTGTCCAACGGCAGATATTTCCTCGCTAAGCGCCTCTTCTCGGTCGTCAAGACGCGCAGTTTTTGGCCCACGTTCAGCTTCAAGAAGCTGTTGAACCAATGATTCTAGGTCAAGCCCCGACCCAACACCTAACGATGAAATACCCATATTTTACCTCATATTAAGCCTGCCTCTCTAGTACCATGCCTGGAACGGTAGATGAAGTAGACTCGAATTCTTTAACTCGCTCTGCAAACTTTTGCATCTCCTCGGAAGGGATTTGCCGTATTATATTGCCGCTTTCTTTGTCAGACACTATAACAACAGGTTGTTTGGCATCTTCACTTATTGTAAATGAAAGTTTTGTGCCATTAGTTTGCAATAATTCGCTAAGGCTACTTAACGACTGCGAAAAGCTAACATTTTCCTCTCTCGTCGTTGTATCGGCATTTGCTTTATTTGCTTTAGTTTTTTTGGTGGGTTCTGATTGTTGATCAGGAAGGTTAATTAGGGTTTTGTCGGCATGTCTTGTTTGATTAATTACCGCGTTATTTTCGCTTTTTGTAAACGCGCTGGCACCCGTTTGCGCACCCACAAGGTTACTACTAACAAAACTACGATCACTTACTACAGAGGCGGCTTCTCTCGCTGCACCCTGGCCTATTTTTGTATTTACAATGTCCATCACTACCTCCATTGCAAAAAAAGGAGGAGCGGTTGCACCGATACTGCTGGTGAACCGCCCGTTCAACGCAACTGATTATCGAGGGATATTTGCTCGATATTTTCTGCTAATCTAGCCTAAAAGCGATAAGGCAGTTTGTGGTCTATTGGATGCTTGGCTAAGCACTGCAATTGATGCTTGCTGTAAAATTTGGTTCTTGGTTAAGTTTGCCGTTTCAGCAGCAAAATCAGTATCAAGAATACGTGAGCGCGCACTGGATAAGTTTTCAGTTACGTTACTCAAATTACGTATTGACGATTGAAAGCGGTTTTCCGATGAGCCCAAATCGGCTCTAACCGCCCCAATAGCAGAAAGTGCCGCATCAATGGTGACAACTGCAGCTGAAGCGCCACCTGAGGTTGCTACTGTAACACCGCCAATACCCAAGCCAGTTGCACTGAAACCAGCAGTAGCAATACTGCCGGCTGATAAATTAACTGAAATATTCTGACCGCTGTTGGCACCTACTAAGAACTTGGCAGAGTAAGAACCGTCAAATAGCGCAACACCGTTGTATTCAGTATCGGTAGCAATGCGCGATATTTCGTTTTTCAATGCCGACACTTCTGAATTCAGCGCGGTTCTGTCAGCAGCTGAATTAATGCCATTTTGTGATTGTATAGCTAATTGACGAATACGTTGAAGCGCATTGCTGGTTTCACTCAATGCACCCTCTGCGGTTTGGGTCAACGAAATAGCGTCGTTTGCATTGCGTACTGCTTGCGAAATACCATCAATTTGCGAAGTTAAGCGCTCAGATATTTGCAGACCGGCGGCGTCATCAGACGCTGAATTTATTCTAAAACCAGAAGACAAGCGCTCATAAGACTTGTCAAGCGCGTTGGTTGAGTCGAATAATTGACGCTGCGCATTTAATGCAGACACATTAGTATTAACATATATAGACATTTACTACCTCCAAAAAAACAAGAGTCTTGAGAGAGAGCCAGCCTTGTAGGAGCTCATCTTGTTTTAATGTATTTAGTTAAGCAGGGTCACTACGCCCGCTCAACAACCTCAAATTTGGTTAGCAATTTAATAACTGCATTACCCCTCAACTAAAGGTATCGGCGCTAGCTTGAATTCCTTTAGTAGAATTTTGATTTTTTTTTAAAGGTGTTAAATAAACATTGTAAGGCATTGTTTTATATATTTATTCTTAATAACATTTTCACTTCACCGTTGATAAACAATGGGCAACTCGCGTTGTATTTTAGAATAAACGGTCTAAATTTAAGATGTGATGAAGCGATTTGTAATATGGCAACAAATAAAAAGTTGGCACAATGCATGCAAATGAAGTGATTGAAGTATCTAAATGAAAAAAGGCTGAGCCATAGGGCGGCTCAGCCAACTTGCTCACGTTAGGAGTTGGAGCAAAGCTTTTTGTCGACTGGCAGGATTGTAGAACATGAAAGTACTGGCCTCTCAACCTACACTTCTACACTCTCAGTCTTGTTAGTCGACGTTTTACCGTTTAGCTACTTAGCTTGGTATCAGTACCCTAACTTTCTGTAAAAAAACTACATAAAAGGTATGCCATCCCTGGCAACGAGAGGGCCTCTCAAAGCCTTTGTAACTGTCTTTATTTTTACTTACGCGACAAAATAATGTGCGTTTTATTTTCCACTATCCTTGCAGCAAGCTCAACGCTGCTTGTGGCCGTTGATTGGCCTGAGCAAGAACGGTAGTACTGGCTTGCTGGATTATTTGCAAGCGGGTAAGACTTGCCGTTTCAGCGGCAAAATCAGTGTCTTTTATGCGACTTCTTGCCGCCGATACGTTTTCAGAAATATTCGTTAAATTACGAATGGTCGATTGAAAACGGTTTTGTATCGCACCTAAGTCGGCGCGTTTATCGTCTACCACTTCAATGGCATTATCAATAGCCAATAGCGCTGCTGACGCGGCTGCCGGTGTAGAAACCGACAAGTTAAATGCGCCAAACAGCCCCGATGTACCAAAGCCATTTGGACGAGAAACATTAATACTTATGGTTTGCCCTGAATTTGCACCTACCAAAAACTTGGCACTATACCCTCCGCTTAAGACATCAACTCCCGCAAATTGGGTGGTTGTTGCTACTCGACTCATTTCAATCTTCAGGGCTGACACTTCTTTTTGTAATGCATTTCTGTCTGCTACCGAATTAATTCCATTTTGAGATTGTATCGCCAGCGTTCGAATACGTTGTAGCGCAGTAGTGGTTTCTTGCAGCGCACCTTCAACGGTTTGCGCTAGTGAAATACCATCGTTGGCGTTACGAACCGCTTGATCAAGTCCCATTATTTGAGATGTCATGCGATCAGATATTTGTAAGCCGGCAGCATCATCTTTCGCACTATTGATGCGAAATCCTGACGACAAACGCTCAAATGCTGTATTTAGATTGGTGGTGGTGTCGTTCAAAAACCTTCTGGTGCTGAGCGACGAAATATTGGTATTTACAAACAAAGACATAATAATTCTCCTAACGATTTACTTAATGCGCCGTATTTATAAATATTATTCGGCAAGTTCTTAGTTTTCATGCTTATTTCCAAAAGTTGGCATAAAGCATGCTTCACCAATCCATAATCAAGGACTGATTAATGTTCAATTCTCTTCACTAGAGAACTGAAGCATGTAAGCTGTAACAGAGCGTAAGCTCTTTGCTGACCGGCAGGTATGATGTTCCAGACCTCATACCTCTCACTACCTCCTGGCATTATTCCTGTCAGTCGGCAGTTCAGCTTGTCATGACGACATCTGCTACTTCATTTCTTCAGTTACCTGCTATTCATTGTGTACGATAATAGTCACCATCAAATACCTTTCGGTATATTAATAACTCACGTATAAACAGGCAGCTATCTAATCTTTATGTATTTGTTGAGTGTCGGTTTCCCGAGGTTCGAATCGGTAGCGATGTTGTTCACACCTATGATTCTGGACATTGCCCTCAACTATTTCCTAACGTGATGCTTTATGGCTTTACACCTATAAAGTCCGCTTATATCTTTGCACTTCTCATTATATTGTTATTGTTGTGAGTGCTTATTGCAGGCGTTGATTTTATTATTTACCTTGCTTGAAATAGTTATCGAACAGATACGCAAAAAGCTTTAGCTAAAAACTAAATTATTTTTTAAAAGACGTGATTTTTTTGAAGGAATAAGCGGCCAGGCAAAGCCTGGCCTATCGCTTAGAGTTTAAAGAGTGGGCGAACACTCTTCTGTTTGGCTTGCTAAAGCGGGTACTACCTCCTGGCTTCATTCCCCAAACAGATGGGTCAGTCAGGAGAACGTTGCTTAACCTAGAAGCTGCAGTGCCGCTTGTGGACGCTGATTAGCCTGAGATAGTACGGTTGTGCTTGCCTGCTGAATAATCTGATTACGCGTTAAGTTTGCGGTTTCAGATGCAAAGTCAGTATCTAAGATTTGTGAACGTGCTGCAGACATATTTTCAGATATGTTCGACAAGTTACGAATAGTAGATTGGAAACGGTTTGTTAATGCGCCTAAATCTGCCCTAGCACCACCAATCGCTGAAATAGCAGTATCAAGTGCAACTAAAGCAGCTGATGCACCAGCCTCTGACGATACACTCAAAGTGTCAATACTCAAACCTGTTGCTGAAAAGCCGCTTAATCCGTCAGGAGAACTTAAGTTGACAGAAATCTTTTGGCCACTGTTAGCACCCACTAAGAAAGCCGCTGAAAAACCACCAGTGAGAATGTCAGTTTTATTAAACTGGGTATCGGTTGAAATACGCGATATTTCAGTTTTAAGCGCTGATACTTCTTTTTGAAGTGCTAAACGGTCATCTGCCGAGTTAATCCCGTTTTGCGATTGCACGGCAAGCTGACGGATACGTTGTAACGCGGTTGTTGTCTCACCAAGAGCACCTTCTGCGGTTTGCGTTAGTGATATCGCATCGTTCGCATTATTTACTGCTTGATTCAAACCATTGATTTGAGTAGTCATGCGGTCGGTGATTTGCAAACCAGCCGCATCATCTGATGCACGATTAATTCTGAAACCAGAAGATAAACGCTCAAAAGACGTGTTTAATGAATTACTTGAATTGAATAACTGACGCTGCGCATTTAAGGCAGATACGTTAGTATTTACGAACATAGACATAAGTCTCTCCTACACTCTCAGTCCAGCACTTGCTGGCAGGCCGGACTTTACTCCGGTGATTTAGTTACATATGTAGAACATAAGATTTGCGGTTAACAAAATCATATGTACTGGCTCTCTCGTAAATGGTTATCGACAAGCGCAAAATTCCCTTTAATATAATTTGCGAAAAAAATACACGGATATATAAAAAAGCGGCAAATTATTGCCGCCTTAAAAACTGAACACACTTAAAAATGCATAAGAATTAAGCTATTGCTTAGAAGGTAGGAACAAAAAAGGCCATATTTTAAATATGGCCTTTTTTTAAAAAATTATTTGTGAAAGATAAATATAACTACAAGACTACGTAAAAATCATAGATATTTATTGTTTCTCAATCTAAATATAATTAAACAAACTTAAATTCGCGATACGAGGGAATGAAGCAAATGCCGCCTCTAACGCAGTCTCTTGTCTCGCAAAGTCTGATGATGCTTGTGCATAATCCACATCTTCAATACTGGATCGTGCTTTCTCATTTGCCACTTCCGCATCTAACAAACTACTTTTAACCGATTGCGCAATGTTTAACCTTGCCCCAACAGACGAGTTTTCACGCGCCATTTGGCTATTGGCATTGTCTATCCCTACTAAGGTATCACTCACAATAGAAGAAAATTCTTGTTCGTTTAGGGTGCTGTCGTTCAAGGCCAAAAACATATTGTTTAAGGTTTCTGCCAAATTGCTTTTGCTGGGACGGTTTAAATTGATATCAAAACTGTCACCTACGCTTCCTTGAGGGGTAAATTCAACACCGTTAAACGATATGGTATCGCCACTGGTAAACGGCAGTGTTTCAACCAATGCTGAAGTGCCCACGTTGGTAATTTGTATTTGCGACGCAGACACAATTTCAAACCTAAATTGGTTATTTGCTGAGTTTACTGGGTCGAAGTTGCTGTTATGAAACACATCAAAGGTGCCTTGATTTTTTATTTGGTAATCATCAAACGTAACGCCCGATACATTATCAAGTGAAAAATTAAGTCGATCACGTACGTTCTCAAACAGGGTTTTCCCAGATGTACTCGATTGGATGGTAACGCTATCTGATATTTGCACAGAATTGGTCCCATCGTCTCCCACAAAAGAAACACGATCACTATCTAGTGTTGGATTGAACTCAAATGCTTGAGATCCGGATTGATATCCTGCAAAAATATAGTCGCCACTTGCATTTTGCGTGTTCATTAAGTCAATCACTTGGTTTCGTAACTGCTCTATTTCAGCGCCAACCGCTTGTTTATCAGCCGCTGATAAAATACCGTTCCCCGACTGCACCGTTAACACTCGAGCGCGATTGGCGACCTCGTTAATACCTCGTAAGGTGGTCTCTTGAAGTTCAAGCGCATTGGTCACTAGGTCGTTATTACGGTTGTATTGGGTAATTTTATCAAGCTCTTCACTTAAACGAATGACTTGAGATGCGCCCACAGGATCATCTGAGGGACGCAGCAATTTTTTACCACTCGCCAACTGAGTTTGTATGTCAGACAGCGAGCCTTGGCTGGTATTAATGGCCCGCAAGTTTTGGTCATAAATTAAGTTAGTGGTAATTCGCATATACCCTTCGCCTTATCAATAATTGCCGTAACGCGCTAAACCTAGCGTGCTACCTGTAAAATAGTGTCAAACATGTCTTGAGCTGTGGTCAAAATTCTTGCCGCTGCGGCATATGATTGTTGAAATTGTATTAAATTAGCCGCTTCTTCATCTAAGCTTACCCCGGCACTTGATTCAAACCACTCAGACGATTGAACCTGCATAACTTTGGCTGCTTCAAGATCTATTTTTGATCCCGAAGCTGCAGCTCCAATTTGCCCAACTATAGTGGCGTACGCTTCGTTGAAGGTAGCTTTATTGGCCTGGCCTGAATTACTTTGACGAACCAAATCTTGTTGTTGTAGAGCGGCGAGTTCTACAGCGTTTCTATTATCGTTCACGCCATTTATATTGTATTCCAAGGTAAATTCATCGCCCACTTCAGGCCTACCTTGAAGTGAAAAATCGTAGCCTGGATAATCATTTAAAGCGGCAAATTCAGCAGGCCATGCTGGCGAACCATTATCTTTTGCTTGTGCCAGTAAATTGTTTAAGTCACTGGCGTTAGTCACGCTAGTAATGACTTGACCACTGCTATCAAGTACGTCATAAGCGTCAACGGCAGTAAAACGCACATTCACTGGCGCACCAAACGTTGGGGAAGGTGATTCACCCACACCTTGCAAACTTTGATTATTAGTAAATGCAGATGCATTGCTGTTGGCAAAGCTTAAATCAACTGTGCTATTGGTAATGGTAGTATTGATTAAACTGGCGTCACCTAAATTGTCAAGGTTTTGACTGACCCGTAAAGGTTTTGCAAATGCAAGGTCTTCTGCCCGAGTGGTTGCCATGCTTAAGTTTGCTGCAGCTAAACGCGTAGGTTGTACTAGAAATGCATCACCAACAGAGTAAGCAGAACCATCATCAAATTGTAGCTCAATGCCGCCAATAGTAGCGTTATATGTACCACGCTCTGCCGTTACAGTTAAGGTTTGGGTAATAGGATTGTTGTCTCTGTCTAATTCAGGTTGCCCATCGGTTGTTACCGCGGCTACTTCAACATCAAAAGTTGCGGGACTGCCACTGGGCGAAGTAAGCACAGTTACTTTATAATCGTTGCTGGTCATTTGACCGCTAGCACCTGGGGTGACTCTTCCACTGATACCCAAAGCAAGATTGGTATTTTCAGGATAATTAATGCCTCTAAATTCAGCAATACTGAAAATATCACTCCCAAGCTGCAAATCCAAATCCATGCCCTGCTTGTTAAAGGTATTCACGGTATCAGCTAATGTTGTGGCAAGTTTTCCCAGATCACGTTGAGCAGGCTCTAATACTTGCTCTCGGTAACGATAAATACCGCCTAGTGCACCACCCATTTCTTGTTCTAGTACATTAATCGTCGTATTACGTTTGGGCGCAGCGTAGGTGGTTTGTAACTTTAAATCACGATTCGTGTAATCAGGCTCACCGCCAATGGCAAAGGCATTGAATGTACCGTCGGCCATGACTAGAGCTTCTCCACTTTTTAAACTGACCACTAAACCGTCATCAATATTTGAGCTTTGGCGTACGTCAATTGCCACCAACTCCGACAATTCCATAATAGCGAGGTCGCGCTGGTTGAGCAGTTTTGATGGCGTATCTACATTACTGCTGCCCATGACCACCTGAATAGCATCATTTAAATCGGCAATTTGGGTAATGAGACCGTTAGCGGTTGCCACTGTTGACTCTATTTGTTGCTCAACCTCGTCCTCTTTCACCTTCATGTAATCGCCAAGTTGATTCACTCGACTCAACATACCTTGTGCTTCCCCTATAAC
>JBARZY010000211.1:0-4342 GCA_049650345.1 Glaciecola sp. | reverse complement strand
TTACTTTATCGTCACCTAAGCTATAAATCATGTTGCATCCTGTTAAATTTATTAATACTGTATTAACAAGCAGTATAAAGAATACGATTGTTGATTCAATTATTAATGGCTTTTTAACGGCTTTGCGCCAGTACTTTCATTATTATTTGTACATGCGCATAGGTAGTAGCAGTAGCATATCTTTGTAATACACCCATATCCTACAAGAAGGAGCTTACACATGTTATTCATTACCTCTCGCATACCCAACGAGGGCGCAAAAAAAGTGTTTGAAGGCAAACGTGAAGTTAGTTTTGACGCTCAAAATACAGAAGTGTCTAGTCGCTTGTATTTTTGTGAACGCACAGGTGAAAACGACTATCAAGAAATTGGTTCGGCGGCATTATTTGAGGCCTTAAAATGCCTTGATCAAAACCCCGAAAAACCCTTTAACGAAACGCAAATATTGCTTTACATACATGGCTTTAATAATCTCCCCGAAAGCGATATTTTCCCAAATGCTCAGCAGCTTGAAGCCCGTTTAAATAATACCGATAAAGGGAAATTGGTTAAGGTTATCCCCATTATTTGGCCTTGCGATGACGACTATACCCTTGCATTTATGGATGACTATTGGGACGATGCAAAGGCTAGTACAGCTACCGGTATTGTTATGTCTAGACTCCTCGAGCGTTTTGATAAATGGCGTAAAGACCAACAACAATTAGATGCGCCTTGTTACAAACGTATTAATATTTTGGCTCACAGTATGGGCAATAATGTGCTGCAGCATGCCATTAAAAGTTACGCCGACAACCGTGGGCAGGAGGTAGAGCGCTTATTTCATAATATCTTTATGGTTGCCGCTGATGTTAAAAACGAAACCTTAGAGCAAAATGAAGTGGGCCAAGCCATTCCATACATGACCCGCAACGTGGTGGTGTATTATGCAAATGATGATCTTGCCATGCCAGCGTCAAAAGTGGCTAATGTGCGGCATAAACAAGTATCTAGACGCCTAGGTATGACCGGCCCAGAAAACCTGCATATTACCCCGCGCAATGTCATTGAAGTAGATTGCGACGAATTTAACAATAGTTTAGATAACCCCAAAGGACACAGTTACTACATAGGTACCGAAACATGTATCAGCCCCTGTATTGAGCACATGGCAATGGCCATTGCCACCGGCAGAGTCAAACATGAGCACAGGCGTTATGTACTCGCTCGTCCAGATGGTTTATAAGCGATAAGCTATAATGGCGTATTATTAGCTCTGAGGCTGGGGGCTATATTGCGTTCAAAATTGTTTATTGCAAATTGCAACAACTCAATGGTTTGCGCATAGTCTTGGTTATTGGCAAACCGCATTAAATTAAGTGCAGCGTAAGCGCTGTTGTGGTTGCTAAAGTTAACAAAATACTTCGCCGACTTGTTGTATTTAACAGCTTGCAGCAACTGTGTAATAGTAGTGTCGAGTGTATCAGGGTTTAATTTTGCTATTTGTTGTTGTAGCGGTATTAAACTGAAAAAACGCGTATCCTTTAATGTAATTTGCGCTAACAATTGGCGAGAAACTTCTAGATCGGCGTGCTGCGCAACAATATTGTGGTAGTTTTTCCAAAAACTCGCGTCTACCGCGTCACCATAAAGTGAGGCGGTATGTGCCAGCAGGGTGTTTGCTTCTTCAAGGGCGTCAGCTTGCGTATATAACAAAGCCGAGTAAATATTATTAAGCGGTGATGCATTATCTATTTGCAAGCACGCTTGCATAGCTTTTATTGCTTCGTTGATGTTCCCCATTTGATGTAATATTTTTGCTTTCCACACATAAGCCCAAGTATAGTTACGGTCAATTTTAATGGCCTTTTCAACCGATGCTAGTGCCTTATCCATCTCATTTCGCCAAAAATGCACAATCGCTTTGTTCACATTAATCCATGACGATAAAGGCTCGATAGATAAAGATTGCTCAGCATATTCTAAGGCTTTATCAAGTTCGTTTTGCGCCAAAGCAAGTTCTGAATAAACATAGTGTGCCCTCGCATTTTCTGAATCGAGTTTTAGTACGCTCAAAAGATATTGTTCAGCCTTGTCAAATTGCATACCTTGTATAGCAAGTAACGCACTGGCAATCAGTCCATTAACGTCTTGCGGATCTAACAACAGCGCTCTATCAACTGCGGCATAAGCCTTTTCAAGTGCTTGCGTACTATCCATGTGTACATCGTGGTAGTTATACCGCGCATAAATAAAAGCTAGACTACCAAACGCGGGGGCAAAATTAGGATCAAGCTGTGTGGCTTTTGTAAAAGCAGCCGACGCACGATAAAACCACTCACTGGTGGTACCGTTCATCCACCAATAATTGCCCTGCAAATACGCTCGGTAAGCTTCTACATTAACGTTGCCTTTAATGCTATTGGGTACTTGATGACTGCTAGTGCCAAGTAATTGCTGAGTAATGTCTGACACAATAGATGCATTTAAGCGCAACACCTCTTGCATATTTGCTTTGTAAACCTCAGAAAAAACAGTGTTGCGAGTATGTTTGTCTACCACCCTTACCAACACTCGTATTTGCGTATTCGCTTGAGTAATGCTGCCTTCAACCCAATAGGCAAGCTTAGGCTGTTGTAGCATAAGTTCAAAAGCATTTGTGTCGGTGGCTAGGGCTAAGCTTGCTGAGTGCGCTAGCACCTGTATTTTATCTGACTTGGCAATACTTACTGATAATTCTTCAGGCAGCATCTCTGCTAGGTAATTATTATTGATATCGCCTGTTAAATTGCGCCATGGAAGAAAACCAAGCAATATATCGTTGCTTGCCTCTGGCGCTTCCTGATAGTCACTAGGCACCTGCGTATCAGACATATAGTCATAACTGAACACACCTACAATTGCCAACAACACCACAGCGGCAGTAATTAAAATTGATTGCTTACGTGTTTTGGGTTCAACAGGCACATCTGAAATATCATTGCTTGGCTTTGCACTAGATGAAAACTCGTGTCGCTGTAACCACACAACATCAGCAGAAAGACGGTAACCTTTCTTTGGGACGGTTTGGATAAGTTGTCGTGTTTTACTGTCGTTGAAAATATGACGGAGCTGCGAAATCACTCTGGTAAGCGCGTCTTCTAGTACAACACGACCCTGCCACACCTTGTCCATTAGCTCTTGTCTACTAACAGTTTCTCTGGCCGACAAGGCCAAACAATACAATACCTGCATCGCCTTTGGCTCAATATGGCGGCTTTCAGAACCATGAAATACTCGGTTGTCGCCCACATCAATAGAATATTCGCCGAAGCGAAAGTAGCCATTTTCAGGTATGTCTTGATTGCTCAATTATTTCCATCCACGTTAGGGTAATTCGAGTAATGTGCACTATTACAACATAAAAACTCATAAAAACATGCCATTATCGGTTTTTCATCAGGCTTTCATCAGATTTTTATCTGAGGTTCATCAGTTATTTTGCTGTTTTATTGCGCATACTCGTTGTCGACTTTAAAAACAAATAAGTCTTCAGCAAATTGGTTGCTATCGCTCATCAATTTACAACGGTTAATTTATACACGTAAGGCGGTAATTATGAAATCAACAATAAGTGCATTATCAACTCTCTGTATTACAGTGCTGTTTTCTATATCAGCAAGTGATGCTTATGCTACCAATTCGATAGCGAAAACAAAACTTAGCGTAAAGACAAGTGTAGTAGAAGTGAACGGGGTTCGAGAAATAGAGGCTGGTGACTATAAAGCAGGTATTCGCAAGAGCAAGGCAAGCTTGCGCAAAAGTTCTGCGGCGTCTATTCGTAAACCATTGTTAGACAATCTATGTGCTGCACACATTGCTATTGATGATATTCAACAAGCCACACAATATTGTAATGCCGCGGTTAGCACGGGCAGACCGTCGAGTATTTCATACAATAACAGAGCAGTTATGCATTACATCGCGGGCAACGTACAAGCTAGTATTGATGACCTTGAAACGGCACAAGACTTAGGAATGTTCAACACAGTCGTTAGCAACAACATGCTGACGATAAGCCAGCACAGCATGTTAAGTAAGAACTGAGCGTTAGTTTAATCACTAACACATTGGTTGACTAACCATTGCCAATCAAGTTTGACTTGTTGTGCATATTCCACAGCGCTGTTTATCAGCGCTTCTTTGTTTGTAAACAATGTATCGTGCATAGCCCGCTCAAACGCTAGTGAACGCCTATCTCCTCTGCAATGAGCTCGTGCAAGTTCTTGACCACAAGCATAGGCATAGTGGGCAAAGCCACCTTCAAGCGCATTCACCCTACCAAATCCAATATGTTCAGAATCAACACCTACTTTAGCGTGAT
>JBARZY010000210.1:0-1603 GCA_049650345.1 Glaciecola sp. | reverse complement strand
AATGCGTAAAGCGGTACCAACTGTTACGGTTGGATATCCTGCTTGCGCGTTAAGTAGTGCGTAAACATCATTATCTACGCCTTTTAAAATCTTGATATTCGGTCTAGTTGCCATTGGTTAATCCTCTAAATTAATCTTGCTATTTTTTCAGCTAAGTCATTATAGCCTGCATCAGTCATATGGTTAGCATCTTCATTAAATCCACTTTTCCAGTCGCCATTAGCTGTGCCATACTCTTTAAGTGGTGATATGTATCTAGCACCATAACTGGCTACATAGGAATCTAGATCACTAAGAAGTGACAACTCATCGTTTGTGTATCCAGTTGATGTAGGGAAGCTAGTTAAAATCAAAGGCTGAATACTCTTTTCTTTACATAGAGCTATAAACTGTAACATTTTAAATCTTGAGTTCGCCATCCTTTCCACCGTTGGCGCTCCATCATTTGACGAGTAAGCAAGATACACCGCATGCGATGGATTTGCGCTTTTTAGCATCTCAACTGCTACTGAAAAGTATTCATCTGTAGTTCTACCCCCTTTTGAGCAAGATAAATAACCAGCATTAAGACCTAAATCAATCATAGCTTGCTGAGACTTCCATTGTAGCGTCTGATACGCTCTATTCTCAGATGTTGCCGTTATTGATGCGCTTGCAAATCTTGAGTCTCCAGCAAATAAAACGGAAACCTTATTGCTAGTCATTGAAAGAGCCTCGACCATCATAGGCATAACAGAGGAGTCGGAAAATGACGGAGTAAATGCCCTTTCCCAACCAGCAAGGTTTGCAACATGGTCGCCACCACCCCTAGTAGCACCAAGAACTATGGAGTCTCCACATTCAGATAAGAATTTACTAGGGTCTGAAAATCCCGCAAACGAGCCGCGACTAAATACGCCATCGCCTGGGAACACCCTAACAAGAACAGCCCTAAAGCCGCTGTAAAGATTATTTGCATGAGGTACTGAGTTTAAGCTTATTAAATCTGAATATTCAATTTTATAATTACCATCGGCAGGGTCTGTTATATTTAACTTTCCTGCGCCACCCCATGTAACACCTCGCCAACCATTTGTGGATATGCTGTTGTATTCAACCCCATCCTTTTCAGGTGTTATAAACTTCTTGGCGGCATCTGTGTTTGTGTAGGTTAAATCACCTATATTGTCAGTTGATGCCACCACCATATTGAGGTTTGATAAGTTGCCACCTCCACCAGCGTGAAACCAACCTATTCTAATCGCGTCATACTCAACAGGCACCATCATAAGCATTGTGTATGTCGCTAAATTTACCGAATTATCCACAATATCAGTGCTATTTGTAAATGACTGAGCTTGATAAGGGGTTCTAGATAAATCAATCAACCCATTAACCGTTTCTGCTATTTCTGCACCTGTGCTATTGCCTACCGCACCTTTAGCACCTGCTACTAATTTACTAATTGCCATTATTGCTCACTCCATAATTCAGAATTTTCATCCATTACGGATGTGTTATACATTGCGCCATTTTCATCTAAGAAGGTGTCGGATTCAACAGGCTCAAGCGCACCTTTAACAAACCCAGCTTGCTCCAATATTGGCGCGTGTAAAATAGGCAT
>JBARZY010000209.1:0-2264 GCA_049650345.1 Glaciecola sp. | reverse complement strand
CGGCATACTTACAATGCAAATGATGGGATGGACTAAAGGCTATACGTTAGACCTTCCAGTGTGGCGAGTTAATAAAGTTAAATTTAATGTGCATGGGGTGGAGTTATGAGTATTTTTGATAAGTATGATTTGGTTGATTTGCAAAGCGGCGTTGATATACCTGAAAAACCAAAAAGCGGGGTTACTGTTTTGACGGGCGCTAGCGGGTCGGGTAAAACTACAATTATGAAGGCGTGGGGTATGCCAGAAAAAGAGTATTGCGAAAGCACCCCTATATACCAGTTATTTAAAACGGAAGAGGATGCTGAAAATCTTTTGATCATGTTCGGGCTTCGCACTATACCAGCTTGGCGCAAACCATTATCAAAGCTATCTAATGGTGAAAGGCAGCGAGCTATATTCGCCTTGAATTATCACAATGGTATTTTTTACTGTGATGAATTTACAAGTCTTGTTGATAGAGATACAGCAAGGGCGCTGTGCAATGCCATAAACAAAATTAAGCCTAAAAACCTAATTGTTGCATCTTGCCATAATGATATTTTATCCTTCCTAGATTGGGATGAGGCTTACGACTGCACAACAAAGCAATGGGGGTCACTTCGGCTTAAGCCTTACAGCACAAACTCAATTGTTATCACCTTCAAGCAAGCAGACGCAGAGAAAGCATGGCGGATATTCGGGAAGCACCACTATCTTTCTTCAAAGATAAGTAAGTCCTGCACTTGTTATATTGCATATATAGGCGAGAGGGCTGTCGCTATGACTTCGTTTTTAGCATTCCCTAGCGGTAATTGGAAGGATGGGTGGCGCGGACATAGGACCGTTGTTTTGCCTGAATTTCAAGGGATGGGAATAGGTAACGCAATATCAGAGTGGGTAGCAAGTAAAATAGTTGACTCTGGCGGTAGGTACTTTTCAAAGACTTCACACCCATCAATGGGTGAGCATAGAGAGAAATCAAAAAGATGGAGGGCAACCAGTAAAAACAAGGTACTAAGAAAGGACTATAAAAGCGACAGGAAAACAAAGGAGGATGGGCACAAGCTAAGCCATGCTCATCGAATTTGCTATAGCCATGAGTTTATAGGTAATTAACAACAGGGGTTTAGCGCCCCTTTTATTTTTTATGATATACTCAAGGCATATTTTAATTAATTATTTTTAGGTGTTTTATGGCTGGTGGTAGACCTACAAAATACAGTGAAGAAACGGTTGAAACCGCAGAGGATTATATTGTTAATTTCTCCGACTACGGCGATGCAATACCTTCTGTTGTTGGGTTGGCTGTCGCGTTAAAGACCCATAGAGATACGATTTACGCATGGGCAAAAGAGGAAGGTAAGGAATCGTTTTCCGACATTGTCAAGAGATTATCGACAAATCAAGAGCGTAAATTGCTTAACGGTGGCTTAGATAATAGCTTTAATCCGACCATTGCTAAACTGCTGCTTGGTAAGCATGGTTACAGCGACAAGACCGAAACAGACATTACAAGTGGTGGCGAAAAGCTACAGCACCCAGGTTACACTATCGTAAATGAGTAAACCTGTTGAGATATTCCCCGCCTTCAAAGACTACCTAGCGCCAGCTAGGTTTAAGGTGGCTTATGGTGGTCGGGGGAGCGGTAAGACTAGGACATTCATAACTCTGTTAGTTGATAACGTGCTTTACTACGGTTGGCGCGTTGTTGCATTTAGGGAGATTATGAAATCACTTGATGATTCTGTTTATCAAGAGATAGTCGAGGAAATATCTAGGCGCGGACTTGATGAGTATTTCAATATACTGCGGTCTGAAATTCAGTGTGTATCAGGTGGTATATTTAAGTTCGACGGCCTATTTCGTAATCAGCAAAAAATTAAAGGTTACTCAAGCTTTGATTGCGCATTTGTTGAGGAAGCAGCCAACGTAACATTTGATAGCTGGAAAATGCTTATACCAACGCTGCGTAAAACAGGTAGCGAAATTTGGGTGTGCTTTAATCCAGAATCCCCACTAGATGAAACATATAAGCGCTTTGTTACTGAGCGTCAGTACCCCGACGAAAAGAACGGCAAGCCCTACTGTATCGTTAAGAAAATAAACTACACCGATAACCCGCGATTTCCTCAAGAGCTTTTAGACGATATGGAATTAATGAAGGAAAATGATCCTGACTTATTCCAGCATGTTTATCTTGGCGAACCTGTAGCAAACTCTGACTTATCTATCATCCCGCCTAAATGGTTTGCGGCTACTATTGATTTGCACAAGCATTTAGG
>JBARZY010000208.1:0-9037 GCA_049650345.1 Glaciecola sp. | reverse complement strand
GAGCACTATCGATTGGGCCTGTGCTGTCTAAAAGAGCGTATGAACGAGCCACTGATTAAAGCCGTTAGCCAAATATTCAGTGAATAAATTATTGCGTTAAAATTAGCGCTTCCCTTTACACAGTAAGATTTACCATTAGTGACGGATTCATCAACATGCAAAAAAATATCAGTTTGGCCTCGTTAAGTATTAATGCGGGCGACCGTTCCCCTCAAAATGGACGAGCTTTTAGGCAAGGGCCACAGTTTTCGAGTACCTTTCATTTGTCGGGCGAGGTCGATGGTGACGGCTTTCAATATGGACGTTTTGATCAACCCACATGGCAACAGTTAGAGCAAGGCTTAGGGCAACTAGAGGGCGGTAGCACCTTGGTCTTTCCTTCTGGTATGTCATCAGCTGCCGCTATTTTAACTAGCCTAGTTAACCCTGGCGATACTATTTTGTTGCCGAGCGATGGCTACGGCCCTGTGCGCTATTATGCTGAGCAATACTTGGTGCGTTTTGGCATTGAACTTAAAACAATTGCTACCCGAGATATTGACCAGTACAGTTTTGCTGGTATCGATTTAGCTTTGCTAGAAACGCCCAGTAATCCTATGCTGGATACCTTTGATATCGCTCAAGCAGCGTCGCGCATACATTCTTCCGGGGGTATTTTAGCAGTCGACAATACAACCTTAACCTTCTTAGGACAGCAACCTCTAGCATTGGGTGCCGATATTTCAATGAGCGCTGACACCAAAGCCGTTAACGGCCACAGTGATGTGTTGTTTGGTCACGTATCTACCAATCAGCAAGCCTTGTACGACAAAATATACGATTGGCGAAAGTTCTCAGGGAACATACCTGGGCCTATGGAAACGTGGCTTGTGCATCGCAGCATTAGTACGCTAGATGTGCGCTTAGAGCGCATGTGTAATAATGCACAAGTGCTAGCCGAAGTATTACAGCAACACCCTAAGGTGGTTAGTGTGCGGTATCCGGGTTTAGAGAGTGATCCCGCCCATGCTGTGGCGAAACAGCAGCAACAGTGTTTTGGCTTTATTATTAGTTTTGAGCTGGCCAATAAAGACCAAGCTGACGCGTTTTTACAGGCATGCACAATGGTGTATGAAGCGACAAGTTTTGGCGGTGTGCACAGCACGGCTGAACGCAGAGCCCGTTGGGGTAGTGACGATATTAGTGAGGGCGTTGTAAGATTTAGCGCTGGATGTGAAAGAAGTGATGACTTACTTAACAATGTTCTGTATGCGCTCAATAGTTTACCGTAGATATCTATCACTTGTTTAGAGCGAGCTATATACGGGTAAGTTCTTTGAGTAATTTATCAAAGGTTCGATATGACAGCGCCTCTGCAAGATGAGCTTTGCTGATGTTGTCACTAGCGTCTAAGTCAGCGATGGTGCGAGCCACTTTCAAGCTGCGATGAAATGCCCGCATAGATAAGCCTAAAGCATCAATAGCTGAGGTAATAAAATGTTGGTTTTCACTGCTTAATTGCGCAACCGTTTGCAACTGCTGATTATTCAAGCGTGCATTTAAACAACCTTGTCTTTTTAGTTGAATATTTTGTGCTGCAACAACCTGTTTGCGCACCATTTCACTCGTTTTCGCTTGTGTATTTTTACCAAGCGCTGAGCCAATATCAATTCTTGGTACATGCACTTGTAAGTCTATTCTATCAAGTAAGGGGCCCGAGACTTTGTTTAAGTAGCGCAGTATTTGATCGTTATTGGCGCGTTTATCGTCGGCGTCACCGGTGGGGCTAGGATTCATTGCGGCAATGAGCTGAAAATCGGCTGGATACGTGGTTTTGTGTCTTGCGCGCGATAAATTAATTTCACCGGTTTCGAGCGGTTCGCGCAATACATCAAGTACATGGCGACCAAACTCGGGCAATTCGTCGAGGAATAAAACCCCCTTGTGTGCCAAGGTAATTTCGCCGGGCATGGGATAACTGCCACCACCTACTAGCGCCACTGCAGAGCTGGAATGGTGTGGCTGTCGAAATGGACGTTGTCGCCAGTTGCTTATGTTTACGGCGTCGCCGGTTACCGAGCGTATGGCAGCTACTTTTAAGGCATCGTCTTGGGGTAAATCGGGCAGTATTGATAACAGCCTATTTGCCAACATACTCTTGCCAGTGCCGGGCGGGCCAAACAACAATAAGTTGTGTTTTCCAGCCGCGCAAATACTTAAAGCACGTTTAGCATGCGTTTGCTCTACTATGTCGGCTAAGTCACCGTAGTCAATGTCGTTATGGCTATGCTCACCGTGCACGGCGCGATGCAAAAGCACCTTGTCGATTAAGTGTAAATATACATCCCATAAGCTGCTAGCGCTGAGCACGTAGGCGTTATCGACAAGCGCGGCTTCATCGGCATTAGCAGTGGGCAATATAAGTTGGCGCTCCGATACTGCAGCGGCAAATGCCATGGGCAAGGCACCTTGCACAGCACGTAATTGCCCTGATAGCGCTAGCTCGCCTACAAATTCGTAGTTTTCAAGACACCCGGCGCCTAGTCCCTCACTTGCGCAAATAATGCCGATGGCAATGGCTAGGTCAAATCTTCCGCCGCCTTTAGGTAGGTCGGCAGGCGCCATATTGACGGTAATGCGCTTATTAGGAAATTCAAAGCCAGCATTAATCATTGCGCTGCGCACTCTGTCTCGGGCTTCTTTTACAGTGGTTTCAGGTAGGCCAACTAAATTAAACGCGGGCAAGCCATTACTAATGTGTACCTCTATAATTACTAAAGGTGCATCAATTCCTAGATTGGCGCGGGTGTATACAACAGCAAGATCCATTTGCAACTCGTTAAGTGGGTTTGCAATATAGTATGTCGCATAAATACATCTATTTAACCTGACCAAAAGGAGGGTTTGTCAGGTAAATGTATACCTGTCAGTAGGTTTTATGTAAATACCCTTGCACGCACTTACAAATACAGGCACACTCTGCCATGTGACGATTTCTACTGTATTTTGAGCATCATTGAAGATTACGCCGCTTATAAATTTACGAATTTGTAAAACGGGTAGTGTGAATGGTGTATTTATGCTGTGCCAAATATCAGCAACACCTTAGTATACAAATAGACAACTTTGCACTTGGGCTATATCAGAACCCTTAGCTTGTTTATTTGACTCATGCACTTCTCTTTTCTGCATTACGTGTTCAATAATTATGACCGGCCCTACAAACTAATTACCGCAAGCAATATAGGCTTGTTTTATCAAGATAGAGGAAATGGCAATGCCAAAATTACGTTCTGCAACTACTACTCATGGTCGCAATATGGCCGGCGCAAGAGCTTTATGGCGCGCTACTGGCATGAAAGACGGCGATTTTGGTAAACCTATTATTGCCATAGCCAACTCGTTTACGCAGTTTGTACCTGGTCACGTTCATTTAAAAGATCTTGGCCAATTAGTGGCAAGAAGCATTGAAGATGCCGGCGCAGTGGCCAAAGAATTCAATACCATTGCTGTGGATGACGGCATTGCTATGGGCCACAGCGGCATGTTGTACTCGCTGCCATCGCGCGAAATTATTGCTGATGGCGTTGAGTATATGGTGAATGCGCATTGTGCTGATGCTTTAGTGTGTATTTCTAATTGCGATAAAATTACTCCAGGAATGTTAATGGCTGCTATGCGCTTGAATATTCCTGTTGTGTTTGTATCGGGTGGGCCAATGGAAGCCGGCAAAACGAAGTTATCAGACCAAATCATCAAACTCGATTTGGTTGATGCCATGGTAGCCGCTGCCGATGACACCGTAAGCGATGAAGATTCTGACAACATTGAGCGCTCTGCCTGCCCTACCTGTGGGTCTTGCTCGGGCATGTTTACCGCCAATTCTATGAACTGCTTAACTGAAGCGCTAGGGCTGTCATTGCCGGGTAATGGTTCAACCCTTGCTACCCACTCAGACCGCGAGCGTTTATTTATTGAAGCGGGTAAAACCATTGTTGATTTGTGTAAGCGCTATTACGGCGACGATGATGAAACTGCGCTGCCGCGTAATATTGCTAACTTTAATGCCTTTGAAAACGCAATGAGCTTAGACATTGCCATGGGCGGCTCTACCAACACTATTCTACACTTGCTGGCGGCAGCTATTGAAGGTGAAGTTGATTTCACTATGAATGATATTGACCGTTTGTCTCGCAAGGTTCCTCACTTATGCAAAGTAGCGCCAGCCACACCGCAATACCATATGGAAGACGTGCATCGCGCCGGTGGTGTAATGGGTATCTTAAATGAAATTAACAAAGCAGGCTTACTACATAGCAACGCACATCATGTATTGGGTAAACCTATGCACGAAGTTATCGCCGATTGGGATGTGACCAATACCAGCAACGAGTTTGCCAGAGAGTTTTATAAAGCGGGCCCAGCGGGCATACGCACAACAAAAGCGTTTAGCCAAAGCTGTCGTTACCCCACGGTTGACGATGACCGCGACGGTGGCTGTATACGCAACCTTGAAAATGCTTATAGCCTAGAAGGCGGTTTAGCGGTGTTATTTGGTAATTTAGCGGCCGACGGATGTATTGTTAAAACCGCTGGTGTAGATGAATCTATTTGGAAGTTTACGGGTCCTGCTCGTGTGTATGAAAGCCAAGATGACGCAGTAGCGGGCATCTTAAACGACCAAGTGCAAAAAGGCGAAGTGGTTATTATTCGTTACGAGGGCCCCAAAGGTGGACCTGGCATGCAAGAAATGTTGTATCCAACTTCGTACTTAAAATCAAAAGGTTTAGGGAAGCATTGTGCCTTATTAACAGATGGACGCTTTTCGGGTGGTACATCAGGTTTATCAATTGGCCATTGTTCGCCAGAAGCAGCCAGCGGTGGTGGCTTAGCCCTAGTAAATGACGGCGATATAATTGAAATTGATATTCCCAACAGAAGCATAAACGTACAATTGAGCGAGCAAGAGTTACAAGCTCGTCGCGATACCATTGAAGCAAGTAACAAGCCTTATCAACCGCTTGAGCGCGTGCGTGAAGTGTCTACGTCGTTAAAAATATTTGCCATGATGGCAACCAGTGCTGATAAAGGTGCTGTTCGCGACCCTAGTAAAATAAAATACTAGTGGAACCAATTATGCCTACTCATTACGACTATTTAATCAAAATACTGCAAGCGCCCATTTATGATGCGGCGGTGGTCACTGATTTAGATAAATTGGCGCGTTTTTCTAGGACCACGGGCAACTGTGTTTATTTAAAGCGCGAAGACCAACAACCGGTGAAGTCTTTTAAGCTACGCGGTGCATATAATTGCATGGCGCAGTTAGACGAGGCACAGCGCAAAGCGGGTGTAATTGCAGCCTCTGCGGGTAACCACGCGCAAGGTGTGGCATTTGCTGCTAATAAAATGGGCATAAATGCCACCATTGTAATGCCGGAAACAACGCCTGATATAAAGGTGAATGCGGTTCGTCATTTTGGCGGTGAAAATGTGACCGTGGTGCAACATGGCACAAGCTTCGACCAAGCTAGCGGGCATGCAAAAGCATTATGTGAGGAACATGGTTATGCCATGATCCCGCCTTTTGACCATCCTGATGTCATTGCTGGGCAAGGCACCATCGCAAAAGAAATACTAGAACAGTTGAGTCACTTTGACTACATTTTTGTAGCTGTTGGTGGCGGAGGACTCGCCGCCGGCATTGCTTTGTATTTAAAACAGGTAAAACCCAGCATTAAAATTATTGGGGTGGAGTCGGCTGAATCAGCCTGCTTGCAGGCAGCACTTGATGCTGGCAGGCCAGTTACCTTACCGCAAGTGGGTATATTTGCCGATGGTGTGGCAGTTAAAACAATTGGCAGCGAGCCTTTTGATATTTGTCAGCGTTATTTAGATGACGTTATAACCGTGACTAACGATGAAATTTGTACCGCCATTAAAGACATATTTGATGATACTAGAGTGATTGCAGAGCCTGCTGGTGCGTTATCAGTGGCTGCTATTCGTAAGTATTGCAGCGAAAATAACATTCGCGATAAACGTATTACGGGTATTTTATGTGGCGCAAATATTAACTTCCATACCTTACGATATGTGTCAGAGCGATGTGAATTAGGCGAGCAAAAAGAAGCTGTTTTTGCGGTGAATATTCCTGAAACCAAAGGTGCGTTTAAAGCATTTTGTAGCATGCTTGGTGGTGTGGTAATTACTGAGTTTAATTATCGTTACAGCAACAGTAGTGGCGCACATATTTTTGTGGGCGTAAAACTCAAAAATGGGCAAGCTGAGTTTAATGCCTTGTTAGAGAAGCTCAGCACGAATGGTTATAGCTGCGCTGATTTATCAACGAATGAGCTGGCTAAGTTGCACGTAAGACACATGGTAGGTGGCCGCCCGCAGGTACCAATTAGTGAGAGTATATTTAGCTTCTCATTCCCTGAATATCCTGGCGCCTTAATGCACTTTTTAAATACTTTAGGTGAAAGCTGGAATATCACTATGTTCCATTATCGAAATCACGGCGCAGCCCAAGGCTTGGTGTTAGCGGGTTTTGAAATAGAGCCTGAGCAACGAGCAAGTTTTCAAGATTACCTAGATAAATTAGACTTTGAAGTACAAGAGCACGTTGATGATCCTGCATACGAGTACTTTTTGTCCTCTCATTGATAGGTTTGTTTTGTAAGGAAATGGCCACTAATAACGTAGTGGCCATTTCTGTATCTGCTGCTGTTTATTAATAGTTACTTGTGCTATTAAATACGCTCCAAATGCTGCGCAATTTCAGGCCATACCAAAGGCATAATCGCTTGTTTTAATACAAGGCTTGATTCTGAAAATGCTAAGCTACCATCATTTCGACTGCGCACTGAGTCGTTCTCGCGTAGTGTATTTACAAATGTGGCCAATACATTTTTATCGTAAAATTCAGGCGAGTGCATACCAAACAAAATTGATAAGCGTTCAGCAACTGCCATAGATTGTCGCTCAAGTTGTGCGCGACCAATGGACTGTTCTGTTTCAAGCACTCTGAGTACAACAGCATAACGCTGCCATGTTTCTTGCATGCTTCTGCTTAACAGCCATGCACTGTGAAACTCTGCCGAGCTAGGTGCCGCAGCTTCAATATACCGTCCTTTTTTCACCAGCATTTTAACTTGTGTAAAATATTGCAGTAATTGCTCAGCATATTCCATTGCTTGGCTGACTGACAAATGCATAAAAAACTCACGCTTTAACATTGGGTATAGCTGCTCAACTAACTCAAGTATTGTCGATTTTTCTAATTTTTTGTGGGCAAATACTGCCGCCATAATCAAACTAGGCAATGCAAACATATGCAAAATATTATTGCGATAAAAGGTAAGTAGTACGGCATTATTCTGCTTGGGCGATACCATTTGACCATAGCTGTCTTGGGTTTGCTCAAAACGATTAAGCGCTAAGGTTCTATTCACAATGGCTTCGGCGTCGGTATTTGGAAAGGTTGCGTCGTTGCTGTATGGATTGTCTTTAAATAAGGCCAAAAAGTCTGCAATGGCCTTTATTAGTTCATCTTTACTCATAATATGGGTTTTGGACGACAACAATGTAAATGCAAGTAAAGCGGTGCCATTTAAGGCCGCATTTTCGTTGATGCGCGTCATGATTGCGGTGGCTAGATTGTTAACAGTAGGGGTTAACCACTGTGGCTTTTTGTCGTCGTCGGTAATGGTATTTCGCCAATCGGGCACCTCTTGGTCTAAAAAGCTATTGAGCGACAAAGGCTCACCAAAGTTAACATAGCCATGGCCATAGTTTTTTAACTTGCGGATAGCTGAAAACACTTGCGTGGGCGATTCTTTTTTCTTTGATTTACCTTTTAGCTCTTTCATGTAACTTTTCACTTCCATTACATGTTCATAGCCCAAGTATACTGGCACAATTGATACAGGGCGGTTGACCCCTTTGGTGACCGCTTGAATGGTCATTGCTAGCATGCCGGTTTTTGGTGGTAACAGTCGCCCTGTGCGGCTGCGTCCGCCCTCTGGAAAGTATTTTACCGAGTAACCTTTATTAAACAGTAATTCTAAATATTCTCTGAAAATATTGCTGTACAACTTATTACCAGCAAAACTGCGGCGTAAGAAAAACGCACCACAACGTCTAAATATAGGGCCTGCGGGCCAAAAGTTTAAGTTGATACCGGCTGCAATATGGGGTGTAACTAGACCTTCATGATAAATCACGTAAGTCAGCAGCAAGTAATCCATATGACTTCGATGACAGGGGACGTAGATAATTTCATGACCATTGGCAGCAAGTTCGCGCACTCTTTCAGCATGCCTAACGTCAATGCCGTCATAAATTTTGTTCCATACTCGTGTGAGAATACGGTCGCCCATTCTAATTAGGCCTTCGCGATAATCGGCTGCAATTTCATTTACGTATTTTGTGGCCAGCTTTTTGGCTTGGTCTTGGCTAATGTCATCATGTTTAGCTCTATCTTCAATTGCTTGCTTAACACCATTGGCGCCCAGTACTGAGTTGTATAGTGTTTCGCGTTCAAGCAAGGTTGGGCCAGACAATACCTGACGTTTACGTTGAAAATGTGTGCGAGCAACCCGTATTAGCTTACGAGCTATTTGCTTGTCGCTGCCCTTCAGCGCAGCCATTTGTTGCGTAGACACCGGCTTGGAGTAATTGACAAAATTGTCTCGTCCAAAGAACAACACAATAAATGCTTTTCGCAACCAATTAGGTGAGGCTTTGATAGCTAAAAGCTGGGCAAGACCCGATTTTTCTTTACCTGCAGAGCGACCCCACGATATAAACACAGGCACTACTTGCACATCTAAATCGTTATGCTCACGTTGAAAGTGAAACATTTGGGTAAAGTTATCTTCTATCGTCGTGGGCTTTACTTTTCTGGTAAAAATATTTTGTGGGCGAGATAGATAATAACTGCGCTTATAATCTTGCTTAGCTAAATTAAGCTTTGAGCGCGGTGCTGGCAAGCCAAGGTATGCTGCTGACTTTTCAAGCGCAATGTTATCGGTAAATGATTTGGTTTGTAGCA
>JBARZY010000207.1:0-2957 GCA_049650345.1 Glaciecola sp. | reverse complement strand
CAACCACCTGTTGAGACAAGTGGTCAGAGTGGGCTCTTATATTGTTTTTCTTATCAACTAGTGCAATAAAGCCGTTATTTAAAATGCGACTGCTTTGAATAGTATTGGTTATTGCCTGAAGATCTGCCGAGTACCCAACATACCAAATGCCTATCGTTTTGTTTGCGTTATCTACCATTGGCGCGTAGCCTGTCAAAAACGGGTTACCCAAAATATCTACCTGACCAAAATACGGCTTTCCTTGGTTAATAAGTTTGATTGCCTTGCCATTAGCACTTAATTTTGTGCCAATTGCACGTTTATCATTTTTGATAACATTTGTACTAATTCGTACGTAGTCTTGTCCGGTCTTACTGAATATCGTGGCTGTACCATCCATTATTTGGGTGAGGCCATCAACCAACTCAAAGTTATTTCCTTGAGAACTGTCACCAAGCAAAACATTATTCGCAGTAACACCATTTACATTAACCGTCCCTTCAAGGCTTGGTTCACCCAGTTCTGAACCCATTTTTTTTAATAAACGCATACTGTTTTGCACGCGCTCCGCCATGATTAAATCAGTAGTTTCTAACAGGTCATATATGTGTGCTTTTTGATTAAGAATTTGCTGGTTAATATTCGTTTGAATTTTGTTTGCGCTGTCGCTACCAGTGATGATTGCCAACAAAATGACAAACACGAGTATAATTGAGGCAACCGAATAGAAAAACTTTTGCTGTATTGTCATTGCTAACACCTCATAGAATTACGTTTGTATTGAGGATACTGCTCAATAATAATTAATGTGTGGATAGAAAGATGTATCCATTCTATGTTAACTACACATTTAGAGACTTCTTGAGGAAAACATTGTGAAACACTCAAATTATTTATAAAAACCATATTGATTAAATACAAATAACAAGTGCTTGTTAATTAAACGCCCTTACAAACTGGTTTTTACCTGTCGAAGGGCGATTTAACTTAACTACTGAGATATATGTTGGAATTGGTTAGCTAACATCTCTTGCAGCTCACGATCGTTTCTTGGCACTAGTAGTAAATATGGGCTTGCTATATCACCCACATTACCGCCGCTAATCTGAGACAATTGTTCTGGGGTTAAGACGTTCTGTTGTAGTTGTTTAGCAGGTACATTCATGTTGGTTTCCTTATTAAATATCATTTAAGCAAATTGGTAACATGTAAAACATGTATACACAATTTGCAGTGATTGCTGCATCCATGCAGCAGATTTAATAATACTTAAGCACCGTCATAAAAAATACTGTCTGTGAGTACGGTTTATTCCCCAGTAAACGCTAACGCAAGCGCTTCAGCAACACGTATACCATCAATGCCTGCTGACCATATACCACCGGCATAACCGGCGCCTTCACCGGCTGGATACAAGCCCTCTATATTCACACTTTGGTATTCGCTGTTACGTTTAATACAAATAGGCGATGAAGTACGGGTTTCAACACCTGTTAACAAACCGTCGGGCTTAGCAAAACCTTTTATCTGTTTATCAAACGCAGGAATTGCTTCACGAATAGCATCGGTAACAAAGGGGGGCACCACTTTGCTTAAGTCAGTTAAGGTAATGCCCGGCGTATATGAAGGTTGCACATCACCTAAATTTGCACTGGCGTTACCACTAATAAAATCACCAATTAACTGCGCAGGCGCATGATAATTTTCACCGCCGGCAGCGTAAGCGAGCTCCTCTAACGAACGCTGTAAATCGATGCCTGCTAAAGGATGATCAGGAAAGTCTTTTTCAGGCGTAATACCCACCACAATTGCACTGTTGGCATTGCGCTCATGGCGCGAGTATTGGCTCATGCCATTGGTAACCACGCGCCCCGGCTCTGACGCGGCCGCCACGACAGTACCACCGGGGCACATGCAAAAACTGTACACCGTGCGGCCATTTTTGCAGTGGTGCACTAATTTGTAATCAGCCGCACCAAGGATGGGGTTACCGGCGTTGTCACCAAAACGGCAACGGTCTATCATGCTTTGTTCATGTTCTATTCTAAAGCCAATTGAAAACGGTTTCGCTTCAATATATACCCCTTGCTCATACAAGGATGCAAAGGTATCGCGGGCACTGTGCCCCACAGCTAAAATAACCTGTTTACAAGCCAAGTATTGGTCGTTGTTTAAGTGAAGGCCCTTTATTTTTTGACCCTTTTCACCGTCTTCTAAATCGAGTTTTTCTACCCGCGAACTGAACCTAATTTCGCCGCCTAGTGAAATGATTTGCTCGCGCATTTTTTCTACCATATTCACCAGTTTAAAAGTACCAATATGCGGCTTACTCACATACATAATCTCTTCTGGAGCGCCTGCTTCTACAAACTCTTTCAGCACTTTTCTGCCGTAGTGCTTTCTGTCTTTAACTTGGCTATATAATTTGCCATCGGAAAATGTACCCGCGCCGCCCTCACCAAATTGCACATTAGATTCAGGGTTAAGGGGCTTATTGCGCCAAAAACCGAAAGTGTCTTTGGTGCGCTCGCGCACGGCCTTACCGCGTTCAAGCACAATAGGTTTAAAGCACATTTGCGCTAAAATAAGCGCCGCAAATAAGCCGCATGGGCCCAGTCCAACTACCACCGGCCGGTGCTCCATTTGTTCGGGGGCTTGAGCCACAAATTTATATGTCATGTCGGGCGTAACACGTACATGAGGGTCATTGCTAAACTTCTCTAGTAAGGTGTCTTGATGAGTTACTTCGCAATCGAGGGTATAAATTAACTGAATGTTTTTGTTGTTGCGCGCATCGTAGCCCCGTTTAAACACCGTAAAATCGATTAGGTCAGGCTTGCTAATATTAAGCTTGGCTAACACCGCTTTTTCAAGCGCATGTTCATTATGGTCAAGGGGTAATTTTATATCGGTAACACGCAACATATTGCTTATTCTCTGTAAATCATGCCGCGGCCACAGTGCGCGGAATACTGTAT
>JBARZY010000206.1:0-2124 GCA_049650345.1 Glaciecola sp. | reverse complement strand
GTGTTTAACTAATGCTATGTGGTCAACAACACCGGCAGTGCAGGTACTTAGTTACCGTTTATTACACAAATGTTCTCACGAAACATGGGCACAAGATGCCATTGATATGGCGTATCTTGAAGACGAGTTAATGCAATGGGCACAAGCCGGTTTGAGTGCCGAGCGTGAGCCAACGCTAGATGTAAATGGCGTAAAACTGCAAGCCGGCGATGCGGTAACCATCATCAAAGACTTAGAGGTAAAAGGGGCCAATTTTACTGCCAAGCGCGGTACGCCAGTGCGTAACATTGGTTTGTCTGAAAACCCTTTACACATTGAAGGCAAGGTAAATGGCCAGCGCATTGTTATTATTGCCGCTTACACTAAAAAGAATTAATGCACCATGTTGTAAAAAACTGTAAAGCGCGGTGCTTACTGCGCTTTTTGGTAATCAATATATTGTTGGTAGGCATCTCCCACATATAGCTTCAACAAGCGCGTGGGCGCACTGGGTAAGTGCACACTTAGCAACAATCCTGGAGTATGGTTAAAACTTGTATCAATGCCTAAGGCATGAAATTTTGCGCCCATTTTGGCGTATTGTTTGGCAAGAACAGGTAGGTCTTTGCCATCACTCTCAATGCTGCTAATAAACGCACTGAGGTTTGGTGTGATGTCATGCTTGTTATGCGTTTCACTGATTTCAGAGTGTGACGTAAACGCAAAGGCATGACGCGGCGCAACATAGTGGGCATTTTCAGGTTTTATTAGTATGTCTTCAATCAGTTTTACGCTGCGCGGATCGTATAGTTTACTAATTGATACCGTGCCGTACAGAGTTCTGTATTGTGGAAATTTAGCCGCAAAGGCGCCAATTCCTCGCCACAATAGCAAAAGTCCTTGATACGAACCTTGAAACTCAGGAATTAGGAATGACCGCCCCATCTCCATACAAGGAGAATTGCGATTAACAAATTCAGGCGCGAACCTAAACATTTTGTACAAGTACAAACCTTCTAAACCTTGCTGATCAATCAGTTTATCGCTGAGGCCCATTCTGTATGCGCCCATTATTTGGTGGTTGGTGTTATTCACAATGAATAAATGGGTGTATGTAGCATCAAAATTATCGGTATCGATAGGATCTCCGCTGCCCTCGTTGTGCTCCCTAAAGACCACTTCGCGCAAACGTGCAATCTCGTTGACCACATGCGGGGCTTGTGATTGGTAAGCAAAATACACATTGTAATCGCGATTGCTAACTAAGGTTTGATCGCTGGGAAGTTGCTGGATATCTTGTACTATTAAGCTTGGTTCGGTAGGTGTCGCGATAGCTTGCTGTTGCGCTATGGTGTCAGCTGGCCATGTGTAGCGCCAACTGCCTTCTTGCGCATATGATAGCGCTCGGCATACATCGGCTTTTTGTTGGTAGTTATCGCCTTTTATTGCACTGTGTTTAATAGCGTTTCCTGCGTTAATACGCACTTTTGATTGTATTTTGTTTAGCAGCTCGCGTGCAAGCATAAGCATACGTAGCCTAAAGTATACTCGGCCCAAACGGTAAAACCATTTACTGTTGGTGCCACTGACAAACACCGGCACAAAAGCACTGTTTGGTATCGACACCAAGCGACCTACAATTTTATTCCAAGAGTGTTCACTAATGGCCCGTTTGCTGGGTTGATAATAAGAGACTCTACCGGCTGGGAATAATAGCAACGCACCATTTTGTTGAACATGCTTAATGCATTGTCTTAAAGAAGGACCATTTTGCGGATCTTTTTCTGACAGGGGATTAGTAAAAATAAAATAAGACCTCAGTTCGCGAAAAATGCCAAGGCCTTTATTGGCAAGCACTTTGATGTCGGGACGCACTTCACCTATTGCGCGGGCCAGTATAACGCCTTCAATCCCACCAAAAGGATGGTTGCTTGCAATCACTACCGGGCCTGATTTTGGGATCTTGCGCTTTAATTCTTCAATACCACTTATATCAAGCTGCAATATTGAGATGAGTTTGTCGGCAAAGGCCTCTTTGCTAAGTCCCTGCATATTATGCTGTTGGTACAATCTGTTCATTTTTGCTATGCCCAGTAATTGGTCAAGCAAGTAAACAAGCACGCGGGTAAACCATGAGGCTTTGGG
>JBARZY010000205.1:0-2124 GCA_049650345.1 Glaciecola sp. | reverse complement strand
GTGTTTAACTAATGCTATGTGGTCAACAACACCGGCAGTGCAGGTACTTAGTTACCGTTTATTACACAAATGTTCTCACGAAACATGGGCACAAGATGCCATTGATATGGCGTATCTTGAAGACGAGCTAATGCAATGGGCACAAGCCGGTTTGAGTGCCGAGCGTGAGCCAACACTAGATGTAAATGGCGTAAAACTGCAAGCTGGCGATGCGGTAACCATCATCAAAGACTTAGACGTGAAAGGGGCCAATTTTACTGCCAAGCGCGGTACGCCGGTGCGCAATATTGGCTTGTCTGAAAACCCTTTACATATTGAAGGCAAGGTAAATGGCCAGCGCATTGTTATTATTGCCGCTTACACCAAAAAGAATTAGTGCACCATGCTGTCAAAAACGGTAAGGCGCGGTGCTTACTGCGCTTTGTGGTAATCAATATATTGCTGGTAGGCGTCTCCCACATATAACTTCAACAAGCGTATGGGCGCACTAGGTAGGTGCACACTTAGCAGCAATCCTGGCGTGTGGTTAAAACTTGTATCAATGCCTAAGGCATGAAATTTTGCGCCCATTTTAGCGTATTGTTTGGCAAGAACAGGTAGGTCTTTGCCGTCACTCTCAATGCTGCTAATAAACGCACTGAGGTTTGGTGTGATGTCGTGGTTGTTATGCGTTTCACTGATTTCAGAATGTGACGTAAACGCAAAGGCGTGACGCGGAGCAACATGCTTGGCATTTTCAGGTTTTATTAGTATGTCTTCAATCAGTTTTACGCTGCGTGGGTCGTATAGTTTACTAATTGATACCGTGCCGTACAGGGTTCTGTATTGTGGAAATTTAGCCGCAAAGGCACCAATACCTCGCCACAATAGCAAAAGCCCTTGATACGAACCTTGAAATTCAGGAATTAAGAATGATCGCCCCATTTCCATACAAGGAAAATTGCGATTAACAAATTCAGGCGCAAACCTAAACATTTTGTGTAAGTACAAACCTTCTAAACCTTGCTGATCAATCAGTTTATCGCTAAGGCCCATTCTGTATGCGCCCATTATTTGATGGTTGGTGTTATTAACAATAAATAAATGGGTATATGTCGCATCAAAATTATCGGTGTCGATGGGCTCGCCGCTGCCCTCGTTGTGCTGCCTAAAGACCACTTCGCGCAAACGTGCAATCTCGTTGACCACATGCGGGGCTTGTGATTGGTAAGCAAAATACACATTATAATCGCGATTGCTAACCAAGGTTTGATCGCTAGGTAGTTGCTGGATATCTTGTACTATTAATGTTTGTTCTGTAGGTGTCGCGATAGCTTGCTGTTGCGCTACGGTGTCGGCTGGCCATGTGTAGTGCCAACTGCTTTCTTGCGCATATGATAGTGCTCGGCATACATCGGCTTTTTGTTGGTAGTTATCGCCTTTTATTGCACTGTAGTTAATAGCGTTCCCTGCGTTAATGCGTACTTTTGATTGTGTTTTGTTTAGCAACTCGCGAGCAAGCATAAGCATGCGTAGCCTAAAGTACACTCGGCCCAAACGGTAAAACCATTTACTGTTTGTGCCACTGACAAACACCGGCACAAAGGCACTGTTTGGTATTGATACCAAGCGGCCTACAATTTTATTCCAAGTGTGTTCACTAATGGCCCGTTTGTGGGCTTGATAATAAGAGACTCTGCCGGCCGGGAATAAAAGCAACGCGCCATTTTGTTGAACGTGCTTAATGCATTGTCGTAAAGAAGGCCCATTTTGCGGGTCTTTTTCTGACAAGGGATTAGTAAAAATAAAATAAGCGCTCAGTTCGCGAAAAATGCCGAGGCCTTTATTGGCCAGTACTTTGATGTCGGGCCGCACTTCACCTATTGCGCGGGCCAATATAACGCCTTCAATCCCACCAAAAGGATGGTTGCTTGCAATCACTACTGGGCCTGATGTTGGGATCTTGCGTTTTAATTCTTCAATACCACTTATATCAAGCTGCAATATTGAGATGAGTGTGTCGGCAAAGGCCTCTTTGCTAAGTCCCTGCATATTATGCTGTTGGTACAATCTGTTCATTTTTGCTATGCCCAGTAATTGGTCAAGCAAGTAAACAAGCACGCGGGTAAACCATGAGGCTTTGGG
>JBARZY010000204.1:0-2065 GCA_049650345.1 Glaciecola sp. | reverse complement strand
GATTATGACTGTGCATGTTTGATTTCATCCAAGATTGCTTTATTTGCTTGTGAAATAGGCATGGGTTTGAACGGGCTTACATTTGCCCCGCCCGTATTGCCCTCCGGTAACAAACCAATAGCCGTTTTGGTAACGGCACCAATCAGCCTGAAGAGCTGCCCGAAGACTTCTTTAGTATCCTTGCGTTTTAAGCCAAATTTAAGCATTTCATAGTGTACTCGGGTATGATGAAAAGTAGAGTGTTGACCAATCACATGCGCATCCTCAAGGGCTTTAAATTCTGTTTCTTCATCTTGATTTGTAAATGCATGTTGAGCATCTCTTAATTTTTCTTCTACATAAGGTTTTGCTGCTTGTGTAAAATTCATAACACTTCTCCATTAGATGCGCTGTTATTACGAAGTTCTTGCTTAGCATCTTTTAAGATTAAGATTGCACCCCGCAAGACGACAATTGAAACAATAAAGCCAATCACTAAATCAGGCCAGCGAGTGTCAAACAGATAAACCGTGACGCCCGCTACAATGACACCCATGTTGGCAATAACGTCATTCGCCGAGAAAATCCAACTCGCTCGCATATGTACTTCGCCGCTCTTCTGTTTTCTAATGATTGCTAAACATATAACGTTAGCGATTAAGGCAACAAAACCCATCCCCATCATTAACAATGACTCGGGGTCACTGCCTAATATCGAACGACGAGCAATATCAAATAAAATAATGAGGCCAAGTATTAATTGAAAATAGCCACTTATTTTTGCGGCGTTTGCTTTGTGAGTGATGGTTTTGCCCACTGCATAAATACCAATGCCATACACAACCGCATCCGCAAGCATATCCAATGAATCAGCAATAAGCGCTGTTGAGTCAGCCAATAACCCTACACTCATTTCAACGACGAACATCACGGCATTAATGCCTAATAACCAATACAACACCCTTTTTTGTTCTTGGTCTTTGATTTCAATGTCGCACCCACACCCACTCATAAAAAAACACTCGCTTTACTGACTCATAACACAAGTGTAAACTCTATACTTGGTATAGGGTCAAGCGCATCAGGTAAAGAAAAATGAAAATAGGACAGTTAGCAGATAAAACAGGCCTAAGTATTCAAACTATTCGCTTTTATGAACGAAAGGCGTTGCTAAGTGCACCGGAGCGCACGCAGTCTAATTATCGCAGTTACTCAGACGATGCGTTAAAACAGTTACTCTTTATTAAGCAATGCCGTGCGCTAGACATGACGATTGAAGAGATTAGTTTAGTACTGAAAACACGAGCTAACCCAGAAAGCAGTTGCGAAAACGTAAATGCCACAATAGAAAAACATATTGATGATATTAGACATAGAATAACTGAGTTAAATGCACTACAAAAAACACTGGTATCAATGCGTGCTGCTTGTGATGATGACAAGAAAATCAAGGAATGTGGTGTGTTGCATAAATTAGACACTATTGTTGAAGCGCACAAGCTCTCAAAAAATCATGATAACTGACCCTCTATTACTTAACCCTATTTATTACCATGTTAACTTAGAAATGTGTATTAAAGGGTAAAACATGAGCAAGACAACTCACAAGCTTCGTCTGACGAAAAGTTCATAATCTTATTGCATCACCATAGTAGTCAAAACTTGAAGCGTGACACACGGCGAGTTCTATAGCGCTGCTGAGTAAAAATGAACTAGTTCCCTGAAAAAGATTGAATGCAACTAAGAGTTTGCATAGCGGGCTAAGGTGTAATATATTACACAAATAAGATATAACCATCTGTTAACAAACAATAAAATTAAAGCCATTCCAAAAACGACGTAGAAAATTATGCGAATTCCAGCGTTTAATTAGAAAATTCTGAAATTCGCTAATAGAATCAGTTTCGTAAGTATTTGATATCAAAAATAGTGCATTCCAGTTCTGGAATGGAACTGACAATTGTGTAACCTTTTTAATCGTATTTGTGCCCTATTTTGAATGACATAATCAGGATGTTTATTCTACAAAGGCATGTTTAGCTAATCATCATTAGTGCTAGTGACACTATTTGGTATGTTTGCCTTT
>JBARZY010000203.1:0-2485 GCA_049650345.1 Glaciecola sp. | reverse complement strand
AATATTCAGTTTAGTTGGGATGGCACCGACAACAACGGCAATCTTGTGCCGCCTGGCGATTACGCGGTTACTGTACAAGGCAATGTATTTGGCGAACCTACTGCTTTGCCCACCGCAATAAATCGACACGTTGATAGTGTTAGCTTGTCGGGTTCAGGCGCCGGCGTAGTACTTAATTTAGATGGCGACGTAAGCATTAAGCTTGACGACGTTATACAGATCGGAAATTCATAGGAGTAATAATATGTCTTTTAATATCGCACTAAGCGGCGTATCAGCGTCTCAAAAAGACCTAGATACCACGGCGAATAACATTGCTAACGTAAATACGGTTGGTTTTAAAGAATCTAGGGCTGAGTTTGGCGACGTATACGCAGCCTCATTGCTTGCATCTGGCAAAACCAAAGTTGGCGATGGTGTACTCACGCAAGAAGTATCACAGCAGTTTTCTCAAGGTAGCTTATCGTTTACCAATAACGCACTTGACTTAGCGATTACAGGCAATGGATTTTTTGCGACTGTACCTGAAATTACTTCTCGCGATTTTTCATTTACCCGTGCGGGTCAGTTTAAGCTAGATTCAGATAATTTTGTGGTAAATTCAAACGGTGACAATTTACTCGGTTTTCCGGTAAACACAGACGGCACATCTGCGTCGGTAGCATTAAGTACCACTGAGCCTGTTCGAATTCCTGATTCATCGGGTTCTCCGCAACAAACCACAGAAGTTGATGTGCGTTTTAACTTGCCAGCGGGCGATGCCGGTTTAAATCCAGCTGATTTTGATCCTAGCGATCCTCTTACCTATAACGCAGCGACCTCGGTTACGGTTTACGATTCGCTAGGCGACAGTCACGTGATGACATATTACTTTGTAAAAGACAGTGACCCTACTACTGTAAATGAGTGGTATGTTGCCACTGCTATTGATGACCAATTGGTTGATACCGCAAACTCAGACGGCAGTGATTCTGATCCCGCAACAGCCGTTAACTCATTGGGCACCAACACGGGTAACCCAGTGGCAACTGCAAAAATGCGTTTTAGTGACGGCGGCGACTTTATTGCTATAGAATCGGCCGATGGCTTACCTCAGTTAAACGGCAAATTTCAAACTGAAGGTTTAGGCGGTGTTATTCTAGCCAATGGTTCAGACGCAACCCAACAAATTACGACTGATTTTAATTTAGATACCTTAGGTGCTGATCCTAATGAACCTACACAATTTGCATCTGCGTTTGAAGTGACTTCACTTGAGCAAGACGGTTTACCGGTTGGGCGTTTAACAGGTATTGATATTTCACCTGACGGCCTAGTGCGTGCGACGTTCTCAAACGGCACATCTGAGCCAATCGTACGCGTTGCACTTGTGCGTTTTTCAAATGAACAAGGACTTACTCAACAAAGCTCTACGCAGTGGAAAGAGAGTATTTTGTCTGGCGAAGCTTTGGCGGGTGAAGCAACTACTGGCACATTTGGTGACATTAATTCGTCGGCCTTAGAGCAAGCTAACGTTAATTTGACAACCGAGCTAATCGACATGATTATCGCGCAGCGAAACTTCCAAGCCAACTCAAGAGCGCTAGAGGTCAACAACCAGTTGAATCAAACCATATTGAACATTCGATAAGGATAAATAGCGGAAAATAATTGCCGCATAATTCTGTATTATGCGGCAAATTTATACAATAAAAACATATATATACACTATACCTACCACAATCCTTACGTTGGCATACTACTTGCTAAACACTTACTAAATATTTGATAAGTACAACTACATATTGTTTGTGCATGCGAATAAGAGGTAAGTATTCATGGATAAGTTTCTTTATATTGCAGCTAGCGGCGCAAAGCAAGATTTGCTCGCTACCGGTGTGCGTGCAAACAATTTGGCAAATGCACAAACCAACGGCTTTAAAGCGCAGCTTGAGCAAGCGCGCGCAATGCCAGCATTTGGTGAAGGTTTACCCACGCGTGTCTTTAGTATGACAGAAAGCCCCAGCAACAATTATGAAGGCGGCCCAATGATCACCACCGACCGGCCGCTTGATGTTGCCGTTCAGGGAGAAGGGTGGTTTAGCGTACAAACGCCACAAGGTGAGGAAGCATATACTCGTGCCGGTGGCTTTACCATGAGCACCGACGGCGCCTTGCTAGATCCTAAAGGTAATTTAGTAATGGGCGAGAACGGCCCGATCTTCTTACCGGTACCTATCAATAATATCACTATTTCTGGTGACGGCGGTATTTCGGCTCGTTTGCAGGGGGCACCGCAAAATGCGATTGAAGAAGTGGGCCAGTTAAAACTGGTCAATCCCCCTATTGATCAAATGAAGCGCAGAGAAGATGGTTTATTTGACCTCAAAAACGGCGAACTTGCTGAGCAAGATCTTAACGTTGAAGTGCGTTCGGGGATGTTAGAAGGTTCAAATGTTAATGCAGTAGATGAAATGGTTAACATGATATCGCTTCAGCGCCACTA
>JBARZY010000202.1:0-7005 GCA_049650345.1 Glaciecola sp. | reverse complement strand
TATGTTGGCGGCACTCTTAACCAGTTTAGGCGTTCCAAGCGCTGCAATAGGGCAGCGTATTGAAACACCAAAAGGCATATATTCTCGAGATGATGTCCCTAGTGGTGAATATGGGCTATTGCAGTATGTACGGCATTTAGCCAATCAACAACCATTGCAGGTAGTGGCCATTGAAGTATACAGTGCCGCATTGGCAAAGGGTCTACATCACTTAGTTAACTACGACTATATTGCATTTACCAATATAACCGACGATCATTTGAATGTGCATGGGTCAATGCAAGCCTATGAGCAAGCCAAAGCACGGTTGCTGAACCGCTTGTGCGAAAAAGGAAACATGTTTGTTCATCCCAATCCAATAGGGTTAACGGGTATATTGGAACAAGCGGGCAATCAAGGTATAAAGGTTAACCAAGTCAAGCCTTGTCAAACCCCTTTTACTTTATTATTTCAACAGCAAAATTGTGCTTTGGCGAAAGCGCTTGCTCAACATATACTGAAGTTGCCCACTTTTGCACATTTACCCGCAATATCTGAGGCTTTACTGCACAGCAAAGTAATGAAACTGTATTCTCCGCCAGGGCGTTGCGAACGGTGGGAACTTCCCAATGGCGTAACAGTATTTATAGATTTTGCGCATAACTCGGGTGGTATTACTACCGTTATAGAACATGCAAAAGCATCTTTGCCAGTGCAAGCCAAAGTGGGTTTTTTGTTAAGTTCAAAGGGCGGCTGGGGCCGCGATAAACGGATGTTGATGGCGAACGCAGCCGCTGCTGCTGATATTGTTATCGTGACCGACGATGACCCAAGAACAGAAGATCCTGCCGTAATAAGAATGCAGCTTGCATACACGCATCGGTATTCACAAATTACACCACGTAGCCATGCCATAAGTACATTATGCGCACGTTTGCAAGCAGGCGATATCGCCATTATTGCAGGGAGAGGCGCTGATGACCGATGGCAAGACGCGGCGGGAAGGTTTCGCTATAACGATATAGATGTAATAAAAGCCATGGGAGGGCAAAAGCATTGAGTCGGCAAGAGGTACATGTATTCAGTGTGTCGGGGTATAACTACAATTTACCGTGGCGAAAAAGTGGTCGTTATTCGGTTGCATACCGGCATCGTAATGCGCTTAACCACGACGAACTAGCAATAAACCGACTAAAGATGTTGTTTCAATATGATGGCGCTTTATATGAGCAAACCCTCAAGCAACTACCCAGCAACACAACAACAATAAAAGCCCATGTAATCTTTTTTGCAGAGCGTACATACAATTTTGCTGCAAAACGCAGACACAAAGATGTGCCTAAAGAAGTTGAACATGCAACAGTAGGGTTAACGCTCGAGTTTTCAGTGAAACAGCTACACAACAAAATGGTCACTATTCCTAATGAGCAGATACTTAGACAATACGCGTGTATGCGCTTTCCTGATTTTGAGTCATTTACCGGAGTAAGCGCATCTGATTACGCTAAAAAGAAATTCGCCTTTAACAACAAAAAGGCAGAATTTGCCAAGCTAGTCAGTCTTAAACACCGAGTAAAAATTAGTCCGTGTGAGTTCACTCAGAACAAAATAGGCGTAAGTTTGCATCATTACTATTTTGATCCAAAATATGCGGGTGTGTTTGCGCTTAATAGCCAATTTACGTATTACCCGCGTTATTTTGGCGGTTTTTTACAGTTGTATCGCGATTTAACCTCAAGCCATCAGCATCTACTTACTCAATATTCGCTTGCTCGACAATTTGTGAACGACGTTCGCAACTACATTGACGCTGGGAAATTGGGGAAGTGTGTGGATGTTGTTTCAATTAGTGACATTTATAAAGCAATACAAACACTGGGAAAAGAAAACAAAACGGTACTGGAAGTATCTATATTTTCGCATGCTTGGTCTGGTGGTCCAGTATTGGTCAATAGTAGTGACAACAGAATAAACGGCGGCGTTGATCTGTGGTGGCAATATGACAAGGCCTCTAACAAGCCCAGTGAGTTTGCGCAATCGCTGAGTGAACGCGATTACACTAGAATGCCAAAGCGCTCTCCTTACGATAAAGATGGCCGCAGCATATTTGATTTTGTTCAGCCAGAACAATTGGGTACCGCTTGGTTAAAGAAAACCTATAAAAGTAAACTTGAGAATATCAATAACACTTTAAATAACGAACAAGTACAGTGGTTTGCAGCAAATAACCATTTTACCGTTGGTAACGTAGCTATTCAAAACGCTGAAGCACAAGCCGCATTTATTAAAGACGCAAGAATACTATTTTTTGGTTGTAGCGCGGTATCAGCTCATAAACGCTTTATAAAAGCGTTTTATAGAGGGAACAAAGAAACAAAATCAGGCAATCAAAAAATCATAAAAAATGGCCTAACTCGATATTGGTCACAATATCAAGACTTATGGACAACTAACAACACAAGCGGCCCCATTATTGGCGACATAAAAACCGACCTAGCGCGGGGTATTGAATATTTTAGTCAACACGAACAAGCAGTAAAAAATGAGAAAGCACCTGTATCATCTTCATACATTCAACCCCATGCCTTAGCAGCTTCATTATTGGGTATAAAACAGGGTTTCTTGTCAGTGTTAGATGCATCATTGCAGCAGGGCGAGGTACAACAATATGAAGCAGACGCCCTTAGCAATACTGGTGATGCCTTGTTTACCCTTCAGTTTAGGCATACTGATACCTTGAGCGTATATCATTTGAACGAAGTGCCGCACATCAATAACTGGGAATCGTTGCGTGACAATAGCTTATTCTTAGATGCCATTAGAGTGCTTGGGCCCTTTGCCACAGAAAACAACGCGCGAATAAGTCAATCGCAATGCGTTAATTACTGGCCACGTTATGCGTATGAAAAAGGAAGTGCTAATACGGTAACTACTGCTAATATCTCGCCAACTGCGAGTGAAACTCAAATGAAGCATATTATTAAAGGCGTACAACAGCGGTGCAGTCATAACTGGCAGGTAAAGCTGTCTCCGGCGTTAATTGCAGAGTACTTGAGTATTTGTAGTACTTATAATTGGGCTGCGGCCTATGCCTTTGGGGTGAAGGTATACGGTGCGCCATCAGGAGCCGGTAGCTTGTTTCAAGCACAACGCAGTGATGCAGTATTTAAGCATAGAGTTAAAAAACAACCCGCGATGCATCCTCCCAAACGGTTTTATGCCTTAAATGATATTGGTTACGGGCATAAGCGATACGGAGAATACGCAGAGAACAATCAATACATATTCAACTTTTATCGTGAGTTATTTGGCGTAACTACCAGTGTAGACACACTACTTAAGGAAACCCAAGGGTATATCAGACTTGATCCATTCGATACCAGCTTCTGGAATTTTTACCCGTGGGGCGCAATTCGTAATGTACTTAGGCTAGAATGGTTAGCACGACAGCGAAGTCTATCAACGTAAACATAACTATGTTCAAAATGTCATTTTCACACAAGCCAAGCAACAATGCGCAGTATGTTACTACTTCTATTAACAAAACATTGCGATGGATTGAGTTTCTTTTATTTTTTGTTGGTGTTCCGCTTGTGATGTATGTATGGCGTGAACACGTAAAAATCACATTACTGTTGTTTATGATGTCGGCAGCCTTACTATGTGTTTCGTTACTGTTAAAAGACCACACATTTAAACGCTTTCGTTTTTGGAATAAACCAGGGTTTCGTCAATGGATAAAGCCCGTGTCATTGCAATTTTTAGGCTTAATGTTGTTCACTACGACTGTGTTCTATATCTTGCGACCGGACGACATATTTTATTATCCCAAGTATTATTTTAGCGATTGGTTATTGCTATTAGTCATGTACCCCTTGCTATCTGCTATTCCTCAAGAAATCATTTTTCGCACATTTCTATTTCATCGTTATAAAACAATAATTCCTAGTAAAACCCTGCGGATTTATGTAAGCAGTTTATGTTTTGGCTTTGCACACTTGTTCTATAACAATTGGGTAGCTGTTCTGTTATCGGTGGTGGCAGGTTATGTTTTCTGCCGTACCTATGCACAATCACGCTCAACGGTACTGGTCATAATTGAACATAGTTTATGGGGTTTATGGATGTTTACCTTAGGATTAGGCGCTTATTTTGACAGCGCATTAATTTGATATGTTTCAGTGCTTGCTATAAGAATAATTTGAAAGGCAATGTACCGACTTTGATGATGCATGCTTGAAGTTTTGCAGCATATATTTAGTTGCGATATATTAATGACTAAAACATAAAAGGAGTAAGTATGAAAAAGGAAATTACCACTGAATTTAACGTAGTTGTGACGTTGGTGATGTTTTTACTGTTAATTGTAAATGAAGTCATTTATCACGAAATAGGCGCTAAAACCGAAGTTCTCCTCATTGATAGAATATTTGAATCTGAGGTTTTAAAGGTGTCGTTTCTTTTCACAGTAGCAATATTTATCCTGCTTGGGTTTGCCGAGATTTTTCGGAATATATGGAACCGTTTGTTTACCGACTTGTTTTCACTTAGAGAAATAACCTTAAGTGAAGCCTATGTCATGGCTTTGTTGTCATCATTTGTTTTTCTCAATTAAAAATTGTCAAACTCTACCCGAACAAACAGGTATATGACTATACAGATATGGTTGTCGCTTGCGGTAAAATAACGCGAATAGTTAACTCCTTTGCGGGCGCCGCTAGTTTGCCGTAACGATACATCATCTTATTCGATGAATACCGCAATTTAATTAGCATATTCAATAACATTGCAATTTATTACACTTGATTCTAGTTTTTAATCACCAATTTATTACTAGGAAATGTATATGAAATTGAAGCGTATAGCGGTGCTAAGTTTATCTATGTTTGGTTTTGTTTTTACTGCTAAGGCTGTGCATGCCAATAGTCAATTTGACTTTATTAGCGAAGCTAAGGGCGAGCATAGCACCCATGTAATACTGCTTAATGATGAGAAGAACCTAAGCGGGGCATTACAAAACATCGAGAGCGTTTCACAAGGCAAATTAAGTCAATTGATTCAATTTAACGATTATGTGGCCGAGAAAGGAAATGTGCTACATCTACAAATGGTGGGCGGCGTTGATACTTTACTGCTAATTGGCACAAAAGACAGTGATGGCATTGACGGCCCAGAACTACAAAACCTTGGCGGTAAAATTGCGGCAGAGCTAGATGCCGTAAATGCAAATATTGATGCTGCCATTCATATTAATGGACTTACTAGTAATGTAAGTACGCCAAGTGCGCACATTGCTTATGGCTATGCTCTGCGTGACTATAGCTACGACCGCTATAAAAGCGAAAAAACCAACGGGCGTTCTGAAATAGCATTGATCACGCAGAATGCTAATCAGGCAAAATTACAGTATCAAAATGACTTTGCACATTTGGTAACTGGTATACATATGGCCAGAGATTTAGCCACAGAGCCGGGTAAAAATATGTACCCACAAGCGTTTGTTGACCATGTAAAATCAAAGTTTAAAGGGGTAAAACACGTTGATATTGACGTACTTGACGCAGACGATATCAAGAAGCTTGGTATGGGCGCACTAGCGGGAGTCGGCCAAGGTTCAATTCATGACCCACGCTTATTGGTCATTAATTACAAAGGCGCTGACAAATCTGAGCAGCCAATTGCTTTGGTAGGAAAAGGCATTACCTTCGATACCGGCGGCATTAGCATAAAGCCTAGTAACAACATGTGGTACATGAAGTCAGATTTAGCAGGGGCCGCGTCAGTTGCAGGAACCATGTATGCCATGGCTAAAAGAGGCGAGAAGGCAAATGTGGTCGGCGTAATGCCACTAGCTGAAAATATGCCAAGCCAAGATGCAATCCGCCCAGGCGACGTGCTAGAAACAATGAAAGGCGTAAGTATTGAAATAATGAGTACCGACGCCGAAGGTCGTTTAATATTAGCTGACGCCGTTTATTACGCACAACAGCAATACCAACCTAAAATGTTACTGAATATTGCCACGCTTACTGGCTCTGCTGTGCGGGCATTAAGTGACGAATACGCAGCTGTGATCACGCGAGACTTTGCATTATCAACCAACATGATGGACGTAGGAAAACGCGCTGGTGAGCATGTGTGGCCATTACCCTTACATCCCAATCACTTTGAGCAAATAGAATCGCCTATTGCTGACATTAAAAACTCAGGTGCAGGCAATCCGGGTGCGAGTATAGGTGCCGCTGTGGTAGCCACATTTATAGACGAAGAGTTGCCGTGGGTACACTTAGACATTGCGGGTGTTGATTGGCTAGAAGCTGACATTGACGTGGCACCGAAAGGCAGCCAAGGGTGGGGCGTACGATTTATGGATCAACTTGTGCGTGATAATGTGGAGTGAATTCATAAAGGCTATTGGTAAGATACAAAAAAGACGCTAATTTAGCGTCTTTTTTATGTTTGGTGGAGCTGGCGGGAATTGAACCCGCGTCCAGAAAGCGTCAACCATTGGTACTACATGCTTAGTCAGTCTTTATTCTCGTTAGTAAGCTGCCGACAGACAGGCCACTTAAAAACATACCTGATTTAGTTTTAGTGCTTCAGCTATCAGGTATAAGCCTCCACACGATCCTTTTTGGGTTTGACTCTTTGTTATTCCCCGTCTTAAAGGCGGAAGCTAGGGCAAAGAGGCTCTGAACAGGGTATTAAGCTGCTAGTGCGTAGTTTTCGTCGTTTGCGACTATTTTTTTGCGGTTTTTTAAAGAGGCCAACCGCACCTCTGCATGCACCTCAAGTATCATTGAATCCTGTCGAATCCAGAGCAGCCCCGAAGTAAGATCAAATAATACCACAAGCATATATTGATTCACATCATTTACATGTTAATTTTGAATGATTTACATTGCAAAGCATACCTACTCGTTGTTAATGTAGCAGTATACAATTTATAACTCGTGTTGCTATGCGCATAATTGTTTTTTGTTGCAGCCTTATTTTACTGTTCAATTCGGCATTTTCGTCGCTGGC
>JBARZY010000201.1:0-15786 GCA_049650345.1 Glaciecola sp. | reverse complement strand
ATCTTATCAAGCCGGCACGTGGGGGCCTGTTAGTTCTATAGGGCTATTAGCACGAGAAGATCGCAGTTGGTACGAAAGCAAAATTAGTAAGAAAAGGAAATAAACACGTGGCATTAGTGAGTACAGAATTTGATAGTAAAGAAGCCTTAAACGAAGGTTTTGGTAAACAAATATTGGCAATATTAGATGCTGCTATTAGTGAAAAAGGCCACGCATCATTGGTCGTCAGCGGCGGCTCAACGCCCAAACCTTTATTTGCGTATTTATCATCGCAAACGTTTTCTTGGCACAAGGTGTCGATTACCCTTGCCGATGAACGTTGGGTAAGTGACCAACACGGCGACAGTAATGAGAAGTTGGTGAGAGAAAACCTATTAGTTGACCAAGCTGCTGCTGCCACCTTTGTGAGTTTAACCACCGCTGATACTAACGCTGTTGACGCTGAGGTAGAGATTGCGAAAAGAATTGATGCCATAGACGATCACTTTGACGTGCTTATATTGGGTATGGGTGAAGACGGACATACGGCGTCGTTATTCCCTTGTAGTACACAAATCGAGGCGGGTCTTGATTTACGACGCAGCACAAGCGCTATTGCCACACAGCCCACTACTGCGCCACATCAAAGAATGTCGATGTCACTGGCTAAAATCATAAAAGCCAAACATATTTTCTTGCACCTTACGGGCGACAAAAAACGAGCCGTATTAGACGATGCTCTCACGAATTATTCTGCCATTGAAAAGCCTATTAAAGCTGTATGTGACAACGCTACAGTTAATTTAATGTGGGCTCAATAAGGACACTATTATGAATACCATTATTCAAGAAGTAACACAGCGTATTATTGAACGCAGTAAAGTATCGCGCGCAGCCTACCTGGCTAAAATAGACAAGGCGCGTCGTCAAGGTCCACATCGTGGTGCCTTGTCATGCGGTAATTTAGCGCACGGTTTTGCAGCTTGCGGAAAAGATGACAAAGCCGATTTACGCAGCATGACTAAATCAAACATTGCTATCGTTTCTTCCTACAACGATATGTTAAGCGCACACCAACCTTATGAAGACTATCCCCAAATTTTGAAAAAAGCCATTGCTGAAGTAGGTAGCGTGGCGCAATTTGCAGGCGGTGTACCTGCCATGTGCGATGGCGTGACACAAGGTAATGCGGGGATGGAATTGAGCCTAATGAGTCGCGATAACATTGCGATGGGGGCGGCAATCGGTTTGTCACATAACATGTTTGATGGTGCCTTAATGCTAGGTATCTGTGACAAAATCGTACCGGGACTGTTACTGGGTGGATTGAGTTTTGGTCACTTACCAACGGTATTTGTACCAGCAGGTCCCATGCCTTCTGGTTTGCCTAACAAAGAAAAAGCAAGGGTAAGACAACAGTTTGCACAAGGTAAAGTAGGTCGAGACGAATTGCTAGAAGCGGAATCACAATCGTACCATTCAGCAGGCACGTGTACATTTTATGGAACCGCTAATAGTAATCAGTTAGTGGTCGAAATGATGGGCTTGCACTTGCCAGGTTCTTCTTTTGTTAATCCTGGCACAGAATTACGCGACGCGCTTACCAACGCTGCGGCTCGACAAGTGACTCGTTTAACCGATCTTGGTGATAATTATATGCCAATTGGTCACATTGTTGATGCTAAATCAATGGTAAACGGCATTGTAGCCTTGTTGGCAACCGGTGGGTCAACTAACCACACGATGCACTTAGTTGCAGTGGCAAGAGCTGCTGGTTTGATTGTTACGTGGGATGACTTTGCAGATTTATCAAAAGCAACGCCGCTTATTACAAGAATTTATCCAAACGGTTCGGCAGATATTAACCACTTTACTGCCGCTGGTGGCATGTCGTTGTTGTTCAAGCAGCTCCTTGATGCAGGTTTAATTCATAACGACGTTAATACTATTTGTGGAACGGGCCTCGAACAATACACGAAAGAGCCAAAACTCAAAGACGGTGAATTAGTATGGGAAGATGGCGTAACAGAATCTTATGATAAAGACGTTGTGGCACCCATTGATAAGCCATTTAAACCTGATGGCGGTTTGTCAGTACTAAGCGGTAACCTTGGACGTGCAGTAATGAAAACCTCTGCCTTACGCGATCCAATATGTACCATTAAAGCACCTGCGGTTGTGTTTGAAGACCAATACGCACTTGACGATGCATTCAACCAAGGTTTACTTGATAAAGACTGTATTGTCGTTGTGCGTTTCCAAGGGCCTGCCGCTATAGGAATGCCAGAATTACATCGACTTACGCCTCCTCTTGGTGTGTTGCAAGATAAAGGTTTCAATGTCGCCTTAGTAACAGACGGCAGAATGTCAGGGGCGTCAGGAAAAGTACCTGCTGCTATTCATCTTACGCCTGAAGCATTTAAGGGCGGCTTAATAGGTAAAATCAAGACTGACGATATCATCGAGCTCAACACCGCTACCGGCGATATGATTTTACATGTACCGCAAGCTGAACTTGATGCTAGGGAGCAAGCGACACTTGATTTAACCGACAGTCATCAAGGCATGGGCAGAGAGTTGTTTGCAGGCATGCGCTCAACACTTTCTGGCGCTGAGCAAGGTGCTTGTTCATTGTTTCTTGAACAAGACAAGCTTGATGAAGGAGCGCTTTAAGATGAGTCATGCTGGCCCACGCTTTGTTGCAGATGTTGGTGGAACCAACATCAGACTAGCGCTGGTTGAGAACAACCGTATTGCCAAAATTGAAAAGTACTTATGTGCTGATTTTGACAGTATTGGCGATGCCATTTTGCACTTTCAAAAGCAAACCGTTACCGAGTCGTTTTCGGCGGGCTGTATTGCTATTGCGTGTCCGGTGAACGATGATTTGGTTAAAATGACTAATCACACTTGGACATTTTCAAAGCTAGCCTTAAAGCAAACCTTAAAACTAGATCAACTGTTTGTGATTAACGACTTTACTGCGGTTGCACATTCATTGCCCACACTAAATCACAATCAAGTGATTCAAATAGGTGAGGGCAGCGCCAAAGAAAATGGCAATATTGCTGTATTTGGCCCAGGTACTGGCTTAGGTGTGGAACATTTAACGTGGACCAATAGCGGATGGCAAACCCTTGATGGCGAAGGGGGGCACGTTGATTTCGCTCCCACCGATACCACCGATGTGATTGTGTGGCAATATTTGCAAAACAAGCACGGACGTGCATCGGCTGAAGAAGTATTATCGGGGCGCGGCATCGTGAATATTTATTGTGCGTTGTGCGAGCACAATGGCGTTAAGGCAAGCCTATCTAGCCCAGCAGAGGTTACCAAAGCTGGTTTAGATGCGAGTGATGATATGGCACGTCAAGCCATCAATCAGTTTTGCCGCGTTATGGGCAGTTTTGCCGGTAACTTGGCACTTAACTTATGCACTACGGGCGGTGTCTTTATTGGCGGCGGTGTTACTAGTCACCTTGGCGAATATTTTGTAAACAGTGATTTTAGATCACGTTTTGAAGCCAAAGGCAGTTTTAGTCACTACGTTAAAGACATTCCTACTTATATTATTAATGAGCCTGATCATGGCTTATTAGGGGCATTAGCCTTTCTTACACAACAAACTCAGAGAAGCAACGATGATGAATAATTGGAAAATCACCTCAGCAGATGTATTCAGGCAAGGGCCGGTTGTGCCGGTATTAGTAATAGACCGAGTTGAGGATGCACTTCCTATTGCCGAGTCATTGATGGCGGGTGGGATAAACGTACTGGAAGTCACGCTTCGAACAGATGCAGCAATAGACGTAATTGCTACTATCGCTAAACATTTACCTGACGCCTATATTGGTGCTGGTACTGTAACTAACCGTGATCAATTACAAGCTGTTACCGATGCCGGTGCTAAATTTGCTATTAGTCCTGGTTTAACTGCTGACCTATTAGCTGCCGGTATACAGGGTAGCATTCCTTTAATACCGGGTGTGTCAAACATCTCTGACTTGATGAAAGCAAACGATGCTGGCTATGATCATTTGAAATTTTTTCCAGCAGAAGCCGCTGGCGGCGTTAAAGCATTAAAATCAATTGGTGGCCCATTTCCTAATACGGTTTTTTGTCCTACCGGCGGTATTGGCTTGAACAACTATAAAGAATATTTGGCTTTACCAAACGTGCGTTGCGTAGGCGGTTCGTGGTTAGCACCAAACGATGCGATTGAAGCAAAGCAGTGGCACGTACTAACTGAATTGGCAAAGCAAGCTAAAGCCATGGCATAGCCACATATGTTTACAAGATAAAAAGGCCGTAAGGCCTTTTTTTTGTGCGTAAAATTTATTGGATAACTTGCGAGAGAGTGACGCTGTCGTTAGCATCGATACAACGGGGCGTTGTATTGGCAGCTTCGATACATAACATGCTCGCATAGCCGGTATCTGTCATATCAATCATTTGTTGTGATTTCTCAGACCAAGGATTCCATACCACTACACTATCATGTTCAATATTTGTGATATCGACGATGTTGCCTAGTTTTTTACAGATAATGGCTGCAGTTTGCCGACTTAATGTATCATTTTTAGTTCTACGATGAATACGATCTACTTCACCTTGAATAGTGTAAGGTTTAGCGGTTTTGTTGTCGCTTGTTTGTGTGGGTTTGTCATCATAGTCTTCTTCAATTCCTGTCACTTGTATACTTTTGATGTTGGGCACCTTAAAATAACTGTGTAAGGCTTGTGTGATCTCGAGAGGTTCTTGTCCTTTATTCGTGGTGATTAAATCAAGTCGCAATGTATTGCTGATTTCAACTTTTAATTTCACGCATAAATGCTTTGATACGCCATGTAAAGCTAACTCTGTGGGTTCAAACACAAGCGTACTTGATTCTACGATGTCTCCACTGCGCATTTCACTCACATCAACGAGTTGCCAATATTGGGTTCTTGCAAATCCATGGCTGGGTAAACTCTTTTCCTGTAGTGGATGTGCAAACTGACTGCTGCTGTATGCGGCAAACCATGGCCAACATATTGGGATGCCACCGCGTATTGGTGTGCGCCCATCAAATACTGCTTTATTGCTTAGCCATAGCCTTTCGCGGTTATCAACAGCAGGGGTAAATGATAAAACATGGGCACCGAATAAACTTATTTTGGCTTGAGCATTTTTGTTTTGTATCACCAAACACATGCCGTGATGATCGTTAACCATTGTAATACTGGTTGCTGTTTTTATATGTGCAGGTACTAAATTGTTTGGAATGGTCATGTGCATTACTCATATATTATTAGGGCCACAAAAAAAGCGGCGCATTGCCGCTTTTGAATTACCTGTAATTAGTGGTCGTGTTATTTTGAAATGTGAGCAACTAAATCAAGAACACGATTTGAGTAACCCATTTCATTGTCATACCATGACACTACTTTAACGAAATTATCGGTAAGCGCAATACCAGCATCGGCATCAAAAATAGAAGATTGAGTATCGCCCACAAAGTCATTTGAAACAACAGCGTCTTCGGTGTATCCCAAAATACCTTTTAGTGGTCCTTGTGCAGCATTTTTCATAACTTCACAAATTTCGTCATAACTTGCGCCTTTGGCAAGGTTTACTGTTAGGTCAACAACTGAAACGTCTGCGGTTGGCACTCTGAAAGCCATGCCTGTAAGTTTACCATTTAATTCGGGAATCACTTTACCTACCGCTTTCGCTGCACCCGTTGATGAAGGAATGATGTTTTGTAATGCACCACGACCACCGCGCCAGTCTTTTTGTGAAGGACCATCAACCGTTTTTTGCGTTGCAGTTGTTGCATGAACTGTGGTCATTAAACCATCGACAATACCAAAGTTGTCATTTAATACTTTGGCAATAGGCGCTAAACAGTTTGTGGTACACGATGCATTAGATACAATCGCTTCACCCGCGTATTGTTCATGGTTTACGCCCATTACGAACATAGGCGTATGGTCTTTACTCGGTGCTGATAAGACAACTTTCTTTGCTCCAGCATCAATATGCTGTTGAGCAGTATCTTCAGTTAAGAACAAACCTGTGCTTTCAACAACAACATCAACGTTCACTGCATCCCATGCTAAGTCAGCTGGGTTGCGTTCACTGGTGACGCGCACGGTGTTGCCGTTTACTACCAAATTGCCGTCTACCACTTCAACAGTGCCGTTAAAGCGCCCATGGGTTGAATCATACTTTAGCATATAGGCAATGTAATCAATGTCTAGAAGGTCGTTAATTGCTACTACTTCGATGTCTGATCGTGCGGCTGCAGCACGCATAACTAAACGGCCAATACGTCCAAAACCGTTGATACCTAATTTAATCGCCATGTTATCTCCTAGCCTTTTATGCTTTTTATTGAGTGACAATACACATTCTGTAATAATATTACGAAAATTATGCACAATTTTTTACAATAATGCAAAATTTATTAGCATCTGTTGTTTTATTACATCTGTAAAAAAGGCTAGATTTTGCAAACGTATTCAATATCAGTAACAATCAAACTGATTAATAATGCGCGCTAATAAAAATGTTCAAATTTGTTAACAAAATCGAGTAAGATAGTATCTAAAACGTTTTAGGAATTAGCCAATGGCACCACAACATGAGCAAACAAGTGCTCAACACTCACAGCAAGAGCAAGCACAGTTAATTGATTACCTAATTGAACAGCGAGGAATTGGTTCTGACTTTGTTGATGCATGGGGCAAACCCGCTGTTATCAAAGCAGAGAATCAACAAACCTTGCTTCGTGCAATGGGCTACAATATTGAAGATGGTACAATGTTAACCGCGCAGGTAGAAGACGAACTTGTAGAACGTTGGTTAAGACCATTAGCGCCAGTTATTGTGGTACGCAAGGGCGAAGAACTTAGCATTAGCATTCGGGTAAGTATTGAAGCGGCAAGTACGCCACATACCTTTAAATTTGAACTTGAAAATGGCGCAACTGAAACATTTAAGTTTATACCAGTAGATCACACCTTAATTTGTTCACAAGAAATTAACGATATTGAATGGCAAGAATATCTAGTGGTGGTACCTCAAATAAATACCCTAGGCTATCATGGCCTAAAACTCATGGCCGGTCGAAAAATTATTGGGCGTGCGTCGTTTATAATTGCGCCACAAAAATGTTACATACCTACATCGATACAACAGGGTCGCAAAATTTGGGGCTTAAGTGTGCAATTGTATTGTGTCAGAAGCGCTCGCAACTGGGGTATTGGTGATTTTTCAGATTTAAGCTACTTAACTGCGCAAGCGGCAGAGCAAGGCGCAGACTTTATCGGTTTAAATCCTATTCATGCTTTATATCCGGCAAATCCCGAAGCATGTTCACCCTATGGCCCCAGTTCACGTCGTTGGCTGAATTACTTATACATCGACCCAGAGCAGGTGCCAGGGGCTGAACACAATGATTTTCAATCATGGTTATCAAGTGATGACACACAATCAACACTGTCCAAGTTAAGGGCGGTTGATTTTGTTGATTATGACGGGGTGGCTGCGCTTAAACAAACTGGCTTGGAGTTGGTATTTAAAGGGTTTAATAGCAATTATGCGTCAAGCAGTACTGAGCAAAAGCGATTTGCTGATTTTATTGAACAAGGCGGTGAAAGTTTACATACTTTAGCAACCTTCGAAGCATTACAAAGCACGCTGAAACAGGAAGGCAAACCTTATTGGGGATGGCCAGTGTTTCCTGAGGGTATGCGTACCGCCGATACTGCAAAAGTAAAATCATTTGCCAAGAAACACAAAGCGTTGGTGAATTTCTTCTTATTTTTACAGTGGCAAGCTGCTGAACAGTTTGAGAAGGCCAGTGCAGTGGCGAAAGACTCTGGAATGGAAATTGGTTTGTATCGGGATCTTGCGGTGGGTGTTAGCGAAGGCAGTGCAGAAATTTGGGGCAACCAATCGTTATATTGCACTGACGTAAGCGTGGGCGCGCCTCCCGATATTTTAGGGCCGCTAGGTCAAAAGTGGGGTTTGCCACCAATGGATCCTGTTGAGTTAGTCAATCAACAATACCAGCCCATTATTGACTTGTTTTCTTCTAATATGAAAGCGTCGGGCGCCTTGCGCATTGATCACGTAATGGCTTTATTGCGCTTGTGGTGGGTGCACAAAGATGACAACGCAGGCGACGGAGCTTATGTAAATTATCCTGTCGATGATCTATTGGCTATTTTGGCACTTGAAAGTGAACGCAATCAGAGTTTGGTGATTGGCGAAGATCTTGGGACGGTGCCAGCAGCCATAAGAGAAAAGTTGCAGCAAAACGGGATGTACTCTTACCGTGTATTTTTCTTTGAGCAAGCGGAAGACGGTGGCTTTTTCTCGCCCTCACATTACCCCGAACAATCTATGGCAACATTGACTACTCACGATATGCCAACCTTAATTGGCTTTTGGCATTGTGATGACCTTGCTTTAGGGAAAGAGGTTGGTTTGTATCCTGACCAAGATGTGTTGAATGACTTGTATGATATCCGTCATGAAAACAAACAACATATTTTAAATACCCTTCATGGTCACGGCTCGGTGAGTGAAAATATTAGCCGTGATGTGCATCATGTAGGCATGTCAAAAGAGTTAAACTTTGGTATGCAAACGCATATGGCTACTGGTTCAAGTGCCTTGTTAAGTTTGCAGCTTGAAGATTGGTTGCAAATGGATAAACCTGTTAACATTCCTGGTACGTTCAATGAGTATCCTAACTGGAAGCGCAAACTTTCACGTAATTTAGAAGATATCTTTAAACAACCAGAAATTCAGCAGTTGGCCAGCCAGTTAACCACCAACCGAAAACAAGCGAGTCAATCGTAAAGAGGTGTTTCATGCAGTTTGCTCATCAACTCGCCGCAGGGCGTTGTGCTCATCCATTTTCTCAACTTGGATGGGTAACAGAATCAGACGGAACGTATGTTAACGTTTGGTTTGAACACGCCACTAGCGTTACCGTGGTTAATGCAAAAACCAAGGCGACCATAGCTAAACTAAAACGTCGTGAAGACGGCTTGTTTAGTGCCAAGCTACCAAAATCTAAGGCTCGGTATACGTTATATGAGTTGGTAACGCAAACTGCTGATGCCGAATACACTTACATTGACCCTTATCAATTTAAAGAAGAAGCCTTTCACGCAGTACATTTTATTGACCATGCTCCTGAGAACTTGTATCAACAAGCAGGCGCGCAATTGGTAAGGTCTAGCAACGACGTTGACGGTGTGAGATTTGCTGTATATGCGCCAAATGCCAGTTCGGTCTCCGTTATGGGTGATTTTAATTACTGGGATAAGCGTTTACACCCCATGCAAAAAACCGATTTGGGCTACTGGGTATTGTTTGTACCAGGCTTAAAAGCGGGCGTGCAGTATAAATATGCCATTAAAGATATGCACGGCAATGACTTGCCCGATAAATCAGATCCTTTGGGCTTCAGTCAGCATCAGTATCCATCACATGCATCGGTGGTATATGACCACAATGCATACACATGGCAACAAGACAAATGGACGCTTGAACAACACGATCCGTATCATGCTCCTATGAGTGTTTACGAAGTGCATCTGGGCTCATGGCGTCGTCCGCAAAGCGATGCGCGCTATCTTAGCTATCGCGACTTAGCGGTAGATTTAGTGAATTACGTAAAAGAAATGGGCTATACGCATATTGAAGTATTACCTGTATCTGAATACCCATTTGACGGTTCTTGGGGCTACCAGCCCGTTGGTTTATTTGCGCCCACAAGCCGATTTGGCGAACCTGACGATTTTAAATACTTTGTCGACATCTGCCATCAACACAATATTCGCGTAATTATTGATTGGGTACCTGCGCACTTTCCTGAAGATGGTCACGGACTAGCCCGCTTTGATGGCACACACGTATATGAATACGAAGACCCCCGCAAGGGCTGGCATCCTGACTGGAATTCATGCATTTACGATTTTGGCAACGATACCGTTCGTCAATTCTTGGTGGCAAATGCTTTGTATTGGTTTGATAAATTCAAGGTAGATGGCATCCGAGTTGATGCGGTTGCCTCTATGTTGTATTTGGATTATTCACGCAATGACGGTGAGTGGATCCCTAACGTAGATGGTGGTAATCACAATTATGAAGCCATTAGCTTATTGCAATGGGTTAATTCAGCGGTATATGAAAAATTCCCACAGGCAGTTACTATCGCTGAAGAATCTACCTCTTTTGCTGGCGTTTCTAAGCCGGTTAGTATGGGCGGTTTAGGCTTCGGTTTTAAATGGAATATGGGCTGGATGCACGACTCGTTGCATTACATTGCGAAAGACCCTGCTTATCGCAGATATCATCATTCTGAGTTAACATTTTCTATGGTGTATGCTTTTGATGAAAATTTTGTGTTGCCAATTTCCCATGATGAAGTTGTGCATGGCAAGGGCTCTATGATTCAAAAAATGCCCGGTGATGAATGGCAACAGTTTGCTAATTTACGGACTTACTATGGCTTTATGTTTGCGCACCCCGGTAAAAAACTGCAATTTATGGGGAATGAGTTTGCGCAAGGCATTGAATGGAACCATGACAGTGAGCTTAGTTGGGAACAAACTGAACACCGCGCGCATGCCGGTATGCAACGTTTGTATAAAGACTTAAATCATTTGTACACTCAAGAAGCGGCTTTGCACGAGTTAGATCACAGTAATCATGGATTCAGATGGATTGATTTGCATAACGACGCACAATCAATATTGTCTTTTGCACGTTTTTCTCGCAACAATGAAGTCATTGTTGTGGTGTGTAATTTTACCCCGCTTCCTCACAGTGACTATCGAATTGGCGTGCCAGTAGCAGGTCAATATGAAGTGCTACTGAATACCGATGCAAGTGTATATGGTGGTAGCGATTTCGGTGTTAAGAAAGCTGTTAGTAGTGAAGCTAAGCCACACCATAACCTTGGCGCCAGTATAGTGCTAAATATTCCGCCATTGGCAACGGTATTCCTCAAAGTGGCGGTAGGTCAGTGAGCCATCAAAACTGTATTGAAGGTTTAAATGATTACAGCTTGTTACCTGGAAGTGTTTCGCCTTATGGCGCAAGCTTAACGAGTAAAGGCTGTAACTTTTCCATTTATGCGCCCGATGCAAAAGCCGTATATGTGTGTTTGTTTGATAAGAACGAGCAATTGTTGGCGCAAATTGAGTTGGCCCAGCGCAAGCAATCTAACTGGTTTGGCTGTATTGCCAATGTGGATGAAAACTATTTATATGGCATTAGGGTGCAGCCAAAACAAAATCGACCCGTTAATTCACACTCAAATATTAACAAATTACTGATAGATCCATACGCCAAAGCTATTAATAGGGCAGTAAACTTTTCTGAAGCCCTATATCAAAATGATTCCAGTAAAATGGTGCCTAAAGCGCATATTGTAGCATCAGCGCCTCAACATTTAACGCCTCTGTCAATTGCGCCTCAGCAGCGTATTATTTATGAAACCCACGTAAAAGGCTTAACGCAATGCCATCCTCAGGTTCCTGAAAAGTTGAGGGGGACATATTTAGGGGCATGCGACCCCGTGGTTATTTCGCATTTACAGGATTTAGGCGTTACCAGTGTGCAATTTTTGCCGCTCATGTCTTTTATGCCTGAGTCATTTACCACTAAACAAGGTCTAACCAATTATTGGGGCTACAACCCTATTAACTTTTTTGCGCCAGAGCCCAGGTATGCGGTGAGCAATGCCTTGCAAGAGTGTAAAAAAATGGTGCAGTGCTACCGAGACGCTGGTATAGAAGTGATTTTAGACGTGGTTTTTAATCATACCTGTGAAGGGGGTGAAGATGGACCTGTACTCAGTTTTAAAGGTTTATGTGAGTCACATGCTTATTTGCAAGAGCAAGTAGACGAGTCGGATAGTAATCAACATCTTAACTATTCAGGTTGTGGTAACACTATACGCGTGTCCGATACCTACATGAGTACACTGCTACTTGACGCTTTGCGGTATTGGGTAAGTGAAATTGGTGTCAGTGGTTTTAGATTCGATTTAGCCAGTGTGGTGGGCCGAGAAGTGTTTGAATTTAAGAAAACGGCCACATTTTTTAAAATATTACGACAAGATCCCATACTCAAGCATGCCTTGATGCTAGCCGAACCATGGGATATAGGGCCTGGTGGTTATCAATTGGGTCATTATCCTAACGATTGGTTGGAAGTAAACGACAAGTACCGTGATGTGGTGCGTGCCTTTTGGCGCGGCGATAAGGGCCTAAAAGGGGAGTTTGCTACTCGACTGATGGGGTCTAGGGATATTTTTAGAAAAAACATTCGGCCAATGCATGCCAGTGTAAACAACATTACTTATCACGACGGTTATACTCTGCACGATATTGTCACTTATGCAGACAAACATAACTTTGATAATTTAGAAGACAATCGAGACGGGCATAATCATAATTTAAGCGCTAATTATGGGGTAGAAGGTGAAACCAACAACCCGCAAATAAATGCACTGCGAGCACAGCAAAAACGTAATTTGTTTGCCACGTTATTGCTTAGCCAAGGAACGCCGCATATATTAGGAGGCGACGAATTAAGTCGCACTCAAAATGGGAACAATAACGCATATTGCCAAGACAATGAATTAAATTGGTATAACTGGCAACTGTCTTCATCAGCGCAATCTTTTTTAGACTTTTGTCAATACGTGATTCAACTTCGCCAGCAACATAGCTTACTGCAGCAAATGACCTTTGCCGATGATCTGTATGATAACAGTCAAAACATCCAGTCGGCTGATTGGTATCGACGAGATGGCAGCCACAAAACCGATATTGATTGGGTAAACCATGAGCATCATTGTTTTGCGTTGCATATTATTGGTTATGGCACGAACGCATCAGATGCGGTTTGCGAGGCTAATTTACATCAACAACAGTGGTTGTTTTGTGTCAACAGCTTAGATAAAGCACGTGAATTCAATTTGCCGATATTACAAAACACTAGCGCATGGAAATGCGTCTTAGACACCGCCCTTGTTGATATAAACCAATATAGCAAGCGTTCTGTATCAGGGGTGTTTGAAATGTCTGCACACTCTATGTTGGTGTTTACAAAACAATAAGTCATATCAATAGTTAATCACAAAACAGCGTTTGTTTGTTGGGCATGCAAAAAAACAGTGCTATGATCTTCGCATAGCATTGAAAATCGTTTAGGGAAACATCACACCATGTCTGAGCAAACAAACAACAAAATATGTGACGTCGGTTTTATTGGTTTGGGCGTAATGGGTAAAAACTTAGCGCTGAATTTAGCCGATAACAACTATACCGTTGCTTGTTTTGATCTTGATAAGGCTAGAGTTGAAGACGCGCTGGCGCAAGATAAGGCCGAGAACACCACGGGCAGTGCGCGTTTGCGTGGTTGCAAATCGTATACTGAATTGCTAGCTAATATTGCTTCTCCCCATACCATTATTTTGTCTGTACCAGCGGGCGAACCTGTAGACCACGTGTGTGCACATTTGATTGATGCAGGTATTCAACCTGACGATATTGTGGTTGATACCGGAAACAGTTTGTGGACAGACTCAGTTGAGCGTGAAAACACCTACAAAGGCAAATTTATTTTCTTTTCGACCGCCGTGTCAGGTGGCGAAGAAGGCGCGCGCTTTGGTCCGTCACTGATGCCATCAGGTGACCCGTATGCTTGGACTCGTATAGAGCCTCTGTGGAATGCAGTTGCAGCAAAAGTTGATAGCAGCACCGGTAAGCCTATTGAAAACTACGCGATTGGCAAGCCAGTTACCCACGGCGAGCCGTGCACGACATACATTGGACCAGTAGGCGCAGGACACTACGTCAAAATGGTACACAATGGTATAGAATACGCCGACATGCAGCTTATTTGTGAAACCTACCACGTTATGCGCGATGTGCTAAATATGTCGGCAGCAGAGATTTCAGAAGTATTTAGCCAGTGGAATGAGGGCGTATTAGATAGTTATTTAATGGAAATTAGTGCTCAAGTACTGGCGCAACAAGACCCCGAAACGGGACAGGCTTTGGTAGATGTTATCTTAGACAAGGCAGGGCAGAAGGGAACAGGGTTGTGGACTGCGGTAAGTGCATTGCAAGTGGGTAGTCCAGCGCAAACAATCACTCAGGCTGTATTTGCTCGCAGCTTATCGGCATTTAAAACGCAAAGAGTACAGGCCAGTACAGTGCTCAGTGGGCCTGAAGCACCGCTGGACAATATCGACAAAGCGACCATTATTCAACAATTACACGATGCTTTATATTGCGCTAAAATTTGTGCATATGCGCAAGGTTTTCAATTAATGGCAATTGCCGCAAAGGAACATGGTTGGCAGTTAGATTTTGCTGGTATTGCCAAAATATGGCGTGCCGGCTGCATTATAAGGGCGGTATTTTTACAATCAATTACTGATGCCTACGAGCACAATGAGGCGCTTGAAAACTTATTACTCGATCCCTATTTTGCCAAACAAATTAAAACCTATCAGGCCAATTGGCGCAAGGCGATAGCTAACGCAGTGCTAGCAGGAGTACCTACCCCTGCAATGAGTTCTGCTTTAAATTATTACGATTCATACCGCTGTGAAGTATTGCCAGCTAACTTGCTACAGGGCCAACGTGATTATTTTGGCGCACATACCTACTCACGTGTTGATAGGCCTGAAAACCAAAAGTTTCACTTGATGTGGGGCGAGGCTGATCGAAGCCAAACTCGTGTGCGTAAATAATCCACATAGACTTGTAATTTGAGGAAACGATGGTGTCATACAAAGATAAATTAAGTGCCGAAGAATATCGTGTAACGCGTGAAGGAGGCACAGAATATCCTGGTACAGGTGAATATTTGTATACTACCGCTGACGGACGATATCATTGTAAGTGTTGCAATGCGCCTTTGTTTGAATCATCTGCAAAGTTCGACTCAGGTTGCGGTTGGCCGGCGTTTTCAAGTCAGTCGAATGACGATAACGTCGTTTATACCGCTGATAACAGTTTAGGCATGCAGCGCATTGAAATTACCTGCAAACAATGTGATGCCCACCTGGGGCATGTGTTCGATGATGGCCCTTTACCTACAGGAAAGCGCTATTGCGTCAATAGCGTGTCGCTGCAGTTTGCACCCAAGTAAGCTGCTGCTGGATTTGTTTGCGTGCACGCTGCTCACACTACATTAGTCGTATTTTGAATTTATTTTCATGTAATTTAATTACACAAATAATCTGTTTCATTCCTATTTATTCTCAACAATTTTTACCAATGTTTATCTAGCCTAAGTAAACGTCAAATTGTGTCAATTAATTACACAATTAATTGTGAGTATTGCGGTAATTGGCATAAAACTGAAAGTTTTTACCAATTTGGAGTTTTGTCTTTCTTTGCATAGAATGCGCGCGAATTCTAATTTTCGTTAATGCATTTGCACAGGATGAGGCTACATGAATCAGCAGTTTGAACAAGAATTACAGTCAAGTTGGCAAGAAAGACAAGAGTATGCTGAGCGCATGCTTCCGCTTATTGGTCAGTTGTATCGTACGCGTGCCATCGAGATTTCGGTTTACGGCAGAACCTTACTTAACGCCAGCGTCATAGACTTAATAAAAGCACATAGAACCGTGCGTTTGTTTGAAGGTGTTAAGTTGAGATTACGCGAGAGCTGGCCGGTGCTAGAAATCATTAACGAAATGCAATTAGCACCATGTCAAATTGATATCGGTCGCTTGGCTTATGATTTTCATTACGGTAAGGCCAAAGAGCAAAC
>JBARZY010000200.1:0-1671 GCA_049650345.1 Glaciecola sp. | reverse complement strand
TACCTGCAGTAACGGAACCGCCTGGTGAGTTAATATACAAGAAGATATCTTTTTCTGGATTTTCTGCTTCTAAGAAAAGCATTTGGGCCACAATTAAGTTAGCCATGTGATCTTCAACTTGACCCACTAAGAAAATAACGTTTTCTTTCAACAAGCGTGAATAAATGTCGAATGAACGCTCCCCTCTTGCCGTTTGCTCAATAACCATTGGCACTAAGGCGTTTGAAGGTGCACTAACAGAAGAATTGCTTGGTGTGAAAATAGTATTAGTCATTTCATCTCTTATTTTTAGTTAAAAAAAATGCCCGGATAGTCCGAGCATTTAATCAGTTGATAACCTGTCAAGTCAAATACTACGTAATAAATTACGCCGTTTTGTTCATGACTTCATCAAACGATTTTTCCACTTCTTTGACTTTCGCTTGATCTAATATGGCATCGATTGCTTGCTCTTCAAGTGCTAAGTTCTGAATTTGTTGTAATAACTCTTGGTTATTTTTGTAATATTCAATAACTTCGCTTGGATCTTCGTAAGCAGAAGCAGTAGTTTCAATAAGTGCATCAACACGCTCACTGTCTACTTCAATTTTGTTTTCTTTGATGATTTCACCAATTAACAAACCTACAGAAACACGACGCTTAGCATTTTCAGTGAACATGTCAGCTGGTAGCTCTGGTAAGTTTTGACCATTACCTTGCTGTGCAAAACGTTGTTTAGCTTGTTCACGTAGGGCTTCTACTTCTTGATCTAGAAGTGCTTTTGGCACGTCTACTTTGTTATCGGCCAATAAGGCTTCAATAACAGACTCTTTTACTTTAGTTTTCAGCGTTTGGTCTAGTTCGCGCTGCATGTTTTTCTTCACTTCTTCTTTAAGTGCGTCTAAACCGCCTTCTTTAACACCAAACAATTCAGCAAATTCGTCATCTACTTTAGGTAGGTTCAAGCCTTCAACTTTAGTTACGGTAATCGCGAATGAAGCCGCTTTACCTTTTAATGCTTCAGCATGATAATCTTCAGGGAAGGTTACTTCAGCAACAACTTCATCACCTGTTTTAGCGCCTACTAATGGCTCTTCAAAACCAGGAATCATTTGGCTCTTGCCTAATTCTAGTGGGAAGTCATCAGCTTTTCCGCCTTCAAATTCTTCGCCGTCAATTGATCCAACAAAGTTGATAGTAAGCTTGTCGCCTTTCTTCGCTTTACGCTTACACTCTTTATATGTAGCGTGTTGCTTTTGAAGGGTTTTCATCATTTCGCTAAGGTCTTTGTCAGCGATATTTACAACGGTTTTTTCCACTTCAAGCTTGTCTAAGCCGTTTACTTTAACTTCTGGGTAAACTTCAAAAGTAGCAGCAAATTCTAAATCTTCGCCGTCTTTATCTTTAGTAAGTTCAAAGTTAGGCATGCCAGCAGGATTAATTTTCTCTTGCATAATGGCTTGATAAAAATGCTGTTGCATAACTTCGCCAGAAACTTCTTGACGTACAGCTGCACCAAAACGCTTTTGTATCACTTTTACAGGTACTTTACCCGGACGAAAACCGTTTATACGTTGTGTTTTTGCTAATTGTTGTAAACGTGACTTAACTGCTGTATCTACAGATGCCGCAGGAACGGTAATAGTAAGACGGCGTTCTAACCCTTGAGTCGTCTCGACTGAAACTTGCATT
>JBARZY010000199.1:0-10945 GCA_049650345.1 Glaciecola sp. | reverse complement strand
GCAGAAAATGCTGGAACTTCTGCAATTTCAGGATGATTTGCAAGGGCTTGTAACCATCGAACTTCTACTAAAACACGATGTTTAATAAGTCCATATTCGCTGAAAAACGGACGTAAAGATTCACTTTTGCTGCCGTAACGACCGTCAACAGGAGATAAAGCTGAAAGGGCGGATAATTCCATTGATTTACCTTTAGATACACATTAATGATTAGTTGATATTGCGTAGAACGTCACGGCCATTTTTGACCAAAGCACTACGATTAAACAGTATTTGTCGACGTTTGCCACCAAGTTGTCGCCATAATACAGCAGCACGAACACCTGCTAGCAAAAGTGCACGCACGCGTTGTTGGTTGCTTGGTATACTTAAGTGTTGCGGGTTGCCTGCAATTTGAATTTTAGGCGCAAGTGGACTAACTATATCAGAATAAATAGTGGCTAAGTTTGCCACTATTTGGGCATGCTCAAAGTCAACGTGGTTGAGTTGACGCTGTACATGGGAAACACGCTCACCAAGGTCTTTGAGCGCTTTATTATTACGTGATAGTTTTCGTTCTAAGCTTAAAAGCGCCGCAACATATCGTGTTAGCTCGGTATCCTTTAGCTTATTGTTAGAATCAAGCTGGGCAACTAATGTGGTAAAGCCGAGTTTTAGGTTTTGCAGTGAACCAAATATTTGTTGGGTATTTTCAGGATCGGTAACCAAAATACTCGAGATGCTAGCTTCAAAAGCGAGTTTATCGGCTTCACCCTTTCGGGCTACTGCTTGCACTAAACTAGCGCTTTGACATACGGCCGCTAGGGCTAATTGTTGTTCTTGATAACTATTGCTCATATTATGCGTGCTTTATTAACTCTTGGTTATTTTCTATTGTTTTAATGTAGCTATCAATAATCCCGCCGCCTAAGCACACGTCGTTAGCATAGAATACTGCTGATTGCCCAGGCGTAACCGCTTTTTGAGGGGAGTCAAAAATAATTTTTGCGTGGTTGTTTTCAAGGGGTATTAATTCGCAATCTATGTCCGCTTGGCGGTATCGGGTTTTTACGGTAATGCGTATTGCCAGCTTTGGACCCAAACGGTCTACCCAGTGAAGTTGGGTAGCGTATAACCCTATTGAGTATAAACTTTCATGATCAGCACCTTGAGCAACAATCAATACGTTTCTGGCTACGTCTTTTTCAACCACATACCAAGGTTCGTCGCCATGGTCTTTTTTGCCACCAATTAACAGTCCCTTTCTCTGCCCCAGAGTGTGATACATTAATCCTTGATGCTTACCGATGGTTTCACCATCAACTGTTTCTATCGTGCCAGGCTGAGCAGGTAAGTATTTCGATAAAAAATCACTAAATTTACGTTCCCCTATAAAACAAATACCGGTTGAGTCTTTTTTATCATGGGTTAATAAATCATGTTGTTTGGCTAATTCACGTACTTCTGGTTTGGGGATATGACCAATTGGAAACAAGGTTTTGGCAATATGTTCATGACTAAGCGTATATAAAAAATAACTTTGATCTTTGTTATCGTCGGCGCCCCGTATCATTTGCCACTTGCCATCGACTAAACGTCGCTGTGTGTAGTGGCCGGTAGCGATGTAATCGGCACCTAAATCTTCAGCCGCAAACTCTAAAAATGCCTTAAACTTGATTTCTTTGTTGCACATAATATCAGGGTTTGGTGTGCGGCCAGCTTTGTATTCTTGCAAAAAGTACTCAAACACACGGTCCCAATATTCTGCGGCAAAATTGATGGTGTGCAAATATATACCAAGTTTGTCTGCTACTGCTTGAGCATCAGCAAGGTCTTCAGCTGCAGCGCAATATTCATCGTTGTCATCTTCTTCCCAGTTTTTCATGAACAAGCCTTCTACTTGGTATCCTTGTTGTTTTAACAACAATGCTGATACCGACGAGTCGACGCCACCCGACATACCCACTATAACTTTGGTTTGATGAATAGGTTTATGAGTTAATGAATCTGAGCTATGCATATTGATGTTTTATAGTACCAAGTAAATAATAACAATGATGATAATACTAAAGCGTGCGTATTGGGGTCTTATTGAATAGACCTTGCATATTCGCTGCTTGTAAATTTTGCAGGATTATAGCAAAACAAAGTCTAAGCGTCATATCAACTTGCGCTAATTTATAGCGATATATTCACCATTGTTAATACCATCAATACTCCATTTCCCTATGCTGTAACGAATTAGGCGTAAAGTAGGATGTCCAATGTGCGCTGTCATGCGTCTTACTTGTCTATTTCGACCTTCACTAATTTGAATACACAACCATGTTGTTGGTATGCTTTTGCGTTCACGTATTGGGGGAGTGCGCGGCCATATGTCGGGAGGTTGCATAATGTCTACTTGTGCTGGCTTGGTTTTGCCGTCTTTAAGAGCTACGCCATTACGCAGTTGTTGTATTGCGGATGCAGAAGGAGTGCCTTCAACTTGCGCCCAATAGGTTTTTTTAGTGTGTTTTTTAGGTGAGGTAATAGTGTTTGCAAGTGCGCCGTTATCGGTGAGTAATAATAAGCCTTCGCTGTCGTAGTCTAAGCGACCTGCTGCATAAACGTTAGGTACCTTTATGAAGTGCTTTAATGTAGTGCGTGGTTCGCCGCTTGTTTTTAAGTCGGTGAATTGACTCAAAACGTTAAATGGTTTGTTGAACAAAATAATTTTACTATCATTCACATTTACAGCAGATTTGACTAATTTCTTGCGTGGTTGACGATTCGTGGTCGCAGGTTTGCGTGGATGCTTGATAACTTCACCGATAAAAAAACAAAAAGGTTAACGTTGGACAAAGCTTGACCAGATCGCCAAACGGATTAAACAATACGTTGTAGTAAACGCCCTTGTGTACGAATAGAGCAAGTATGTACAAATACAGCATAATATAAGGAGACATTGTAACCAAACAATATCTCGCTGACGCTAACAAAATATAAAGTATCAGTAGCTGTATTTACATCAGGCTTAGCTGACTCGCTGTGCGCTTATCTTTCAGCTTCTTCGTCAGGAGCTAAACCTATGTTTTCAGCATGCAAGCCTTTGGGCCCTTGCTGAACTTCGTACGTTACTTGTTGCCCTGCTTTTAACGAGCGGTAACCATCCATCTGTATGGTTGAATAATGCGCAAAAATATCTTCACCGCCGTCTTCAGGCACTATAAACCCAAATCCTTTTGCATTGTTAAACCATTTCACTTTACCTACTGCCATTACGCTACTTCCTATTCCTTGAAATCTACATGATTCGTCTCCATTATAGAACTTGTCAGTGAACAAACAAATCCGACTAGCCGTATATAGAGTCAAATGTGGTATGCAGCAAAACTACCACTTTGTATAAGGTACTTAGGATTGACAGATATTGTCAAGTAAATCTATGTATATTGTGACTATTATCTAATGATGCAGAATAATTCACTAATTCTGTGGTCTTACACTTGGTTTTAACACTATTATATTATTATGAGCAAAGACATTGTAAATATAGAGCGTGAAAAACAGCTCGAAATAGAGAAACAGAAAACGTCGCCTCCGCCGATGTATAAAGTAATGCTAAATAACGACGATTACACGCCAATGGATTTTGTAGTGGAAGTGTTAAGAGTGTTTTTTTCGATGGACGCAGAAAAAGCAAATCAACTTATGTTGACAGTGCATTATCACGGTAAGGCAGTATGTGGCATATATACTGCAGAGATCGCAGAAACCAAAGTAATGCAAGTCAATCAATATTCCCGTAAGCATCAGCATCCGTTGATGTGTACGATGGAACTAGCGCAGTAAAGGGGAACCGAATGTTAAATAAAGATTTAGAACAAACGCTAAACGAAGCTTTTGTTTTTGCGCGTCAGCAACGTCATGAGTTTATGACGGTCGAGCATCTTCTACTTACCTTACTCGACAATCCAGCGGCGCAAGAAGCGCTTAAAGCCTGTGGAGCAAAAGTCGAACTGCTTCGCGGAGAACTCACCGACTTCGTTAACGAAACCACGCCGTTAATTACCGAAGAGCAAGCCGCAGAGCGTGAGACACAGCCAACGCTTGGTTTTCAGCGAGTGTTACAACGTGCTGTGTTTCATGTGCAGTCGTCAGGTAAAGGCGAAGTAACGGGTGCCAACGTTTTGGTCGCTATTTTCAGTGAACAAGAATCTCAAGCTGTTTACATTCTGAAAAAGGCCGATGTTACGCGTCTCGACGTTGTGAACTTTATTTCTCACGGGGTTAGCAAAAACGAAGATGAAGATACACCATCTGAAGATTTATCGGGTGAAGTAGGTGAGGGCGAAGAAAATCAATCTATGCTCTCAAAATATGCAAGTAACTTAAATATTGCCGCACAAGAGGGCAAAATCGATCCGCTTATTGGTCGTGATTCTGAAGTTGAGCGCAGTATCCAAATATTGTGTCGCCGACGCAAAAATAACCCCTTATTAGTGGGTGAAGCAGGAGTTGGCAAAACAGCAATCGCCGAAGGCTTAGCGTTTAGAATTGTAAACAACGACGTGCCAGAAGTGATTGAAGAAAGCACTATTTACTCTCTTGATTTAGGTGGGCTGTTGGCTGGCACTAAGTACCGCGGCGATTTTGAAAAGCGCTTAAAAGGCATACTGCAAGAGCTCAGCAAAGACAAAAGCGCCATTTTGTTTATTGACGAGATCCACACCATCATTGGTGCTGGCGCTGCCTCAGGTGGTGTAATGGACGCTTCGAATTTACTTAAACCTAAACTCAGCAGCGGCGAGTTAAGATGTATTGGTTCGACGACATATCAAGAGTATCAAGGGATATTTGAAAAAGACCGTGCATTAGCTCGTCGTTTCCAGAAAATTGATGTGGTAGAGCCAAGTGTGAGTGATACTACAAAAATACTTATGGGCTTGAAATCACGTTATGAAGAGCATCATAGCGTGCGCTTTACGCAAAAAGCTTTGCAAGCAGCTGCAGAGTTGTCTGCAAAATACATAAACGAGCGTCAATTGCCTGACAAAGCCATAGACGTCATTGATGAAGCCGGCGCGAGCCAGCGCTTGTTGCCTTTATCAAAACGCAAAAAGACCATTAATGTGAGCGATATAGAGCAAATTATTGCAAAAATTGCGCGTATTCCTGAAAAGTCAGTGTCAGCGTCTGACAAAGACGTTCTTAAGAACCTTGGCCGGAACTTAAAAATGGTGGTGTTTGGTCAAGATGAAGCCATTGAAAAAATGTCGAATGCTATACAGCTTTCGCGTTCAGGTTTAGGGAATGAAGCAAAACCCATTGGTAACTTCTTATTTGCCGGCCCTACAGGGGTGGGCAAAACAGAGGTAACGCAACAATTAGCTAAAATTATGGGTGTAGAGTTGATTCGTTTCGATATGTCTGAATATATGGAACGTCATGCAGTAAGTCGACTGATTGGTGCTCCCCCTGGTTATGTGGGTTTTGACCAAGGTGGTTTGCTTACCGATGCAGTGATTAAACATCCGTACTCAGTTGTGTTGTTGGATGAAATTGAAAAGGCCCATAGCGATATTTACAACATTCTGTTGCAAGTTATGGATCACGGCACGTTAACTGACAACAACGGTCGTAAGGTTGACTTTAGAAATGTTGTACTAGTAATGACGACTAATGCCGGTGTTCAAGCTACTGTGCGCAAGTCTATGGGCTTTAAACAACAAGATCATAGTATTGATGCTATGGCAGAGATAAATAAAGTGTTTACACCTGAGTTCAGGAATAGGCTCGACAGCATTGTGTGGTTTAATCACTTAAATGAAGAAGTGATAATGCAAGTGGTTGATAAATTCATTATTGAATTACAGGCACAGTTAGACGCCAAAGGCGTGTCGCTTGAGGTGACGGACAAAGCGAGAACTTACCTTGCTGAAAAAGGCTATGACAAATCAATGGGCGCTAGACCAATGGCTCGTTTAATAGAAGATGAGCTTAAACGTGAACTTGCTTCAGAACTGTTGTTTGGTCAACTCGCTAAAGGCGGCGAGGTAAAAGTGGGCATGAAAGGTAAGCAACTCAACTTTACCTACAAGTCTATTGAGACCATCAAACGCGAAGAAGTGTAAATAGTACTTTAATTAAAAAAACCGCTTATTTAAGCGGTTTTTTTGTATTTGTTTAGATGCAAAGGCTGTTATTAGCGGGCACGATAAATAATGCGGCCTTTACTTAAATCGTATGGCGTCATTTCTACAGTAACCTTGTCGCCCGTTAGTATACGAATGTAGTTTTTGCGCATTTTGCCTGAAATGTGTGCCGTTACAACGTGTCCGTTTTCTAATTCCACTCGAAACATAGTGTTAGGCAGTGTGTCTAACACGGTGCCTTCCATTTCAATACAGTCTTCTTTTGCCATCTAGATGAGTAACCTCAATTTATTAAATCAATATTTATAATGTACAGTGTCTGAGAATGTTAGCGCATCTGCAAATTATTTCCGCGCGAACCATACGCGAAAACATGACGATAGTAAAGAAATTCCTGATTATTTTGCTTTATTGTTAGTCAATAATATTACTAATTCGAGAGCGGTAGAATGTTGTTACGCGGTTTTTTTACTGAATAATACCCAACGATTATCTTGTAAGCGTTGATGCGGATAAAAGTTATTTTTGTAGTTCATTTTTGCGCACTGGTCTATTTGATAACCAAGATATAGGTAGGGCATTTGCATTTGCTGGCAAATTTGTACTTGCTGCAAAATAAAAAAAGTACCTAATGAGCGTTTAGCTAAGCTTGGATCAAAAAAGCTGTATAGCGCCGACAAACCATTGCTTAGCTTGTCGGTAACCGCAACGCCAACTAACTCACCGTTGATTCGCCCTTCAATGAAAATAGGCGATTGCCAATAACAATGTACAAAATTTCGATATTGCTCGTACGACGCAGGGTACATACTCCCATCAGAATGGTTAGCATTAATATATTCTTCGTACAATGGGTAGTAGTCGTCGCGCTCGCCGTCATGAACACTCATTATTATATCTTTATTTTTATTTATAATGCGTTTTTGACTTTTACTGGGAGTGAATGCACTGGCAATAATTCGCAGAGATTCACAGGCATTGCATTGTTTACAGTGTGGCCTATACAACTGCTCCCCCGAGCGTCTGAAACCTGCTTGAATAAGAACTGGATAATTAGACTGCAAGCTGTCTATAGGCTCCATGCACACTAACAATTGTTCTTCATGCTCTGACAAGTAACTACAGGGGAAGGCTTGCGTAACGCCAAACTTCATGCGCTTAATCCCAGCGCTTGGGTATGCCAACAGTCGACGGTATGTTCGTTCTGAGCCAACAGGCTAATAAACTTTTGCCGAGATATAGCTTTACAGCCGAGTCGTTCTAAGTGTGGATTTACCAACTGACAGTCAATCAACCACATATTGTTTTTTCGCATGTGTATGGCCAATGCATCAAACGCGGCTTTACTCGCGTCTGTTTGTAAATGAAACATTGATTCTCCACAAAATATACCACTTACCACTACACCATATAAGCCGCCCACCAATAAATCATTTTTATCATATATTTCTACACTGTGAGCATAACCTGCTTGGTGTAAATTGATATAAGCACATATCATTTCTTCGCTTATCCATGTGCCATTTTGTTCGTTATTGGGGAAATTGCCGCGAGGAACATTTGCGCAATGGCGTATTACGCGCTCGAAATTGTGGTTTAACAAAGCGTAGTAACCGTACCTGCGAATACTTTTTTTCAAGCTTTTATTTGCAGTAAAAGCCGCCGCGTCAATAACAGCACGAGGATCAGGTGACCACCATAGTATAGGTTCTTGTTCACTGAACCAGGGGAATATTCCCTGCTTGTACGCGGCAACCAGCCTCTCTACTGAAAGATCGCCGCCATAGGCTAATAAACCGTTAGGATTTTCTAAGGCGAAATTGAGCGATGGGAAATGCAATGAATGATTCAGTTTAAACAGCTCAATCATATAGTTACATTCCCCATCTTTTTTGCATATTAATGTGTCTAGTCTGCTAGCGCATCAAGGTACTTTTCTGCATCTAGTGCAGCCATGCAGCCAGTGCCTGCAGAAGTAATAGCTTGACGATAAGTATGGTCACTGACGTCACCGGCAGCGAATACGCCTTCTACGCTAGTTTGAGTAGCATTACCATTTAATCCACTGTTAACAATAATGTAGCCGTCTTTCATGGCTAATTCACCATCAAAAATTGCAGTATTCGGGCTGTGACCAATAGCAATAAATACGCCCATGGCATCAATATCACTAAGATTACCGCTTTCGGTGTCTTTAATTTTTACGCCCGTTACGCCCATATCATCGCCAACTACTTCTTCGAGGGTTTTGTTCAGGTGCAGTACAACATTGCCGTTTTCAGCTTTATCCAATAAGCGCTTAGCGAGTATTTTTTCACTTCTGAAAGTGTCGCGTCTATGTACAACATGTACTTCTGAGGCAATGTTTGACAAATAAAGCGCTTCTTCTACGGCTGTGTTTCCGCCCCCTACAACAACAACTTTCTGATTGCGATAGAAAAATCCATCACAGGTAGCACAGGCGCTAACGCCTTTGCCCATGAAGCTTTGTTCACTGGGTAAGCCTAAATATTTTGCTGACGCACCAGTACAAATAATAAGTGCATCACAGGTATAATTGGCGTTTTCGCCAGTTAACTTAAATGGGCGTTCACTTAAATCGGTTTTTACAATGTGGTCATAAATAATTTCAGTATCAAATTTTTCGGCGTGCTCTTGCATTCTTACCATTAAATTTGGACCAGTAAGGTCGTTAGCATCGCCAGGCCAGTTTTCTACTTCTGTTGTGGTGGTAAGTTGGCCACCTTGCTGGCTACCCGTTAACAGCACTGGGTTAAGGTTGGCGCGTGCTGCATACACCGCTGCTGTGTAACCTGCAGGCCCTGAGCCTAATATGAGTAGCGGCACATGTCTTGTTTCTGCCATGAAAATCTCCAATAAGTTTTTGTATACATCGTATATACGGGCAATGCGAAAAAAATCAATTAATATAGCGGCAAGTTTAATAGAACCTTACATGCTATGTAAGTATTAACTGGTATTAATTAAGTAATAGTGGTCGATAAGATCATTATTAAGGTACAAAGTGTGTATATCATTACAAATTTACCCGCGAAGCTCTTTTTAGCGAGATTATTACTCAATATAAAGGCTTTGAAGTTGCGATAGGAATAACAAATTCGGTGTGAAACTACTATTTTGTGCTAGTATTTAATAGTGTACGCTGTGTGTAGTCAGTAATGAATGCGCTATGTATAGCAACAGTCTTAATAGGATTGACAAAATATATGCTTAATCAATTACCTAATTATATGAAAGCAGGCCAAGAATATATGCGCCTTTGGCCAATGCAAAAGCAGTTGTATGCATTATTTCCTGAGTGCAGGATTATTGCTGCAACTAAATTCGGTATTAAAGTCATGCCCGCAATTGCGGTGTTGGTAGTCGCGATGCAACTGCACGTACTTGGCACTGAAGCACTGCCTCAAGCGCTTACCATGGGGGTGTTTTTTATCAGTTTACCGATTCAAGGCATGTTATGGCTTGGACATCGCTCTGAACAAACTCTACCACCCGCTATTTTAAGCTGGTACAAAGAGATACACGCCAAAATGCTCACCCATGGCTGTCAACTTGGTAAACAAGCAGCAACGCCTACGTTTAAAGAACTTGCAGTACTATTACGCAAAGCGTTTAAAGAGCTTGATAAGGCCTTTACTGAGAAACTATTTTAATCAATCTTTTTGGTCAGTATTCGTTTGCCAAGTAAACATCTGCCGACACTTCTTACATAAGTATTGTTGTTTATTGTTGAGTACTTTGTTGTGCCTTATTAGGGTCATTTGGATGTGTTGGCAGTCACACGCATAGTCAAAAGTACGCATTGCCACCTTACTTACATCCAGTTGGTGAGTGACATTCGCGGGTAAATTAAACACGTCGTTCATAACATACTGCCATTCGGTCCCGTGGGGTTTGACTTTTGCCCCGAACAATTGAAACACCAATATATGGGCGAGTTCATGCGCAATCACCTGACTCAAATAATACGCTTGGTTGTCTCGATAGAGCTTAGGGTTTAGTTTGATGACAGCACTCTGCAACAATGCGCTTCCTGCTATTTTACCGCGTTGAGTAAACAATAATTTTGGACAGACTATTCGCCTGCATGCCCATTTTCCATGCGCGCGCTGAAGCTGAGCTTTTGCATCATCAAATAGCGCTTGCAGATTGTCAGTAGCAGCATTAATTAAAGCGGTGGGTAAGGTAGCGTTTGGCAAAGTATTATAATGAGATTAATAAAACACAGTAGTAGTGTAGCGCAAGTTCAAGGCGGCTTAAACCCGCGCAAGGGTGTTTATGAAGCAGCAATAAAAAAGCCTGAACGCAACACGCTCAGGCTTTATGCCTTATTGCGTTATTTCACTATTTTACCATGGTGCATTCTAAACACAGCACATAGGCCGACATCGGATCATTGAGTTCAGTTAACATTTTGGTCTTGTCATCAATCTCACTGGCCATTTCTAGCAAAGGACTATTGGGTAAGTTGATTTCAAGGCCGTTCATTAAACTACTGGCATTGTTCAAAATGTTTTGCCACATAAGTTCATCTTCACTTAATTCTCGTTCAATATACATTTCTTCATAATCACTTAACTCAGCCATTGCAGCGGCGCTTGCTACCGCTTCATCTAGGCCGCCAAGTTCGTCTACCAAACCTAACTCTAGTGCTTGTGTGCCAACCCAAACACGTCCTTGGGCAACTTCATCCACTTCCTCTAGGGTCATGCCACGTTCACGCGCAACTAAAGATATGAAGCGTTCATAACCACGTTCTATGTTCATTTGAAGTAAGTCTTTATAGCCTTGCGAAAGTTCTCTGTCAGGAG
>JBARZY010000198.1:0-2203 GCA_049650345.1 Glaciecola sp. | reverse complement strand
TTGCTGCTCATATTCACGACCGCATGACTGAAATGGTATTAGCTGATGTTGAACAAGCTGAAGCCTTATTTGTACAACATGATGCAAAGCCACTGAATGAGGTGGATGTGCTAGGTCAAGGTCGCGCGGCTCTTGAACATGCAAATAGTGCCTTAGGACTGGCTTTGGCTGAAGATGAAATCGATTATTTACTCAGCAGTTTTGAGTCACTTGGGCGAAATCCGCACGATATTGAGCTGTATATGTTCGCGCAAGCTAACTCTGAGCATTGCCGACATAAAATTTTCAATGCAAGTTGGACAATTGATGGTGCAGAGCAGCCCAAATCATTATTTAAAATGATAAAAAATACCTTCGAACACACGCCAGAGTTTGTTTCATCGGCATACAAAGACAATGCAGCGGTAATGGACGGATTTCAAGCTGGGCGTTTTTATGCCGATCCTCACACCCATAGCTATGACTACCATCATCAAGACATTGATATATTGATGAAAGTAGAAACCCACAATCACCCAACTGCTATTTCTCCCTTCCCGGGCGCTGCCACAGGCTCAGGTGGTGAAATTAGAGATGAAGGTGCTACTGGCCGAGGTTCTAAACCGAAAGCGGGCTTGGTAGGCTTTTCTGTATCTAATTTGCGTTTACCAAACAATGCCCAGCCATGGGAGCAAGAATACGGTAAACCTGACAGAATAGTTGACGCATTGGAAATAATGACACAAGGTCCCCTTGGTGCTGCTGCCTTTAATAATGAGTTTGGTCGCCCGAATATTTTGGGGTATTTCCGAACCTACGAGCAGCAAGTAAATAGCTTTAATGGCGAAGAAGTTCGAGGATATCATAAACCCATTATGTTAGCCGGTGGCCTTGGCAATATTAAGCGAGAGCATATTGAAAAGGGCGAAATTACGGTAGGTGCAAAATTGATTGCACTAGGTGGGCCGGCAATGAACATCGGCCTAGGCGGCGGTGCTGCGTCATCGGTGGCCTCGGGTGAATCTAATCAAGATTTAGACTTTGCATCGGTACAACGAGATAACCCAGAAATGGAACGCAGAGCGCAAGAAGTCATAGACCGTTGTTGGCAACTTGGCGACGATAATCCTATTCAGTTTATTCATGATGTAGGCGCCGGAGGATTATCCAATGCTTTTCCCGAACTGGTTAATGACGCTGGGATGGGCGGAGTATTTGAGCTGCGTGATGTGGCCATTGATGAATCTGGCATGTCGCCACTTGAAATCTGGTGTAATGAGTCGCAAGAACGTTACGTATTGTCGGTGGCGCCAGAGAACCTTGCTTTATTCACGCAGTTGTGTGAACGAGAGCGAGCACCTTTCGCCATTGTAGGTGAGGCAACGCGCAAGCAACACCTTACCCTAAGCGATCGAAAGTTTGGCAATAAGCCAATTGATATGCCCCTTGATGTGCTTTTGGGCAAACCGCCTAAAATGCACAGAGATGTGATTTCAACGCAATCGGTAGGGGATAACTTTGACGCCCAAAATATAGATATTGAAGATGCGGCAAGTCGTTTACTGGCACTACCCACTATTGCTGAAAAAACATTCTTGATCACCATTGGCGACCGTTCTGTTACCGGCATGGTTTCGCGTGACCAAATGGTAGGCCCATGGCAGGTTCCTGTTGCCGACGTTGCCGTTACTACAACATCTTTTGATAGTTATTATGGCGAAGCGATGGCAATGGGTGAACGTACACCGGTTGCATTGTTAAACTACGGTGCGGCGGCACGTCTAGCAGTAGCCGAAACACTTACAAATATAAGCGCTGCGCACATAGGTGATATAAAACGCATTAAATTGTCTGCAAACTGGATGGCCGCGGCTGGTCACCCAGGTGAAGATGCAGGCTTGTATGAAGCTGTAAAAGCGGTTGGTGAAGAGTTATGTCCAGCCCTTGGTTTGGCCATTCCAGTGGGCAAAGATTCAATGTCAATGAAAACGGCATGGCAGGAAGATACCGATAACGGTAAGCAAGACAAAGCAGTAACAGCGCCTTTGTCATTAGTGATTACAGGCTTTGGTGCGGTGAAAGATGTGCGTAAAACGCTAACACCACAACTAAACACTGACATAGATAGTACTTTATTGCTGATAGATTTAGGCCAAGGCAAGCAGCGTTTAGGCGGCTCATGTTTGGCTCAGGTATATGGGCAATTAGGCAATGAAGTGCCAGA
>JBARZY010000197.1:0-1742 GCA_049650345.1 Glaciecola sp. | reverse complement strand
GTTTAACAATGCAACCGGTGTACGTTCACCCATTGCCATCGCTTCGCCATAATAACTGTCAAAAGATGTTGTAGTAACCGCAACGTCGGCAACAGGCACTTGCCATGGGCCTACCATTTGGTCGCGCGAAACCATGCCGGTAACAGAACGGTCGCCAATGGTAATTAAGAATGTTTTTTCAGCAATAGTGGGTAGTGCCAGTAAACGACTTACGGCATCTTCAATATCTATATTTTGGGCGTCAAAGTTATCCCCTACCGACGTTGTTGACGTCACGTCTCTGTGCATTTTAGGCGGTTTGCCCAAAAGCACATCAAGGGGCATATCAATTGGCTTATTGCCAAATTTACGATCGCTTAAAGTAAGGTGTTGCTCGCGTGTTGCCTCACCTACGATGGCGAAAGGTGCTCGCTCTCGTTCACACAACTGCGTGAATAAAGCAAGGTTCTCTGGCGCCACCGACAATACGTAACGCTCTTGCGACTCATTACACCAGATTTCAAGTGGCGACATGCCAGATTCATCAATGGCCACATCGCGCAACTCAAATACTCCGCCCATACCAGCGTCATTAACCAGTTCGGGGAAAGCATTTGATAATCCCCCCGCGCCTACGTCGTGAATAAACTGAATGGGATTGTCGTCGCCAAGTTGCCAACAACGGTCTATGACTTCTTGCGCTCTGCGTTCCATTTCTGGGTTGTCTCGCTGCACCGACGCGTAGTCTAAGTCTTGATTAGATTCACCCGACGCTACCGAAGACGCTGCACCGCCACCTAGACCAATATTCATCGCTGGACCGCCTAAAGCAATCAACTTTGCACCAACCGTAATTTCGCCCTTTTCAATATGCTCCCGCTTAATATTACCAAGGCCACCGGCTAACATTATGGGTTTATGATATCCTCTAACTTCTTCGCCATTGAAGCTATTTACATGCTGCTCGTAGGTTCTAAAGTATCCCAAAATATTCGGGCGACCAAACTCATTATTAAAGGCAGCGGCGCCAAGGGGGCCTTGTGTCATTATTTCCAATGCGTCAACTATTCTGTCGGGTTTACCGTATTCTTGCTCCCAGGGCTGGGTGTTATTTGGCAAGCGCAAATTAGATACCGAAAAGCCTACCAAGCCCGCTTTCGGTTTAGAACCTCGGCCAGTAGCACCTTCATCTCTAATTTCACCACCTGAGCCTGTAGCAGCGCCAGGGAAGGGAGAAATTGCAGTCGGATGGTTATGCGTTTCTACTTTCATCAATATATCAATGTCTTGATGATGGTAGTCATAACTATGGGTAGTTGGATTGGCATAAAAACGCCCTGCTTGAAATCCGTCCATTACCGCTGCATTGTCTTTGTAGGCCGATGACACAAATTCTGGCGTGTGTTCAAAGGTATTTTTTATCATTTTGAATAATGATTTGGGCTGCTCTGCCCCATCAATTGTCCAACTTGCATTGAATATTTTATGTCGGCAATGCTCAGAGTTAGCTTGCGCGAACATATACAGTTCAATATCGTGCGGGTTACGACCCAGTGATTCAAAACTGCTGAGTAAATAATCGATTTCATCTTCAGCCAAAGCCAGTCCTAAGGCGCTATTTGCATGTTCAAGAGCAGCGCGACCTTGACCTAGCACATCCACCTCATTCAGTGGCTTTGCATCATGTTGTACAAATAAGGCTTCAGCTTGTTCAACATCAGCTAATACCATTTCAGTCATGCGGTCGTGAATATGAGCAGCAA
>JBARZY010000196.1:0-3917 GCA_049650345.1 Glaciecola sp. | reverse complement strand
GGCGAGTACGATTAAACATCCGGCGTACTTTCGACATAATCGCACCGGGGTGTTTAGCGCGAACAAAACCAGCAGCCAAAAAGGTTTTTTCAAAGTGGGTATAAAAATTTTCTAGCTCTTCGGCCAGAGGATACTCTGCTATTTCGTTTTCTCTATCAGCAAAAGGCGCGCGCTGTTGGGCTAAATAATGCATTCTAATTTCATAACACAGAGTTTGTACTGCAGCAGCAATATTTAACGAGCTATAGTTTGGGTTAGCGTCAATACACACATGAAAATGACATTGCTGCAGCTCTTCGTTGCTTAAGCCACTGCTCTCGCGACCAAACACCAGTGCTACTGGGTAATTTGCAGCTTCCTCAATAAGTTTTGCACCGCACTCGCGAGAATCAAGCATTGGCCAAGACAAGGTACGTGAACGCGCAGAAGTACCTACAACTAAACCACAGTCAGCAATAGCCTCTTCTAAAGTATCCACAATAGTTGCGTTTGCTAGCACATCTGTTGCGCCTGCCGCTAATGCATGCGATTTGCCATCGGGAGGCGAAACAGGGTCAACCAAATACAGGTGCTCAAGGCCCATCGTTTTCATTGCGCGCGCAGCGCTGCCAATATTGCCGGTGTGTGAGGTATTGACCAACACCACCCTAATTGCATCTAGCATAGTTTATGAACCTCAATTGTTCGCATAATGAGTACAAAAAATAAGGCGCATAATATAGCATAAGTGCTAGTTGCTTGTCGTTATTGTTTATCAATATGGCCGGTGCCTACACCACGCCGCTGCATATACTTGGCCAGTTCAATTGCATCTTGATGCTGGCTGTTTGATAAGGCTTCAAACACGCCTTGTTGGTCACTGAGCTTTTTGTGTTGGCCTAGCTTTTCAGTAGCATGAATATCATCAATCTCAATTCTAAAGCCCACTACGCCACTCACTAACTTATTTACATACTCGCTGGGCATTAATATTGTATCGTTAGCGATGTTAGGCTCATATTTGGCGACCACATCGTGAATCGCTTGCAGAGTTTGCTCTTTATCTAATTGATAAAAAGTACCGAAGCATTGCACCGATGCGTAATTCCAAGTGGGCACGGCTGGGCTTGATGTGTACCAAGTAGGCGAAATATAAGAATGCGGACCATCGAACATAACCGACACGCGCTGCTTGTTGAGTTCTTTGTGTTGAGGATTAGCACGGGCCATATGCCCCAAGATTACGCCAAGGCTACCTTTTGAGGCGTCATACAATAAGGGTAAACGAGTGGCTTGTAAGTTTTGCGTAATTAAGGTGGCAAAACTGTGTTGATGTATAAATGCGCTGATGGCTTGTTCAGGCATTTTGAAATGTTTAGGGGTGAACATGGCTTTCCTTCTAATTTCCTATGTTGCGGGCCTAACCGCGCCAACTCCGATAAAAACTGACAACATTAAAACTCCGTTACCATCTAGTAAGAATAAACGGTTTGGCCATGCTGTTGTAACAAAAAAGGCTTTATTCTTTTGTTATCTTGCATTTATGCCTAAGGCGCTAATAAACCCCTCTTTGTCTTTTGGTGACACTAGCACAACCTTGCCATTTCCATACACTATTAGTAATCGGTCTAGCGAAAGGGCCGGACTTGATACCATATCCGTTGAGGGCTCAACTGATTTAATAGTAGAAAGCTCAATGTGCCACTTAAACGGCCCACATATAATATTCAACATTTTCTTATCAATTCGATATTGCAGTGAGATAATTAGCCAGATTGGAAAGATGCCACCAATAATAGATGTCAAAGCCGCAACTATTATATTAACAGTAGAAAAGTCTTCAGCAACAGCGTACACACTTGCGCAAAAACATATTAAGCTACTGAGATAAATGATAGCAATTAACCAGAGATCTTGTTTCGATTTAAAAACCTTCATTTAAGCTCTCCATCAAAGTGGGGTGACTATGTTTTCCGATCTATGATTCTGTTATACATATTAGTTAACAATCTCGATTTTTGATATGTCACTAATGGGGATATGCGTCTGAAAATAGTATTTGCCAGTTGCACGACCTTCCGAAAAAAGTCCGATTCGAACTCGTTGTGCGTAACCTTTCACATAGATAGATTTACCAATAAAAACCTCTGTCGGTGAGTCGCCATATTTAGCTTCTAATTGTGGAAGTATTTTAGGGTGAAGGGCAATTGTGATGTTGCGTTGATCCCTGTAATCAAGCTCTGTATTTAAATAAACGATTTCTCGTTGCTCGCCAGTAGCCTGTATTTTAAATAAGAACTTACCGTATACTTTGCTGGGGGCCGCATTCGCTGCTTTGCCAATAACATCCATCGTATTAGAGTAAACAAGAGGGTTAGAAGTTGACGAGCAACCTACCATGAATAGCACTACTGTTAATAAAATTACTTTCACCTGACTTTCCTTATCAATCTATGACACCAATTCGGACGGTGGTCTTATGCTATTTGCGAACATCCGTCTTTACACTTTTTGTGATGACTTCATTTTACTAAGGGTAATTAATAAGCGACACCGTTTGCTTAGGCCGCTCAACCATGGGCATATGACCAGTATCGCGCATAATATTTGCTTTTATGCCCACTATTGATGACCAAGAATCTGCATCTGATACCGGCAGTAAAGCATCTTGCTCTCCCCATATTACCCTCACATTTGCCTGAATATTTGCGAGCGGCTCAGAGAAAAACTCACTGGGATTGAAAAAATCAGCGAACATATGAGCATATTGCTCGCGCTTGGCAATATAGTTTGTTTGCGCAATAAATGCTTTTACGCTTGGCGGCATAAATGGCGGTCGATGCATTGCCATATCGTAGAATGAATATACATCGCGCGGCGATTCATGCACAAAAGGATTGTAGCCTTGTGCATGCATGGTAGTAGCAAACTCAGTTTTTGCACCGGCAGGATCAAGTAAAACAACATCTGCAATAGTCGCATCACCAATATCGTAATCTTGGTCTTGATGGGCCTTTTCAGCCAAAATGGCAGCCACCATACCGCCCATAGAATTTCCAATTAGCGTAATATTGCCTGTTACTTGCTTGGCGCAAATAAAACGCGCTATGTATTTGGCTTGCTCGTAGGCGCTATACTTAGTGCTCTTATCATAAGCAATATCACCATGGGCCATAAAGTCAGGGATTAACACATTTTGGTGGGTAAAATACTTCGCAAATTTTAGCCAAATGAGTTTATCTGCGCTAAAACCATGCAGCATAATAATGGTGTTGTCATTGGATTCGTTTTGACCAGTCACCCGTTGTTTTTTACTCTCTAAATAAGAAAAGGTCTCGCTGTTATTTTTACCAACGTGAGACATGTGCTGAATACGCAAACCTGCTAATTTTAATTCTACTGCATTATTCAATCTGTATAAGAACGACCCAATGGCTGGCGAATGTGATAGAAATACACACCAAATAATCAACGCTGTTAGTAATACAAAAATCATGCTTATCCTACCTTTCTATATTGTGATCGCTACTTTTAAAGCGTTTACATAATCGTCTAAAGGTAAAACTAAAGCCTGGAAACATGGCGATGACTTTGCCTTTTTTGTTCTGATACCAACTTGTACAACCGCCATGGGACCATACGGTTTTTTCCATTTCGCTATGCACCATACTTGTATATTGTTGTTCAGCGTATTCTGTTGGTTCAATTGATTTCACGCCACCATACACCAACTTTTGAACACATCTGACTATGTACTTCATTTGCGACTCAATCACAAATATAGCGCTTGTATGGCCTATGCCAGTATTAGGGCCGGTCACCACAAAAAAGTTGGGGAAATTAGGTACACTGGTACCTAAATATGCGCGCGGATATTCACGCCATGTTTTTGCGAGTTCTTGCCCATGTTTACCAATTACAGGATACGACACCATGGC
>JBARZY010000195.1:0-52202 GCA_049650345.1 Glaciecola sp. | reverse complement strand
AAATACTGATGCTGGACAGTCTAAATACAAACAAATGCTTGCGCTTGAATTAGCACTAGAGAAACAGCAACAAAGCCTCATTGCCGATTGGTTGGTTAACAACCAACTGCAGCCTTTAGCTGTGGATAACTTTGATTCGAATATGCTGACCGCCGGTTTAATTAGGATGATTCAGGCACATCAAGATGTAACTCTGGACTGTCCAGAAATTGATAAAAGTTTCAATTTAGACTGTCCAGCGTTCGATATAGTTTGTGCCAAACAGCATGTTGCGGTTCTTGTTTCTGGTTTCTATGCGCTTTCGGAAGGGCAGTATGACGCAGACTAGATCCACTCAACTTGGGCGCAAGATAGAATCGAGTTTTCAGACTGCTGGTTGGCTTAAAAACTCGCATGTGCAAACAATCGTACCTAAATTTTTATTGTCATCCCCCGTTTGTAAAACAGTAAATGAGCGTATAAAAACCCCTGACAACGACTTTATTGACTTGGCGTGGTCGGTGCCGCCATTACCATGTGCGGTGATGGTAATATTTCACGGCTTAGAAGGCTCTGTTAATTCTCACTACGTTCAGCATTTAATGCATGCCTGCTATGAAGCGAATATCACCTGTGTTTTGATGCATTTCAGAGGTTGTAGCGGCGAGCCTAATTTGCAAACAAAAGCCTATCATTCAGGGGCAACATTCGACCCTGAATTTGTCATTCCTCTTATTAAGGCGCGCTATGCCAACCTGCCTTTAGTTGCCGTGGGCTTTTCATTAGGTGGAAATATGCTAATGAAGCTAATGGCGCACAGAAGCGATTTACCAATAAGTGCGAGTGTCGCGGTTAGCGCTCCGCTGAATCTTGCAGCTTGTTCTAGCGCAATTAACGTGGGTTTTTCTCGTGTGTATCAATGGCATTTGATGAAGAGTATGAAAGCCAATCTTATGAATAAAATGGCAATGATCGATATGACGTCAGCATTAGCGGTGTCTCCAGCATATGTGAAGCAAATGCGCACATTTTACGAGTTTGATAACGATATCACCGCAGTACTACATGGTTTTGATGGTGCTGAAGACTATTATGAAAAGTGCTCAGCCTTGCCTGATTTACCGCTTATTAATAAACCCACATTAATCATTCATGCTACTGATGATCCATTTATGGATGAAGGCGTTATTCCAAGTGATAATGCGATTAATGAACATGTTGCGTATGAGTTTAGTCAATACGGCGGGCATGTGGGTTTTATGCAGAATATCTATGGTAGCAACAAATTGTGGCTGCCCAGTCGCATTGTTTCGTTTTTTAAGGAAGTATTATGATTGTCCCCTTCAAAGAGTTAGATGCAGACACCCTTAATAACTTAATTGAAAGTATTGTGCTAAGAGACGGCACAGATTATGGCAGTGTTGAACTTTCATTAACTGAAAAAGTAGATATTGTGAAACAGCAACTGCATGCCGGTACGGCTGCGATTGAGTACTCAGAAGAGCATGAGTCGGTGAATATCATCGCATTACCCTAACAATGGCAATGCGATGAGTGACGTAGTCAAAAGCGACTCATCATTTGTATTGAACAATACCTTCCCAATTTACGCGTTGGTCGCCCAGTACAACAAAATCAGGGTTAGTCACAATCTCGCGTTGGTTGTACGTAATGTCATCAAAGGTCGCGGCTTTTATATCGCCGCCAGCTTCATTAATGATGCATTGTGATGCACCAGTGTCCCACTCTCCGGTTACGCCTAAACGCATAAAGACGTCAGCTTTCCCTTCAGCTATAAAACACGCTTTAAGTGAGCAACTGCCGGTAGGCAAGGTTTGATATTGGCGTTTTTCGGTAAGGCGTTCAAATATCTTTTCACGAGATTGACGTCGACTAATGGCTATCATAATGACATCTTCGCTGGGTACATCAAATTTTCTAACGCTAATAGATTTTGTTTCTCTTGAACACTTTTTATATGCGCCTTGGCCTCGGCTAGCAAAATAAAGCGACTCGCCGCAGGGCCAATAAATCACACCAATGACGGGTTGGTTGTTTTCAATGAGCGCTATATTCACCGCAAAATCACCCGAGCGAGCAATAAATTCCTGCGTGCCGTCAATGGGATCTATTAACCAATAACGTTTCCAATTGGCGCGCTCGTCTAACGAGGCTAAGGGTGTCTCTTCTGACATAATGGGGATTTTCGGCGTTAAGCGCTGCAAAATATCCATTATAATTTCGTTGGCCTTGTAGTCAGCACTTGTGACTGGGCTATCATCTTCTTTTTGATACGCTTCGAAATCGCCCTTGTCATATATACGCAAGACTTCAACGCCTGCTTGAACGGCAGCGTCTTTCGCAATTTCTAATAATTCGCTAAGGGTTTTTGACATCATCTTGATTTTCTCCAGCGATCTAATAGCAATAAAGCCGCAACGCTACGTGCTTCACAAAAGTCTGCTTGTGCCAGCAAGGTATCAATATCGTCAAGAGGCCAACGCACTACTTCAAGCGGCTCGGGTTCGTCGCCTTCAAGGTGAGACTCTGATAAACCTTCTGCGATTAGCACATGCATATGTGCATCAAAAAAGGTTGGGGCCATTGCTAGTTGCTTTAAGGGGCTGAATTTTTCGGCTTTGCATCCCACTTCTTCTTGAAGTTCGCGGTTAGCGGCTTCAACAGCTTGCTCACCCGGATCAATAAGGCCTTTGGGAAAGCCAAGTTGATAAGAGTGGGTGCCTGCCGAATATTCTCGTATTAATAGAAAATGATTATCGTCGGTTAGAGGAACAATCATTACGGCTCCTCGGCCACTGCCTGCCATGCGCTCAAATTCGCGCTTTACGCCGTTACTAAACTCGAGATCTACCTGCTCAACTTTAAAAAATTTGCTTTGCGCAACGGTGCGCCTAGCGTGTATTTCAGGCAACTTTTTTTCTGGGTTTGTTTTACTCATGCCAACTTTACGCGATACACTATCAACCATAAACGAACCTTAGCACAAGGATACTCGCTTGGCACTGTTACCGTGGCATAAGATAGAAACTGTTTTACTTGATATGGATGGTACCCTGTTAGATTTGCACTTTGACACGCATTTTTGGCTAGAGCATATTCCTAAAAAGTTATCCGAAAAAACAGGGCGTTCATTAGAAACCTGTAAACAAGAGATGCTAGATGCCTGCGATGAAGTGTCGGGGCAACTACAGTGGTACTGCTTAGATTATTGGGCCGACAAATTGCAGCTTGATATTATGCAAGCAAAACGAGAGATTACCCACCTTATTCGAATGCGTGATGACTGTATGCCTTTTTTAGATGCGTTAAAAGCCAGTGGGCGTAATGTTGTGTTGGTAACTAATGCGCATCCTGGTAGCCTGTCGTTGAAAGTGGAGAAAACCCAGCTTGATGAACACATTGATACCTTAATTTCTACTCACCAATTTGGGGTATCGAAAGAATCACAAAGCTTGTGGCAACAGTTGCATGATCATTTGGGCTTTAACCCTGAAACCACATTGTTTGTAGACGATAGCGAACGGATATTAGACGCTGCTCGAGAGTACGGAATTGCTTATACCTTAGGTATTACCAACCCTGACAGTCAGCAGCCGGAAAATAACATTACCGGTCATGTTTCAATCAACAACTATCATAGTGTATTAACCTCTATTATTGAGGATAACTTTGACCCACATCATGCATAAGCCCATATTTTAAAAGGTCTATTAATAATGAGCGAATCTATACTTACGGTAGCAGTCGCGTCTGCTAACCCAGTTAAAATTAATGCGGCAAAGGCTTCGTTCGAGCGTGTTTTTGATCAAGCTGTTACGGTGTTTTCAGAATCAGTTCCGTCGGGTGTAGCTGATCAACCCATGAGCACTGATGAAACCCGCGAAGGTGCGTTAAATAGAATTGATGCGCTACGTGAAACAGTAGAAGCCGATTATTACATTGCTTACGAGGGCGGTGTTGACGTGTTTGAAGATGGCCCCAAAACCTTCGCCATTTTGTGTATATGCAATAACGAGGAAACCGTGTTTGGACAGTCTGCATTGTTACCATTGCCTATCAATGTGTATAAGCAATTATTAACCGGGGTTGAACTAGGCACGGCTATGGATCAGCTATTTGAGACTGTCAATATTAAGCAAAAGGGTGGGGCAATAGGGCAATTAACCAAAGGCTTAGAAACGCGAACCAGTATCTATGAGTCAGCAACAATACTCGCACTCAGTCGCTTTGCTCATGCCGACCTGTATTTGGCTTAAACAAACAACTTTGAGCGCCTATAACTTTAGGCTATAAGGTGATGTTATAATAACCATCGTTACTGGGGTTACCAAAGAACTGGGCGGCTTGTTGAATTTCCTTGGGCAGATCAGAAGGCACTTTGAAACGCCCCTCCACCTTGTATTTACCGCTCATATCAATGTTTAACTGTGCATCTAGGCTTAATTTGTTACTTGGGCTTACCTCAACAATAAAGTTAGGGGTTTGACACGATAAATTTGCTTCAAATGTGCCAAAGCTTATCGGATTGTTATTTACGTTTACCGCGGCGTTTAACCAACTGCCTTTGCCTTGTAGTTGTGCGCAACCTTGGTCAAACTGGAAGGTATTAATATCAACACGAAACCGTCCCGATGCGGTCACAAATACGGGTAGAGTAAGTTGAGCGAGTACCGTTTTAGTAGGCACAAACAGTTGAACTTGATTCGCCTCAATAGCCGTGGAATCCAGCAATGAAGTTGATACTGTTCCTTTTACATAAATACCATTAGTATCGCGAATATTACCGCCTTGCATATCAATACTTGGGCTTAATCCAAGCAGTGATAAAGGTGATAGCTCCCATTTTACCTGATTGACTCGCAGTCCTTGCATACTCAAGGTGTTTGCATATCCTTCAAACAAAGTGCCCGATACACCCGACAATTGAACTTGGTTGCCGCTTTGCTTATTTATATGATGGGCAACAAGCGTAGCTGGCGTGTATGCAATTAAAAAGAGTAAATAAGTCAGTATGGCAAGTATTATCCATTGCCATTTTTTGAGCGTAATAAACTGCGTGTTTGACACTTATAAGGACCCTAACTGTAATCGACGCACTTGAACATAGCCTTCAGCGTCTACTTCTGAGATATCTGACTGTACAATAATAACACCGCGAGCTTCTAAATTATTTAACCACTGCATCAGCGTATTAAACGGTATTTCGTCAATCCAAACTTGCAATTCGTCATCTTGCGGCTGCATTCTTGATACTGGAATGCCTGAAACCCGAGTGGTTTGATTAACCAATTGCGTAAGTGAACCGTTAAATGAAGTGCTACGATTTGATTGGCGCAGCGCTTGTGCTCTATTGACTTGTTCCTGCACCCAAGTGTAGGTCGCCTGTTCTTTAGCTAATGCTACCTTTTGTTGTGCTAACGCGCTATGGATGGGGGCCCAAATCATAAAGTAGAAAATACCAATAGCACCCACGGCACTTGCTGCCAGTACCAACTTTTGTTCCCGTTCAGATAACGAGGCGAACCATGACTTAATTGTTTCCATATCGTTATCCTTTTACCACTATCACACCAACAACTTCGCTACCGCGATTATTGATGGCGCCTTGTTCTACTTCAAAACCCAAATTTTGTACGTCGCGTTTAAACTTGTCGAGTGATTCAAAGTTGCTTGCTACTGACTGCATGCGTAATTCTGATCGCGTGTTGTCGTAACGAATGTTTTGTGGTTTGACCCCAGATGCTTCAAAAGCACCGCCAAGTTGAGACAGCATGGCCAGCATACTGATGTTGGTGCCGCCTTGTGCTAGCTTTGCCATTTCGCGCTCTACCGCTGGGCGCACCAAGCGCACTGAACGCAAGTTCGGGAAACCTTGCTGAACCAGTGCTTTGGTTTGCTTGGTCAGTTCAGCATGCTGGTTTTTAAGGGCGTTAAGCTCAACGGTGGTGTAAATTAAATTCGCACATATCGCTACTGCAGCAAGGCTAGCTGCTAACTTCCACTTGTGTAAGCGTGTATTTGTTTTTCTTTTGGTGGCAAATTCCCCTTGGCATAAATTTAATTGTGCAAGGGTTGAGTGTTCAAGTAACAGTTGTAAAGGGAGCTTATCAAAATCAAATGTAGCCTCTTGATCTTCTGGCCATTGCGCTATTTCACTATGGCATTTCAGCGCCGTATTATTTGTACTGGCTTGTTCAAGCATGAGTGGCAATAACCATTCATCTTCACCCTGCATACAAGTGCCGTTAGGTAGCCGCGCTAACAGTTGTTGGTCAATTTGCAATAAGTTGATGTGTTCATCGTTAGGCAGGCAATACGCATCGGGGATAAGTGTGGCGCAGAACAAGTCTGCATCGGCAAACATGCTTTGCCACAGGTGCATTTTTTGCTTGGTAATTACGGCCACTTCCTGCACATCATTTTTATTGTTGCCTAAGGCAAAAAACAACTCGTCAATATTCGCAGCTAAATCTTCCTCGACCATAAATGGAATGGCTGATAGCACCTTGCGTCCGCCTTTTTTCGGCACCGACACATGAGTAAAATAAATATCGCTTGCGGGTACTAACCCAATAATTTGTGTGCCTAGAGCATGATCTTGCAATTGAGATAATTCAGATGCGTTATTCAGCTTTCCTGATGCGAGTATTTCACTTTCGCTATTGCTGTATACCAACCAGTGGATAGGGTCTTGAATGTGTGACCCCAAACGTACAATTAAACGCTGCATTTAAAATGCGCCTCCGAACTCTCTGTTAATAATTACAACATTGTCGCTTTCTAATTTGAACACGGTAGACATTCTAAATTGCGATCCCTGAAATGTTGCAGTTGTATGTAACCTAAAATATTCCGTGGTAGTGGTAAACCATTGAGTTTGTTCGGGTGTTAAGCTTAATGCTCTTACCTCCGACAACGTCAAAAAGTCATCAATGTCATCAAATCCTTCTTCTGGTCTACTGTTCACTATGTCTATACCAGTTTGTAAAGTGTCGCCTAAAAGCGCTGACAACACAACAGCATTGTCTTCTGTAATGGTATTCACGTTTATCTTCAAATTAGTTTCGGGCAATACGCACATGACTTTTTTTAATTCATTCAGCAAGCCATTTTTTGCGGCGGTATCTACGCCATTTAATAATCGCACTTCAGATATATGTGATAAGGGCCCATTGGCGGGTAAATAGGGCATAGGCAGCGATTCATAATCGGCATCTTCTGCGCCAAAAGGAGATGGGAAGGTATCCTCATCTACCCAGTCGTTAAGCGCATCGCGTATGGTGTCAACGGTATAGCTATCGTTGATGTAGTTTTCTAATAGGCGTTGAAATGCTTGTTGAGAGGGGGCAGGTGCGTTATTAGGGTTGCCATTGGTATTCGCATTGTTAGTGTTTGTTTGATTATTGGCGCCAGATTGCTGTTGTGATGCAGGCTTAGAATGGATGGCATTAAGGTTAAAACACGCTTGTAAATCAGTTAATTTTGCAGTTATCGCACCGCCTTCTACTGGGTATTCAAAATCTTGGGCCCATGGCTGGCTTAAATTAATATTGTCTTTGGTTAATGACTGAAGTGTAGACAGCGAGTTTTTGGCGAATTGTTCTGCCCCTAAGGCGTACCAAAATGCTTGGTTGTTGGCTTTTACATTGCTGGTGCGGGCTATGTTGAGTTGTAATCGACTGCTCATTTCCACTGCTAATATTGTGACTAAGGCAACAATCAGCATCACAACAATAAGGGCTACGCCAGATTGCTTTGTTGAATGGGTTATTTTATTGGTGGCGACCTTAGGCATCATATTTTGACCTTGAACACACGCCTAATTTCACCGAACGTTTCCGTTTCGATAGTAATAGCAACCGCTGCTGGGAGCTGGGTGTTAACAATTGTTTCAGACCAATTAAATTCTCGAGCTACATCTTGCAGTACTTCGACTTTAAATTGGGTGACCTCAGATAATAGCACTCTCACTTTGGGTTCAGTACCAATGACCGAATCCACATAATTGGTATGTAAGCGTTCCAAGCGATTTTCTTGTAGGCGGTAAGCAACATTTTGCAGGTGGCTACGTTTTAATCTTAGCTGAGGGTTTTGCCACCCCCCCCTCACAAACCCTATGCCGTAGTCGTCACTCTCAAATTCAAACTCCCCGCCATTAATGACCAGGTTGTTCTCAATGCCTTGAGTACGCGGCACACGCTCCTGCATTTGTAGGAAGTCACGCTCTATTATCATCATAGCGCGTTGTAACTCTTCCAGTTGCTGTGCGCGCTGAGCCGATAATTCATTAGAGTTGGTTACATTTACCAGCAAAGCGTTTGCACCAAGTGCAAGAATTGAGAAGATAGCAATGGCTATGATGACTTCGATTAAAGTGAAGCCATTGATTTTTATGTGTTTTAGTTTCGGCTTGCTAAATTCTGGACAGTCTAGAATGAAACTAGAGGGCTTGTTTTGATACGTGTATTTCATTCGGCGCCCTTTGATATAAAGGTAGTCACGCCAGTTATTTCATTGTTCATGTTTTCGTCGCTCGCCACGACAATTGTTATTTGAAATAGGTTGTCATCTTGGGTTTTTGCGAACGTTTGCTGCCAATACCACTTTCGGCCCGCTAAGCTTGCTTCACCTTTTGCGTTATTTTTCGGTGGCCACTGAATTTGGGCTCTTAAGGTTGTGTCAGTAAGTTGATTATTGGCAACCCACGTGGCGAAAGTAATTTCTTCTAGGGTTGAGATAGACCTGAGATGTTCAAACGTTGCCTTCATTACGGCAGCGCCTGCAATAGCAAATATGCCCACGGCTACCATGACTTCGATTAATGTAAAACCCTTTGGTAGGCGCTTCATCATAGCGGGCCATCAAACAATAGTGGAACGGTATCAACGCCTTGTAATACATAATAAAAATCGTCTTGGTCAACGCTACGGTATTTTATACTTAGTTCAAAGGGTGTGATTTCACCACTTGATAAAATAAACACCTGTGGTGGAGGAGGCAGCTTGTCCTCTTCTTTACCAATATCTACACTTTCACTCCTTACACTGAGTTCTTCATCAAATACGCCGGCATCAAAAAGACTGTCGTCTTCTTGCCAAGGTAACCCTTCCAAACTTAGTTCTAGTGCAACACCTTCAGGCATGTTTTGCAAAGCAAAGTGCTTAATATCCTCTATAGGGACCCATTTTTCATCTTCATCAAGTTTTACAAATTCATACGACTGCTTTTGTTCATCTATGCGCAATCCCATTTCGAGCTGGTTAATCACGGCATAATCGCTGGCCATATTAAACACAACTTGCAGTCGCTGAACTTGCTTTTCAATATCTTTTTGCATATTGCTTGAAAATGCTGTGTAGCTAACGGTAGACACAATTAAGCCAATTAGTGCCATCACCAAAATGACTTCCATTAATGTGAAGCCTGACTGCTTATGTTTGCTTGCGCTCAGAGTGTACATTGAGGGCTTCTGGACAGTCTAGATGTAAACTTTACAAACAACTTACTGTAAGTATTCGTTAATATTCCATGTACCAATATCATCGTCGGTGCCTTCAATACCGTCTGGGCCAAACGAATATAAGTCGTATACACCAATTTCACCAGGATTGAGCAGCACATACTCGTTGCCCCAAGGGTCAAGAGGTAAGCGCTTTATAATACCTTCTGTTGGGTAAGCTCTTGGGATAGGATCTATAGTGGGTGCACTTACTAGTGCATCTAAACCTTGCTCAGTAGTTGGCAGCATATTAGTGCGTAATTTATACATCTCAAGTGCGCCCTCTAGTTGCTGTATATCAACAGCGGCCTTCTTAATTTGTGCCACATCGCGATTACCTAACACCTGAGGTGCCACAACCGCAGCCATAATACCGATAATAAATAACACCACCATTATTTCAATTAAGGTAAAGCCGCGTTGTGCACTACGCACTGAATTTTGATTGATTGTCATGTGAATACTCATTTAAATTTACATACCTACTAAATTGTTTAACGCTAATATGGGTAGCAATATCGCCATTACTATAAATAGTACAACAGCCGCCATGGTGACGATAAGAACCGGTTCAAACACTTTTAATGACATATTAATTGTACTTTCAAATTCCCGTTCTTGATTATCTGCAGCACGCGCAAGCATTTGTTGTAGCTCGCCCGAACGTTCCCCCGAGGCAATCATATGCATCATCATTGGCGGAAACACTTTGGTCACGTCTAGCGCCGCTCGCAAACTACTGCCTTCTTTTACTCGCTCAGCGGCGCCCGCTACAAGCTGTTGTAGATGCTTGTTTTCAAGCACTTTACCGCCAATTGTCATCGATTCTAACAAGGGGACGCTACTGGCAGTAAGAATACTTAATGTTCGAGCAAATCTAGCGGTATTAGTTCCCCGCGCTAGCTTACCAATAAAGGGGAGCGACAATAATATTTTATGCCATTTCAATTCAAGATGCGGTGCCTGTAGCAAACGCTGGCTAAGCAACATAAGTAAGGCAAAAACAACTGCGGCGTATAAGCCGTAGTTTTGTAGGCCTTCGCTAATGCTTATCATAACTTGGGTAATGGTGGGTAAGTCTTGTCCCATGGTATCAAACTGGTCAACAATTTTAGGCACCACAACTGTTAGCAACATAATTACCACCGACATTGCCACCACCATCATCAATATAGGGTAAACCAAAGCCTGCGTAATTTGACTTTTGGTTTGATGCCGTCGTTCAGCGTAGTCTGCTAAACGGGTTAACACCGCATCTAAATGACCTGACTTTTCACCTGCTGCCACCATTGCTCGAAACAAATTGTCGAAAGCATTGGGAAACTCAGCAAGGGCGTCAGCAAGGCTATGCCCTTCAACCACTTTACTGCGTACCGCCATCATCATGTTTTTTGTGCGTGCTTTTTCAGATTGTTCTGCCACCGCTAACAGGGCTTCTTCTATGGGTAATGCCGCCTCAATCAAGGTAGATAACTGCCTAGTAAGCAGCGCCAATTCTGTAGCTGAAATACTGGGGCTGAAAAAAGATTTTATCGATTTTTCAGTGTCTTTTTGCTCAGCAATTTGCGTGACTTCAATAGGAATTAAGCTTTTTTCGCGTAACTGCTGACGAATTTGCTTGGCGTTGTCACCCTCAAGTACACCGTTCTTATTCTTGCCGCCACTGGTAAGGGCTTTATAGGAAAATGCAGGCATTACTCTTCTCGGGTAACTCGTAACACTTCTTCAAGTGATGTTTTGCCCGATATCACTTTGTCACAGCCGTCTTGACGAATAGAAGGGGTATTACTACGAATGTATTTCTCAATAGCTTGTTCGCCTCTGCCGTCATGCATCATCTCGCGCACTTTTTCATCTACAATAAGCTGTTCGTGTATTCCTGTACGTCCTTTATAGCCTGTATGGTTGCAAGATATACAGCCTACAGGGTTATAAATAATGGTTTCTTTGTTGGCGTTCGGTCCTAAAATTTCAAACTCGCGGGCACTGGGTGTGTGCGGGGCTTTGCACTCATCGCAAAGGGTTCGAACCAAGCGTTGCGACAATACCGAGAGCAAACTAGATGATAATAAGAAGGGCTCAATGCCCATATCTTCTAAGCGAGTAATGGCACCAGCGGCGGTGTTAGTGTGCAGAGTGGATAATACTAAGTGCCCGGTTAAACTCGCTTGAACTGCTATTTGCGCAGTTTCGATATCACGTATTTCACCCACCATTACCACATCGGGATCTTGTCGTAATATTGCTCGCAAGCCTCTGGCAAAAGTCATATCTACTTTACCGTTTACTTGTGTTTGCCCAATACCTTCTAAATCGAATTCAATAGGATCTTCTACCGTTAAAATATTACGATCTTTTGAGTTAATTTCACTCAAGCCTGCATATAACGTGGTACTTTTTCCTGAGCCGGTGGGACCTGTTACCAGCATAATGCCGTGGGGTTTACGGATAAGGCTTGAAAAGGCTTCTCGATTGTCAAAGGTCATGCCCAAATCGGTTAAGTTTAAACGAGCATTGTTTTTATCAAGCAATCGCAGTACAACGCGCTCGCCATGACTAGAAGGCATGGTAGATACCCTTACATCAACTGCTCTACCGCCAATACGCAGGCTAATACGACCGTCTTGGGGAACCCGCTTTTCAGCGATATCCATTTTCGCCATAACTTTAATACGCGATACCAACATGGACGACATTTTACGATTTGGCCGTAAAATTTCGCGCAGTACGCCGTCAACACGAAAGCGCACAACTAGCTGGTTTTCGAAGGTTTCAATGTGAATATCTGAAGCGCCCTCTTTAATTGCCTCGCCTAGCATGGCATTAATGAGTTTGATAATAGGGGCGTCGTCGTCGTTATCGAGTAAGTCTTCTGTATCGGGTAAATCTTCGGCTAATGAGAACAAGTCGCTTTCATTGCCTAAGTCTTCCATAAGCTGTTTGGCTTCAGAAGAATCCCGTTGGAATGAGCTTGTTAACAAGGTTTCAAACTCTTCTTTATTCGTTTTTTTCAAGGCAAAGGTTTGTTCACAGAACCGTCTTACCTCAGAGAAGGTTGAAAGCGGTGTCTCCGAGGTATAATACAACTCATAGGGCGTCGTATTTACATCAAGCAATACATTGAAGCGCTTTGCGAAGCTGAAAGGTAACTGCTTAGATGAAGTCGCTACTTGTTCTGCGCCGTGTTCGAGCTCACCAGACAGTTCTGGTAAGCCCTGTTCAAGTTCTTGTTGCAACTCATTCTCATCAGATATGTTGTGTTGCATGTTTACTAATCCTTGTCCTGCTTCTCTTTTTCTAACAGATAGTCTTCAAATGAAGGAGGCAGAGTGAGCTTGTCATCCCATGCAGGCAATGATGGACCTTCTTTAAATGGCATCAATGGAATACCTTGAGATTGGCGGTCAAGTTGCTGCGCACGAATATAATTATATTTACGGTGGCTAATTTCATTCATCGTGACGCCGTCTCGCACGATGGTAGGCCGTAAAAATACCATTAGATTGCGCTTGCGTTTACTTGTTGTAGTGGTTTTGAACAAATGCCCTAAAATTGGGATGTCACCCAGTACCGGTACTTTTGAAATACTTTCTTGCACGTCTTCATCTATTAAGCCGCCAAGTACAATGGTGCCGCCATCATCAACAATAACCGTGGTTTTAATCTCACGCTTATTAATAGAAATATCTACTGAAGTTGCACCACTGACGCTTGATACCTCTTGCTCAATGGTCATTTGTACCGCGTCGCCCTCGTTAATTTGAGGCGTAACTTTAAGCTTTATTCCCACTTCTTGTCGTTCGACCGTTTGGAAGGGGTTGGAATTGTTTGAGCCTGTGCTAGTACCCGTAATAATAGGCACCTCTTGGCCAACAATGAAAAACGCTTCTTCGTTGTCCATCGTGGTCAGGTGTGGTGTTGCGAGTATGTTTGAATTGGTGTCAGTACTCACAGCCTGCACTACAGCACCCCAGCCGTTTCTAATAACACCAGCAATTAAACCGTTAGCGCCGCCTAAAAGTGAGGCAAGAGGCGTAAGGTTACCCTCAGTTGTATCGGTGGTTTCTACTGGCGTGCCATCATTTGAAACGGTTGTTACCGTAGTAATAGAATCTTCGGCTTCACGCAGTGCAACGCCTAGCGAACCTACGCCTATCACCCCATTGGTAAATTGAGTGCCGCCGCCCTCTTCAGACACAAGTTGCACACCTAAGGTTACGCCGTCACCTTCAAATACTTCTACAATGATGGCTTCAACCTGTACTTGTGCGCGACGAACATCGAGTTGACGTATAACTTCTTCTAGTGAGCGCATCATGTCGGGCTCTGCGGTAATGACTAATGAATTACTGTCTTCATGTGCATCAATGCTTACGTCTCTATTACTGCTGGTGCTGCGACGTTGTTGCGTACTGCTTTGGCCTTCAGATTGAATACTGGCGCTTACGCCTTGCAAGACTTTTACTAAGTCTTCTGCTTTTGCGTAGTTTAAGAATATTACGCGGGTATTACCGTTTGATTCTAATTCCTGGTCCATACGCTTGATTAAATTAATTAAACGCTGACGTGACTTAATATCACCGCTTACAATCACGCTGTTGGTTCTATCATCAGCAACCAGTCGTGGGCCCGCTTTAGCGTTGGCAGTTTGCTTGGATTGATTATTATTTATGCTTTCTATGATACGGACCATTTCTGAAGCAGACGCATATTTAAGTTTGACGACCTCCACTTCTTCATCACCTGCGCGGTCAACACGCTCAATGATTTCAGCTAAACGGTTAACCACAGCAGCACGCCCTGTAATCATCATTACGTTAGAGGGGTCGTGGGCAACCACGTTACCACCACCTGCTTGGTCGTTAAGTTGGCGAAGTATTGGTGCTAAATCTCTTACGGGGACATTGTATACAGGGATAACGCGGGTGATCATTTCATCACCGTTGAAATCGGTAGATTCTACCACGGGTATGTTAGATGATTTTGCGTCCTTTGAACGCACAACCTTAAGAATGCCGTTAGGCATTTCAACCACTGCGAAATCATATACTTGCAGTACGTTTAGGAAAAACTGGTAGTATTGATCTTCGGTCATTAGGTCGTAACTTCGAACGCTAATTTTACCGCGAACATTGGGGTCGACAATGATAGTTCGCTTTAGATTTTTACCTACAATATCGATAAAGTTGGTAATTTCCGTATTCTTGAAATTGGGTTGGTATTCTGCACTTTGCGCAACAAAGTTGGTGCTTAGTAATGCGCCAGCCATTACGCAGGATAATAAAAATCCCTTTATTTGTTTGTTATGCTTTATCAGCATCATATAACTATTACCTTATTCATCGTCGGCACTGCCTTGGATATCAAATTCTAAAGATACAAACTCGCCAGCACGCAAAATTTCTAATTGCAAACTGTCGGCTTGTTTAAGTTCAGTTAGCGCTTCAAGTGATTGCTGTAAGTCGGCTAAATCGAGACCGTTTAACTCTACCACGATATCACCGTTTTTAAGACCGACAGAGTTGAATAAACTGGGGTTACTGCCGGGGGATACTCGGTAGCCAATAAGCTCATTTTCGATTCTATGGGGCGATAAAGATATCATTTCCGCAAAACTGTCTGGCGACTCTGCTAGCTTAGCTCTGGCGTCTTGTAATGCTTTTGGGTTTGGTCTTGTAGGGCGAGGGCCTACAGGTTCTGCCTGGCGAGAATTTGCGTTAACTTGAGCCGCATTCAGGCGCCTTTCATTGGCTTCTTCAAAGTCTATACCGTCAAGCATCAGTGTTTCTTTTGTTAAGCGGTTTTTTATAATGACTCGGTCAGCGTAAATGCGGTCTAGGGTAACGTTAGTGCCTTCAATTTTATCGCCAATACCGTATGTATTTTGTTGATTTCTGTATGCAATAATAGCAGCGCCAAGATCAGATTGGCTACTGGCTACTACGCCAGCTAGTACTAAGTTTAGCTTTGTCTCAGGTGCGTTTGTTGTTTCAGCTACAGGTTCTACGGTAGGTTTGGCGGCTGCGTCGCCAAATAAATTTAACTGTAGTACTTTATTGATGTTCGGTCTTGTGCTTTGAGAATTAGGAGCGGTAGCCACAACAGGTACATTTTTACTGGTGGTTGTTGGCGAAGCATCATTTTGCCCAACAAATTGCCAAGTTATTTTAGCCGCAAACGACAGCAGGTATATGCTTAATAGCACCACTACAACGGCAATGATTTTGTTCTCATGTCGTTGGTAGAAGTCGCTTGCGCGGTGTAATGGAAGAGTGCTCATGCTGTGGTTTACAAAACTACTTATAAAATTGTTAATGGATAATCATAGCTAGTACACTTGCATGCTACAATAGCTAGATGGTAATCATTATGAAATATTAATGATATTTGACTGTAAATTTACCGATTAGTGCCATTTACTATGGATTATTTTAACGCATCCCTTTATTTGTAGTTTGAGGTATAATTTAACAATTGATGCCACTGAATGATGGTAGTTACTGTTAGGGGGAAATGTGAGCCGAAAAAAGAACAATTCAGTTGACGGTGGACAGTCTAAATCCAAACTTCAGCAATCGCAAAAATCTAAAGCTGGACAGTCTAGCGGCAAACTTTCCAACCGATCTACTGGTGTTCAAAACGGTCCAGAGGTGCGGATTGACAAGTGGTTGTGGGCAGCACGGTTTTGTAAAACTCGCTCAATTGCACGAGAGTGGGTGCAAGCAGGTAAGGTTCAATACAATCAGCAAAGAGCCAAGCCCAGTAAAATTGTAGAAGTTGGCGCAATGGTGCGTATTCCCGTGGGTTATGATGAAAAAATAGTGAGAGTGTTGGCGTTGCATGACCGCAGACAAAGTGCGCAACTTGCTATGACATTGTATGAGGAAACTGAAGCTAGTATTGAACAGCGGGCGAAGAATCAGCAAGCGAGAAAATTAAGCTTGTTTCACAGCCCAAGACCCGACGCTCGTCCTGACAAAAAGCAGCGTCGACAAATTATAAAATTTAAACATCAATAGAGATATAGACTGTAAATGACCGATATATTAGATAGATTTTTATTCGTTAATCGCCCCATTCGCGGCGAAATTGTTTCCCTAAGCGATAGTTATCAACAAATTTTAGCATCGGCGTCGTACCCCGAACCTGTTCAACAGTTGTTGGGAGAGTTAATGACCGCTGCTAGCTTGCTAACAGCCACATTGAAGTTTGAAGGTGAAATCGCCCTGCAAATTCAAAGTGAGGGGCCAATTCGTTATGCCATCATAAATGGCACTCACGACCAAAAATTAAGAGGTGTTGCTAAATGGAACACAGATCTAGAGGTTTTTCCTGAGCAGTTTAGTGATTGGTTCACTAAGGGTGTGCTAGCGATCACATTAACACCAAAAGATGGCCAGCGCTATCAGGGCATTGTTGCGCTTGATAAACCGAGCTTAAGTGCTTGTATTGAAGATTATTTTTTACAATCTGAACAATTGCTAACCAGTGTATATTTAACAACGAAAACCACTGAGCCACAACAAGCTGCAGGTTTATTGATACAAGTGGTGCCTACGTCTAGTGAGAGCTCAAATGTTGAGAATAATCCAGATTTTGAACACATATCGTGTTTAGCCAACACTATTTCTCAAGAGGAAGTTTTGTCGCTTGACCATAAAACGATGATACATCGTTTATATCACGAAGAAGATCTACGTATTTACGAGCCACAATCTGTCAAATTTGAGTGTGATTGCTCTAAGGCCCGCAGCGCACAGGCGTTGAGGAATGTGTCTAAACAAGAGTTATTACAAATTATTGAGGAAGATGGAAAAATCGAAATGGATTGCCAATTTTGCCATGCCAATTATGTATTTGACGCGATAGATGTGGAAAACATTCATGCGCAGAACCTAAATTCCGGCTCTGCCTAAACAATTATACTTATTTGATACGCTTTGTTGACTGCGGTAGATAGTGTATGGGAATTATAAACCCAGCATTTAAACCGCCATCTGGATGGTTGCTAAAGGCCATGGTTCCGCCATGGCTTTCTACTATTCGTTTCACAATCGCTAGCCCTAATCCCGAGCCTGAACTACCTCTTGCTTCATCACCCTGAATAAATGGTGTAAATAAGTTATCAAGTTTATCTTCATTTATTCCGCTCCCGTAATCTCTAATGGTACACAATAAACTACGGTTTTTATTGGTTAGGCTGGTAGCAACTGTAATGTGTGGGCTACCGTATCGAAAGGCATTCTCTATCAGGTTTTCAATCACTCTTTTGATGCCTACTCTACGAACTCTGGTCGGCGGAATAGACTTGAGTTGCAAGGTGATTTTATGATTAGCATCTATCTTTCGAGCTTCTACTAAATCACTAATTAAGCCATTTATGTCAGTAAATTCCATCGCCTCTTGCTGATCTTGCCTTGCGTAGTCAATGAACTGATCAATAATTGCATTTAGGTCTTCTATATCGTGCTCAATACCATCTTTAACCCAATCTTGGTCCTCAGGGAGCATCTCGCTAGCTAATCTTATACGTGTTAGCGGTGTGCGTAAGTCATGGGAGATACCAGCAGTCATAATGACGCGATCACTTTCAAGTTGTTTTATGCCCTGTGACATTTTATTGAAAGCCTCGGTAACCGCTATAATTTCGCTGCTTCCTCGTAATGGCAATGGCTCAGGGAAGTTGCCTTTACCTACTTGTCGCGCGGCTTTTTGTAAGGCCTGCAAAGGACGGTTAAGGCGCCTTACAAATAACCACCCGCCGGTGACACTCAGTGCGCCAATCACAATAAAGTACATGGTAAGCGGGGATAATAACTCGTCATCTGTGCCTTGCAACGGTATTGATATCCAGATGTTCGGTGCTTGCGGGGGTTTTAGCCATACAACGTAATCAGCCCCTGTTTTTATTCTAATTTCAGTGAATTTACCAAGTTGCTCACTTACTTGACCTGACATAAAGTCATAATAAGCCGCATTACTTAAACCTGCGTGCATGGCGCTTTTTTCATCATGGAAGCGAATGCCGGTGGTTTGTTTTAGCTGCCAAACTTGCTTTTCGGTTAGGGCATTGATGTCATGTAGAAAAAACGTGTTTACTTGATTTGAAATTAACCGGTTAATTTGCTGATAACTTGGGCTAATGAAGTAGTGAGTTACGGACAGATACGACACAAGCTGATTAATAAACAGCAAGCCTCCAATAAGCAGCGCCGTTTGTCCAAACGTGCTACTTGGGGCTAACTTGAAGAAGAACTGTTTAAGCTCGTGTTTCGCCATCGGGCACGAATACGTATCCCAAACCCCAAACGGTTTGGATATATCTGGGGTTAGCGGGGTCGTCTTCTAACATTCTACGTAGTCTTGACACTTGCACATCAATACTTCGTTCTAATGCGCTGTAATCTCGACCACGTGCTAAGTTCATCAACTTGTCCCGTGAAAGGGGTTCACGAGGATGTGTTACGAGTGACTTTAACACTGCAAATTCGCCGCTAGTGAGGGTCATTGGTTTATCATTTTCTGACATTTCACGTGTGGCTAAGTTTAAGGTAAATGGTCCAAAGGTAACGCTTTGTTCTGATTGTGAAGGCGCGCCAGGTGCTTCGTTCGTCTTTCGGCGTAATACGGCTTTTGCTCTGGCTAATAACTCTCTTGGATTGAAGGGCTTTGGTAAATAGTCGTCAGCCCCCATTTCTAAGCCGATAATGCGGTCAACTTCATCGCCTTTAGCTGTTAACATAATAATGGGTATTTCGTTTTCTTGCTGACGTAAACGCCTACATATCGATAAGCCATCTTCGTCGGGCAACATTAAATCGAGCACCATCAAATGGAAGTTTTCACGCTCTAGAAGGCGGTCCATTTGTTCAGAGTTAGCTGCGCTACGAACTTGATATCCTTGTTCTAACAAGTAACGTTCCAGTAAAGAGCGTAGTCTCATATCATCATCAACTACTAATATTTTCGTTGTTTCTTGTCTCATTCAATTCACCCGAGTATTTATTCCCTATTAATATAACGAATGGGGTTATTTACACAACTGTGCTTATGTTTCTAAGTGTGTCAAACGTGTAAATTAGGTATCTGCAACCCAGTCTAGCTGATAGTCGCTGCGTCTTTTTCGCTCCATTAATTCGCCAATAAGTGGCGTCAGGATAAGCTCCATTGCCAAACCCATTTTGCCTCCTGGTACTACAAGGGTGTTCACGCGAGACATAAACGCACCATCTATCATTTGCAATAAATAAGGAAAATCTACCTTTTTCATATCGCGACGAAACCGGACCACAACAAAGCTTTCGTCTTGTGAAGGAATTTCACGAGCGCTAAATGGGTTTGATGTATCAACGGTAGGGACGCGCTGAAAATTAATGTGTGTGCGAGAAAATTGCGGTGTAATGAAGTGAAAGTAGTCATCGAGGCTTCTTACAATACTACTCATTACAGCGTCTCTGGAGTGCCCTCGATCGGTGGTATCTCGTACTATCTTCTGTATCCATTCGAGGTTCACAATAGGCACCATGCCCACTAGTAAATCTACGTATGAAGCCACGTCGCAATCATCAGTATGTACGCCGCCATGCAAACCTTCGTAAAACAAAAGATCTGTTTTTTCTGGTAATTCTTGCCAAGGCGTAAATGTTCCCGGCATCTGGTTAAATGGCACGGCTTCGTCAAAAGAGTGCAAGTATTGTCTATATTGTCCCTGTCCATTGCTAGCATAGTCTTTAAACAACTTTTCTAGTAACTCAAAGTCATTTGCTCTAGGACCAAAATAGCTTATATGCTTACCTTGCTCTTGTGCCTTACGGATTTCTACTTCCATTTCGGGACGGGTAAAACGGTGGAAACTATCCCCGCCAACCGAAGCCGCATTAATCTCCAAATTTCTAAAAATATGGCGAATGGCATTGGTGGTTGTAGTCGTGCCGGCACCTGACGAACCGGTTATTGCTATTATTGGATATTTTGCTGACATGATATTTTTCTTATTTTGTGTGCAGTAGTTATAAGCAAGCGGGGGGGATGGGTCAAGTTGTTTTTTGAGAATGCTGGACAGTCTGGTCTCAGCTTTGTGGACAAAGCGCGTGGTCTGGACAGTCTAAATTGTAAAATAAGCTTGCTATATGAGTGTCAAAAATAAAATAAAACCGTACTTGTTGCCAGTTATGTTGGCAAAGCTAGTTTGTTAGTGTAACTGCATGACTATTGCACGGAAGCACCTTATTAATTACTCTCAAACATGTTACTACCATTGTATGTCTCGATGTATTGATCAGCGCTTTTTGTTAAGAAGCTCGACCTCACAACAACGGGTGAGCAATTACAGAAAAGCCTGGATACAAAAACGCTTGTTATTTCTCGCTGAGATTTTTGCTATCGATTTACTTTCTTTTGCAATTATGGATAACCATACGCACTCTGTGCTTCATGTTAATCACGCACTAGTAAATAGCTGGAGTAACACAGAGGTACTGAATCGAATTTCTCAACTAGGAAAACTACCGCTGCTCTGTAAAATCTATCAGCACCCTGAATGGCGCACGCAAATGAAAGAAAATGAGCTTGCAGATGTGTTGAAGTTGATTGACGACTATAGACAAAAATTAACTAGCATTAGTTGGTTTATGAGTAAGTTAAATAGTTACATTGCCAAAAGGGCAAACAAAGAAGACGGTAGAAAAGGGCATTTTTGGGAGGGAAGATATAAAAGCCAAGCGTTGCTAGACGCTGAAGCCGTACTGGCATGTATGGCATATGTAGATTTAAACCCTTTTAGGGCTAGAGTGAGTGAGTGTATATTTTCTGCTAAACACACAAGTATAAGAATACGTATGAAGTTGTGCGCAATAAAATGTGCCGCTACGCTATTACCAATCGGTAGAACAACAACTATGTTTGCGCCAAGGTATTTAATTAATTACTCACTGCACGAGTACGTCAGGCATTTGGAGATTAAGGCCGGTTGCAGTAAAAGTACTTCGTTTGATAATTTTGTTGATTCTCAGGATAACTGGGTCAAAACAGAATATGACTTTAATCTTAAAACCGCAGTAGCAGCAGGACCGCCCGAACTAGTTGAGAGTTTTACTAAAAGAGTTCGGGCATCGTCAAAACGAATTAATAAATTACTGGTGTAGAGAAGATTCTCTTGCTATCGCTCTATAGCCGATATCTGTTCTATAAAATGCGTCTTCCCATGATACATTTTTAAGTAAGTTATAAGCGTTCTTTTGTGCTTCCGTGACCGTCTCGCCTAAACTGGTTACACACAATACTCTGCCACCTGAAGTCACTATTTCACCATTATTGCTAGCAGTACCTGCATGAAATATTTTACTGTCATTTTGTTGTGTAGATAAACCCGTAATTACCTTGTTCTTGTCATAGCTACCTGGATAGCCACCTGCAGCCATTACAACGCCAATTGCCGCTTTAGGGTTAAAACTGATGGATTCTGATTTAAGGCTTCCATTGCAAGCCGCAATGCATAATTTAACAAGATCTGACTGTAAGCGAAGCATAATTGGCTGAGTTTCAGGGTCGCCAAATCTACAATTAAATTCAATAACTTTAGACTGTCCAGTCGCGTCAATCATTAAGCCAGCATACAAAAAGCCTTTGTAAGGAGTCCCGTCATTAATCATACCTTGAACAGTTGGATAAATAACTTCATCCATAATACGGCGATGTATTTCGTCGGTCACAACTGGTGCAGGAGAATACGCACCCATCCCTCCTGTGTTTGGACCTTTATCTTGATTGTAGGCACGTTTATGGTCTTGACTAGTCGCGAATGGGAGTACATTTTCGCCATCCACCATCACAATAAAGCTTGCTTCCTCACCATCAAGGAATTCTTCAATAACTACTCGGCTGCCTGCCTCACCAAATTTGTTTCCAGATAACATATCTTCTACGGCATCAATGGCTTCTTGTTCGGTCATGGCAACGATTACGCCTTTCCCTGCAGCTAGGCCATCTGCCTTTACAACAATTGGCGCACCGGCTTCCAAAATATATGTTTTGGCTTGTTCAACGTCTTCAAATGTAGCGTAGGCTGCAGTCGGGATTTTATGTTTCGCTAAAAAGTCTTTACTAAATGATTTAGACCCCTCTAGTTGTGCTGCTGCTTGTGAGGGACCAAAAATCATTAAATTGTGTTGTTCGAAAAGATCTACAACGCCAAGCACTAGCGGTTGCTCTGGTCCAACAATCGTCAGTTCAACTTGATTTGTTTTTGCAAAATTTAACAAGCCATCCAAATCATCAACATTGATATTGACGTTTTCAACCTTACTTTCGAGAGCTGTACCTGCGTTTCCCGGTGCTACGTAAACTGCAGTTACAAGTTCAGACTGAGCAGCTTTATACGCTAATGCATGTTCTCTGCCGCCAGTGCCAATGATGAGTACTTTCATAAAAATGTCCGTTTATAAAATTGAAATAGCTAAAATATAGACTGTCCAGAAACAAGACGTAGACAGTCTATAAAAAAATTAGTGTTTAAAATGACGCATGCCTGTGAATACCATGGCAACGCCGTGCTCATTTGCCGCATCAATCACTTCTTGATCGCGCATTGATCCACCAGGCTGGATAATTGCAGCAATACCCGCTTCTGCTGCTGCGTCTATTCCATCTCTAAATGGAAAAAATGCATCTGACGCCATTACGCATCCAGGAACGACTAGCCCTTCATCATTTGCTTTAATTCCTGCAACTTTCGCTGAATATACCCGGCTCATTTGTCCTGCTCCAACACCTACGGTTGCGCCATCTTTGCAATAAACAATCGCGTTTGACTTGACGTATTTGGCAACCTTCCATGTAAAGAGTAAATCTTTTAATTGCGCATCAGTAGGAGACTTTTTGGTCACGACTGTTAGGTCTTCTAAATCGACCATGCCGAAATCTCTGTCTTGCACCAGTAAACCGCCGTTTACTCTTTTATAATCATATTCCTCAGTAAGCTGGCCCTGCCAATCGCCCGATGCCAAAACGCGCACATTAGGCTTACTACTGAGTACGCTTTTTGCCTTCTCGTCAACTGATGGGGCAATAATTACTTCAACGAACTGCTTTTCAATAATTGCGGTTGCCGTGGCCTCATCTAACTCTCTGTTAAACGCTATAATTCCGCCAAATGCTGATGTTGGGTCAGTTTTGAAGGCTTTTTGATAAGCATTATGAATGTCACTGCATATGGCCACGCCACAAGGATTTGCGTGCTTAACAATCACACAAGCAGGGTCGTTAAATTCTTTAACACATTCGAGTGCTGCGTCAGTGTCCGCTATATTATTAAATGACAGTGCTTTGCCTTGAATTTGTTCTGCGGTTGCAACAGATGCTTCTTGAATATCGTGTTCAACATAAAAAGCGGCCGTTTGATGGCTGTTTTCGCCATAACGTAAGTCTTGCTTTTTCAGCATCTGAATATTGAGTGAGCGTGGGAAAGAAGAGTGAACAGCGTCGCAATCATCCTTGCAGTCGTGGTTTTGTTGTTCTAGTAACGTACCCAAGTGAGACGCCACCATACCATCGTATCTAGCTGTATGCTCAAAAGCTTTAACAGACAGACTAAACCTTGTGGCGTAAGGTACTTCTGCGTCGTCTTGTTCTAATGCCTTAATTACCGTTGAGTAATCACTGGGGTCAACTACAATTGTAACGTCGTTAAAGTTTTTAGCAGAGGCTCTTACCATCGCGGGGCCTCCAATATCGATATTTTCAATTGCGTCGTCAAAAGTACAGTCTTCTTTTGAAACGGTTTCAGCAAATGGATAAAGATTAACAACGACCAAATCGATAGCTTGAATTTCGTGCTTTTGCATTACATTGGCATCAATATCTCTTCTACCTAAAATACCACCATGGATTTTGGGGTGTAAGGTCTTTACTCTACCATCCATTATTTCTGGATGTCCGGTATGTTCGCTCACGTCTTTGACCGTTAGGCCTTCTTGGCGAAGCAATGAAGCAGTCCCGCCTGTGGATAATATTTCAATATCCCTAGCGGCTAACGCTTTTGCTAGTTCTACAATACCAGTTTTGTCAGATACGCTTAATAAGGCGCGAGAGATAGTTTTTGTGCTTTGCATGATTCACTCTATGATGTGATGTTGAAGTTTAGACTGTCCAAGTTTAAAGTTTACCAAAAAAAAGAGCGTTAAATTACGCTCTTTTTTCTATCTAACTAGATTTAACCAAGGCCATACTGCTTTAATTTCTTGCGCAATGTGCCGCGGTTGATACCCATAAGGTTAGCCGCACGCGTTTGATTTCCGCGAGTATATGTCATGACTTCTTCAAGTAACGGAGCTTCAATTTCAGCTAATACTAATTCATATAAATTTTCAATGTCTTGATTATTCAATTCTTTTAAGTACTTGTTTACCGCCTGCTTTACAGAAGAGCGTAAAGGTTTCTGAGCTTGAGTTTGTGAAGGTGTGGTTACCGTTGTGGTAAACGGTGAAGTTAAATTTTGATCAAACATAAATGACTACTCTATTTGTGTGATTTCGTAAGGCTAAGCGGCGTCACAGGCTTTTTGTCTAGCTTGTTCCGACAACAATGAAAAGTATTTTCTTAGCGATTCAATTTGTAAATTACTATCGTCTATCCCATTAAATTCTCTACGGAACGAGCGGTCAGTGTCATAAGACGCCAAGTACCAACCTATATGCTTTCGCGCAATGCGCACGCCCATAGGTGTTCCGTATAAATCATGTATGTCGCGCACGTGGGCTATCGAAATATCAGCTAAGGTTTCTGCTGATGGGTTCGGTAACTTTTCTCCAGTATTCAAAAAATGTTCAATTTGATTGAATATCCACGGGTTTCCTTGCGCAGCTCGGCCAATCATAATACCGTCTGCACCGGTATACTCGAGTACGTGTTTTGCCTGTTCAGGTGTGCAAATGTCGCCATTCGCAACTACAGGTATGCTTACATTAGCTTTTATTGCTCTAATCGTGTCATACTCAGCATGTCCTTTGAACATACATGTTCGAGTTCTTCCATGAACAGCGAGTGACTGAACTCCGCACTGCTCGGCAATAGCGGCAATCTCAACGCCGTTTCGGTTATCTTCATTCCATCCAGTTCTTATTTTTAACGTCACTGGCACAGATACTGATGACACTACCGCTTGAAGTATTTTTTCAACAAGCTTAGGCTGCTGCAATAATGCAGAACCAGCGAGTTTTTTATTTACTTTCTTGGCAGGGCACCCCATGTTGATATCAACAATTTGAGCGCCGTTTTCAACATTAAACTGTGCAGCTTGAGCCATTAATTCGGGTTCACTTCCGGCGATTTGTACGGAGCGAACTCCCACTTCACCGTCATGATTCATTCGATTAATAGACTTTGCTGTTTTCCAGACCTTTGGGTTTGATGAAAGCATTTCAGAGACCACTAATCCAGCCCCCATTTGTGCACATAGCCGACGAAATGGTCGGTCAGTTACACCCGCCATAGGTGCCAAAATCAAATTGTTGCGCAACTTGTATGGACCTATTTGCATACTTCACCTAAGAATAAATAAACCATCCCTCAAACGGGTCGCGTATATTACTTATTTTTGGTAGTTTTGAAAAGGTTATTTTTTAAACTATTTTGTTTGACAAAACGGTTTAGTTGTTTTTTTTAACGCCAGTTAGACGCGTCCATTCGCCATCAGCAACGATGGGAGAAAACGAAAACTTCTCAGCGTATACATCAATTACAGACTGAGCCTGTTCTACTAGAATTCCTGACATCACAATATTCCCGCCAACAGCACACAAAGCACTAACTACATCTGATAGTTCTTTTAAAGGCGCGGCAAGGACATTTGCGATGACAACATCGGCGTGAACAGTTGGCTGATTTTCGGGTAAATAGAGTTCAAGTTTGGTATCAACGCCATTACGCTGCGCATTGTCTTTACTCGCGAGAAGGGCTTGTGGGTCTATATCAATTCCTATCACGCGTTCAGCACCAAGTTTTAGTGCTGCTATCGCTAAAACTCCAGAGCCACAGCCGAAATCTACCACCGTTTTTCCTTTTACTTGCGCTTTGTCGAGCCATTTTAAACATAGTGCCGTGGTAGGGTGTGTGCCGGTACCAAAGGCCAGACCAGGATCTAATAGTATGTTGACTGCCTTTGGGTCTGGAACATCCCGCCAACTTGGGCAAATCCAAAGTCTATCTCCGAACTTCATCGGGTGAAAATTCTCCATCCACTCACGTTCCCAGTCCTTGTCCTCAAGCTGGTCTATAACATGCTCTATCTCTGCGTCAGGTGGTACCGCCTGGTATATTGCCGTCACAGTATCACGTAGCTCAACAGTTACATCGTATAAACCAATGACTTGTGTATCAGGCCATAGCATTATCTCGCCAGGCTTCGGTTCATACATTGGGGTATCTTTGGCATCTAAAAATGTGACTGCTTGTGCGTGATGTTCTGAGAGAACATCACCAACTAGTTCAGCATGTTCTACTTTTACATTAATCTTTAGTTGTTGCCAGGCCATGTTTTTCTCGCTGATAAACTGAATAGAGTATTAGGTCAACGCGCGAATAATTGCGCTGAAACGAAATATACAGCGTTTGAAAGATTTTGCTACTTTGATGTGAATATGGGGGAGGTGAACATTAGCATATTAGGAAAGCTAAACATATGTCCATGTTTAGCCATTCGCATATACGTTCATTGGCCTTCGCTTTCTATTTTTTGAATCTCGGCCCATAGCGCCTCTGCTTCAGCAGTCAACATAGAGTATGTTTTGATATCTCCTTTTCGTTGAGCAAGCATGGCTTGCTCTAACTTAATATCATATTGTTTACGCATTTTTTTTGTTGGGTTACTTTTAAATAGTCCAAACATTGAAGATCCTTAATATAAAACCAGTTGTTCTATGTACGTTTTTAAGGGTGATTTGATTACTTTTATATTATTGGTACTACTAATAATGTTTGCATCTTGGATGATTGACAGCAAATAGTCATGCTCTTCACGCTGAGATTTCGTCAGGGTATTCAACATATCGTCTGGGTCTGTATTTAATTGCTGTTGTTTTAGTTTTCTGCGTAAGTATGCGACCCACTCAGCGGAATAACTCCCGCTTAACCTTTCAGGAAATACTCTCAAATCTTCAATATCTGCTTTTATGTCCACAATATCGGTGGGGTCGTTGTAAATGTAGCGCAGAGTGAAGAGCGATTCGATATCTTGTTCAATTGATAGTTTCATGGCGTAAAAGCAAGTCATAAAACTATTCTTTCTTGTTTCTGGACAGTCTAGATCAAAACTTTGAAGGGCTAAATCGAATCTCTGGACAGTCTAGATTAAAACTTAGAAGGGTCTAAATTAAATCTCTGGACAGTCTAAATTGAAACTTGAATTGACATTTAGACTGTCCAAATTGTAGCAGGTATAAAAAAACCAGCTTTCGCTGGTTTTTTTATCAAAGCTCGTTTTCGAGCTTTTTCTCTAAATAGTGGATATTAGTGCCACCATTAAAGAAGTTTTCATCGGCCAATATGCGTTTTTGCAGTTGTACATTGGTTTTAATGCCGTCAACTACTAGCTCATTTAACGCATGTCGCATACGAGCAATGGCCTCGTCTCTGCTTTCACCATATGTAATTAGCTTGCCTATCATTGAATCATAATAAGGGGGAACAGTGTATCCAGAGTAGATGTGTGATTCCCACCTAACACCTAAGCCACCAGGAGCATGAAACATCTGTATCTTGCCTGGACTAGGAATAAAGGTTTGAGGGTCTTCAGCATTTATTCTGCACTCAATTGCATGACCGTGTACTTTTATTTGAGACTGCTCAATTGAAAGTGGTTGTCCTGCGGCAATTCTGAGTTGCTCTTTGATTAAATCAACGCCCGTCACCATTTCAGTTACCGGGTGCTCAACCTGAATACGTGTGTTCATTTCAATAAAGTAGAACTCACCGTTTTCGTATAAAAATTCGAATGTGCCTGCACCTCTATAGCCTATTTCAATACAGGCGCGGCGACAACGTTCGCCTATTTTTTCGCGCATAGAATCAGAAATACCTGGCGCAGGTGCCTCTTCGACTACTTTTTGATGGCGACGCTGCATTGAGCAGTCGCGTTCACCTAAATGTACCGCATTACCTTGACCGTCAGCCAATACTTGAATTTCTACATGGCGTGGATTTTCTAAAAACTTTTCCATGTAAACAATATCGTTATTAAATGCTGCACCCGCTTCTGCTTTGGTCGTACGAATGGATTCGTCAAGTTCGGCTTCGCTTCTAACCACTCGCATACCACGACCACCGCCGCCACCGGCTGCTTTTACTATCATCGGATAACCGATGCGTTTAGCGATCGCTTTGTTCTTCTCTATGTCATCGCCCAACGGACCATCAGATCCTGGTACACAGGGCACACCGGCTTTGCGCATTGCAGCTATTGCCGATACTTTATCGCCCATTAAGGTAATGGTTTCAGAGCGTGGTCCAATAAATACAAATCCACTTTTTTCAACGGCTTCTGCAAAATCAGCGTTTTCTGATAAAAAGCCGTAACCCGGGTGAATCGCGATAGCATTTGTGACTTCTGCTGCAGCAATAATACGCGGTATGTTCAAATAGCTTTCGTTGGCCGGCGCATTGCCAATACAAATAGATTCGTCAGCTAATAGTACATGTTTTAAGTTTCTGTCGGCCACCGAGTGTGCGGCAACCGTTTTAATGCCCAGCTCTTTGCAAGCCCGCAATATTCTAAGCGCGATTTCACCGCGATTAGCAATTAACACTTTATCCAACATAGCGATGCCCTTTATTCAATCACGAACAGTGGTTGATCAAATTCAACGGCTGCTTGGTTTTCAACCATTATTTCTTTCACTACACCATCGGTATCTGACTCAATTTGATTCATCATTTTCATTGCTTCGATGATGCACAAAGTATCGCCTTTACGTACTTTTTGTCCCACTTCTACAAAAGCTTTTGCTTCAGGTGATGAAGAGCGGTAGAACGTGCCTACCATAGGTGAATTAACCACATGGCCTGTTGGCGCAGCGGGAGCTTCTTCTACCGCTGCAACAGGTGCCGGAGCCGCTGCCTGTTGTGGCATTTGCTGCATCATTTGTGGAGCGTAAGCTACTTGCGCGCCTGCTGATGAGCTACCGCGATGAATTCTTACTGATTCTTCGCCTTCGGTAATTTCTAATTCTGAAATACCTGATTCTTCAACTAATTCGATTAGTTTTTTAATTTTTCTTATGTCCATCTTGCTGCCTTTATAATGTTGTATTAAGCGTTATTGCTTGAAATTTTTTGAATGAGTGAATCGACTGCGTATTCGTACCCTTTGGTACCTAAACCAACAACAGTACCCAGTGCGATATCTGAAAAATAAGAATGATGTCGAAATGATTCGCGTGCGTGCACGTTAGAAATATGCACTTCAATGAACGGTATGTTGACCCCGAGTAAAGCGTCTCTAATGGCTACACTTGTATGTGTGAATGCACCAGGATTGATGACAATTCCGTCCACACTCCCTTGTACTGCGTGTATTTTTTCAATCAGCATGTGTTCTGCATTCGATTGAAAGGCTGATAATTGCGCGCCTTTTACCGAGGCAAACTCCAACAAACCAGCTTCAATATCAGCAAGGGTTGTTGAACCGTATACATCGGGCTCGCGAGTACCCAGTAGATTTAAGTTAGGACCGTTTAACACTAAAATATGCATAAAATTACATGTTTGCTTATGTTTTTCGCGGGCTTTTTACTTAATCTTGTAGGGAACGTTCAAAATTGACTGTTTTACAAGCAGTGTAAGCCGACTAATTCTCAATAATCGTAAAGTAACACACTTAGTAGCCAGTTTTCAGCAAATTACTGGTCTAATCAGCGATGATAGCGACAACTATTTGCGGTTTAAGTGGAAAAAAGCAATGCCATAGCGCAGTGTTTCTGACTCACTTGTTTTTTGAAGCTGAGTGAGGAGTGATATGGTTACTGATAGGGGCTGTCCATTTACCTGTAAACTGGCGTCGAATTTAGTTATTTGATTTGTCAGTTGCTGTTTAATTAAAGATACTGGGATAACTTGCGCCAATTCCTGTTGACTCATCGCAATCGCTTTGCCCGTTATCATTATGGTAAAAGAATCATTCACCACTATTTGGCTATTCGAAAAATCGATAACTGCGCCTGGCAATTCGCTTTTCAAAAAAGCATTGCCAACACTATTTAAAGCTTCTTCACGTACATATTGATTATTTATATCAGAATAGATCCCCACTATTTTTTCAATCTTATGGATTTGTTCATTAACCACTTTTTTGCCCAACATTTGCACCCAGCGATATGCTTTATGCGTGTTTAAATAACGCCTAATCGTTACATTAAAGCTTCTTAAGTAATCGTTTAAGTGATCTTGCCAATTTTTACAAAATGTGGCGCGATCATCTGCGTGAAGTGTGTTTACGATTTCATCAAAAGACGCGCTTTTATCAATACTGACTTGTGTTTTATCGATGCGCTTGAACATGTAATATGCATCATTATCAATTATGTATTCCCACACCATTTGTTTATTCAACCAAAGCGCTGACTGCAGTCGAGTGGTCATGTTCGTGAGGTGGTCATTGTTTTCTGCCCAGCTAACGCTTCTTTTGCGCAAAATTTCTTCTGCTTTTTTACGACTCGCACGTTCGCGTTTAAGTTTACGTTAGAATTGTTGTATTTTTTGTTGGGCTTCACTGAGAGTCATTGCTCGCGTTGTACCTTGTTCTTACATTTTTTGCTGTCTGCAATATTTATCGAACAATGATGGGCTTTCTTTATGCTTAATTTTATCTTTATTTGCTCAACGTTTAGACGAAATAACCGATAAATGATATGAAGTCGAGTTTTCACCAACAAGGTCAGACCCATCAAAACACTTAGTGTCTATACTCATCAATATAAAGTGCAGTTAACTTCGCTGGTAAAAGCATGGGCGCAGTTTCGTGTAAAACCTACACCCGAGGCGCTGAATAGTTTTGAAGCAGTTAGAACGCAAATGTTTATTGAAGTAGCCACTTTTTCTTTATTTGCTCTGCAACAAGTTTTATCAAGTTTAGCATCGGCTAACAAAGAGTACTTGTCTAGTCAAAAAAACGCTACCGAACTTATTACTGAAAACGACTGGTTAATGAATCAACTCATTCGCGGGAGTCAAGAAAACTCAGATCCCTTCTTGCAAGAAGCTCCTGACGCTTCACCACCAGCCTGCATTGAAGAGCCAATTGCTGAGCACGATGCTAGGGTGGTCGCCAAGGATAAACCTCATGTAGTGATTATTGATGATCAGTTGTCTTTAGGTACATTTATGATAAATACGCTTAAGGACTTTGCATTCAATGCAAGTCATTATTTATCAATAGAAGATTTCAAAGCACAGCACACTAACTTACCGGTTGATTTAGTATTACTTGACATTGTTATGCCTAATATTAGCCAAGAAGCGGTGTTTGATTTTGCTGCTGAGTTGGTCAAAAATGATATAAAAGTGATAAGTTGCTCATCTACATTTACGTTTGAAACCAGACTTCTAGCGGTTCGCGCCAATGTGTCAGATTATGTTGTAAAACCAATCAATACTTATGTACTAGTTGAAAAAATTGGTAGGGCGCTCAGTTTAAAGAGTAGGCGAAAGCATCGATTAGTTATTTTAGACGACCAAGCAACAATGGGTGAGTTTTATAAAGCTATGCTTGAACAAACAGGGTGTGACGTCACCTTTTTTGCTAGTCCAGCAGATATGTTTGCGTCTCTTGACGATCTCAGCCCAGACATGTTTTTACTAGATATGTGTATGCCCAATGTTGACGGTCTTGAAGTTGCTAAGATGATTCGTCAAGAGCATAAATTTGATTTTGCCCCCATTTTATTTATTACCGCTAATGAGACCATTGAAAAACGTTTAGCCGCCATCGACGCAGGTGCTGACGACGTAATTGCAAAATCATGCTCGGTAACCACCATTACTTCGCAAATAATGACTCGATTAAACCGCGCGTCTAAAGTTCGCTCATTTGTCGCCACCGATCCACTCACTGGCGTACTAAACCATGGCCAAATTGTTGAGGTGGCCAACCAAACTATTCGATTAAGTAAACGGCGCAGTATGCGAGCGGCTATTGCGGTAATTGACGTTGATAAGTTTAAATTAGTTAACGATACCCATGGGCATCTCGTGGGTGACAAAGTGCTTACTGCATTGGGGCAATTACTCTCGAATTCATGTCGTGATACTGACTCAGTGGGCCGTTATGGCGGTGAAGAGTTTGTCATTATATTTCAAGATTGCAGTGTGGCAGATGCGGCAAAAAAGGTGAATATGATACGGCGTATTTTCGGTAACATGAAATTTAACGGTAATAGCACCGCGTTTGCTGTTACTTTTAGTGCTGGTATAGCAAACCTTAATGCGTTTGAAACTGTTCAACCCGCTATTTCGGTGGCTGACAAGGCCTTGTACAAAGCTAAGTTAGATGGCCGTAATAAAGTGATTGCGATTCGCGATAAATAAGTCGCATTTATAAACGAGTACCACCGCCTAATTGCTCAACTGCCTTGGTCAGCGCTTTACTCATTTTACCCAATTCAATAATGTGTTTTGTTGCACCAATGTCCACAGCGGCTTTAGGCATGCCATACACCACACAACTTGCTTCGTCTTGCGCCATAGTGATGGCACCAGATTGCTGGAGCGCTAGTAAACCGACAGCGCCATCTTTTCCCATGCCGGTTAGAATAGTGGCAATCGCATTTTTTCCCACTACTTTTGCAAGTGAATTAAACATCACATCTACCGCTGGCTTATGACCACAAACCAAAGGCCCATCATCAAGCTTAATACGGTAATCTGCGCCGCTTCGTACTAAAGTCATATGTTTGTCACCAGGCGCTATATAGGCATTGCCAGGTAAAATACGTTCACCGTCTTGGGCTTCGTGAACGTTTATTTGACAGATACTATTGAGTCTATGGGCAAACGATTTAGTAAAGTTAGGCGGCATATGCTGCGTAATAATAGTGGCTGGGAACGCGGGTGATAATTGTTCTAATACTGATCGAATTGCCTCAGTACCGCCGGTAGATGCACCAATCCCTACAATGGTTTCAGTACCAGAATATTGCAATGGTATCGCTTTTACGTCAATACTTGAGCGTGAACGCGGCCGCGGCGTTGTTTTTGCGGCAATACGTATTTTATCGACGATTTCCGCTTGATATTCACCAATACCCCGAGCAACGTCAATTTTTGGTTTAGCAATAAAATCAATCGCGCCTAGTTCTAGTGAGCGAATGGTGGCGTCGGCCCCTTTTTCTGTCAGGGTCGAAATCATAATAACGGGTGTGGGGCGCGCTTTCATCAAACGATCTAAAAACGTAAGGCCGTCAACTTTGGGCATCTCAATATCGAGGGTAATGACATCGGGTTTCAAATCCATCACCATGTCTTTGGCAACATATGCGTCAGGTGCTGCACCTACTAATTCCATGTCGGGGGTCTGTTTAATAATTTCTGCCAGCAAGCTTCTGATCAGTGCAGAATCGTCAACAACTAATACTCTTATGCTCATTCTTATTCTCGTTTAGTCAAATAGGTCAACGTCACCGGCGTTAGGTGTTTGGTTCACTTTCACGCGGTACTCACTTTCCCTATCGAGAATAGTGGTGTTGTGCATAGATTTAAGTTTACGTACTTTTACTTCCCCCGTGAGCGGAAAAAAGTAGACCTTTCTCGGATACTCACCCAGTAGGTCTTCAGCCAGAACAGTGATGTTTTCTGCGTGCAGATATTCTTGAACAAAGGAAACATTTTGTTCGCCAACGCTGTTGATACGCAATTGTTTAAGTACATTCCCACCTCCAAATACTTTGGCTTCAAGGCGATGTCTTACTGCTCCTAACTTCATTAAGTGGTTAATTAATACTTCCATTGCGTATACGCCGTAACGAGCCGAATCAGAATTAAAATTAACTTCATCTTGGTTTGCGGGCAATAAAAAATGATTCATCCCTGCGATGCGTGTAATGGGGTCACGTAAACATACTGAAACGCACGAGCCCAGTACCGTTACAATCATGGTGTCATCGCTGGTTGCGTAGTACTCCCCAGGTAAAATTTTTACCGCGTCGGTATTAAAATTAGCATCGTAATAACGATTAGGCGATAAATGATCGGTAAAATAAGCGCTCATTAATGCGCGCTCTTAGTTGAGTATATGGTTTTGCCCAAGGGTTTTAATATTGAGTTCACATGGCCAAAATTCTCTGAATGCCCAGCAAAATAAAGCCCATGGGGTTGCATGTGGGCAACAATTTTTGACAATATTTCTAGCTGCGTACTTTTATCGAAGTAGATCATCACGTTGCGGCAGAACACAATATCGATGTTCTTAGGTAAATCCCAGTTGGTATCCATTAGGTTAATACGTTTAAATTCAATTAACTTTCTAAGTTCAGGCACCACTTTCGCGAAACCTGATTTACTGCCAGTACCGCGATGGAAAAAACGCTTTTTCATGCTTTGTTGCATGCTATCTAATTGCTCTACTTTGTATACGCCTTGGCTGGCAGTTTGTAATACGTTGGAATCAATGTCAGACGCAATAATCTTAACGGGTACAGCAAACTTACCAAGTGCCTCTACTACGCTTATTGCAATAGAATAAGGCTCTTCACCGGTAGAGGATGCTGCACACCAAATCGTAATTGGGCGATTTTGCGCGGCAACATACTGTTTCAATTCTTCAAAGTGATGCTGCTCACGAAAAAAAGACGTGAGATTAGTGGTGAGCGCATTAACAAATTCCTGATGTTCAGATTCAGTTGTATCTACATATTGTAAGTACTGACTAAAACTGCTCATATTCAGGGCTCTAATGCGTCTAGACAACCGACTATACACCATTGAATCTTTGCTATCAGCGAGGTTTATTCCGGCAATACTCTTGAGCCGCTTTCGCACTGCCTCGAAGTCGGCAGTAACGAAAGGAAACTCTTTAGAAGCGCTAGTGTGAGCGGTCATTGATTAAAAACTTTCCCACTCATCTTCTTCGGGGCCAGCCGGTAATGCCCGTTTAGGTGTGCTCGGTGGTGCAGATGATACCGAGGGTAGCTCATCGAACTGCTGGCTTAATATATCAAGTGCGGGTTGGTGCTTAACATTCATGGTGGCTGCCACATCCGATTCATCTATTTTAAACGAGCCTACTTGGGTGTTTAAATCAGATGCTTGCGTACGCATACTCTCTGCCGCTGCTGCCGCTTCTTCAACAAGCGCTGCATTTTGCTGCGTCATTTCATCCATTTGCGAGACCGCTTTACTGACTTCATCAATACCGCTCGCCTGCTCAGCCGACGCTGCAGCAATTTCGCTCATAATGTCATTTACACGCTGAATAGACACCACAATCTCTTGCATAGTATCACCCGACTGACTAACTAACTCGTTACCGCTTTCTACTTTCGATACAGAATCGGAAATTAGGTCTTTAATGTCTTTCGCTGCATTTGCAGAGCGCTGCGCCAGGGTGCGTACTTCAGATGCAACCACCGCGAAGCCTCTACCTTGTTCGCCAGCTCGCGCGGCTTCAACTGCAGCATTAAGGGCTAGTATGTTAGTTTGGAAAGCAATGCCGTCGATTACGCCAATAATATCGGCAATTTTGTTAGATGAATCATTGATTGACGCCATGGTAGTGACCACTTGCTGAATCAAATCCCCCCCATTGCCAGCAACCTTAGATGCTTGTGAGGCTAAACCATTGGCTTGATTCGCATTTTCTGCATTTAAACGCACGGTGCTGGTGAGTTCTTCCATACTCGATGCGGTTTCTTCCAGACTTGATGCTTGCTGTTCCGTACGGGTTGATAAGTCTGAATTGCCTTGTGCAATTTCAGATGACGCGTTGTTAATCGTATCACTGGCTTCTCTGATTTTGCTTATCATGGTGGCTAAGCTTTCAGAGGTTGTATTACAGTAATTTTTAAGGTCGTTAAAGGTGCCTTGATAGCTGCTAGTTACGCGCTTAGACAAGTCGCCTTCACTTAATGCCAATAATACGTTGCTGACTTCATTCAAGCCACTTTCGGTGGTTTTCATTAGTTGATTTAACCCTTGTGCCAGGGTCAGCATGAAATCGGCTTTATCATCTTCGGAAACGCGCTTGGTGAAGTCACCGGCCAAGCTTGCTTCAACAATTTCCGCAATTTCTTTTTCAGCTAATACTTCGGTAGTTCTGTCTAACCATTCTATTACTGTGCCGAGTCTGTCGCCTTCTTTTCCAATAATGGGGTTGGCGGTTAAACGGAAATAGCGTCTGCCTACTTGTATTTCAGAAACAAATTTCTCGGTCATTCTTTCTAGCAAGTGCTTCTGATGCGATGGGTCTTTGTGGAACACATCTATATTTTGACCCAGTAGGTTGTTTGCATCAAAGTTAGGTAGCGCTTTGCGCAAATCGGATTCTGCGGTTTGCAGCATTTTTTGTACAGAGCGATTCATGTAAATCAGTTTACGATCGGCATCTGCTATCATAACGTTAGTAGACGCTGAATCAAGCGACTCTAAAATTCTCGCTACACGTCGCTCTTCTTCGTAGATATCAGTCATATCAAACCACTCGACTGAGTTACCTAAATCGTTGCCGTTTTCGTCCCTAATTGGGTTAATGTTCAATTTAAATGAATAGCCTCCTAAATCTAAGCGAGCTGAATGGGTGTCTTGTAGTTGATCCAATACTTTGTGTTGATGCGCCGGATTATGGTGGAAGCTATCAATGCGCGTACCAATCAGAGTTTCTGCATTAAATTGAGGTAACGATTTGCGGATCCCAGACTCTGCCTTTCTCATTAGCTGATATACCGCATCATTCATGTAAACGATTTCACGATCGGCATTAGACATCATAAAGCATGTTGAGCTGTTATCGAGGGCCTGTTTGATTTTAGACGCTTCTATTGCTGCCTTTGCGCCCGCCTCTAGTTGTGTGGTTAGTGCACCTAAATCACGCTCAAGCACTCCCATTTCGTCTTTTCGATTGTCATTGAATTCTAGATCGTATTTGCCCAAGGCAATTTGATTAAAGTAGTGAGTGAGTTTTTTGGTAGAAGAACTAAGTGAGCGCACTATTAAAAAACCAATAACAAGACTGATAACCAATAGCCCACCGATTAAGATTAAAGTGGTGCGTCTGGCACTGGCGCCTGCACTTAAGCGCTCTTCAATAATGGTGGTAAGTAAGTTAATGCTTTTGTCATGAGACTCATATAATTCGTTAATAACAGCACTATACTCACTAAAATACTTGTTGGCAGAGTAGTTTGGTAGGTTTGTGTTCAGAATTTCACGCCCAGTTACCATTGTTAGCTGATCAATTTTCGCTTTAAGGTCGTTTGCGTCTCGTGAAATGCTATTAAAGCGTGCGTCTGCGTTTGCCGCGGCGCTCAAGTTGTGTTGAAAATCTTGCAACGGAGCCGTGATGTTATTTAAATAGCCTCGCAGCGCCGCTTGCTGTGATGATGTAATTGTCTCAGAGGCTAATGCAGATGCTCCTGCACCTCTCATTTTACCCAAAGAATCTGATAACCTTGGCATGTTTTTAAATTGCGCAATAATCGCATGATAACTTGCGGCTTCGGGGTCGTAACTGAGTAAAAAGTGATTAGATATTTCTTCAATCAATAAATCAGCGTTGGTTATCAACATTGAATGGCTTAAGAACGAAGCTTGTGCGTTAACAGAAGTATTGGCAACTTCGTTTTTTATGGTCGACCATTCGTTTTTCATGCTAGTTACCCGTGAAGGTAAGTTGCTGTCGCCAGCGCGCTCGCGAATAATACTGTCCACTTTTACAAATTGTTCATCAACCTCGCGTGCTTTACTACTCACTTGGGCCGCCATACTGGTGTCGCCACTTAAGTAGGTAGCCGACATGCCGCGATGTTCCGCCATCACTTTTTTTAGTTTAACCACTAAAGACGCAGGCTGAATCCCTTTAACTTCTATCAGAGAGGATGCTTGGCTGTCTAACGATAAACTAGTGTAATAGTATGTTGGCAGTGCCAATCCAGTAAGGGCTAACACACCGATTAACGCCATTTTGTACGACAGTTTGATATTGTCAAACATGCTTAAAATTTTCATGTTACTCGTGCTCCGCTTTTTGGCTGACGCTTTTGTCTAATAACCCAAGTTCATCACTTGAAATTAGTTTTTGTATATTTACTAAAATAATCATTTGCTCGTTGATGGATGTGAGTCCGTGAAGGTATGCACTGTCAAATGCAACGCCAAACTCGGGTGGTGCTTTAATTTCACCGTCACTAACTTTTATGACATCGCTCACTTCATCCACCACTATGCCTACTATGCGTTCACCTACCATAAGCATGATGACAATGGTGAATTCGTTGTAGGTGGCTTCGCCCACATTAAATTTAAGGCGCAAATCAACAATGGGCACAATATCGCCGCGTAGATTTAACACGCCTTTTATATATGGCGGTGCATTGGCTATTTTGGTCACTTCCTCATAACCGCGTATTTCTTTAACCGTCATGATATCGAGGGCGTAATTTTCGGCGCCTAATACGAAGGTTAAAAATTCATGCTGGGCTTCTGAGCTTGATTGATTGTCTTGCTTAGAAGCAGCTTGTTGAGTTTGTGCATTAGCTTGCAATGGACACCTCCTGCGGTGTGAGCGTATTTACATCAGCGGCGATTGATTCTACATCGAGGATCATTGCCACACTGCCGTCACCCATAATGGTTGCGCCAGCAACTCCGGCAACGCGCTTGTAGTGTTGTTCTAAACTTTTGATTACCACTTGTTGTTGACCTTCTAGCGAATCAACCAAAATGCCAAAGCGTTTGCGACTGGTTTCCACCAGCACCACAATGGCTTCTGTGGGTTCGGTAATAGCACCCTCAATACCCATCATGTTATGCAGTGCTACCATGGGCCAATATTCCCCGCGCACCCACAACAAATGGTCGTTTTGCAGCGTTTTTAGTTGTTCTTTTGTGGGCTGCATCGATTCGATGATGTTGGTTAATGGCACCACAAAGGTTTGGTCACTAACCGATACGCACATACCATCCACAATTGCGAGGGTCAGCGGTAATCTAATACGAAATACGCTTCCTTTGCCTTGGGCGCTTTCAATCTCTACCATGCCGCCAATTGATTCTATGTTTCGGCGCACCACGTCCATACCTACGCCTCTACCTGACACATCCGTAACGGCTTCTGCAGTCGAAAACCCTGCTTCAAATATCAGTGGCCACACCTTGTCATCAGGCATGTCTTCAGTCACATCTAGGCCATTAGCCATGGCTTTTTCGAGGATGCGTTCACGGTTTAAACCAGCACCATCGTCGGTGATGGTGATTAAAATACTGCCGCCGCGTTGTTCAGCACCTAAAACCACAGTGCCTTTTTTGGCTTTGCCTGCGGCCTCACGAATATCTGGCGTTTCTATGCCATGATCTATACTGTTTCTAATTAAATGAGTGAGTGGGTCAACCAGTTTCTCAATCAGTCCTTTATCAATTTCTGTACCACCGCCTTGAATCACCAAGTCCACTTCTTTGTTGAGTTTGTCAGCAAGGTCTCGTACTACTCGAGGAAAACGATTAAATGCGAATGACATGGGTAACATACGCATCGACATCACCGCTTCTTGAATTTCTCTGATGTTTCTTGATAGCTCATTAATGGCGCCATCGAGTTTTTCTTCCGTCTCGCCATGCACGTCTTTACCCACAATCTTTATCATTGACTGAGTTATCACTAACTCGCCAACCAAATTAACTAAAGAGTCAATTTTTAGAGTGTCAACTCGGATTGAACCGGATTCTTTTGTTTCACTTTTGGGTTTTGTTGATTTAACGGCTTTCTTAGCGACCGGCTTTGCTACTGCTTTCACTTTATCGCCTGCCGTGGTAGCTTCAGGTGCTTTCGTGTTGTTACTTGATACAGTTGTTTTGGCGGTTTCTACTGTACCGTCATTATCGGCTGAAGCACTCTCATCGTTGGTTAGTGTTGTATTTTCGGGAGCATGTTGCTCGAGGGCTTCAGTGGTTTCAAAAAAACCAAAACTTTCGTCGTCATCTGAGGAGGTCGGTGCGTTGTCAGCGGTTTGTTTCGTCTTGTTGTCTTCTTCGGCGTAAATACCATAACTTTTTTCTTCAGCTTCAGGTGTAACGGTATCAAAAAAGCCAAAGTCATCGTCTTCCTCTTCCACAATAGGGTTATCGTAGAGGCCAAAGCCTTCATCTTGCTCAGCGTTATCAGCAGTATTTTCATTGCTATCGGTGTCGTTAAGTAAGGCTTCTAATTCTGCAATACCTTTACCAATGCCATCCCAGTCGATTTCGTCTTCATTTTGATAACAGATAAGAATTTGTTTTAGCGTGTCGACGGTGACTAACAGTTGGTCAACAATGGTTTTGGTCATCGTAATTTGGTGATTGCGGGCCAAATCAAGGATGTTTTCCATTACATGGGTAAGCCCGGTTAAGGCGTCGAACCCAAAAACACCACTGCCACCCTTAATAGAGTGTGCTGCTCGGAATATACTGTTCAGTTCTTCAATGTCAGGATCATCCAATGACAGTTCCATCAAAAGATGTTCCATTTCGTCTAAATGTTCTTGGCTTTCTTCAAAAAAGACGCCATAGAATTGACTCATATCCACAGACATTATGCTTTCCTATTGTTAGCAATTTTGCACCATGGACGTTTCATTTAACGTACAACACGCTCGTGGATGCGTAACCCGCTAACCGTTAGTTAATGTATTTAGCTTAATTAATTCAATACTTTTGCTGCTACGGTGAGCAGTTTTTGCGGATCGAATGGCTTAACCATCCATCCCGTAGCACCTGCTGCTCGCCCTTGGGCTTTCATGCCGTCGCTGGCTTCAGTGGTTAGCACTACAATGGGCGTAGTGCGGTAACTGGACAAACCTCGCAACGACTTTATTAAGGTTAAGCCATCCATGCGCGGCATGTTTTGATCGGTAATTACAAAGTCATACTGCATGCGCTTACACAGGTCTAGCGCGGCCTGGCCATCTTCTGCAGTAGTCACCTGATATTTTGCTGACTTTAGTGTAACTTGTACCATTTGACGTATAGATGGTGAATCATCAACAACCAATATGTGTTTATTCATTGATTAAATATCCCGCTTAATTTTAACGGATGTATAATTGCCCGGAGGCTCAACATCGACTTGTTTACATAATTTGTTAATCAGTTCCATACCTCTGCCCGACAACGCTTCATCTTGCATATCTTTTGAAGCCGTAAGATCATAACCGCGACCTGAATCACGAATACTAAACGACATGTCTTCGGTTTTGGGCACGTACTCAAAGGTCATTTCCAATTTATCGTCTTCTTTCATATTTGCTAAACGTGTTTCTTTCATTTCAATGTATTCAGCAAATCCAGCAAAGTCGTTCTTTAGCTTAGAATCCAAACCTAAGATGCCATGGTCTAAGCCGTTGCTGATCAATTCAGCAAACACGGTAAATGCTCGTTGGTGCAAATCACCTACAATATCAACGCTTCGCATCAGTCCATCAAATGCACCAACAATATCGCTAGCGGCAATTAAATTGCCCTCTAAACTAATAGATGCAATAATTTTGCCAGTTCGCTTTTGTCTGTCTGATTTGTTTTCATACAAGTGCTTATCCATGAGTGCGTCTACTTGTAAGTCGCACATTGATAAATCGTCTTGCAGTTCGTTCATTTCGTTAAATACGGTAAAGTGATTTACCATGCGACTCACCAAGGGCTCAGTAGAATCCCAGTCCTCAATAATGGCCATAGCGCGATCCATACCGAATTCGTCGCCAAACAAGTTCTGTTGCTCAATTAGGCCGTCGCTGAAAAAGAACAGGTTTCTGATAGGATGAGTGTCTAGTGTTAAAATGCCAGGGTCGAAATCTTCAGGCTCCATAATACCTAGAGCCATTGAGGTACTGCGATAGCGCTGTACTGATTTATCTTGCTTCACGGCTACTATGTCGGGCATACCGCCATTAAACATTAACAAGGTTTTCTTATTGAAATTGACTTCAACCCCAATTAGCGTCACAAATTTGTCATCGGGCAGCTCGCGGCACAGTTTTTTATTGGCTTCGTGCACAATGTGCGGTAACGATAGGCCTTTTCGAATCATTGCTTTTATAGTTGTCACAAGCGGCAAAATACTGATTGCTGCTGACAAACCATGGCCGGTGGCATCGGCGAGGATCACAAAACGATTGCCATTAGGTGAGGTGTCACAAATAAATACGTCGCCATTAAATGAGCTGGATGATTGTAAGTAGGTGTCAACGCACTCTGTTTCAGAAATCAATGTATCGGCAACATGCTCATATACATAGCGAGCCAAATTTTCTTCTTGTTCTTGTTTGTTAAGCAATTGCTCTAAACTTTTTGCTTGCTCTTCAAGTTTTGCTTCTTTTTTGTACAGGCTATACACGCGGTTAACTTTTTGCCACAGTAAGTCAAGTGATAGCGGTTTAACTAAAAAGTCATCTGCGCCAGCATGAAACGCTTGTGACATAAGACTTTGATTATCATCACCAGTAATCATCATTACTGGCGTAGGTACTGGAGTCAGTTCCTTAATAGTTTCAATAAAGTTGATCCCGTCGCCATCAGGCAAGTGATTGTCAAGTAGAACGAACTGAAAAACCGATGAGCGCAGTTGCTCTCGAGCTGCGCTTAGATTATCAGCTATTATTGACGTACACTTATTCTCTTCAACAAACGTTTGTAGAATTTCGGCGAATAAGCTGTCGTCTTCAACAATCAAAATGCGCATTAATAGGCCTTAATCAACTGATGTCAAACAAACGGTCGAAATTTGCAATTTGCAGGATATCTTTGGCGCTGTCTTTGGCGCCGCGTATTCTTACGTTAATGTTGGCTGCTTTAGCTTTCTTTTGAAATAGCACCATCATGCCAAGAGCAGAACTGTCTAAATAGCTCACCCTACTGAAATCAAGCGCGATATCGCTAATACCACCTTGTTGTAAAATTGACTGATACTGCTCAGTAAACTCTTTGTGATAACTAAAATCGAAACGCTCAGGTATTTGTAGTGATTTTTCACTCATGTGGCTATAACTCCAAAAACAAAATTAAAATAGATCTATTTCACCGGCTTGCATGCTCGTTGCCGACACCGGATTGTGACTATCAGCTTTGCGTTGCTGTAATTCTTTTACGTGTACATTTAGCTCGTCCATAGTGGCACTCAAATCGTGCAACGACACACGTTGTATTTGTTCCCTTATGTAAGCAATTTCATTCAGTGTAAATTCAAGGTTTTGACCGTTAATGTCACCGAATTGAAGCCCTCGAATAGCGTCTGAAAGCGCTATATCTAAATCATGCGCTACTTGCTCTAACCCTGATGTCACCACTGAGTCAGACTCGGCTTTCTCAATGATGCTATTAAGGGCCTTGTTGATGTCTTTTTTTGCATCAATTACATAACTCACGTCATAACTGGCCAAATTGCCTACTTCACTGGTGAGGCCCTCAATTTGCGAGGACATGACCTTAAGCTTGGCCTGAATTTGATCACTAAATTCTGAAGAGCGATTTGACAACGAGCGAACTTCATCTGCTACCACAGCAAACCCCCGACCATGTTCACCAGCTCGCGCCGCTTCAATGGCAGCATTTAACGCCAATAAGTTAGTTTGGTCAGCAATACTGTCTATGTCTTTCACTGCCTTTAACACTTCTGGCACCGATTCGTAGATGTGCGTTACTTGGTCTAGCAAGGCCATAGAAGATGCCGACATCTCAACCGTAGATTGAATGAATTTATCGAGTGTTTCGCCAGTGCTATCGGCAAACATACGCATTTTTTCGCTATACAACATTTCCCCCGATTCGTCAGCACGAATGAGACGCTGAATGGTTTCGGCTTGAACGCCTACCAAGGCTTGTAGCTTGTCAAAACTCACACTGAGAGTATTTACAGCATCATCTTGTGTGCCTTTTACTCCAGCAATATTAGCTTCGCATTCCATGAAAGCGGGTAACATCTCTTGGCGCAATTTTTCAAACTGGATTTCGTCAACAGTAACCATTGATGATGTACTTTCATGTTCCGTTTGTTCGTCATTTGTATCGGGTACTACATTTACAAGTGAATGTAGAGGCACAACCGCAATTAGGCCAGCTAATGCAATACCCAAGCTAATTATGGGCGCACCTATCAACATCAGTGACAACGCACTGATGATGACAAGTAGAATAAAACCAATAATTTTAGGTGGGACTGAAGTCATACGCTCGTTCTCAAAGTGGGGAGAAAATATACCCGTACACCCCTAAATTCAAGGACAAAGGCTTGACACAGGCGCTAGTTAATTGACGCTTGTGCCCTTGCTCTTGAGTTAGGTATACAAATAAATAATGATTACCTAAAGGAGTTATCGTATGACGTAACGAAAAGTTTAGTTTTTGTTCAGTGTGTTTTTTGTATGAAGGGCAAATTCTGGGGCTTTCATAAAGCCGGTTACTCGCGAACGTTTGTATTCTTGTCCACTTACATCAAAAAACATAATCGTAGGCAGCCCAATTACATTGTAGGCATTTTGAAAAGCGAGGTTGTCAGGGGTGTTATCAGTTAAGTCAATTTGCATCCATACCGTATCAGACAAGGCTTCTATTACGTCTGGATTGGGGAAGGTGTATTTTTCAAACTCTTTGCATGCAACGCACCAGTCGGCGTATAAATCAAGCATAACGGTTTTGCCATCGGCATTGGCGGCGGCCAATTTGGTATCAAAATCGGCTAAATTACGAACAACCATAAATTCAGGGTGTGCGTTATTTTGCGTACTATGGTTACTTTGCACGCCAGAGGTAGATACCAAGTTGGGTATTACGCTTAAGCTTTGCAAAGTCTGTATGCTGAACAATACGCTTACTACCAAGCCAGAAATGGCAATTAAGGTTCTCACGCCTTTTGCAAAACTGGTTTGGGTATTTTGATTCACGGTATACCAATAGGCAAACAAGCTTAAGCCTAATAGTGCCCATAATAAGTTGGTGTACGGTGAAATAATAAAGCGTTCAATAAATAAGATGGCTACGGTAAGCATCATAAAGCCAAAGGTAACCTTGACCACATTCATCCAATTACCCGCTTTAGGCAGCAGTTTTCCGCCAGTAATACCGAACAAAATAAGTGGAATACCCATACCAATGCTTAGCGCATATAGGGCAGAAAACCCAAACAGTAAACTGTCGCTTTGCGCAACCACAATCAGTACTGCGGTCAATGGCGCGGTGGTACAAGGTGAGGCTACTAAGCCCGACACCACCCCCATTACAAACACACCCGCATAGTTGCCTTGTTTTTGGCCGTTGCTGAGGTTGTTGAGTTTTTCCTGCCACTTTTGCGGCATCTGTATTTCGTATAGACCAAACATCGCTAGCGCTAAGGCGACAAATAACACAATGAATACGCTTAATAATACCGGGTGTTGCAATGCCGCCTGAAACTGAACGCCAGCCGATGCCACAATTAAGCCGATGATAGAGTAGGTTATGGCCATGCCTTGCACGTATACAAATGACAAGGTAAAGGCATGAGATGTACTAATTTGCTTTTGCCCTTTGCCAATAACAATGCTCGACAAAATAGGGTACATTGGATAAACGCACGGTGTAAATGCAAGCCCTAAGCCTAGCAACAACAGCACGCCCAAGCTGATGAAGGTGCTTTGGTCTGACAATAAATCATCGGCCAGGGTAAATTGTGAAGATACAACCTCGCCATTGCTGCTGTCGCCAGCGTCAGCAGCATCTAAGTAGATAACATGCGTAGTAGGTGGATAGCATAATCCCGCACTGGCACAACCTTGAAAGCGAAGTTTAATAGAGCTGTCTTGGGTTACGTCTGAAATAGGGTAGACTACTTCCATGCTATTGAAAAACACATCAGATAAACCAAAAAATTCATCTTCAATTTGTTCATGCGCAGGGTAAGTGGGCTCTCCCACCGATACGCCTTTAGCAACCGTTTTAAACTGCTTTTTATAAAGGTAATAGCCATCAGCAATGGTCCACTTTACTACGAGCTTGTCGTCTTGCTGTTCAAAGTCGAAACCAAACGCTTCATTCACCTTTAAAAATGTGGGGCTGTCTCCAAAAAGTGCGTCGGGCGCGTTGCTGCTCGAAATTTGTGCTTGAGACATTGAGGCAAACAGCATGCTTAGTAGCATGAATATAGCCGCGAATATTGACGTCTTGCTTGGCATACCACCAAGTGTGCGTTTGGCAAAATGATTCATGTGCTGTCGTGTGGGAAAAACAAGTGGCATAGCTCTACCTATTAATAACATCATATTGGGCAACTAGACCTGTCTAGCGCAAAGATAATTTCAGGGCTGCATTTAACCCTAGTGTTATACTATCATTTAAACCCTTAAGGATTACTTAAATTACAATTGAATAATAGTTAAACGCCCCAACCTTATTACTTTGGTGTTTAAAAAAAGGATGTAAATATGTTGCCTTTGTTTTTATTGTTTGTGATTTTGCCCATTAGCGAAATTATGTTGCTGATAAACGTATCGGCAAGCATTGGTGGCTGGAATACATTTTTTATTGTGATTGTCACCGCGTTTTTCGGGGCTTATTTTGTTCGCCAACAAGGCTTTGCGCTAATTCAGCAAGTGCAAAGTAAGCTTAGTGCGTCGCAAGCACCTAGCAACGAAATGGCAGAGGGCATATTGCTATTAATTGCAGGGGTTTTGTTGATTACGCCTGGGTTTATTACCGATATTGTGGGCTTTTTGTTTACTCTACCGTTCAGTCGTGAACCCATTGCGCGTTTTTTAATGCAGAGGGTGGCCATAAAAGCAGCCCACCAGCATACTACATTTCACACCAGTGGCTTTAGACATAATCAACAAAGCGGGCCTGATCAGGGTGGCTTTCAAGACGACAAAGGCGACATTATTGATGGTGAGTACACCGATAATACCGAGGGTAACAAGAGAGATGATGACCCCAAACGCTTAAATGACTAAATTTTTTTACACAAACCCTTGAGATTATCATTCTCACCCCCAATTACTTTTCGACACCAATGAACTGCATGCTGAATTAATGCGTGTTGGTACCCTTAACTGATTACTACGCTAACGTTTGTTGCCGTGGTAACTACTTAAACACTAATGTTTATTTGAATTTTCAGGAGATTTGAAAATGGCAATTCGTCCTTTACATGACCGCGTAATTATTAAGCGCGAAGAAGTAGAAAGTAAGTCTGCTGGCGGTATCGTACTTACCGGCTCAGCAGCTGAAAAATCAACTCGCGGTACTGTTATTGCTGTTGGTAACGGCAGAGTACTAGAAAACGGTGACGTAAAAGCGTTAGACGTTAAAGTTGGCGACAGCGTAATCTTCAGCGAAGGTTATGGCGTGAAAACCGAAAAATTAGATGGCGAAGAAGTGCTAATCCTTAGCGAAAGCGACATCTTGGCAATCGTAGAATAATTCTGCTTAGGCTATTTGCTTAAGAGTTAACGTTAGTTATTAAAAGAATATAGAGGAAACAAAATCATGGCAGCTAAAGAAGTATACTTTGGTGATGACGCTCGCACTAAAATGCTAAAAGGCGTAAACGTACTAGCAAACGCAGTAAAAGTAACCTTAGGTCCTAAAGGCCGTAACGTAGTACTTGATAAATCATTTGGCGCACCTACCATCACAAAAGATGGTGTATCGGTAGCAAAAGAAATCGAATTAGAAGATAAATTCGAAAACATGGGCGCACAAATGGTGAAAGAAGTGGCGTCTAAAGCAAATGACGAAGCCGGTGACGGTACCACTACTGCAACCGTGCTAGCACAAGCTATTGTCACTGAAGGTTTAAAATCAGTTGCTGCGGGTATGAACCCAATGGATCTTAAGCGCGGTATCGACAAAGCAGTTATTGCGGCAGTTGAAGAGCTAAAATCACTTTCAACAGAATGCGCCGATAGCAAGTCTATTGCTCAAGTAGGAACCATTTCTGCAAACTCTGACACCGTTGTTGGTGAAATCATTGCCGAAGCAATGGAAAAAGTAGGCAAAGAAGGCGTTATTACCGTTGAAGAAGGCCAAGCGCTGCAAAACGAACTAGACGTTGTAGAAGGTATGCAGTTTGACCGTGGCTATTTGTCACCTTACTTCATTAACAACCAAGAAAATGGCACTGTTGAACTTGAAACGCCATTTATCTTATTAGTAGACAAAAAAGTGTCTAACATTCGTGAATTGTTACCTACACTTGAAGCGGTAGCAAAATCATCTAAGCCATTACTTATTATTGCTGAAGATGTTGAAGGCGAAGCCTTAGCAACCTTGGTAGTGAATAACATGCGCGGCATCGTGAAAGTTGCTGCAGTTAAAGCACCTGGTTTTGGTGACCGTCGTAAAGCCATGTTGCAAGACATTGGCACGCTAACTGGCGGTACGGTAATTTCAGAAGAAATTGGTCTAGAACTTGAAAAAGTAACGCTTGAAGACCTTGGTACTGCAAAACGTGTTGTTATTAACAAAGACAACACAACCGTAGTTGACGGCGCTGGCGACCAAGACGCTATTGAAGGTCGTTGTAACCAAATTCGTGCGCAAATTGAAGAGTCATCTTCAGATTACGACAAAGAAAAGTTACAAGAACGCCTAGCTAAGTTAGCCGGTGGTGTTGCTGTAATTAAAGTAGGCGCCGCTACTGAAGTAGAAATGAAAGAGAAGAAAGCGCGCGTAGAAGATGCATTGCATGCCACACGTGCTGCGGTAGAAGAAGGCGTAGTGCCTGGTGGTGGTGTTGCCTTGGTTCGCGCTGCGGCCAAACTTGCTGAGCTAACCGGTGACAACGAAGAGCAAACGCTAGGCGTGAAGCTTATGCTTCGCGCAATGGAAGCGCCACTTCGTCAAATCGCTTCAAACGCAGGCGCGGAAGCTTCTGTAGTAACTAACGCTGTAAAAAATGGCGAAGGCAACTATGGGTACAATGCGGGCAACGACACATATGGCGACATGCTTGAGATGGGTATTCTAGACCCAACTAAAGTAACGCGTAGCGCACTTCAGTTTGCAGCATCAATTGCTAGCTTAATGATTACTACTGAAGCAATGGTAGGTGATGCACCAACCGAAGCTGCAGCAGCACCTGCTATGCCTGATATGGGCGGCATGGGTGGAATGGGCGGCATGATGTAATCTGTCCTAGCTTATTGCTCTGAATTGCAAAACCCCGTCAAGGTCAGCCTTGGCGGGGTTTTTTCTTTATCTAGGATATGTGTTCATCTTGCATCGCATTGCATGTAATTGCAGGTTGCTCAGGGTATAAATTGGGGTGTGTTGATTTTTATTTGGTGAATATAAATGGTATGTTAATAAATATACCCCACTGCTAAATAGAAGATATGGCACTAATTGATAAAACTATAAAAGCGGCTCAGTGTCCAGCCGATAAGAAAAGCAAGAAGCTTTTTGACGGCAATGGCCTCTATTTGCTGGTAAATAAAACAGGGTCGAAGCTGTGGCGGATGCGCTATAAGTTTTCAAATAAACATCAAGAGCTAGCGCTGGGTAAATACCCTCAAACAACTCTTACTGAAGCTAGAGACCTAGCTAAAAATGCTCGTAAATTGTTAGATCAGGGTATTAACCCCATGGTCCAACGAAAGGCAAATAAACAAGCTAATCGTATAGCTAAGAACAAACTCTTTGAAGTCGTCGCAATGGAATGGTGGGGCACTCAAAAAGGTGAATGGAGTGAGGACTATGCTAAAAAGGTAAAGAAATGGCTTCTTGAGGATTGTTCATCAATAAGAGACCGTTCCATCGACAGTATTAAGGTAGTGGATATAGCTCAGATTATGCTTACTCAAAAAGAGGTAGGCACACCTAAAAAGGCATCACCAATCCTATCCACATTGAATAGAGTATTTGGTTTTGCGTTAGGCAAGGAACTAACCGAAACTAACCCAGCCCAAAATTTCCCGTTAAAAGACGTCATCGGCAAGCTGCCTGCTGTTAAGCACATGGCAGCCATCACTGAGCCTAAAGCATTAGGGAAACTAATGTCAGATATCGACAACAATAATTCCGGTGATTTTTGCACGATTGAAGCCCTTAAACTGATACCTCGGGTTTTCTTACGGCCTGTTGAGGTCAGATCACTAAAATGGACATATATTTCTTTTGATGAAGAATTAATCATACTTCCTGCGGAAGATATGAAGCGAAGTAGAGATCATTTAGTTCCAATGTCTCGCCAGGTGCAAGAACAATTGTTGCACCTCAGAGAATATACCGGATACTCGACTCACTTATTTCCTAATCAAAGAGATGCATCTAAACCTTTAAGTAAGAACGTCTTAACGAACAGATTACGAGAGTTGGGGTATTCAGCGGATGTTGTATCTGCCCATGGTTTTAGAAGTACTGCATCGACGATACTTAACGAGAATGACTGGGATGATAAGTATATTGAAATTCAACTTTCCCATCTGATTGGAACAAGCTCTTCTCGCCCATATAACCGTGCAAAGTTTCTAAAACAAAGAAAAAAAATGATGCAATGGTGGTCTGATTATCTGGATTCAATTCAATTAAATTAAAGTTACCTAAGTTTTCGTAGTTATTCTCAATGTAGCGGTTTGGTACTTTAATTTAGCCTATTTCATGTAAGTAAATTACATATCTAGCGGAGGTTTAAATGAAAAGCTTACATGAAATTTTATCTACTTTGTTACGTCGAAAAGTATCAGCACCAGTTTATCTGGTCGAAGATGTTGGGCGTATCTATTTTTACTACAAATCCCTGCCCTTGAAGTCACCTGTCGATATCGAAACGATTCGTGAAGCTCACCGTTTATTCGGCGAGTTCATTCAGTACACAGATTCGTTAGTCGATGAATATGAGTTCCGACGTAGGCTAGTTTCTGGAAATGTGGATATTACTGTCGTAGAGCCGTTAAAGCAGAAAGTTGCCGTTACTACAAGTTGGCTTTCCTCAAAAGATGATCTAGTAGCAGGTCAAGCGGAAGATATTCTACACAATCTTTACTATGCACTAAAATTGCATTCTTTTGACTCTGGGGCAAATCGGCTTTTCGGTGAAGTAGAAAAGTTCTGTAAATGCGTCCTGCAAAAGGCGAGTTGATAGCTTAGAACGAGAAAAGCCACCCGAAGGTGGCTTTTCCGTAACACTTTTTCGCATGAGACCTCAGTATAATCGAGGCTACTCCGCCTTTATGAAATAAATAATAGGCGTGTTATCATTCAAAGTCAATGATTTGATATCAAGGAAGACCACTTGAAATACATATCCGCTGAAAGGTTATCAGTATATGAGCACCATCTCAAAGTAAAAAAAGACGATGTATTAGCTGCTTACAATTGGAATAAGGCTCTTTGTGGAGCTCTCTTTCCTGCTCTTCAATGTCTAGAAGTTACCCTCAGAAATGCGATTGATTGCGCAATTAGAGAAAACCCTCCCAAAGCGGCTAAGGGGCAATACAGTACAGGGAGCGACTGGATTTTTTCCTTAACCTCGTACATGGGAAATAGAAAGCTCCCCAACCATATTAGATACACC
>JBARZY010000194.1:0-10553 GCA_049650345.1 Glaciecola sp. | reverse complement strand
CTATTGTGGTTACACCACCGAACTTTGTTGAGCTTGAAATCACTGAAACTGACCCAGGCTTGAAGGGCGATACAGCCGGCACCGGTGGTAAACCCGCTACCTTGTCTACCGGCGCAGTAGTAAGAGTGCCGTTATTTGTGCAAACTGGTGAAGTGGTAAAAGTTGATACGCGCACCGGTGAATACTCGTCTCGCGCACAAAAATAACACTGAGTTGATTGTTTTGGCCTATACGCATTAATTAAGCGAAGCCAGCCAATGAATAAACGATTAATTAACGCTATGTTGTCAAACATGGCGTTTTTTATATGAGCCAATAACATGCAACTTTCGCAACATAAATGGCAACCAAGTGCCTCGATTGATACCTTACGCAAACGCGCAGAATTTATTCAGCAAGTCCGGACGTTCTTTTATGCACGCAAGGTACTAGAAGTCGATACGCCTTGTTTGTCGCGTTCTACTATTACCGATCCTCACTTACAGGGTTTGTGTACTGTACATACAGAGCCAGGTGCTAAGACCTCGCAAACCCTCTATTTACAAACGTCTCCTGAATATGCCATGAAACGCTTATTAGCCGCAGGTAGTGGCGATATTTTTCAGTTGTGCAAAGCATTCAGAGACGATGAAATAGGCCGACACCATAATGTTGAATTTACCATGCTTGAATGGTACCGACTTGATTTTAGTATGCAGCAGCTAATTGACGAGTTACTGGCGTTGTTATATTCCGTCTTACCTGTTAACCAAGCGCAGCAATTTACCTACACTGAGGTATTTGAACAATATTGTCATATCAACCCTATTGACGCTGATTTAGCCGAATTATTGGCCTGCTTGCAGCAGCATGGTTTGGCCGATTACGTTGCCAGTTTACCGGCGAATATTCAGCACACAAGTGCATTGCAGGTATTGTTCAACCAAGTTATTGAGCCATGTATTGGGCAAACTGCGCCAGCAGTAGTGACGCATTTTCCGGCCGCTCAAGCATCATTAGCCGTGTTATCTGCCAACAAGCTTACTGCTCATCGCTTTGAGGTATATTATAAGGGGCTAGAGCTGGCAAACGGCTTTGAAGAACTGCAAGACCATGCTATTCAGGCGCAGCGATTTGCATACGATAATCAGCAGCGCCTTGCTATGGGGCTTAAGCAAAAGCCTATTGATGACCTATTCTTGCAAGCTTTAGAACACGGCTTACCAGCATGCTCGGGCGTTGCATTAGGGCTAGATCGTTTACTTATGTTAGCGTTAAACAAATCACACATTAGTGAAGTATTGAGTTTTAGTTATGAACATTGCTAAGCGCACAGCAACATTTATTGAGCAAGCAAATGACAAGGTAATTGTTGCAGGGTATGGCAGCTTGCTGAGTGAATATTCAAGACAAACCTATAGCAATATTATGGGCGTTACCATAGATGCCGTGGTGCATGGTTGGGAGCGTGCTTGGATAACGCGGTCTATGCCCGAGAAACAAACCTATGTTGGCGCGTTACCAAATAGGTCTCATTCACTCAATGCGCAACTTATCTGCTTAAGTTTTGATGCCTCATTTGAAGCAAGGGAGAAAGATTATCGATTTACTGAAATCTCCTTGGCACAGCTGGAACTTGAACACGCTTATCAAAGCAATATACATTTGCTTGATGTATTAGCCAATACGCCAATCTATATTTGCGAAACCTTACAAAAATGGCCAGCTAATGAATCATTTCCGGTTAATTATTCGTATGTACAAACGTGTTTAATGGGGTGTTATGAAAGTGGCGGCATGGCGCGTGTAATCGAGTTCATTCAACGTACGTCGCTGTGGCTGAGTGGTAATATATATAACGATCTTGCTGACCCCAAATACCCCCGAGCAAGTCAACTCAGGGATACGCCATGGGATATTCAACATTTAATTGATAAGCACGCACGTAGCTAAACATTGCACCTATATGCATTAATGATAACAAACAACAGAAGAGCTTGACGATGAGCACAAACGCTAACCAAAACACGCATCCATCTATATGGCAAAAAGGGTTTGCCGGCTTAACAATATTGTTAGCCTTAGCCAGCATAGTTGTTGTTGCACTTTATGGTTGGGCTAATGCAGGGCCATTAGTAATAAGCTTTTTTGTGGCCATCGTATTGTTTTTACGCAGCACAAAGCATTTTGCAGGGTTTGCCTTTACCTTTTTGATTTTTGCTGCTGTCGCGGCGTCTTTGTATTACCCGAATGTGTTTACGCATATTGGTAGTTTTGAAACCAAAGGCCTTATTGTGCCGCTGCTAATGATTATTATGTTCGGTATGGGCACATCCATGAGCGTAGGCGATTTTGCTGCAGTGGGGAAAATGCCGAAAGGGGTATTTATTGGTTTGCTGTGTCAGTTCACTATTATGCCAATTGTGGGCTTTGCGTTGGCTACCGTGTCGGGTTTGCCACCAGAAATTGCTGCCGGTATTATTTTGGTAGGTTGCTCACCCAGTGGTTTGGCGTCAAACGTAATGGCTTATATCTCAGGTGCAAACTTAGCGTTGTCACTAACATTAACCGCAGTATCTACCTTACTGGCACCCTTTATTACGCCTTTTTATATGTCTTTACTAGCCGATGAATTTGTTCCAATAGATGCGATGGCCATGTTTTGGAGTATTTGTAAAATAGTGATATTGCCCATTATTGCAGGTTTAATATTTAATCATTTATTGCATGGTAAGTTTTCGTTTATTGATAAAGCCATGCCTAAAGTATCGATGTTAGGTATTGCCATTATTATTACTGTCATAACCGCTGCTGGGCGCGATAGCTTACTGGCAATTGGTGGCATACTAATTGTACTCGTGCTTATTCACAATGTGATTGGATATGTATGCGGATATGGCAGTGCCAAGTTACTGGGTATGGACGAATCGTCGTCTCGCACTATTGCCTTTGAAGTAGGCATGCAAAACTCTGGGCTGGCGTCAGGCATTGCGCTTGAAATGGGCAGAGTGGCAAGTATGGGGCTAGCGCCCGCAGTATTTGGACCATTAATGAACATAACCGGTTCATCACTGGCTGCTTGGTGGCGAGGCAAATCTGTTGTTAACGGAAAAGAGCAAGCATGAATGGATATTTGAGACGGCACCAGGGTATGTTACTTCATACTTAAGTTTTTCCTACTTACGATTACTATCTATATGGCTTTACGCTGTTGTTTGTTTACTAACAGCGAACACTTAACTAAGTTGTAGGAGAGTAATTGTGTCGGTAATGGCCCGTTCAGTAGAGAGCAAATATAGACTAGTAACACGCAGCGATTTTGATGGATTAGTGTGCGCAGTATTACTGAAAGAGCTAGATTTGATTGACGACATCAAGTTTGTGCACCCTAAAGATATGCAAGATGGCACTATTGAAATTAGTCCTAATGACATCACCACAAATTTGCCCTTTGTGGCTGGTTGTCACTTAGCGTTTGATCATCATTCAAGTGAAATTAAACGCAGCGGCGATAACACTAAACAAAACCATATTATTGACCCAAATGCGCCATCAGCAGCACGAGTAGTATACGATTACTATGGCGGCGAAGATGTGTTCCCTGAAGCGTGGAATGACATGATGGCTGCGGTAGATAAAGCCGACGCGGCACAGTTTAGCAAGCAAGAAATACTGCAACCAGAAGGCTGGGTGCTGCTTAATTACTTAATGGATAGTCGCACGGGCCTAGGGCGTTTTAGAGAATTTAGAATTTCAAATTATCAGTTGATGATGGAGTTGATTGATTATTGCCGTAATCATACTATTGATGAAATCATCGCCTTACCCGATGTGCAAGAGCGCGTTGAATTGTATTTTCAGCATACTGAAAAATTCAGTGAACAGGTGAAAGCTTGCAGTACCGTGCACAAAAACCTGGTAATACTTGACCTTAGAGAACAAGAGGTTATTTACGCAGGCAATCGTTTTATGATTTATGCTTTATTTCCACAATGTAATATTTCAATCCATTTGATGTGGGGGTTCAGACTGCAAAATACTGTATTTGCTATTGGTAAATCGATTTTAGACAGAAGTTCAACTGTAAACGTGGGAGAATTGTGTTTGCAATATGGTGGCGGTGGTCACATGGCTGCGGGCACGTGTCAAGTATCGAACAGACAAGCTGAAAAAGTGCAAGTCGAATTGATTGAACATATCACGAATATTGGCTAACTAAAAAAATCATTAAAAAGCGCTTGTAAGTAATACTTATAAGCGCTTTTTTTTATCTAAGTTACAGAGAATTAACGAGTTCGCTAACCGCACGTTTGAGTTGAGGGTCTACCCCTTTTGCTTTATACGCCGGCGGATTAAACACTTCAATATCGGGCGTTGCCGGCACAAAGTCCATGTTTTCTCCAGTTTCTTTGACCCACCACCCTCTAAATGGCATGCGCAATAACGAACCGTCTACCAAACGATAACCGCCAGTACTGATAACTGCACCAAAGGTAGGACGGCCTACTAGCTTGCCAATACCAAGTGCTTTGTAAGCATGGGAAAAAATTTCCGCATTCGAATAGCTATTCTCGTTGCTCATGGCAATAGATGGCTTGGTCCAGGATGATAGGGGCAAGCGTTCTGAAAACGGGTAAGTGTCACGGAACTTCGTATGTTCACTCTGCAAGTTTTCAGCGGCGCCGCGTGGAATGGTATATGCGTGTTGTTTCACATTAAGCACAGCCATTAAGTAATCGGTTGTCCAACCACCGCCATTATAACGCACGTCAATTACAATACCGTCTTTGCCATAACCGGCAGCCATTAACTCACGTTCAAATCGCTCAAAACTAGACCAGTTCATGCCTCTTATGTGCAAGTAGCCTAATCGTCCGTCTGAATATTCGTCAGTTAAGCGTTTGCGTTCATCTACCCATGCATCGTAAGTCTCACTGCGTAAACTGCTCACCGGCCATATCTCTATTTCGTGCGTTGTTTTTTTAGACCTAACTGACAACAGCACGGGCTCATCTACCTTATTCATGAGTAAGCGATATAAGTTTGTATTGTCGAGTGTTTGTTGATTCACTGCAGTAATAATATCGCCTACTTGCAGTTTACTTTCTTGGCGGTATGCAGGGCTGTTTTTAAGTACCGAGCTTATTTCAAAGCCTTTGTCTGTGTGCTTACCCTCTATACCCAATAATCCCGTGGTTTGTTTTTGCGTTTGCTTGGGGTTCTCTCCTCTGAATAAGCCCATATGACTCGCATTAACTTGACCAAGCATTAAATTGAAAATGTATTGAAAGTCTTCTTTAGTTGACGCTTTTAGTGCTATAGGACGGTATTGTTCGCGCAGTTTTTGCCAATCTTTGCCATGAAAGTTAGGGTCATAAAAGCCTGCATTCAGGGCACGCCATGCGTCATCAAATATTTGTGTGAGTTCTTGTTGGTGATCAATGGTCAAGGTTGATGACACCGTTAAGGTTTCGTTTTTATCGGTTTTTGTAATCACGCGTACGAGTTTACCGCCTTTAGTTAACGCGTATAAATGTTTGCCGTTGTTAGTTAAATACAAGTCAGAAGCTTGAGCATCGCCGCTGAGTATGGTTTCTTTGTCTTCACCATCCCATTTGATTTTATGTAGCTGGCGTTCTATTTTGAAATTTTGTCGTGTATTGCCACCAATACTGTAATAAATGTGTTCGCCTTCCTTGTCAAAGGCAAGTTCTAATTCATTACCGGCAAATCGAGTAACTTGTTCTAGGCGCTTGTATATGCCATCAAAATCAATACTCAACAAGGTTTCTGATTCAGCTTCTTCGTTTTCATCTTTTTCATCAGACTCATTACTGCTTGGCTTATCGTTGCTGTCATCTTTAAATTCTGCGCGTTGCCACTGCGCTTTAGAGCGCTGCCAGTCGGCCTCATTAAGCCAAACGAACCATATATCAAAGTCTCCATTATTGCGCATAGAGCTAAAGCCTAATTTACTTCCGTCAGGACTAAATACAGGATTAACGTCATATTTGGGATGCATACTGACATTTACTGGCGCTTTCGAATTATCAGCGGCATGGATATATATCTCTTCGTTAAAATTTAAATCGCTTAGTGAATAGGCTAGCCATTGGCTGTCAGGAGACCATACGATACCTTCTGGCGTATCCCAGCCATCAAGCAGTGTTTTTATTTCAGAGAGCGCGCCAGTCTCGCTAATGTTTGCTGTATGCAATTGCCCGCGTCCGCGCAAAAAGGCGATGCGTTTACCGTTTGGCGATATTACAGGAGAGGTTTCATCTTCTTCAGTGTCAGTAATGCGAGCTGCCTTATACTTTAAACTGTAAAACAAGCTGGTTTGCTGGTCGTCATCTGACATCAATGTGTACAGGTCTTTTTGCCCAGCAGTGTCAGACACGTAAATTAGGGTGCTGTCGTTAAGCCATTTAACGTGCTGGTCGCGCGCAGCACCAGTGGTTACTCTAACACTGCGTTTATCATCTTTGTCGTTGCGAGTAACAAATATATCGCCACGTAAAACATATGCAGACAGCTTACCATTGGGCGATACCGCATATTCGTCTATGTCGTTGGTTTTGGTTTGAGTAACCTGTGGGTCAAATCTAAAGTCACTGCTGACATCGATATTGATGCGTTGTTTTTTGTTTGCAGCCACATCAAACAGAAACACCTTGTCGCCTGTTTGGTAAACAATAATTGAGCCGTTGGCATTAGTACTGAAATGATTCACGCCAAATGCTGTTTCATTCGTTAAGGCTTGGCTGGTACCCGATAAGTCGATTTTATGAACGTTATATTTGCCGCTTTGCGGCGAGACATAGTACAAGGTGCTGTTGTCTATCCATTTTGGCATAAAGTCACTGCCGGCAAAATTGGTTAGCTGTGCATAGTTATTATTACGGGTATTATATATCCAAATGTTTCTGTTGGCAGGGCCACGATAATCTTCTCTTGATACACGCGCAGTGCTTCTCACAAAGGCCACTTTATTGCCGTCTGGAGACACCACCGCATCCATGCCAAGGCCATCCATGAATCTTGACTCGGTGCGCTTTCCATCAATATCAACAACCAATACCTCCGATTCACGTTCTACTTGTTGATACAGTCTGCGGCTCATAAACAACACATCATTGGATGGCGTAATATCAGTCACACGATCACTGGCTGAGTGATAGCTCAAACGAGTTGGTCGTCCGCCTTGGGCATCAATAACAAACACATCGTTGTTACCAAAGCGGTCGCTATTAAAAGCTATTTGCTGGCTGTTATCACTCCACACTGGTGAGCTTTCATAGCCTTCGTGTATGGTTAAGCGAAAAGCACGACCTCCCGAAACGGGTACAGTCCAAATATCACCTTGATACGAAAAAGCAATAGTGTTGCCATCAGGTGATATTTCGGGTTGTAAAATGAGCGGGCTAGCGTAGCTCACGCTGGCGAGGCAACTTGCTAGCAGCAGTATAAGAAGTGATTTCATGTCGCATCCTTGTTGAAGCAGTTTTATTATTGAGAAATACATAATAGATTATATAGTGAATATACGCCTGTTTGGATTGAAATGGGTACTTACACGTCATGTTTAATATATTCATCCAAATAAATATGGCATAAAATACAAGGCGGACTTATACGGAAACAACATATGACTGTTGCATCATCAAATTTTGTTGAATCACATGTGGCCTTGCTGACCAAACATGGCAAGCAGATTATTCTCGAGCCTGTTTTTTTTGAAGCATTCAATACTCAGATTGTGCATACAGACGCGTTTGATACGGATAAATTAGGCGCTTTTGATGGCAGTGTTGAACGTGTATTAAGCCCTGAAAACGCAGCATTAAAAAAAGCCTATTTGGCCTGCGAACTCACTGGTTGTAATCAAGGCATTGGCAGCGAGGGAAGTTTTGTAGGTCATTTTGGCTTTGGTAATATCAACGAAGAAATATTAGCTTTTGTGGATGTATCTAAGAAAATAGAAGTGATTGCTCGCTATAAGCAACCTACTAGTTTGCTTCCCATTAGCGCTGAAAGTGAAAACGAGCTACGTGCAAAGCTGGCTGATTTTGAACCTAAGCAAAAGTGGAACGTGAATATAGGTCAACAATGGTTGAAAGGTTTACATGCTGACGATGTAACTTCGAATGTAAAAAAATGGCCCGCTAGTATTGAGCCAGATTTTAGAGCCATGCATTGTCCGCAGCGCCAGCAGGTAATAGGCATCACTGCTAATAGTTTAGTCTCGCGTTTACAGGCAATTTGTCCTAAGTGTGACCGTGTTAATTTTGTGCCTGATCACATAGAAAAGGGCTTACCGTGCGAATTATGCATGCAGCCAACTGCACAAGCACTATACTATTTATGTGATTGTAAGGGTTGTGGTTATCAGCTTAAGGTAAATGAAGTCAGCGGAACTGCTAGTGCTTTTTATTGTCAACATTGCAATCCATAGATACTAAACTTTAGTTTGGTATTGCTAAATATACGTTTATATAGATTATACGCTTGTTGTTGCATAGTGTGTTTGATATAAAATTTTTGGACCTAACTAATTTAAAAATCATATGCATATTAACTGATGGTAAATCAAGTGAAAGAAGCCATTGTTCGATATCTCCGTGTGGGGATAACTGCTAGCACTGACTATGAAAAAAGCCAGCGCTTACTAGTGTCGAACTTATTTGCATTTATCGGTTATACTATCACTTTTACATTAGCGATAAGCGCATTTCTTCGTGGCAATCTTCCGCTAAGTATTGCCTTATTGATTTCCAGCAGCGTATTTTTCTTTTGCCATCAAATACATCGATTCCCCTCTCTGGGCAATACCCTCAATATTTCTACGCGCGTTTTATATCTCTGTTTAATTGTACTTATTTTATGGCTAGTATATTCTGGCGGAAATGCCAATACAGGGCCCTTATGGATGTATCTTGTGCCACCGGTCGCCTTTCATTTTTATGGATTAAAAAAGGGTATCCAAAATTTGATACTATTTTTGATTGTGGTGGCGGTGATGTTGTTTTCTCCGGGGAACTCGTTATTAGCGACTGAATATCAAACTCAGTTTTCCCTCAGGCTGATATACTCGTTTATTACGGTAACGCTATTATTTGGCTTTTACGAATACTCTAGGCAAAAATCTTTTCAATTCATTCAAAAGTTAAGCGACAAGTTTGAACGCCAAGCAATGCATGACCCATTAACTAAACTGCCTAATCGCAGAGGCATGCGAGAATACTTAAAACATGAGTACGAGCGCTCTAAACGCTCTAACCAACCGCTTAGCGTGATGCTATGCGATATTGATTATTTTAAAAAAATAAACGACGAACATATGCATGACGGCGGTGATCATGTGTTAGAGCAATTAGCGGTATTTTTTAAGCAAGCTGTGCGTAAGCAAGATAGCGTGGCGCGTTGGGGGGGCGAGGAGTTTTTGTTTTTACTGCCTGAAACGAACGACACCGATGCATTTAAGTTAGCAGAAAAGATACGTAATCAATTACAAAGTACGTCATTCACATATAAGGGTAAATCAATATCCGTCACCCTGAGCATTGGCTTGAAACAAATTACCCCTGATGTAAATATTGATCAAGCCATTAATATTGCCGACCACTATTTGTTTGAGGCCAAAAAACATGGCCGCAATCAAACCCATCCTGCTTATAAAAAAGCCAGTTAAACGCGAGTTTTATTCAAAGCTTGGCTCAGGCAAAATACTAATACGCTGTAATACAATATCTTCTACAGGCGTGTCGGGAAGTCCTGTTTGCGGATCAATATGGGTAGATACCAATGACATCGCGTCGACGATGTCTTGACCTTCTACTACCTCGCCAAATACTGTATAACCCCATTGACGGCCTGGGTTTAGGTTGTCGTTGTCTTTCATATTAAAGAAGAATTGTCGTTTGGCCGAATGCGGGTTGAGCATGCGCGCCATTGCCACTGTGTAGTGATTGTTTTTGAGGCCATTACCCGACTCATTCACAATGCTATACTTAGCATCGAGTTCTTTCATGTCTTTGTCGTAGCCACCACCCTGCACAATGTAGTCGGCGATGACACGATGAAACAGCGTGCCGTTATAAGCTTGCTCTTTAACATACATCAGAAAGTTGTTCACGGTAGCCGGTGCTCGGTCGCGACGCAGCTCAATCACAATGTCGCCCATGCTGGTAATCAATTTAACGCGCGGATAGAAATTGTCTTTTTGAATGGCTTCGCCTATTACGTTTGATAGTCGCGGTTTATTTTGGGCATTGGCTGGGGTCGAAGCATACATGGTGACCAGTGTAATACTTGTGATGACACATATCGATAAAAACGCGCTTTGCAAATATCGCATATACAATTTTCCTTTATAGTTAGTCGTGTTTTATTGCTTTTAACACAACAAATTTTTTGTCGCTGGCCACTACTTTGCAGCCACCAAATAGCTTACTGAGTTTCACGCGATGATCAAGATGTCTATTGCCCACAATGCGCAGCTCGCCGCCTGGCCGCAATACGCGTTTAGCATCTAAAAACATTTGCCAAGCAATATCGTCAATCACCGTATTTTG
>JBARZY010000193.1:0-2471 GCA_049650345.1 Glaciecola sp. | reverse complement strand
GGCCGCCATTAAGTAATCTACGCTCTTGGTTTGTTGATAATCTCTTGACAATGTCGGAAAACGCTTCTTTACCTTCCTCTTTTGCCCATGCGTAAATCGTATCTCTATGGGTTTCCAGTGCGACAGCCAGCCCAACAACGGAAGGTATTGCATCGCCGTAATCAGAGAAATTAACAATGTAATCCTCTGCGGTGTTAAGCGCCTCCTCGTTGTACTTTGTAGGTCTACCACCAGCCATAAATCACCTAAAAATAATTAATTAAAATATGCCTTGAGTATATCATAAAAAATTAAAGGGGCGCTAAACCCAGTGATTAATTCATCGACTTAAAAATATGCGCTATAACATCGACAGTCCAGCCATTGCCTAGCATTTTGTATCTCTGAGTGTTGCTTACGTGGTTAGTGTAGTTATCTGGCACTGTTTGCAGCCTCTCGCACTCTATTGGTGTTAGCTTTCTGTAGCTTTTGCGCTCATAATCTATGTGCCTGCCTGGCGGTAAGTCACTAACTAGGCTGTCTTTGCTTACTGTTGATATGCACCTCGACTTGCCATGCCCATGAACCTCTAGGCATTGAATAGCTTTTTTGTTTAGCGAGTCATTGCGCTTGCCATTTTCATCCAGCTTTCGACCAACCATAGCGGCAGGGTTAGTAAATACAAGCTGCCTTCTGCTCTTTTCAAAGTAGCTTTTTAAGTTTCCACCCTTGTAATAATTAGCATCTAAACAATGGCTTTTATCCCTATCAACAAAATCTGCTTCCAAAACATCAGTAAGCATGATCCCTTTATCTTCTGGTGCCTCAAAATCCCAATTAGCCCAATAGTAACGCTGGCGGTTTTGGGCGCTTACTAATGCGGAATTGATAAATACAGGCTTAACGCCTAAGTGATCGCGGATTATTTCTAAGTAGTCTTTTTTCATTTTTACGTTTTCAAGCATGAATTTAACGTTAGGGTTAACTGATTTAATATGGTTGAGAATATCCACATAAACGAAAAACAACTTGCTACGAGGATCATCAAACGCCAATTGCTTACCAGCAAAACTAAATCCCTGGCATGGCGAACCACCAATCAACAGATCAACGCTTGACCAATCCACATCCCACTCACGCCACTTAGTTACATCGCCAAGCTGAATTGTTTCAGGCCAATTTGCCTGTGTAACTTTGATTGCGTACTTATCAAGTTCGCTAGCGTAATATTTGCTTACCTGTATGCCTGCACGATCTAAAGCTATGCGACCGCATGACATACCGTCAAAAAGAGATAAAACGTTCATAAACCCACCCCATGCACATTAAATTTAACGTTACGAACTTTCCACCGTGGTAAGTCCAAAGTATATCCGCGATTATATCCCATCATTTGCATTGTAAGTATGCCGTTAAAGTGGGCATTGCTTCGTGTTCTGCATTGTTTCATTTTAAAGCCTCGATATCTAAATCAATATTTGGGTGAGCTTTAAACGCGCTTTGCTGCCACTCCATAAATTCAATAATTATCTCTATGTCGGATATTGAGCGAAAATCACCAAGCGCAACGTTGCAACTAAAATAAAACTGATTATCCGATGACCACAACTTGAAAGTATCGACCCCGTATTTTTTGCAAACTTTAAAGTAATGATAGCTCCCACTTGAAAGCGACTCAAAATGAGTTGCACCCTCCGGCTTACCCGCAATAATCGCCTTTAACTCTTCTAAAGCTTCCATATCAACCTCCCAACTGCCAAACTGTCATAACAAACGCCGTAGCAAACAACGCAAACGAGCCTAATATCATAATCTTCTCTGTACGCGACTTTAAGCGCTTAACGTCTGCAATATGACACTCAGCTTGGCTAAACAGTTTAAAACGCTTCTTAGCGATGCTACAAGCCATAAATTCGGTTTTAGCCTCAACCTTAAAAGTAATATTCTTAGCTGGGCTGGTTAATGCGATTTTGTATGTGTTCATTTTTCTAGCTCCTTTAGCAATGCGTCTGCATGCTCAACCGATTGCCTTGATATGGATAGGACTCTCTGCTCTGGACTCCAAGAGTCGCCGTAACTGTTGGCCAAAAGCCCTTGCATTGCGTGCATGGCAAACATTTCACGCTTGGTTAAACCTTGACATTCTGGGTTGTAACTGGTTTTAGGTGTACCATCGTAATGCGCGAAGTCTTGGTATGCATCACCACTTAACGGCATCGCTGGTAAATCTGAATTTTTCATTTTTCTATCCCGTTTATGTTTAATTAACTGTGATTAAATATAATCTAGTTATTTGTAGTTGTAAAGTGTTTTGTTGATATCTCGCTTAAATATTCTTTATTCGCATTTTGCAAATACAAATTGTTACATTATCACATAAGTTTCTGCAAGCCCTGTGTAAGAAGTATATTTTGGGTAATAAGTTGGGTAATAAGTACCAAGCTACAGGCCGCGAATATAAAGGAGTGTACCTATTTAGACCCCCTTTTTAC
>JBARZY010000192.1:0-1536 GCA_049650345.1 Glaciecola sp. | reverse complement strand
GCAACTCTGCCACCGTTAATCTTGTTGAACGAGAGTTCACCGCGGGTGTGCGCCCTAGTCGTCCCATAAACACCGACCGTTCAACAACATCGTCACCGGCTAGTTGCTTAAAGGTGGCGTTAATTTTTTTGGCGCGTTTCAGTGCGCGTTTACTGCTTGTGAACGACAAGTTAGCACGTAAATATTCTGCAAATAACACCGGGGTATACTGCGGTTGAAAGCCAAGTCCCAGTTTATTTGCCATTAACCAAAATCTAACCATTGCTCTGCCCGAATCAATGGTATCTTGCTGAGTAGTGGGCGTTTTATCACATGTGAGCACAAACACAGCAGTTGATTTTACCACCGCCACATAATCCATTAAATACCTGGGCAATATAAGGCCAAATAAGTATTTTTCGATAACATGAAATAATCCCCAACTACTGAGTGCGACTTTAGTTAGCGCAACCATAATAGGGTTGATGCCAAGGGCCTTAGGTGGAATTTTAATTGGGCTCAGTTGTTCATAGCCTTTACGCCAATCTATTGCTTCTGCATGTGTATGATAACCCTCGGGCATCGCATAGCGGGTGTAACTGTTTTCAAACAACAACTTAGCATAGGCTTTACGCTGCGCTTCACTTTCATATAATTGCACACTAAACCCATCCGGCAACGAAGCCATTAATTGCTCACGCTCAGTGACGCTTAACGCTTGGGTACCCATAGACTTGCGTTGAACCGTGCGTGTAGTGAGTGTGTCAAACAGGTCGCTTTTAACAGTGTCTTGTTCAGATAAAGCGACATAATAAATATGCTTGTGTGGAATATCAGTGGCAACGGGTGTGTAGGTTGCAGCGTAACCAAATTCGGCAGCTGCAATATCAATATATTCAAATAATGCACCCAGTGCTAAAAAACTAGACGTAGTCAGTTTGTCGTAAATCATCCAGTCAGCACAGTCAGTTAAATGCACCTCAAATGCGGTATCGTTTACTAACTTAAACTTCCAAGGCTGAATGTTATCACCACTGGGCGCATAACGGCTTATATCAAGCACTCTGTATGCCGGCGTAGCAGTATCAATTGTCATACTAAACTCCAATAATTAGCGTTACAAGTCGCGATGCCACGTTAAAAGCAAGCGCGACTTTGCTGATTACATGGCTTGTTTAATTGCCGCAACTGTACTTTTCACAGTTGTATTGTTCGGAACAAGTGCCAAGGCCCTTTCAGCGTAAGGCAATGCTGTTTTATATGCACCTTGCTCAAGATACAACTCTGCAATATTGTTAAGCGCGACCACATTGTTTGGGTTAATCGCCAATACTTTTTTATAATTTTCTATGCCAGCTTGACCGGGTTGCATGGTGGCAAGCAATAGCAACGGGTTCAGCGCCTGAGCATTTTCCTTTACGTACTCATTCAGCATATTTAATGCCTTCGCTTGATTACCCGTCAAGTTTAAAAATTGAGCGTATTCAACGACTGTTCTATCTGATGGATAGCGCGCATAGGCGCGTGAGTAAAACATATCGGCATCATTGAATTTAG
>JBARZY010000191.1:0-9461 GCA_049650345.1 Glaciecola sp. | reverse complement strand
GCTCTATTATGGTCACTTCTTTTGTCATGTATTTCACCAAGATTATATTCTTAAAAAAGGCGCTAACCCCGATAGCGTTAAAGCTGCCATGTTAGCCTTGCTAGATGCTCGGGGCGCGAAATACCCTGCCGAACACAACGTAGGTCACTTATATAAGGCTGAAGATCCTTTAAAACAATTTTATGTGAAACTTGACCCCACAAATACGTTTAATCCTGGCATTGGTAAACTTGATAAAACGCAGCGCAACTGCAACTGTTGTCTGTAAAGGTATCGCTGATAATGATAGTTGAGTGAATCTTTTTACCCCCCTCCATTAAAAAGGGCCGATATTGCTATCGGCCCTTTTTCTGTCGTTAACTACTTGTTGTTGTATGTGCTAAATTAAAACGCAAATACAGCAGATAGTTGAACGTAGTTTGAGCTTAAATCAGTAGGTAAGTTGTCTGACACTGTGTAACGACCTACTTCAATACCCGTTTTAAGTTTAGGTGTAAGGTTAGTGATTACGTTAGCACCCCAATGTTGACGGTCTTGACCAGAAACGTCTGCATCTGAACCACCAATATAGATAGTACTGCGCGTAGTTTCGTTCCAGAAGTGGCGATATGAAAGTGTGTAAGACGTACCGTCTTCAACCTGAACTTCACCGTCAGCGTCTACTGCTACGTCTGGCACAGCAGTAGTACCAGCGTAACGACCGTATTCACCTACAGATACTTGAAAACGAATATCGTCTTTATCACCAATTTTGATTTTAGCGGCGGCATTGATCGCGGCAGCAGTTTCATCAACGCCGCTTTGGTCAACTTTACGCACTAAACCACTCACTGATGCTTGACCCCAGTCACCTTTAAAGTCGTAACGACCAATTAAGTCAACCATTGACTCTTGAGCTGAACCTGAATTACCACCACCAAATGTTTGTGGGTTTTCAACAGCAAATGACCAACCGCCACTTGTGTATCTAATTTGCGCTTGTCTAATGAACACTTCACCCACATGTGGACCACCAAAATCAAGCGTTTCTGATAGCGCATGTAATGGCATGAAGGTTGACCAAGTTTGACCTACTGTCCAGTTTTTATATTTGATGAATGCGTGTCTAATGCGTGCGCCGTGTGAGTTAGAAATAACTTCGTTACCTTCAGCGGTATAAAAATCAAGTTCAATTACACCCGTCACATCATCGTGTTGCACTTTAAACTGCAAGCGTGATTCATTGGCATATAAACGCGTTTCACTAGTATCGACCGCACCTGGGTTGTTACCAATGAAATAACGACGGAAAGCTAAGTCGCCATCTTGGTGACGTGCGTCAAGCTTAACATAACCGCCAATGCTTACAGATGAATTATCGTCTTTATAAACGGTAACCGCTGCATTTGCTTGTGATGCTAAACCAAGTGATACAGCGACTGCTGCAGTTGTTAAAATTTTGTTCATTGTTGAGTGTCCCTAAGTTGTGTTGTTCACTGACATGCACATTAGAGAGTTGAAAAACGTAAATAAACCCCTTTATGGAAATAAATAAATTCCAAAAGTGGTATAATAAGCGCGTAAATGTGCAAATTATGACAATTTACTGAATAATTTTGTAAAAAAAATTAATGGTGTGTTAATGAGCTGTGCTCTTTGGTTCACATTGCTATGTTGGTTGCCTAAAATTTTAACTCTTTGAAAATGTTAAATTAATTTTTATATAGTTCTTTAATTATTGTTGTTTTTAGGTAGTTCATTCCCATCTTTGGAGAAACATACTTGTTAAAAATCTGTAAATTTGTAGCGGCGTGTTTGATTGATGTTCGCGCGCGTTTGAAATTATACGCCGAAAGTCTATGTAATACTAAAATCGCATGTTTACTAAGTGCGAGTTTATATTTATCAAGCACTTGTTATGAAAAATATACGGAGTGCACCTCTTCTCTTAACACTGCTTACATGTATATTTGTAACCAGCGATTGATAAGTATATTTAGCGAGTAAGTAAAATGGCGCGCATGAAGCCATGATTTAGGTTACCCTTAATCTCAATGTTGGTTATTTGTTAAAATTGCTCACAAATAATATCTTGAAAGGTGTTACGACTGATGTGAGTTGAAGGAGTATCTATGTTGAAACCTATTCTTGTTATTACCGTTAGTTTTCTTGTTAGTGCGTGCATGTCTTCTCAATTTCCTGTTAATAATGAACAGCCGATAGAAGATCATTTGATGTTTATTGACACAAACAATGAAACTGAAGTTAAAACTATATCTGAGGTAGCACCGCAGACAGCAAGCGAAGAAACACGCCCTATTGAACCGCAGACAGCAAGCGAAGAAACACGCCCTATTGATAAGGCAATTAATGTGGAAGTGGTTCGATCGAACGAGCACACTAAAATAGAAATAAACGAAAACGGAAAAGTACGTAGATGGTTGCTGCCTGCTATAATATCAAGCTCTGATGTAGATTCAATTTTGGCCAGTGTCCCAAGCAACGAGCGTTCAAAACTGGCTATAGTGTTAAAAGACATTATCAGTGAAGAAAATAATGCAATAAGCGTTAACGATAATCTAATGTTTATTGAACAAGGCGAAAATCAAAAAGTCTATAAAACGATAGCCAGTGAAAATAACGCTATCAAGACAACGATAGCAGTTGATCAACAAGATAGTGTAATGACTGGTCGTGAAATCACTCAATCAGATGGAGAGTCCCTCACCAATATTATAGTACAATTGATAAATACCGCCGATTTGAGCGATGCTGAAAAGGCGAAAATTAAGGCGGCATTAAAGTAATTTGGTGTTAAAATGAATTACCACAGTAAGAGGTGTACTAGCTTAAGAAAAGTTAGCATGCTGCCGATAACCCGCACATGTATTGCAGATTCACGCAACTTAACATAGCACTACGCCATGTAAGGCAAACTTGATTAATGTTTTTAAGATGGCTCAATACGTCAATGAAAATATGTCCCTGCATTCGTGTTGTCGTGGCACTTTTGTTGTGTTTAGTCTCATTGAGTACGTATTCTTCCGACGCCTCAATTAAAGCCCCCAGGCTGAGTTACTTAGATACTAATGACGGTTTAGATCAAGATACTGTTGAAGCGATTCATATAGACAGTTCTGGATTTATCTGGATTGGTACTGGTGAGGGGTTAAATCGTTTTGACGGCGTAAAAGTATTAAAAATACATGGCCAAAACAACATCTTATCCTCCACCCCTGTGTACAACATTTTTGAACACAGTTCCGGGATGTTCTATATCAGTACCGCCGATGAAGGCATAGTAAAATTTAATCCGATTACACGCGAAACTGTGTCCGTATTGTCACCAAGCATGCATACAGCCAGTGATTGGTTACAGTATTCTGAGGACATGGTTGAATTAACTAGCGGTGAGCTATTGATTGCAATGAGTGAATCGGTGTACCTGTTTGATCATGTAACCAATCAAGCAACATTATTGTATTCATTATTACCAGAACAACTGGATGAGGGCGATAGCATTCGTTCTATTTATGCGCATGACAACTTAATATTCATTGGTAGCAGCGCTGGTTTAAGAATACTTGACCGCTCAAGCGAACAAGTGTTCAGACTAATGGGTGAACAACATTTTATGCTTGACCAAACCAACGTGAAAGAATTGTTATCGGTTGACAATCAACGTTTATTTGTTGGCACCGTACAAGGATTATATGCGTTTAATTTGGGAGAAATAGAATCTTTTGTTAATAAGGCATGGGATAAACCAGAACCTGAGGTTATTGAGCCTAATCGAAATATTTGGGACGTGGTTGAGATAAAGAATAATTTATTTTTTATTGGTACTGATATTGGCCTATACAAATATGACGCTGTCACTGGGCATTTTGAGTATTTGTTTGAACCCACTAAAAATGTAGAGGTGCTATCGAACAAAGACATCAGTAACCTCGCAATTGATGAAAATGGTAATGTGTGGTTTGGCACCGTCTCAAGTGGTGCGGTACTTTGGTCTCCTAAAAGCTTGTTATTTGATAATATATATAATTCGGTGTTTACGTCAGAGAACAATTTACTCAGTCATAATGCGGTATGGGCCTTATATCAGTATTCTCCCCAAGCGTTATTTATTGGTACGTCAAACGGTTTAAATAAATATAACCTACAATCTAAAAATATTAGCCAGTACCTTGTCAATAACGCCCCTAAAACTGATTACACTGAATCAGAAATATTAAAAATTGCATCGACAGATAGAGGCTTCTTATGGCTAGTTACTGGAAGTGGCTTACGCTACTTTGATGTAAATTCGGGTGAAATGGTGCCGCTTCCGGTTAGTACAGATGCTGCTAATGAGCTATTAAATCAATGGACATACTCAACTGAGTTTGATGAAACAAATAGATTGTGGATACTAATAGAAAACGGTATCTACGTGCTCGATCTTGACACAGAAAACATTACTCAGGTGGACTTAAAACAAGCAGGTTTAAGCATTAATAATGTATGGTATTTGTTGGGTGTGGACAAACTGACAAACTCTATGTTGGTTTCGGCTTCTTCTGAGCTATGGGGAATAGACCTAGATACTTTTGAGATTCGTCTATTGCACTCTATTAAAAATGAAACACGGAATAAGGCTATTCACGTGGACAGTTTTTTACGAAGTAATAACAACACCGACGCTTGGATTTCATATCCTGGTGTAGGTTTGTATCGTTTAGATGGCACTTCATTTGAAATCCTAGAGAAATTCTCCACTGACAACTTACTACCCACTAATGTTGTTTATAGTTTGAACGAGGACAAAGACGGTGATATTTGGTTTTCCTCACATTCTGGTATTCATTCTTTAGATATTTCGTCTAATTATGTTAGCTCGTTCGGAGTACTAAATGGGTTAGCATCCTCTGAGTTCAACCAATCTGCAGCATATAAACTAAGCGATAGGCGTTTCGCTTATGGTACAAATGTTGGTGTAAGTTTGTTTGACCCTCGTAAGCTTAAAGCTACTGCACAAAGCCCTAATCGCGAACTCTTGTTTACTGAGGCTACTTTAAGTAATAGAAGCTTAATTACCCCACTAAATGGACTAAATAATATCACCTTGGCGTTACACCATGATGATTCAGGCTTAACTTTACATTATTCTGATATGGCCTTTGATACACACACTCAAAAGCGTTATAACTATCGAATCATTTCGGGAAATGAAACCACTACATATCCTGGTTTGAATACGAATAAAATTATCTTGGCTAACTTGTCACCAGGTACGCACGAAATACAAATTTATAAAACCATGGATACACAAGCTAGAAATATGGCGAGTATCACGCTAAAGGTTGCGTATCCGCCATTTGCATCTCCTATTGCTTACCTTTTATATGCCTTTATTGTGTCAACTGCAGGCATTATATTTTACATACGCCGATTAAAAGTGAAAGCACTGATCACGCAAGCAGATCAGCAAGTCAAAACATACAATAAGCGATTAACAGAGGCGTTGATTGCGAGTAATGCAGACATTTGGGAATGGTCGTCTGTTACCGACCTTATGCACGGAGCTCGTATTGAGAAAGAACTCCATGAGACCGGCAACAGTAGCTGTGTCAAGTTTGATGATTACCTCGATAAGATACACGAGGAAGATCGTGATAAATATCACAATGCTTGGTTGAGGTTTACACGTGCAACAAATAGTCATACTGATGATACTTTTGATGTTACTTATAGGGTTGTTTCTAAGTCGAACAAAACGCTTTGGTACAGAGACATAGGCAGTATAGCTGTTTTGCCCAATGGTGGTTTTGAAGTAAAAGGGACTTACACCAATCTAACCGACAGAGTAGTTGAGCAAGAAAAGCTTAAACTGTTTGGTAATGCGTTTAAACATACTCGCGACTGGGTGTTAATTTTTGATAAAAACAAACAGTTAGTGGCAACTAATCCTGCTTTCAAACGAGCATTTAGTGTTGATTTAAAAGGTAATTCTCAAGAACATCTTCTTAATCAACACCAGGAAGTACTTTATAGAACCACTAAAAAGTTAACATCGATGAAAGCAGGTGAGCGTTGGAAGACAGAATTTACTATTGATGTGAATGGCAAGCGAGTCAACTTATTAACTGACTTTAATGCAGTTGCTGACGAAAAACAGAGCGATACGGTTGATTACTACTTATTGATTGCAACCGACATTAGTGAGCAAATAAATGCGCAACAAGAGCTTCAAAAGCTTGCAAATTATGATGTGCTTACAGGCTTGGTGAATCGCACCTTGTTATTAGAAAGGCTAAATCAATCCATCAATTTTGCAGTACGTCACCAACATAAGTTAGCGGTATTATTCATTGATTTAGATGGCTTTAAACCCATTAATGATAGTTTTGGTCACGTCGCAGGCGATGCCGTATTAATCGAAATTGGAAAGCGCTTACGATCACAATTCAGACAACAGGACAGTGTTGCTCGTATTGGTGGCGATGAATTTGTCGTGGTACTTGAAGAGGTCTCTAATTTGCAAAGTGTCGGTACAGTTGTTTCTGATTTACTTGCCAGTATTGAGCCTGCCATTGTTATAGATAAACACAGCGTAAGTGTATCGGCAAGTATCGGTATTGCAATTTATCCAAGCGATGGGGTAGACGCAGAACACTTATTAACCAACGCAGACATTGCAATGTACAACGCAAAAGAACAAGGGAAAAATCGATATCAATATTATACTGAGGAAATGAACGAGCGAGTACAAGAAAACATTATTTTGCAAAACCGTGTAAAAGTGGCGGCGCAAGGACGAGCATTTGTTAATTTTTATCAACCCATTGTTGATTTACATACTAATACTACGGCCGGCATGGAGTTATTATTGAGATGGTTAGACAAAGGCCAGCATATCCCGCCAGATGTATTTATACCTGTTACCGAGCAAGTCGGTTATATCGTTGACGTTACCATGCATGCAATTCAAAATGCTATAAACGACCTAGCAACATGGTATCAAAATGGCTTTAAAGGCTATGTGGCTGTGAACCTTTCGGCCAAGCACTTTGCAACGCGTCCTCAATTTGAAGTAATACAACAGTGGCTACAGGAGCACGACTTACCCACATCTTGTCTACGCTTCGAGATTACTGAAAGCCTGCTTATTGATAACGATGAACATACTTTGGCGTATATGCATGAAATGCAAGCCTTGGGCTTTAAAATAGCACTGGACGATTTTGGTACAGGATATTCATCGCTTAAGTATTTGAAGGATTTTCCGCTCGATGCGTTGAAGATTGATCGATCTTTTGTCAAAGACATGACCCACGACAAAGGCACTGAGTCAATTGTACAATCAACCTTATTCATGACGCGTCTGCTCAGTCTAGATACCGTTGCAGAAGGGGTTGAAACACAACAACAACTTGATTATTTTAAGCAGAATGGTTGTCGTTTTGTACAAGGTTTCTTATACGCTAAGCCCATGCCCGTTGAACAAATGAGTAAACTGCTGAGCAAACAATGGTCAAATACAGACTAGCAATCATATTTATTAATTGGTATTGATATATTAAATATTGAATGTAGCCAAAGAAACTGCAGGCTTTGCGCGAGAACCTCGATTTTTCCTGACAATAACTTTTACAAAAAACAGTTGTTAAATTTGACCAATGACGCATTATTATCTACATGTAAACTATTTGTAAATTTAATAAGTCAAACTGGAAGGGATTATGTCATTAGATAACACAGCGCAAGATATCAGTGTAGCGCCGTCCGAGAATGCCTCATCTGGCTCATCTACTTTATTTGGTAGTGATATTGTTTCACCACTAAGCATGTTGTATCAACGTGAGCAACAAACCCCAAACCAGCACTATATGACTCAGCCCATTAATGGTGAACGTAGAACCTTTACATGGGCCGAGACTGCGTTACTTGCACGGAAAGTGGCAGCTCGCCTACAAAGCTACAATTATCCCACTGGCACCCGTATTGGTATATTGGCGAAAAACACCGCCGAATGGATAATTACCGACCTTGGCATAATGATGGCAGGGCATATATCAGTTCCTATTTTCGCCACTGCAGGTCAAGAGACAATTAGCTATGTGCTTGAACACGCAGAGTGTCCTTTATTGTTTATTGGTAAGTTGGATAACAGCGACGCGGTAAAAGCGGCAACCACCGAACAATTGGTAACCGTGGGTTTTCCTTACGATGGCATTGAAGCAAAAGTAGGTTGGCAAGACTTCACTGATATCGAGCCTATTGCAGGCCAGCCAGTGCCTGATATGAATGATATTATGACTATTATTTATACATCAGGCAGTACTGGGCAACCTAAAGGTGTGGTACACACTTACGGTACTATATGTTGGGCCGCGCGCAATTCACTTAATGCGTTAACAGCGTGTGAAGATGATAGAATTATGAGTTACTTGCCGTTAGCCCACATCACCGAGCGTGTATTAGTCGAACTCGCTAGCTTTTATTCAGGCATGACCTTGCACTTTGTAGAATCGCTAGAGACCTTTACACGTGACGTAAAATCTTGTCAGCCCACCTTGTTTATATCAGTTCCTCGGTTATGGACCAAGTTTCAAATGGGCGTGTTGGCCAAAATACCGCAAAAGAAACTCAGCTTTTTATTGAGTATTCCATTTGTGGGTAAAAAAGTGGCAAGCAAAATCCGTAATGAGATGGGATTGGGTGCGGCAAGGCTTTGGGCGTCTGGTTCTGCTCCGTTGGCACCCGCCACTATTGAATGGTTTCACAAAATTGGCGTTGATATATCAGAAGGGTGGGGCATGACTGAAAATGCTGCTTATGGGACCAGCAGTGTGCCATTTAGGATCGATAAAATCGGCGCTATAGGCAGTGCTTATGATGGCGTCGATATTAGAATTGCCGACGACGGTGAAATTCAAGTTAAGTCACCTTGTAACATGATTGGCTATTATAAAGACCAAGAGAAGACCTCGGGTGTATTTACCAATGATGGTTACTTGCGTACCGGCGACAAAGGAAGAATGGACGCTGAGAACTTTGTGTTCATTACCGGTCGTTTGAAAGATATATTCAAAACTGAAAAAGGGAAGTATGTTACGCCCGCGCCTATCGAAGCTAAACTGATGGAAAACCCAATCGTCGAGCAAGTCTGCGTTACCGGTACAAATCTTCCGCAACCCATTGCTCTGTTGGTGTTATCGGTAGACGCGCAACATCAGTCAAAAGATTTGGTAACGCAGTCTTTATCGGATACATTAGCGGCTGTTAATGCAACGCTCGAAAGTCACCAACGCTTGGATAGAATAGTTATTTTTAAAGACGAATGGTCAATTGAAAATGATTTACTTACTCCTACATTAAAGGTGAAACGGCATGTTATTGAAGAAAAGTTTAAAGACATAATTTTAGGTAATTACACTACTAATATTGTATGGCACGATTAATTATTTAATTATTTGATAACATTAACGTAATTTTTT
>JBARZY010000190.1:0-2812 GCA_049650345.1 Glaciecola sp. | reverse complement strand
CATCGTTTAGACGAGCCAGTGCACAAGGTAATGACACAAAAAGATAAACTGGTGACCGTTACCGCCGACACCAATGCCGACAAAGTCATGGATTTAATGCATGAATACCGCATTGAAAAAATCTTAGTAGTCGATGACGAATTCCGTTTAACAGGCCTAATTACAGTAAAAGATTTCCAAAAAGCGAAAAGTAAACCCAATGCGTGTAAAGACGAGCAAGGCCGTTTACGTGTTGGCGCAGCCGTAAGTGTTGGGCCAGGTACAGAAGAGCGTATTAAACTGTTGGTTGAAGCAGGTGTAGACGTACTGCTTATTGATACCTCTCATGGACATTCTGAGGGCGTAATTAATAAAGTAAAACAAGTACGTGAACAGTATCCTAACCTGCAAATTATTGCCGGTAACGTGGCAACAGCAGACGGCGCGCTTGCGTTGGCAGAAGCCGGCGTTGATGCCGTAAAAGTGGGAATAGGCCCGGGCTCAATTTGTACTACGCGCATAGTCACTGGTTGCGGTGTTCCGCAAATTACTGCCATATCTGACGCTGTTGGGGCCGTTGATAAAATGGGTATTCCTGTCATCGCAGATGGCGGCATTCGTTTTTCGGGTGATATTGCCAAAGCACTGGCGGCAGGCGCAAGTTCTGTGATGGTAGGCAGTATGTTAGCCGGCACAGAGGAAGCACCTGGCGAAGTAGAGCTCTATCAAGGCCGGTACTTTAAGTCATATCGCGGTATGGGCAGTTTAGGTGCTATGAACCAAAGCCATGGGTCTTCTGACCGTTATTTCCAAGCCGATAATTCAGCCGAAAAATTGGTACCAGAAGGCATTGAAGGGCGAGTGGCGTATAAAGGCCCAATTGCCAATATTATTCACCAACAACTTGGTGGTTTACGCTCAGCAATGGGCTTAACCGGCAGCGCGACTATTGATGAACTGCGCACTAAACCAAAGTTTGTGAAAGTAACATCGGCAGGTATGGGCGAATCGCATGTCCACGATGTGAGTATTACCAAAGAAGCGCCTAACTATCGTTTAGGCTAGTGGCATAGCCACATACAAGCAGTTATTTATTTTTATAGGACACATTAATGTCGGTCAATATTCATAGTCAAAAGATCCTTATTCTTGATTTTGGTTCTCAGTATACTCAACTAATAGCGCGTCGTGTGCGCGAAATTGGAGTGTACTGTGAATTGTGGGCGTGGGACGTAAGCGAACAACAAATTAGAGAGTTTGCCCCTGACGGTATTATATTGTCAGGCGGCCCTGAGTCAGTCACCGAAGCCAATTCGCCAAGAGCACCGCAATATGTGTTTAATGCAGGCGTGCCCGTACTGGGCATTTGCTATGGCATGCAAACTATGGCGCACCAATTGGGTGGGGCTGTAAAAGGCTCTGACAAACGTGAGTTTGGTTATGCTCAAGTAGAATTACTCAACGCAACCCAACTGTTTGATAAAATTGAAGATGACATTAACGCCAGTGGTAATGCCTTACTTGACGTATGGATGAGTCATGGCGACAAAGTAAGCGCGGTACCAGAAGGATTCTCCACTATTGCACAAACCAGCAGTTGTCCTCATGCTGCAATGGCAAACATTGAAAAGCGTTTTTACGGCGTGCAGTTTCACCCAGAGGTAACGCACACTAAACAAGGTCTGCGCATTCTTGAGCACTTTGTGATGGAAATTTGTGGGTGTGAAGCCTTATGGACGCCGGCGTCAATTATTGAAGACGCAGTAGCGCGCATAAAAGAGCAAGTTGGCACTGACGAAGTTGTCCTAGGCTTGTCGGGCGGCGTTGATTCTTCAGTAACGGCGATGCTGTTGCATCAAGCCATTGGCAGCCAACTGACCTGTGTGTTTGTTGATAATGGTCTATTGCGCTTAAATGAGGGCGCACAAGTAATGGACATGTTTGGCGATCATTTTGGCTTAAACATAATAAAAGTAGATGCTGAAGACCGTTTTTTAAATGCCTTAGCGGGTGAAAGTGACCCTGAGAAAAAACGCAAGATTATTGGCAACCAGTTTGTTTACTTGTTTGATGAAGAAGCCGCTAAATTAGTGAATGCTAAATGGTTGGCCCAAGGCACTATTTACCCTGATGTAATTGAGTCTGCAGGTTCAAAAACCGGCAAAGCACATGTGATAAAATCGCACCACAATGTAGGTGGATTACCCGAAGACATGGCGCTTGGTCTGGTTGAACCGTTGCGTGAATTATTTAAAGACGAAGTGCGTAAAATTGGGCTAGAGCTAGGTTTGCCATATGAAATGCTGTATAGACATCCTTTCCCAGGGCCAGGTTTAGGCGTAAGAGTATTAGGAGAAATCAAAAAAGAATACTGCGATTTATTGCGTAAAGCAGATGCTATCTTTATTGAAGAGCTATACAACCATGAGCTGTATCATAAAGTCAGCCAAGCCTTCACGGTATTTTTACCGGTACGTTCGGTGGGTGTGATGGGCGACATGCGTAAATACGATTGGGTAGTGTCGCTACGTGCCGTAGAAACGATTGATTTTATGACTGCGCGCTGGGCACATTTACCGTACGATTTTTTAGGTAAAGTGAGCAACCGTATTATTAATGAAGTAGACGGCATATCACGCGTGGTTTACGATATTTCTGGGAAGCCGCCTGCTACGATCGAGTGGGAGTAGCTCGGCCGCGAGTATGTGCATGATAAGCGCTAGACTGGCAACAGCCGATGACAGTGACGATGTTTATGAGTGGCGAAATGATACGCATACTCGCAAAATGTCGCATACTACTGATGCTGTTGCGCTAACAGATCATAAACGTT
>JBARZY010000189.1:0-4302 GCA_049650345.1 Glaciecola sp. | reverse complement strand
AATCAAAGTAAGGGTTAGGTAAGTTTTTTCCAATGCTGGCCTTTTCAGATTTTTCTTCGCCAGCCTCACGCCAAGTTAAATTAAGTTCGCGGCTAGTTAAGGCCTCCTCTACAGAGCTAAATTTGACGATCTCAGTAGCCAAACCATGATCTAACAACAATGGCGATTGACACCCACTAATATAAGTATTCATCAGATCATTTAGCGCTTTCGCTGGCGTAATGTGAGCAGGTAATATGTACTTCGCGTACATGAGCAGTGGTGGCTCATCGTCATTCTTGTTTGGCTGCAAAAAATATACACCCGCATGAAAAGTATCAGGACTATATGCAGAAAATGTTTGCGGCGAATGCTCAATATGCTGTCTCAATACTAAGTAATGTATCCATATTTCTAACATATGCTTAAAACTAGGCGCGCCAGGGGTAAGTTTGAGATCTTGAACACCAATATCCAAGTTCGCTAGCACATCAAACTCAATCGCACTGTTTTGCAATGACAATTCACCAACAAAGCGTTCACCATTATCAACAATGCTAGATTGAATTGCCGCTAGTAACAGTGCTTCTCGTTTATATTCGTCAAGCGTATCGTGTAGACCTACCAAAAATGGTAACTCGCCGCTGGCTTGCCAATACTCAACAATGGTATTCAGTGATGTATGCGAAGTATCATGTTTTACACTGTTCATTACATCGTATCTAAACCGATATTCGGTCAACTTATTAATACTATATTGCTGCTCAAAATCACGCAGTTCAATTGGATCGAGATATACCGACAAGGTATTTTTAGCGTAATAAGCCAAACTATCTTTAAGAAAACGTGCCAAAGCGCCTGTATTGACGTGTTGCAAGGATTGCAAATTGGTATTTGCACCGCTATGTTCATGCGTCGCATCAGTTGGTATTGGCGCTTCACTTATAAGTGCTTGTGTTTGCTGCCACCACGCTAGGTTATAACTGCCTTTGTGAGCGCCGTTTGACATAAACGCAAGTGGACTGAACGATTGTAATGGATGTTCAACTATTGCCAAGCAATCTTGTGAATAATGTTGATGACAATAATCAATCAACATTTGTAACATCAAAGAGGGTTCACGTTGGGCATTATCGTTAACTTTTCTATACTGATAACTTAAGTGCAGATATTCTCGGGCAGACACCAATGACTCAAGAAAAAGATAGCGGTCGTCACCGCGTCGTGATCGGTCACCAAGTTTGCTGGGCGCACCTTGAATAAGGTTAATTTCAAATGGGGTGTCTTGACGCGGAAAATCGCTTTGGTTCAACCCCAGTATTGCTATCATTTTGAACGGAATGCTGCGCATGGGTAACATAGAGCAAAACGTGATATTGCCTGCGTGAAATTGAGACCGTGTCTCTGGAATATTTAATTGGCTTTCTATTGCGCTGGCAATAATGTCGACCCCAATGGGTAATTGACAATGCGCAGTCTCTTGAGCATCGCCTAATTTAACAATGGCTCCTTGCAATAACTGAAGCGCTAAGGCGTCGTCATTGCTGGGTATAAATAAGTTGTGCAAGGTTTTTTGCAAATATGCTGCCCACTCTACAAGCGAACGCTCTTCTAGCAAGTTTGACAAGGTGATTTCCAATTGCTCTAAGCACGTAAAAAATCGTCCGAGTATTTCCGTGTTTTTACCCTCTAAAAAACCTAAATTCGCACTGTCGGCAACCAATATGTCGTTTGGCGCATTGAGTATCCCTCTTAATATTCGCTTTATACCCCACTGCCATGTGTGTTGATTGTTAATAGTGTGACCATGAATAATACTTTGCTGATGGTCTTGATCAATTCCCCACGATACACCCGCATGCTTAATGCATAGGGCGCAGTAATCAAGATCACTTACCGATAAATCAAACTTCTCAGCAATCGACTGAATAGATATTAAATCTATAATACTGCTGGCATCAAACCGACTCGCATTCATCTTTAGTATTTTCAAAAAGCCCACAATAAGCGGCTCAGACTCGATAGGTTTTCTATCACTTATTGAAACGGGTAAGCGAGTGTGTTTTTCACTGCTATTAGTAAATATTGCCCTGATATAGGGTGAGTATTTTTCTATACTAGGACACATCACCAGAATGTCTTTAGGTTGCCAACTGGGATGTTGCGCTAATTTTTCCAAAATAGCGTCTTTTAGTACTTGTAACTCGCGCACCTCACTGTGGCAGGCATGAATCTGAATACTGGTATCTAGCGTTTTAGACACCATGCTTGGCTCGCCTTGCAAGATGTCGTGTTGGATAATTTGCAGCAATGACAATGTTTCAGCTTCTGCAGTATGGCTGGACGTTTGCGTAGGTGAAAATGCAGCAATCTCTTGATGCGATAAACCACTTAGCAAATTGATCAAATCTCTACCTTGCGCACCCAAATTTCGCAATAAAGGGTGTAGTTGATCATCAATAACAGAATCATTGTAAGCTTGTGCTCGTTGTTGTTTGGCAATGGATAAATCTGACTGCGCATCGCCCCAATAACTAACACAGGGGTTGAGCTGAAAAAGATGCACGTTAATGTATTTGGCCAAGGCATCAAAAAAACCAAGATATAACGGTGATATGCTGTTAATCGCGAATATATATATATCTGCGGGGAGTTTATTTACATTGAATTCCATTGCTTTAATGGCTTCGGCTTGCAGGTTAATTGGGTGCACTGGTTGAATAGCAACCAATTGCTGCCAAAACCACATTTGCCAGCCTTGTGCATGTTGGTGCTGTATATGTTCGAAATGAACAGTTTGGTTACGCTCCCATTTCAGCAACCACTCAGGCCTAAACACCAAATATTGCTCAAATACGTCAGCTAACTGTTGTGCAAAGCTAAACTGACGCTGCTGCATTTCGGTTGCTGATTGACATTTTGCCCAATACAACTGCACATCGCTGGATACTGGAGATTGCAAAAACTCGGTACTTGCCACTAATTGATATATACGCCATACCATCGTTTCGCGTTTATAAGGGCTTTGAGCGGGCACGCTGCTGTCACCCAATATGGCCCGGCACATGTCCCATACAAATCGAGTAGGCATAGGACAGTGGATATTCATGGCCACTTGTAAGTGTTCACAAAGTTGTAAACTTAACCAGTGCTGCATACCAGGGTTAGGAACCAATATAGTGGTTGCGCTCAGCACATTACTCGGCCTGTTTTTTATGACTTCTGCAGTTAATAAAGCTAAGTCTTCTAAGCGGTTTGAAGGGTATATATAAAGCAATACAAATCCAATTTGAGTGTTGTTATACGTAACGATGTCTTTGCCACGCTGTAGACTAAAGCTGATCAACGACAAAGACCATACATCACTAGCACATGTAAATATATACAGTAATGTTTAGTTGTTCAAGTGGATAGGCAGAATAAAACGTAGATTAGAAAAACACTGTCTAGCTTAGCAAAACACTAAACTAAACAGTGAAAAGACCCTTGAACATGCGGTATAACATGCTCAAAGCACACACAACAATAATAACTTAGCAAGATTGCTGCCAATAATTTATACCCATAAAAATCAAACACTTAAAAAAATAAAGTGATATATAAATGCAAACACTCTCTGATTAAGTGCAATTAACGTAAACACTTGCACTAAAGTTGTGCTGCAGGATTCACGCATCCCTTAGATTTAAGGATTTCAGGCACAAAAAAAGGCGGAAGCCGCCTTTTTATTATCTGCGTTAGCGACTAAAAAACAAAGTTAACACTCACATTTAGCAAGGTAGTATCATCGTTTGCGCTGGGATTAAACACTCGCAAAGCCGCAGGCATTTCATTGGTGTATTGACTCAACTCGGCTTTTAATGCCAAATTAGTTGAGGCATCGTAGCGTACACCCACTGTTGTCATCGCATAGTCTTCAAAAAAGCGAGCTTGAATAGCCGTATTAAAACCAGCCACCGACTCAACAAACGGCGCAGGCACTTCACTGTAACGATTTTGGAATTTGATATCATCGTTTCCATCGCGCACCTGATGGGTGATATGTGGCGTCCACTTGCCTAAGCGCAAACCTGCCGTCACATAATAAGCAATATCTTTAGGTGAAAACGAGTCTTCAATTTCAATTGACGTCCATTCGCCACTAATAAACCAGTCAAAGTTGTCGTATTCTAAGCCGACACCCAGAAATACACCGCTGTCGTCATCTATGGCTAAGTCATCAACTAGCAAGGTAGTCGCCGCTAAACCAGCGCCACCAGTTGCAGCATCAATACCCGCTAAAAATTGTGAGAATCCTGCGTCAAGTTCAGCAGAAGCAAACAC
>JBARZY010000188.1:0-1714 GCA_049650345.1 Glaciecola sp. | reverse complement strand
TTTTCCATGTATCTAGAAAGCTTTCTGCATCGTCAGGATGAATGTTGACCGTTAAGCTGTTAAACGGTACGCTAATTTCATTAAATTCAAATCTATTCTCAACGTAGAACTTCAAATCAATAGTGTCATTTGTTTTTGACCACATCCACACCGATTGACCGCTGCCCCATAGCGCAAGTTCCAGTTCTTTTTTTGTGCTAGGAGAGCCTATATTTATATCGTCTAATAGTTCATCTGCAAGGTGAGTACCTATTTGCGAGTGTATGCCAGATTGGCTACAACCCTGTTTGATGTCGCTGTCGAATAGTTCGATAGCGTTTGTATGTTCATGTTGATCATGACGCATGTAAACAACCTAAATGAGATAGCTTGAAACAAATTGAACACCATTATTTTCATCAAAATATAAGCGATGAATATGGGTAACGTTTGCTTGAAAGTGGCTACAATTATAGCTTTGCAAATAATAATTGTACACTTATCAACAAGGTTCAAAGCTTTCAAAACGCTTCTATCTGTTAAAGGTTTTGAATTTTATACTTTATTTCGCCTGCATTTTTGAGAACAATAAATAACATCATCCCAGTTTTTCTCCCACTTTTTTCGCCAAGTGAAGGACAAGTGACAAACAGGGCAAATCTTAGTTGGCAAATTTTGTTTTTTAACGTGGCGAGGCAAGCTTAAAGTTCCTTCAAAAACAACTCACTATCTTCTAGCATATGTGACAGCTTTTTTTCGTCCATGCGAAGCATTGTTTTATAAATCATAGCCATTCTAGGATTGTTTTTAAATTTGTCTGCGTGTTTGTTTATGAATCCCCAATATAAATAATTGAATGGACAAGCCTGTGGACCGCTTTTTTCTTTCACACTATATTCGCAATGCTCGCAGTAATTAGACATCTTGTGAATATATGCTCCGCTAGCTGCATATGGCTTGCTCGCAAGCTTGCCGCCATCAGCAAACAACACCATGCCACTCACGTTCGGTAGCTCTACCCATTCATACGCATCTCCGTATACAATGAGATACCATTCATTTATGTATTTTGGGTCAATTCCTGCCAATAATGCAAAATTTCCCAATACCATTAAGCGTTGAATATGATGTGCATACGCATGTTCTTTAGTTTGTTTAACGCTTTGGCTAATACAATTCATTGAGGTATCGCCTGTCCAATAGAAATCAGGAAGCTTGCGTGATGCTTGTAAATAGTTTTCATCGGTGTAGCCAGGCATCATATACCAATAAAAACCACGTACATATTCTCGCCAACCCAAAATCTGTCGTATAAAACCTTCAACAGAATTTAAAGGCGCTTTTTCGTTGTAATACGCTTGCTCGGCCGCATCAATAATTTCAAGTGGCATCAAAAGGCCGCTGTTCAAGTAAAAAGAAATGTGTGAGTGATACATCCAAGGTTCGTCTTGCACCATAGCATCTTGATACTGTCCAAAGTTAGGCAAACGTTGGTCAATAAACTCATTGAGTACAATTAAGGCATCTTCTCGTGTAACGGCATAATGAAAATTATCAAGGTCACCAAAGTGCTCAGAAAACTCTACACTGACTAAATCAATCACGTCTTTCGTGATTTCATCAAGCTCAAACATAGTTGGTAAGGGAGGTTTGATTTCTTTTGGCAGTTTTTCTCGGTTTTCGGCGTCAAAGTTCCATTTACCACCAATGGGCTTGTCACCATCCATTAAACAAC
>JBARZY010000187.1:0-4147 GCA_049650345.1 Glaciecola sp. | reverse complement strand
TACTTGCGTAGCGCTTAGTATTCCCACCACGCTTCTTGCCACCATTCTAAAAACTCTTCAAAATCGATAAAGCCGTCACTGTTGTCATCAATCATGTTAAACCCTTCTTGCACATGATTCGCTTTGGTTTTTGGTGATAGTATAGTCAGCATTTCGATAAACTCAGGCAAATCAATTTGACCGTTGTTGTCTCGATCAAAATAATCGAACTCTTTTCTTATTTCAGCAATTTTTTCTGCGCTTAAATTAGTAGCAGATGATTTCGCATCAGTCATATTGTTGTATTCCGTCTATCAAATTATGTTGCAAGTTTACTCTGATACAAAGCACAGTGTCTAGCAAAATCATCTGGTAATTTGCTTAGTTAGCTGTATTTTCAGCATTTTTCGCCAATGCCCTAGCGCGCTGTTCAGCTGCTTTTTGCTCGCGCTTTTGCTGCATAATGTCTCTGGCTTCTGTGCCTACATGCTCTTGTTGCCTTTCTTTGGCCAACTGAACTTGTTTTTCACGCTCTCTAAAACGCACTAATTGATCGTCAGTGTGAGTACCATAGCAATGTGGACATGTTACGCCAGCTTCGTATTTATCGCTTTGCTTATCAGCATCGGTGATTGGCAATCGGCAACCGTAACATTGATCGTAGTCACTTTTCTCTAGGTCATGGTTAACCGCCACACGATTATCAAACACAAAACAGTCGCCTTCCCACAATGACTCTTCTTTTGGTACATCTTCAAGGTATTGCAAAATACCGCCTTCAAGGTGATATACCTCATCAAAGCCTTGTTCTTTTAAGTAAGCCGTTGATTTTTCGCAACGAATACCACCCGTACAAAACATCGCCACCTTTTTGTGTTTATCAGGATCAAGTGTGTTCGCGACATACTCTGGAAATTCTCTAAACGATTCAGTTTTAGGATTAATAGCGTGTTTAAATGTACCGATTTCTATTTCGTAATCGTTGCGCGTATCAATTACAGTTACATCGGGGTCTGAAATGAGCGCATTCCACTCACTTGGCGCAACATATGTGCCTACGGTTTTTAAAGGATCTATACCTTCAACGCCCATAGTCACAATTTCTTTTTTAAGTTTAACTTTGGTGCGATAAAACGGTTGTTCATCGTGCCATGAAAACTTATGCGAAATAGGTGAGATGCGTTCATCATTATTGAGGTGAGTCAGCAGTTCGTCAATACTCTTTTGCGTGCCCGATACCGTGCCATTCAAGCCTTCAAGCGCTAATAAAATAGTACCCTTAATGCTTCTAGTTTCCATAAATTCGCGCAGCGGTTCGCGCATCTCTTGGTAATTTTCAAGCGTAACAAATTTATATAGCGCGCACACTAAAAAGCGCTGTGGGGTAGATACCGTCATAATTGTCCTTTGCGAGTTGGAACGTAAAACCAATGCAATATTGCGCGGCGTAGACTATCATAAATACCCACACATTACTAATGGGTATAGCACTTGTTTCACTCGCTAAAGGACGAAATTATCGGCTTGTTCAATTACATCAAACAGCGCGGTGTAATCCTGATTATCATCGCCGTCATTTTCATGATGTAGCATCGTATCTGCATCGTTGTAGTCACTTGCGTTAGCAAACGCTTGTTTTAGCCGTTGCTGCGTATACATAGACGCATTTTCTCGCACATCATCGGGGATTAAAATTGCTTCGTTAGCATGATGCAAAGGTTGTGGGTGCGCGCTGTTGTGCCACCTCACAATAGCGTCAGGCTGTTGAGCATTTACAAAGACTTGATGAGCCCATTTATAGGCCTCGTAATCTCGACTTGAAGCATAAAGAGCCGACTTTGGTGCTGATGGGGGTAAGCTAGTAGCGTCTGTCTCTTCATTGTTTTTTAGATGCGTTTGATGACGTACTTGTTGCGTGGTATCGAGCATACTGATGTACAAGGCAAATAAGGCCCCGTTTGCATCACCGCTGTGTAATGAGGTGTTTAATCGTTGCTGCTCAACATGTAACGCGAGTGGTGTCGTCATAAGCAAAAACATAGTAAGTGGAATAATGACATAATTAGCTATCGGCATCTTCCTATTACGACTCAAGTTGTTTGTGCAATAACCGATAAAATAAGACACAAACATCACCAAATTTGGTTAGCAAACTATGCTCACTCACCCTAGTTAAACTGATAATGAACAATATTGATTACTCTGACAAACGCTGTTTGATTGTTGAAGACCGTCGCCCATTCCTGACCTTGCTACGAGGCTTGGTCAGTAGCTTAGGAGCGACAAAAATCACCACTGAATTATCGGCAGAGGCTGCCATTAAGCTGTGTAAAGCAATTAAGTTTGATATTGTGATTTGCGATTTACATTTGGGCACTAACCGCAAAAATGGCTTTGAGTTTTTAGAAGAAATTCGCAAGTTACATTTAATTAGACCATCAACAGTTTTTATTATGATCAGTGGTGATAGCGCTCGTTCAATGGTATTGGGATCAATTGAAAAACAACCCGATGATTATCTTGTTAAACCGTTCTCGCAAGCACAACTAAACTCACGATTATCTCGCGCTGCGCACAGGCGCATTACCCTCGCTGCGCTATATAGCCAAATAGATCATCAAAAGTATGCCCTTAGCATTGAAACGTGCAAACATTTTATAGAAACCGAGCCACGTTACGGCAGCCATTTATTGCAGGTGTTAGTAGAGTTGTATTGGAAAACCGATCAATACCAATCTGCACAAGAAATTCTCGAAAAAATTTTGAAGCAACGAGAAGTACAATGGGCGATTTGTGCACTGGCTAAAACGAAACTACACCAAGGCAATTATGAAGAGGCAATCAACCATGCGAAAAATGCAATAGCGGCCTCTGTGAATAATGTGGAGGCTTACGATATTATTGCCGATGCATACCTTAAATTTAACAAAAAACCAGAAGCCCTAAAATTTATATTAGAGGCGTTAACATTGTCGCCATTATCTATTGAAAGGCATTTTCGCGTTTGCGAAATTGCACGAGAAAATGCAGATTACGAACTGGCTATGCATAGCGCCAAGTCAATCTTTGAGCTGTCGCAACGCTCTGTGCATAAGAATGTGAATCACGTTTGTGGTTATATCCGCAGTATCCTTGACGTTGTTGAGCACAGTGAAGATAAAACACCGAAAAACAAATTTATGCAAGAAGCTGAGCTGGCCTTGCAACGCGCTAAACACGACGACAGTACACGAGGACAGCCTGACGACTTTGATTTTGAGATATTTGAATCCATTATTCATGCGCGTATATTGCACCTATTAGGTAAAGACAATGAGTCAAAACAAAAATTAGAACAGAGTCAAATAGAAATAGAAAAAACATTTACCGAATATCCAGTGTCACTGGCGCCAGATAGCTTAAAGCTAATGCTTGACTTAGGTGACTATGAAGAAGCAAATAAACTCAGTAATATTATTCTTAAAAATACTGATAAAGTTGACAGTTCTATTTTATATTTGGCACAAAGCGAAACAAATAAAGTCAGCGATATTCGCCAGCAATATGTAAAATTTAATAAAAAAGGCGTGGTGCTATACAGCGAGGGACGCTATCACAAGGCATATGACGCTTTTGTAGAAGCGAAGGCAATTAGCCCTTTAAATATTGGCGTAACGCTAAACTTATTACAATGTTTAACCAAGCTCATTAGTAACGTTGACAAACCAGAAGGCAAACACATTGTTGAAGCTCGCGATTTATATCGTTTTGTCAAAAACATGCCGCTTACAAATGCACATAAAAACAAGTTTGCGACTATGCGAAAAGATGTTGAGGATATAGTAGGATAGTTTCGCCAGCTTTAACAAACTGAAAACACCAGAATATTTGTACTGTTTTATCAATAAGGTTTGCGATTATAATGGCGGGGTATCGCTAGAATAGACAAACAGCGCTTAAAGAATACGACATTAAAGGTTAACCCACCACAATGATAAGTTACAGGCTAAATTTTAAGTTACATCCTTTCAAAAGCAATATTGAACCACTTTGCGAGCGTTTTAATGATTAGTGTTGTTTTGTTTTACCTCACTTTTATTGTGACCGGAATAATGTCTTTTCGAGGCGGTGCTATTTATTTGTTTGTGATGTATCAGGGCTACTATTTCTTTAATCCTAATACAAAGTG
>JBARZY010000186.1:0-1933 GCA_049650345.1 Glaciecola sp. | reverse complement strand
CAGGAGAGTATTGTAGGTTTCTTATATATTTAGTGGCTTTTTTGACATATCGGTCTTTGCCTGAATGATCAAAAACAACAATATCTTTCGTTGTTCGGTCTTTATCTACTATAAATGAAATTCTTGTCCAACCTTCCATGCCTCCGCGCGAGGTAAAGGCTTCTTCCGCTTTATTAGCTCTTTTTATTATTTTGGCGGCTTTAACTTCTATGTCATTACCAAATGATGAGCCACTTATTCCTATCAATAACACGCATAACAATGCAGAGAATATTTTCACAATTTATCCATAATTTTTAGCGTGTTAAGCGCAAAAAGCCTTAACATCGCATTTCCTGTTTAATTCTAGAATGCTTTATAGCATATATTTTTTAAACTATACAAGGTATTGAGGCGTGTCGAGGCGACAAGTGAGTTAACTTATAAAACCCATACAACTTCCATCCCAGTTGGCATTTGGGGGAAACTCAACGCGAAACAACAACATGTTCGCACTTAAGGTCAAATCAGTCACATAGGCTAGTCAATTTAGTGACTTTGAATATCTAAACTATTGTTTTCTAAACGTTGTGAAATCACTACAGTAGCACCATCATCAGCTAGTCTTACAATTGGCATGAGGGCTTCGGTAAATAATCCCTCTTGAGCTAAAAGCGAAGGTGATGACCAAACGGAACTTTCACCTAACTGACGCTCACTGATAGAAATCCTATACTCGACAGCTAAGGTTTCTGGAATTTGTATCCCTTGATTCCACGCAACGACGGCTTTTCCACATAGCGTCAGCGCAACTGATACCATAATAACAAAAATGATTTTTTTGATTGTTGAAAAGTTCTAAATTTATCTTCCATGCATAACATGACGACTCGCTCCTATTAATTAATGGCTTGGTATATAAGATGGTATCCAAGTGCTTAAAAAGTATCTGTAAACTAGGATGTGAATGCCTGTTAAAAATATAAGGGAAAGATAATGATTGTATAAAAATCCATCCTTTTGATCCTTGACGGATGGGCGTATTACTACGTACTCTAATATCTAATCTTTTTATTTGGTCAAGCATGAATAGGCTCAATTTACTGCTGCAAAAATAAAGAAAAACGCTAGTAAATGGTGGGGCTATTCGCGCTTCAATAATCCATTTCCGGCACCAACGCCCTGTCTGCGCATGAAATGCTAAACTAACACGCCATAAAACACTCCCATAATTAGATATTCAAAAAAAACAATCTAGTCAAAAAGACAGCTGTCACGGGAGATAGCAAATAGCTTTAATCCGTCTTATTCTCCTTACCCGCTTTTTCCTTTTTCCCTGACCTAGGCTGCACATTTCACCTCTAATAACCCCGTATTTTACGCCTCAAAATTTATATATATTTTTATAAGATTTTTATAAGGAATGGCCTTTACGCTTGATTTCGTGCACCACGATATACAAAATCGTTGACATCGTTTGTGTTTGTATCACGTGCGCACAGCAATAAAGAAGTTGTTGCCGAAGAACATTAGTCGATCGCAAAATATAGATAACAATAATGTTAAAAACGGATTAGTAAAATAGGGATCAGCCATGAAAAAGAAAATATGTGTGTTGGCGTTAGCCAGTATGTTTGTCAGTGTGCCTGCACTTTCAGCGACGATTGAAAGCACCGGTTATGGAATGAAATATGAATTAGGAGTATTAACCAATACGATAATATCTGAAGAACTAGGCGATGCGACATCTGTTGATGTGACACAAGATATATATAGCTCACAATTTGTTGAGCGAACTGCAAATGTTAGTGGTGACCTATCAACAGGCGAAATGGGAGTATCAACAACACTAATACCGCTGGGTCAAACGTCAAGCGTAGCCACTAGTGCTCTTCTTAGAATGGCCGACACACTCACCTTTGACCTAACAGACCAAGCAGCAGGCGGTACAGTT
>JBARZY010000185.1:0-6340 GCA_049650345.1 Glaciecola sp. | reverse complement strand
TTATGACGTAAGAGCGAATGTTATGTGGGCAGCAACCATGGCTTTAAATGGTCTAATTGGCCAAGGCGTACCACAAGACTGGGCAACGCACATGATAGGTCATGAATTTACTGCACTATATGGTTTGGATCATGCGCAAACTCTAGCGATTGTTTTACCGTCGTTAATGGCTAAGCAAAAGCAGCAAAAACGCGAAAAGATCATTCAATTAGGTAAAGCGGTGTTCAATTTATCAGCGGCATCAGACGATGAACTCATTGACGCAACAATTGATGCCGTACAAGCTTTCTTTGAACAAATGCAAGTTAAAACTCGAATATCAGACTATGGCCTAGCGAAAACATCAATTGATGAGGTGTTAAATAAGTTGCAAGAAAACGCGAGACTGAAGCTGGGTGAGCACCAAGACATTACCCTTGAGGTATCGAAAGAAATATTAGAAATGGCTTACGATTAGGCGTTTTAATAGTACAGAAACATCATAAGTAAACGTATTGAGGGCCTCTTTTGAGGCCTTCTATGTTTTTGTTCCTTTATATAACCACTTAAGTGCTGCTACACACCCAGCCAACCTTTGAATCGTTCGGCATCTATAATAGTGATGCTACAGGTGTCATTGGCATTAGGCATAATAGGAAACATAATATCAATTAAGCGACCATCGCGCAGCACATGCATAAGCACGGTATCGCCTTCCTTGTGTTGATTGAGTATTCTGTACAGTCGCGCTTCATCGCACTGTTTTCTGTCTACCGCTACAATAGTGTCATTTAGCATTAAGCCTGCTTGGCTAGCACTCCTGCCATCGTAAACAGCATTAATTTTTATCATGAAGTTATTGATAGTAAAAGCGGCACCCATATCAAATTGGCGTGCAGGTTCAGATATTCCGCCCTTGTCATTAATACTGGTACTGCCACGAATTTGCATATCTAAGCCTATAGATTGCAGCAAACTAGCAAAGGGTAAATCCATGCTAGTTTCGGTGGCCATGTGAATGAAGGTATCAAGGTTTATGTGTAGGTCTGATTTACACAGCGTTTGTATTACATCGTCTTTGGTACCAATTTGAGGCTTGCCGTATTGCTGCCATAACAAACGCATTATGTCATCTAAAGAATGTGCGTTGTTGCTTTGTTGCCTTATCATGATATCAAGGCACAAAGCGACCACGGTGCCTTTATTATAGTAGCTGACAATATGATTCACCGAACCCGCGTCTTGTTTATAAAATTTAGACCATGCCTCAAAACTTGAGCTTGCTACACTTTGCTTGTGGCGTCCGTTATTTTTTAGTAAGCGGGTAAACACCTCGTTAAGTACTTGCATGTATTTTTCTGGGCTAATAATGCCACTACGTGCCAAACTCAAATCGTCATAAAGTGAGGTAAATCCCTCATATATCCAAAGTTGTTTGCTATACACTTCTGCGCTTAGGTCGGGTTGGTGCATCACCGCTGGTTTAATTTGCTTAACATGCCATGTGTGGAACAACTCGTGGCTGCATAAACTTAAAAACCGTTGATAACCGTCAGACATAACATCACTATCACTCAGCAGAGGTAAGTCAAAACGACTGTACTGAAGGACTGTACTAGCAATGTGTTCAAGCCCTCCAAATCCAACATCACACACCAAAGTCATAAACCAATATGCTTTACATGGAATACTGCCAAACAGCGAAATATGGTGTTCAATTATCGGTTTAAGATCTCGCGCAATTCGAGCTAAATCTATATTGTTTTGCCCCGTAAAAACCAAATGAAAATCGGTGTCTTTTACAGCAAAACTAAGTTGCTCTACACAGCCAATTAAAAAAGGGTGATCTATTAATTCATAATAATCTGCACAGGCGTAATGCCCAGCATCAGTTTGTGGCATTGCGGTAATCGTGCTGTTTTCATTATTGCTAAAGTGTTTATCAAACGACATATCGTCTAGTGTCACGTAATGAGGCAGATGTTGTTGCCCCGATACATATAAAAAGGTACTAGTTCCATTAAAAAACGCATATTCGTCATTGATAAAGGCACTTCTTACTGACAAATCATAAGCATAAATTTGATATTGCACACTTAACGATTCAATGTTTTTTCCATTCTGTGCGCTAATCCGCCACGTTTGCTTATCTTGTTGGGTAATGATAAACGACGACGTATCTTGGTCAGGCAAAAAGCGTAATCCGTGCAAATTGCGCGCAAAGTCTCTCACCATATAGCTACCTGGTATCCAAGAGGGCAAGCAAATATCAATGCTTGGTACTGCAGGTATACATAGGTGCATAGTTATATCAAGCAAATGTTCGGCTGAACTCAGTAAGCTCACTTCATAGCGAATATGATGGGGTGCAAAAGGGGACACGGGTAAATTCATGGCTTTATTATCTTTATAAGTGCAAGTATCGTAAAAGGATATACGAAGGGTTAGGAATTTTACAGTAATAGGATGAAGTTGCTTGAGATAAAAAATAGCTAGATGTAAACTACACGAATTATTATCATATTTTTAACGTTTTTTTTACATGCTTATTGGCTGCATGTAGACACTTTAAATGAGGAATGTTATGCGCGAGATTGAACGGCTAATTAACCATTACGGTGAGAGCCATCAAAATAAAACCAATGTGCTTATTCATGCCATTGCGGTGCCCAGTATCTACTTTGTTACCATCGGTTTAATCTGGTCATTACCCACGCCAGCATTTATTGCTATGTTCAATGTGACATGGGCGCATATTTTAGCTATTCCTACTTTATATTATTATTTTAAATTGTCGGGTCCCATAGGGGCAGCCATGACTTTACTGACTATACTGGTATTTGGCGGTATTAACTTGTTGGTTAGCATGGGGATCAGTGTGTGGCAGTTTTCGCTCGCATTATTTGTGCTGATGTGGATATTACAATTTATTGGTCACAAAATAGAAGGCAAGAAGCCTTCGTTTTTTGAAGATTTACGTTATTTGCTAGTGGGCCCTGCATGGTGGTGGGTGCACTGGTTAAAACGCATGAACATTTCGTATTAATGCCTATGGTTTAGGCACTTAACCCAGCAAAGTGATGTCTTCTAGCATCGCCATAGAGTATGGGTTCAAGCGTTTGTCGGTGTGCTCTAAATCGCTAAATGCAATCGAAACGGGGAGTGCACTTTTTACGCCCGCCATAATTCCTTTTTCGCCTTTAATCATGGCGCGTAAGGCGTAATCACCCAATTTGGTGGCTAGTAAACGATCTTGCCACACAGGCGATCCACCTCGTTGCACATGCCCCAAGGTTAAAATACGTACGTCTACACCCGTTTCTGCGTGTAAAGAATCTTGCAGCACTTGTAATCCGCCAGGCCAAATGTTTTCAGTGACCACAATAATATGGCTTGAGTTGGGACGATGTTGTCGACGTTTCGCCAGTTTATCGAGTATTTTTACCAGTTCTTCGGCAGCTGAAGTAAAGGTTTCTGGCAGTAGTACATGGTCTGCACCACTTGAAATAGCCGAGTTTAAGGCAATGAAACCGGCCTCACGACCCATAACATCAACTAAAAATATACGCTCGAACGCCTCTGCGGTATCGCGCACCTTATCTAGTGATTCAACAGCCGTCTGTATGGCAGTATGATAACCAATGGTGTAGTCAGTGCCAGCAATATCGTTGTCTATTGTACCTGGCACGCCAATAACGGGTTTATCCCACATATTTTGTAGCGCATGAGCCCCTTTAAATGAGCCATTGCCACCAATCACAATAAGGCCGTCAATGTTATTTTCATTTAGATTATCAACGGCGGTTTGCCGATGTTCTTCATGTAAAAATTTTTCACAGCGAGCGCTATGTAACACTGTGCCGCCGCGCTGTATTAAGTTATGCACCATATGTGGTTGCAGTAGTGTATAGTCTTGTTTGATTAAGCCAATATAGCCTGATTGATAGCCTATAACTTCAATATTGTGGCTTTCAGCACTTAAACAGATTGCTCTTAAGCAAGCATTCATGCCAGGGGCGTCGCCACCTGAAGTAATCACCGCAATTTTCTTAATCGACATATGAAACCTTTATTGATGTTGTTGTCGTATGTAATGGTATAAATTAATTATAGGAGAACAATAGCATGAAAAAAATAACAACGTTACTGTGCATATTGTTATTAACAGGGTGTTCTACCAAGTTTGCGTATAACAATGCTGATTGGTTGGTGTATTGGTATCTAGATGATTATATTGAACTAAATAATCAACAAGAAGACATGTTCGATGAGATGCTAGCAAATTGGCAAGCGTGGCATCGTCAAAATGAATTGCCGAAATACCAATCTCAATTAGCTATTTTAGCTAGTGATATTGAGAACGATACCTTAACTGTTGAACGTGTTGCATTTCACAGAGACAGTGCGCGTGGGCATTGGGTGAGGGCGCGCGAACATGTTGCCAATGACATAGTCACGTTAGCGAAAACACTTAATCAAGAACAAGTGATTTACTTGTTTGCAGCATTAGAAAAAGAGAATGTAGAAGACGAAGAAGAGATGCTTGATCGGCAAAGTGAGAGCGAAACAAAGCGCAATAAAGCATGGATTAAGCGTAATCAAAAAAACATCAAACGCTGGTTGGGCAAATTGAGCCCCGAGCAAGAGACGTTTATTGCTAGCTTTAGACAGCGCTTTGAATCTACCGGTGAGCACTGGCTTGATTACAAGCGAGCTTATCAACAAGCATTACGAGAGGTGTTTGCGATGGATAGTCGAGGTACTGATTTTGAAGCTAGACTTTATGAATTAATCGTTAACCCTGAAAAGTATCGCAGTGAGGCGTTTTTATTGGCAAGCGAGGCTAATATGCGGGCCAGTAGTGATTATTTCGTAGGTTTGATCAATACCAGCAATAACAAACAAATTAAAAAGTTGCTTGATGAAATTGACGACTTTTACCAAGACGTAGTGAGCTTGAAAGGTTCTTAGTTGTTTCATTTGTGCATAAAATCACCTGAGCTAGGACAACAAAACCTAGCTCACTTTGCCTTTTTTAAACCATCATCGTTGGGTTGATACCACGAGTCTATTTTTAACACATACAGATTATAAATGGCCGCGCTAAATAGTATTAACCAATACAATATCTCGCCTCTAAATCGATTGATAAATGTCATGATCACGCAAAAACAAACAAAGGCTGACAACACTGCAATTACCTTAAAGTACCGCCGGTGATCGCCTATCTTTGCCATTTTTCGTTGTGCTCGGCGTAAGGTGATTAGAGAATATGCAATCATACCACTAAACGCAATTACACCGGGATAACCAATTTCGGTTAACACTTCAAACCATGTTGAGTGAACGGCTCTGTTTCGAGTGCTTCCTGTGTGTATGGTTTCTGGTATATATTGGGGGGAATGTGCCACAAAGCCACCTGCACCTGCGCCAAAGGGATAATCTTTTGCCATGTCCATAGCAGCTAACCAGAAAAACACACGAGTTTTACCCGTTTCTTTTTCAGCAGACTCTTGAACAGATTGCGTTTTTATACTGGCGATTCGTTGCCAAAAATAGGCATCTGTTACCAAAATCAAACCAACTAATCCCATCACAACAACGAAGGATGCGCTACGCTTTTGGTATTTTGATTTGATTTTTGAACGGAACATGTACATCACAAAAATACCTGCGCCAGCGGCTACCCCTAAAAATGCGCCTCTACTGCCAGCCAATACAATACCGTTGGTTATTAATGCCCCTAGAACAACGCATGCCCCTTTTATCTTCCAATTGGGATGCATCCAGAAATAATATAAGCAAAACAATAATGATGGGGCGATAGCGGCGCTTAATCCATTTGCATCGGGGGCATCTACCATGCCACCACCTGTAAATCGCCCGCTTGCCATGCGTCCAAACTGAGTAATGTAGTAGCCTAGGTACCCTGAAAAAATCATATATGCGCCAATCGCTATATCTAAATGTTTCTCGGTTTGAATAAATTTGTAAACCACAATGATAACGATCGCAACAGTTAGTAAGGCGTCGAAAGCCAGGGCATGATTGCTGGGCCATGTTGCATAAAATGAAGCCAAGGCATATAAAAATACACATATAAACATATACGTAAACTGAGGTATTTTTAGAATTTTGTTACTACTGTAATTACGCCAGTTGAATGCAACCACTATCAGCATGGTTAACACAATATAAAACGAGAAGCGCAAATCGGGAATACTCGCTCCCCACCACTTTGTATTAGGATTAAAGAAATAGTAGCCCTGATACATCACAAACAAATAAATAGCACCGCCTCGAAAAGACATTATTCCGGTCACAATAAAAGTGAGGTAAAACAAAACAACACTAATCATTA
>JBARZY010000184.1:0-4483 GCA_049650345.1 Glaciecola sp. | reverse complement strand
CAAGGTGTCTTGATAACACAATATGGCCATCGAGTATTGCACGCGCCGCGTCGGCTATGGGATCTTGTAAATCATCACCTTCGGTGAGTACCGTATAAAATGCAGTGATAGAGCCTTGATGAACGCTACCGTTTCCTGCACGTTCAACTAAAGCTGGTAGCTTTGCGAACACGGAAGGCGGATAGCCTTTTGTTGCAGGTGGCTCGCCCACCGCCAATGCTATTTCACGTTGTGCCATGGCATATCGCGTTAGTGAGTCAACCAACAGTAATACATTTTTGCCCTGATCACGAAAGTACTCTGCAATAGTCACGGCAGTTTCACTGCCTTTTAGACGCATTAATGGCGAGGTATCAGCTGGCGCTGCCACAACTACTGCTTTTTTGCGATCTTCTTCACTTAATATGTCATCAATGAACTCTTTCACTTCACGCCCACGTTCACCAATTAATCCAACGACCACTACATCAGCTACCGTGCCGCGTGTCATCATACCTAACAATACGCTTTTCCCCACGCCACTGCCTGCAAACAAGCCCATGCGCTGCCCTTTGCCTACGGTGATCATTGCGTTTATTGCACGCACGCCCACATCAAGAGGTTCATTTACCGCTTTACGATTAAGCGGATTGATAGGCGGTGGATGAGTCGAGACCCTTGCGGTGGTATTAATAGCACCTAAGCCGTCTAGGGGCTTTCCATTGGCGTCTATCACACGTCCGAGCAAAGCATCGCCAACCGCCAAACCCGTTGGGGCAGCAAGTGGCTCAACTAATGAACCGGGAACAATTCCTTTAATTGATTCGCTAGGCATTAAGTAAGTAATATCGTCAGCAAAGCCAACAACTTCTGCTTCTACTCGCCCTTGTTGACTTTGTACTAATGCTCTGCCACCAATTGGAATAGTGCAGCCTACCGCTTCAAGTGTTAGGCCCACCCCTCTCACTAATTTTCCTGCACTGGTAGCGGTACTCGGTACAACAGTCGCATTAATCTGTTTTATTTTGTTGACCCAATCAAATTCTGGAATAGATGCTTGAGCTATCGTTGATTCAGTGCTTGGTTCGGTAGTGTCAGTATTTGGGACAGATACATCCGCACTGAATACATGATTATCTTGATGCGTGCCAGAATCGTCGTTCAAGGTGTCTTTATTTACTTCTTGGGTCATCAGTAATGCCTTGTTCAAACAGCAGCTTTGCAAAAACCTCTTCACAACGTTTAGCAATAGACATATCTACCGCATTGTTTTTTGTCTGAATTTTAACACCACCATAGGCAATGTCTTCACTGGCGACTAGATGCCAGTTTTGCTGAGCGATATACGTTTCACCAAAATGTGATTCTAGTCGCGCGAGATCTTCATTATTAAGATAAAGGGTGTATTGACTTTGCTGGATAGGCAAGGCCTTCATGCCGTCTTCTATAGCACGTAACAATATTGCCTCATTCTGTGTGGTTTCCACCTTAATCACTGCTTGGGCAAGCGATTTAGCTAAGATTACTAGTTCTTTTTGTGCTTCTATTTGAACTTGCGCTAAAGGTTGCTGCAAGTGATTAATCAGGCTACTTAATATGTCAGTTTGAATCTTAATTTGTTCGTTTGCACTTTCTAGTCCTTGTTCAAGGCCTATTTTATGGCCTTCTTCTTGGCCTTGTTCCGTGCCTTGTACAATGCCTTCTTCAAATCCGTTTTTTAGACCCTCTTCGTGCCCAGCTTTTAAACCTTCTTGATAGGCTGACTGACGAATAGCTTCAATGTCTTCTGCTGTTAAGGGTGTAATTTCTTCCTCTTCTTCAGGTGCTTCAAACTTCCATTTTCCACGCGGGCGATCGAGTGCATTAGTGCTGGTGTCAGTTTCGGCTAATTTGTCATCAACCGAAGGCAAGTCCCATAGTTTAGCATTGTCGAACATGTCCTTATCGCTTGCGGTCATAATTATACAAACTCTTCACCGCCGCCACCGCCAAGCATCACCTCACCCGCATCGGCCAAGCGTCGTGCAATTGACAGTACTTCTTTTTGCGCGGTTTCTACTTCGCTTAAGCGAACTGGACCCATGGCTTCTATATCATCCACCAGCATTTCGGCGGCACGTTTTGACATATTTCCAGTAATTTTGTTCTTAAGATCTTCATCTGCGCCTTTAATAGCGCGCATTAATGTTTCTTGCTGTACTTCACGCAATATGGCCTGTATGCCTCTATCGTCAACATCGATTAAGTTATCAAACACAAACATAAGGTCTTGTATTTGCTGACTCATCTCCTCATCTTGCTCTCTAATGGCTTCCATTAGTTGCGCTTCAACGTTGGTATCAAGATAGTTCATAATATTGGCTGCTGATTTTAAACCACCCATTTTGGCGGCTTGCGCACCCGCTTGACCCGCAAATTGTTTCTCCATAATTTCGTTTAACTCTTGCAGTGCAGCAGGCTGAACTTCTTCTAAGTTTGCTACCCGCATTAATAAGTCTAAGCGCACTTTTTCAGGGAACTGTGCCAAAATTTCAGCCGATTGCTCAGGCTCTAAATACGACATCACAATGGTTTGAATTTGAGGATGCTCGTTGCGAATGATATTGGCAACTTGTTTTGAGTCCATCCATTTAAGTGACTCAAGCCCTTTGGCACCCGAGCCAGCCATAATTTGATCAAGAAGATGTGCTGCTTTATCCTCCCCTAATGCGGCCACTAACGCTCTTCTTACAAAGTCTTCGCTCTTGAATCCAATTGTTGAATAGTTTTGTATTTCGTCAATGAAATGCTTATGCACCGCTGAAATTTTACTTTGCGTCATATCATCCATTGCTGCCATTGCGGTACCTAAAACTTGTACCTGCTTGGGTTCTAAAAATTTTAGTATTTGTGCAGCATCGTCTTCAGACAAGCTCAACAGTAAAATAGACGCTTTTTCAATGCCGTCGAGTTTGTTGACGTCATATTCTGGGATTTCTGGTGTTTGCTCTTCGTCAGCCATGCTTCAGTCCTTAGCCACTTATTCGTCTTCTAATAACCATCCGCGTACCACTTGTGCAGATAGTTCAGGTTCATTTGCTACCAATGCACGCACTGCCTTAAGTACATCTTCATCGCGATGCAGGTTTGGCAACATAAGCGAACCGTCGGGTGAGAAGCCAACTTGAGACTCATCAAAGTCATCGCTAAGCACGTTGATGGTTTCATCACCCAAGTCTAAGCTGTCATCGTTATCGCTGGTATCAAGCATATCGCCATCTGGGAAGATAAGTTTCTTCAGCATAGGTCTTACTACGGCTAAGATAAGAACGATAATAACCGACGCACCCAAGAACAGTTTAAACAATGGCATAAACCATTCTTCTTCCCATATAGCCGGCTCTTCTACCACGCCTAAATCGATGCGATTGAACGGAATACTCACCACTTCCAGTGAATCTCCTCGGGTAACATCAAAGCCAACGCCGCCCTGTAATAAGCGTCTTATGTTTAGTAGCTCTTGTTGAGCGAGCGGAGTGCTTACGGTTTGCCCTTCAGCATCAACACTGTTTTTGTAATCCACTGCCACCGATACACTCAAACGACGGATTACTCCCGTTTGTTGTTTGGTATGACTAATGGTGGTATCTAATTCATAATTACGGGTTTGTTCTTTGCTATTGGTGCCAGGCACTGGCGTTTGACCGTTTCCGCCGTCAGCTTCTTCAGGGATATTTGAGTCGGCTGGTGGCTGGTTGGTAAGCGCCCCAGGGATACCTGCAATAACACCGCCTACGGTATTTTGTTCAGAAATCATCTCACTGCGAACTGCCGGTAGGTCGGGGTTGTATCTGCGCTGAGTTTGTTCAACGGCGGTAAAATCCATGCTTACGTCAGCTTGTGCGGTATAATTACCTAAGCCAAGCACTGGTATTAAAATTGAATCAATCTTTTCTAGGTATTCTGACTCACGCTTTTTTTCAATCTCATATTCTTTGCGCGCTCTTGCACTCATTGAATCAGCAGAGCCTGAATTTAACAGTCGGCCATTGTTGTCAGTCACCGTTACGCGGCTAGGATCAATACCTTGTACGGCAGATGCCACTATATCAACTATTGCATCAACTTCTTCACCAGACAAAAATGTGCCATTTCGTGCTGTGACCACCACCGTGGCACTGGCTTTTGATTCGCGTCGTGAAAATACATTTTCTTTTGGAATAGCAAGTAATACACGTGCTTTGCCTACAGCATTGATATCTTCAATTGTACGTGCGATGAGTTGTTCGCGTGCATGTTTTAAACGCTCCATCTCAACTCGTTGACTGACACCAAAACCCATATCTTGCATAATAATTTCAGTACCAGCAGAGTTATCATGACTAATACCTTGGCGAACCATACCCATCTTTACATCTTTAAACTGGGCGTCTAAGACATAAATGGTGCTGCCTTCAATCTTATATTGAATTTGATTTTGGTCTAAATAATCCAGTGTCTCTATCATCTCTTGAGGTGGCATTTG
>JBARZY010000183.1:0-3084 GCA_049650345.1 Glaciecola sp. | reverse complement strand
CTATCAACCGGCAAACATTCTGCCACTTGCTCACAATGTTTTTTACTGGCGCATGTGATCATAACGCTACCACGGTTTTTAGTTCTCGCTATAACCTCTTGCATTATTTGCTGTGTTTTTGTTTGCTCTTTGCATATATCACGACCCATCGCTGCAAGCTCTTTGCTTGTAAAGTCCTGTGCGCCTTCACTACCTTTTATTTCATACTTTGATAGCGACTCGTAGTGATTTTCCTCTTCACCAAATCCAAAAATAGGCGGAACAAGAAAACCTTTATTGATTAGCTCATAAGTTGAAATATCAGTTAACTGCTTTTTCCAGTAAGGCCCGTAAATTGACTCGCTACCACGATAAGGTGAACCGGTGTAACCAATAACTAATGGCGGGTTTTTACCTTGAGCTTTTGCTGTATCGTTAAAGTGCTTTAATATTTTACCGTATTGCGTTTCTGGCGCATCAAGCAAACAATCTTGCCAGTCAATCATGTGGTTCTCGTCCACCAAAATTGCGGTAAATGTTCGGTCTTTAAATTCATTACCAAGCGCTCGGCCAACCGTGCCCTCAGTGCCAAAAATCACAGGGTAATATGTAGATTTTTGATTAAGGCTGGCGCTAAATATTGATAGTTTAATGCCTATCTCTCGCGCATCTTCTGCATTTTGCTTTATTAATTCACCCTGTCTAGCTAAAACCAAAACACTGTTATTTTTGTTAGTCATTATCTGCTTAACTAAAAACGCAATTAGCAATGTTTTACCGGCCCCAACAGAGGCAGATACAAAAGCCGGCTCAAACTTTTTAGTTTTGTACGTGTCGCGCATGTGTTTTAAAGTCGAGTCGTGCGCCTTCTGCTGGTAGTCTCTTAATTCATACATTTAAATAACCCTCTATAAGATTTAAATTAACTTTCATTCCGCCCATGTAGCAATCTAACAAATTAAACTTATCAGCTTGCACAAGTGTTTCTTCTGTTTTTGCCATAACAATTAAATTGCACTCCCTGCGCTTTAATTCGTCTTGCATAAAATACAGGTTGTGCGGATCGAAAAAGCATACTGTATTTTTACCTTCTGTTAAGTGCATGTTTATTGCTTTGTGCCAGTCCTCACACAAATAAACATCACCGGTTAAATCGCCATTGATAACGCAAGTGCCAAATAAAAATTCCTTATTCATGAATCGAGATTGATAACCTTGCTTAACCAGGCACAAGCTTGCTGGGTTTTTGTGCAAATCGGTCATCAATAAAACCTGAGTGCCATCGTAATAATAAATACTTTCATTACTATCTGGTTTATCAATCTTTTTGCAGCGCCCTAAAAAGCTAGCTATGTCATGCGTTGGCACTGGCTCTTTATTAAATGGTAAGCGTATCTTGCGTTGAATAGATTTAATTACATTAGCCTGCGCTTTACCCGGGTTCATTGCTGATTGATGGCCAAGCATCTCAGCCACCCCAACAAAATTAGATCCGGTAATATCCATTAAAAATTTAATTACGTCACCATTGGCACCGCAACCAAAACAATGAAAATACTGATCGCGTTCGTTAACCGTAAAGCTTGCCGTCCTTTCATCGTGGAAAGGGCAGCAACCAAACCAGTCTTTACCCTGCTTTTTTATGTCAACGTACTTACTGACAATATCAACTATGTCATGGCGAGCTTTGATTTCATCTACGTTTATGTTGCTCATAACTACACCATTGGATTAATTAATATATGCTCATCATCACGGTAAACGCAGTAGTTAAGCTTTTGCATTTTAGGTATGATTTGTTCGCGCAATATATTGGTTAAGTTTTTGCGGCCAGCAAATACTTTGATGTTTTTAATGTTGTCGCGTATCTGGCGTAGGCTGATTTTATAAACGCCTTTATCCTTTTTGTTTTGTAGTGAACGTAAGCATGCAATTATTTCAGCTTTATCACCGGCAAACCCTTTAGACTCTGCGGCGCTTTCATACATCTTTGCCAACTCACAAAAAAGATAATAAGCCCACTGCACCGTACTTTCAGATATTGTAAGGTTGCACGTTCCGCCCTTCATGTTTTCAACGGCATGTAAAACGCAAGATATTTTCATTACTTGCTTATCCATCTTACCCATTGAACCACGCAGCATGTTAGAAGAGTAACGAGCGCCGTCAGCTAGGAATGGTTCTAACTCTTGCTTTTTAGATGTTAGAAAACGCATTGCATCATCGCTAAATTGTAAAACTGTTTTAGGTGCAAATACTAAATCTCGTACAAGTTGTGCGTATTCAGTTTTTACATGTGGTTCAATTGGTATTCTTTTAAAATGGTCACGGTCTCCAAGCTTGTTATCCTCACGCATAATCAATACGCGCTCACTTATACCGTTACCGCGCAAACCCTCCTCAAGTATTGTTTGTATCGTTTCGTCCTGGGCAATTACGCAAAGACACCCGCGAACATACCCGCTCGCTTTTTTACGGGTTACACGCGCAGAGCTAAACCACTCACCATCCCACGATTGCAAAAATAAATCTGCGTTAGATTTGCGGCTAGAGTCGCCATAAACATTACCAAGAACAACGTTAACAGAGCCAGCTTCATCGCTTACAATGTTCCACATTCCGCCTTGGTCAAATGCGACAGCTTCAAGCGCTTCCGGTGTGGCGTTACCAACTGCATAATTATAAATTGGTATCCCAGCAAGCTTTTCCTCTTCTGCTGCAATATCGCCTGAAATATCCATTTTCTCTTGAATGTCTTTAGTTGACTTAAGTTGTTCCTTTAATGTTTCAATCTTAATCTGAATCTTAGAACGCGCGGCTGCTTGTTCTTTGTTTAAGTCAGCATACGCCATACGTATCGGGTCAACACACTTACCATTAATCCCAGATTTACCCGTACTAGGTGGCTGACTGCTAACAGAGTAAATATTTACCGGCGCTTCACTACCAAAATAACTATAGTAAAAACTCTTATTCATAGCAGATGCAATGCACGACATAACATGAAAAAAAGCGGTATTAGGTGGAAACTGAACCTCATCAGATAATTGACGCGCAAACGTACTTAAAATATCTGTACGGCTTGACTGTTGCAAAGTTATTTTT
>JBARZY010000182.1:0-11046 GCA_049650345.1 Glaciecola sp. | reverse complement strand
CTAATCGCATTCGCTCAGTCGCTTTACTCAAGAGAAATGTCGTTTGCTCAGGCGTAGCTGACTGCATTCTCATTAAAGAGGGATAGAGATCTTTGGGTTTGGGCGCTCCCATTTTCTCCATCATTTTATCCATTCCTTTGCCCATACCAGGACCCATCATACTGGAGGTGTCTATAGCTGGCTGAATGCTTGAAACCTCATTAGTTGGTTTTTCATTTTTGCTTGGATGATGTCCGGCATGTTCATCGTTCTCAGTTTGTTGAAATGCCATTGGCTGAGAAGAAAAACCTATTACCGTCAAGGTAAACATGACTAAAAATACAAACCGACATTTCAGAGTAAATAAAGGCAATAACGAAAGTCTCATTGCGAAAGCCCTTGTTGTTTGTGCCAAAGGGCTTCAATTTGAGATAGTTGCGTCGGTGTTAAAACTGCAACAGCCTCACCGACCAACACGATAAATTGGATACGAAGCTCACTGTTTATAATTTCAATTTCAGAGATTGTAGTTTTAATATCACTGAAATTCGGTAATCCTTTGGAGGTAAGTGTCCATAAGCTTGACTCTAAACTACTTCGCTTTTCAGTATGGCTTACTTGAAAGGTTTGCCATTTGTCCTGAATATTTACTAATAGATTTAGTTGGTCATCTGATAGAAACAGAGCGCTTTTGAAGTTCATAAAAAACGAGTCTTCTCCAAGATGATACAAATGTAATGCGTCGCTTTTGCCAGGCAACGTAATTAAGGCATTTTTATCCGTTACCACTGGTGGTAGTTTTTTAGGCATACCCATCATTGAGCTATTTTTCATCTTCATTTTGCACATCATTCCCATGCAAGGCTGATTAGATTTAGACATCATCGTCATGCTATTTTTTCCCATGCCCATTACTGGTTTATTTGTATTACTAGGTTCACCAGAAGTTGAAGATGGCTGACTGTATGCCTCCCTACTTGTGTTTTTTTGTGTTGTAGGCGCGAGAGAATTGTCTAATGCTCGTAAGGCTTCTTGAATATCCGCAAAGTCGTCACTGGTTGACTTAGGATCAGTTTGTTCTATTTGTTTATGCAATGCTTGCTCAGGTTTTCCAGCTTCTTCCATTGACTCAGTAACTTGAGTGGCAGCCGAGCAAGATGCGGCAAAGGAGGCACTAAATGCAATTGTCGCGAGGTTAGCACCCCACTTATATTTCTTAGAGTTTATTCTAAGCTGAGCGTGTGACAGCCAAAGAATGATGTGAGGATTAAAAATCACGATCAAATTCAACCATGTCATAACGAACAATTTCACCATCTAACACAGTTGCTTCAGCAAAATGTTGATTCTTAGATTTTCCCAGTCTTATTTTTCCAATATATTCCCGGGAATATGCACTTTCACCTTCCGCTATCGCGGCCGGATCATACACTGTTCGAAACACGTTAAAGACTTGATGCTCTTTCAATCCATCTGTATCAGACACACAAATAACTGCTTGTCGGTCGGAAACAGAGACTACTTGGCCGCTCATTACATAGTCATGGTAAACCTGATTAGTACAACCACTACCTAAGCCTATTGCTAAGACAGCAATTGCAAAGAACTTTATAAATCTATTCATAGTATTATCCAACGATGAGGTGTTTTTGGATAGGCGCGTTGCACCTATCATGCTATAAAACGACTAATTCTTTTTATGTTGATGCTTTGGTTTACTTTTTTCCGCTGCGTGCCCCATCATCTGCTCCATCATGTCCTCCATTATGGACATGCGCTTTTCCATCATCGCCATTTTATCCTCAGCCGACATATCATCATGTTTATGTTTCATGCCTTTCATGTTGTTCATACCCTTGCTGTCATCCGATTTCATCATGCCCATCATGCCTTCCATTTTCTTAGCATGCTCATTCAACATTGCTTCTCGCTTGCTAGGATCTATTTCTCTTTTAACCGCGGCTAACATTGCTCGCATGTCTTCCATATGACTTTGCATTTTTTTCATCATTTGGTCTTTCATCATCGGCATTTCATGCTTGTCCGCGTTTTGGTGTGCATAGACAGCAGAAATAGGTGTAATGACTAAAACGCTGGCGAATAATAATGAAGTTATTGTTTTCATGATTTTATTTCCTTTAGTGATACTCAATTGAGCAGATTATGTTTAAAAATGAATTTTGCTTATACTGAATCTGTATTTTTTTGACGGCGCTACGTTATTGAGGCGACAAAAACACTACCAATGCTGCGATTTCTTCATCGGTTATGGGCATTTTCGGCATCGCTGACGCAGAGTTATTAAATTGAGGCTCTTTAACTTTACGCTCAAAAAATGCTATTCCTTTTTCGCTGATAATATTATCGAGTGACGGGCCAAGGGTGCCTCCTGCGCCTTGCACCTGATGACACCCTTGGCAACCATAGCGAGTCAGAACTTCTCTTGGCTCAACGGTATTATTGACACTCGCAAGAACTTTCGGTGCTTGCACAGGTGTTGAAGCAATTTCCATAAATTTGAGAATGGCTTGGACTTCTGTTCCGGTTAAGTGGGCCTTTTCTCGCATATGAGGCATAATGACTTTCCATTCACTCATGGAAAACTCTTGTATTGGACGGCTGTTATGGCATCGCGCACAATTATTATTTATCAATTCGGCGCCTGACAGTGGTTCACTACTGTGCACGTGAAGCGATGCGAATAAAGAAGTAAACAACACAAATATGTTAATGGTAGATTGATGTTTCATAATTAGTCCTCCTAGAAGCCATAACTAAATTGCACGGCGAAACGTTTGTCGTCAGGGCCATCAGCAACGTCTGTATCTTCGTAACCCACTTTGATGACTGAACGCGGATCCAACCAGTAATTAATACCGACCATCCATCGCTCGGCTTCTTCTACTTTTTTGGTTTGCGCATGTTCAATAACAATTTCGGTACTCCCTAGCTCTTCGAATAGATGGCCTACAAAAAATGTTCCTTGTAAAAACCAACCATTGCGAGAAAACGAATCAATTACATCCTCATGATCTCGCTCTACAAACGCGTCGGTTTCAGTGCGAATGTACTCGCCTCGCAAAATTGCGTGTGTACTGATCAAATTGATGTCGATACCATTAGCCCTAATATCCAGCTGTCCACCTTCATCATAAGCGCCCTGATAGTAAGACGTGCCTATTTCAATTGACGGGAGAAAAGCTACGGCGATTCGGCCGCCAAACGCCTTATTACTATTGTTGTCTGAACTCGTCGCCTCAAACTCGACTTCAGGGAAGGCTTCGCCATGTTCATCCTCATCCACATCTGGATCGAGTGTGGTCGTAGGCGAAAACAAGCGAGCAAACGCAATATCATGGTCGTCTTCCACTACTTCTTCTTCGTCATGTTCTGCTTCTGAACGAGGTCCATTTGTCATAAAGACATCGAAAAACACCTTTGCGGATCCTACTTGGTAAACTTGCTGTGCTGCCACACCGACATCACTTAAAATAGGCAACATGGGATCCATTGCTTGGCTAGAGCCGTGGGCACCATATATGCCAGGCGTCCAGATGCTGCGATTGATCCAACTGGGATGCCAGTTGGCACTAAATTGTCCAAACGGCAGTAAAAATTTGCCTGCTGTAATGGTCGTGTTGTCGTTTAAGAAGTAATGGATATCTGCATATTCAAGCTCAGTTTCTGTTTCCCCATCTTCATTTAAGCCAACTTCAAGTTCAGCTTCCACGTGCATCTTGTCATTTAAACTAAATAAAAATATCGGAACAAAACGTGCCGAGAAAGCACTTGTATTTGCGACATCGGTGTTTTCGTACTTTACATCGCCGTAACCAACAAGGACAAAACGATCATTGGATTCATTTGCATAAAGAGAAGACTGCACAGTAAGAGCACCAAAAAGAGCCGTTGCGAGTCTTATTTTTTCTTTGGTTCGCATAGCTAATTACCTTATGTTAGCGAAAATTCGTCAAGAACTTGGTTCTAGGCGTTTTCTAATGTTAGTGAAAGTTATAAAAAACAAAATAGTAAATTCGCCTTCACATCAAAACACTAATTTCATTTTGCTTTTACATAGCGGTCATCTTATTTATTGCGCATTAAATATAGTTGATTTAGATCAAGCATTCACAACGATTAGATTACAGTTCGATTACATTTTCGTAATTAAACCAGTTACTTATTTCAATCAACATTAAGTTTACTTATGCTTTTTACCCTAAATCTAGCAAATATCTTTTTTTCTTTGACGAAGAAATGAGCTGATATATTTCGTGTAGAAAATAGGTAGTCAGGGCAAAATAATGAAAAAAATCGCAGTGATCACTGGTGCAGGGTCTGGAATTGGTTTGGCGTTAACTAATGAATTGCTATTTGAATACTCACAATTATTGGTCATCGCATTTTGCAGAAACAAAGACAATCTACTACCCCTTAAAAACAGGTATAAAGACAGGTTGCTCATTAGACAAGTCGACTTTAATCACAATGCAGCATTTGCTTCTGTTAAGCGTTTTCTTGAAAACTATCAGCAAGTCGATTATTTGGTGCATTGCGCTGGATTAGTTTCACCCATTGTTAAACTATCTTCATTAAATTTAGATGATTGGCGAAAAAATCATAAGGTCAACCTTGAAATGCCCTTGCTAATTACTCAATTGTGTATTATTAAATTTAATCGTAGCCGAGTACTTTTTTTAACAAGCGACCACCCTATCACTCCAGTGACTGGGGCATCCGCATATTGCATTAGTAAAGCTGGCATCAATACGCTAACAGACTGCTTCCGACAAGAAGTCACTGCAAATATCGCAGTATTTACAAGCGTTGCTCCTGGAAACGTAGATACTCCCATGCAGGCTGAAATACGCCAAGCATCAAGTGATGTGTTACCTTTATCGGACGTTTTGCGCGAAATGCACGGTGAAAATAAGCTTCTCACAACTGCACTCGTGGCTAAATATTTAAAAGAACTGTTAATGTCCGTCAGCCGAACATCATTTGGAACAAGATCATGGAATTTGTTGAAAGACATCAATGAACCATATCATTTCACTCACATAAGTGAAACTAGAGAGCCTATAGTGCAAACTGACAGCGCACTTTTGTTACAACGAAAAATGAGTGGCGAAGTCAGTACCTTCGGCAGTGTGCAATATGAAAAACGCAGGCAAGTTTTCAATAAGGCTGTTTCTAAATACCCAATTATGATTGTTACACCGAAGTCAGTACATGACATTATAGAAGTGATCAAATTTGCTAATAAAGTTTCTTTGCCTATATCAATAAAGGGTGGCGGACACGGAATAAAAGGAGCCGCTATAGTCGATGGTGGCGTCGTTCTTGACATGGCAAACTTCCAAGATATATCACTCAGCGCCGATGGGCGGCATGTGAGTGTTGGTGCGGGTGTTAAGAATAAACATTTAGACCACTTTTTATCTCGCATAAACAAAGTAGTACCGTTAGGTACTTGCCCTGATGTAGGTGTCATTGGTGCAACACTAGGCGGCGGAATTGGCTTCCTCTCGCGCAAGCACGGACTAAGTTGCGACAATGTCACACGATTCGATATCATCATGGCTGATGGAAAGTTATTAAAAGTGACGCCTCATAAACATCCAGATCTTTATTGGGCACTGCGTGGCTGTGGCGGCGGTCAATTTGGTGTCGTTGTCAGTATAGAATTTGCACTGCACCCTGCTCCTGAGTTTGTTGAGGGAGGAACCATAGCGTGGCCAATTAGTGAGGCGAAAAATATCTTAAAAGCCTATAGTCATGCAGTTTTAGAGGGACCAAAGTCACAGTTTTTATATGCCTATATTGCCCATTCTGTGCCTCACAAAGCTAATATTTCTATCATGGGGTTTAGTGAATCGAGGTCACATGGTTTAAAGACAGTATCTTCATGGCGGGAAGGTGCGACAGTATCAATTGACCGGAAACAGTATATCGAATGTCAATCAAACAACTACGAAAGTGGTTTGGGTTTATATTGGCAACATGGAATTATTCAGGGTGAATTAACGGATAAGTTTATTGACATACTATTAGCGTGTTATAAGGAATGCCCTGATGATTCTGGTGGTATAATGCTAGATCCTCTTTGCGGTGCGATACAAGACAAAGGTACTAATGAAACAGCATTTATTCACAGAAATGCGTCCTTCATCTGCAGCATTACCGGACTTACTAAGCAAAATCAAGGTAAGGAACTTGTAGCTGCCTGGGTACAAGATACCTACAAGCGACTCACCCCCTTCTTTAATGGTTACGCGTACCAAAACTATGATATGGGGGAAGAGTCTGCCGTAATCGAATATTTTGGTCAGCACACCGAAAAATTGATAGCAATGAAGAAACGCTATGACCCGAATCTTCGTTTTGTTGGATCACTTCAAGCACATATATCCCCAGTACTTTGAAAAGCTAACAGCACCACTACCTCTTTTTTTCAATAATACGAAAAGGCCTCATTTACGTTTAATTCGATAACTTTTATGATGGTCGGTTCTAAAACCATAACTGCAGGCCGAACCTACTTCGAACGGCCACAGTGATTTATTTTACCTTGAGAGACACAACGCTATGTTTCATCTCAATAACTCATACAAAGGTTAATGCTGAGCAATAGGCTACAGGCTTGCGTATGGGTAAAACCTTGACGGACCTATTCTTGTAAGTTATGTGTTACTTGAACCAGTCGCCCAATTTAGTAGCTGTATTGTTGCGATAGTCGTACACCATCCAAAGACGCTTTTGTTCACCTTTTATGAACCCATGTACTATGTGTCTATAAAGCCCCAGATACTCTTGCTTTGCCCAAGCTTGATCATAGCTATTTTGCGACGCAGGTAATAACGCAACATTGTCAGCAGAAAGACTAACGTCACCGATACCAAGCTCCCATGGTACCCATTTTGAATCTTGACTATTAGTAGTTACAAAGAGCACGAATTTTCGACTTATCTTCACCTGACTTTTTATTAATTCGGCGGTTTCTACATTTGGCTCACCGGGCATTCTTTCATCATCTAAGTCACAATAGACCGAGGCTCCATGATTCGCTAACAACTTTATAACGCCAGGTAAATAATCAGCGTCTTTAGATGAATGAGATAAGAACGTGTCTTTTGCACTTTTTATTGTTGCTTTTGTCCTGAGTGCAGATTGCTCATTAAGTGTAAGATTATTTGTGAATCTTTTCAGATCACTAAACGTTGCAAAATCAACAGACAATTATTCCGCCTTTTAAGCAATGTTGTGTTAATAATATGTTTGTATTCACATGCAATCCCTCGCTTTTAAATTGGTACTTTAGATTTATTTAGTTTAATTCGTTTTATTGTTAATAGCGTGGTTTATCCAGTTAGAAATATTTGCAGCAATCTCACCGTAAGCGTTGGTTGGAGTTGGATCGTAACAAGGTATAACGCTAGAAAGCTTACGGCCGTCCTTAAATGCTATAGAGTCGAACGGATTCCTCCCCTTTCGACTAATACCATTTCTCGGGCACTTTAAATTGTGAATGTGTATTCCAATGATCGCTCTACTTTCGTTCCAAGCTTTAATAATTTCGTGCTTGACCCAAGGTCTAGCGTACGTATCACTGCCAATTAAGACGACTACGCAACGTTTGTACTTCATATTCTGGTCGATCCAATTTTCGACCGCCTTTGTGCCATTTCGTTTTAATGTTTCCCATTCGTTTGGCGTCGTAGGCGCATTGCCCTCAATAGAGCCAATATTTCTAATTTGTTGTACTCTCATTACATCGTTTGCAAAATGAAAGCTATAAAAAACGGGGACCTTTGCCATCACGTTATTCCTATTGTTAATTGTTGTTCCCGCCAAAGTGCCGAGCAACCCGCCAGTAATTAATCCACCTACGCTGGGAAAGACAATGCTCCCGACAACAGCACCAATGAAAGCCGGTATAGTTACATAGGCACCTTGGCGGTCTACATATTTTACATATTTAGATTTAGGCGCTTTTAGTGGTTGATATTTGATACCAAGTCCAAAATCGTGTCTTTCATTTCTTCGAGACTTAAATCATTTTCACCTAATTTTTTCAAATGCGCTTTAATGTATTGAGAGAAAGATATTTCACCAGCTTCAATATTCGCACTTAATTCCTCCCACAATTGTTGAGCCATATACCCTGTGGCGCCAATTGGAATGACAATAACGCCTTGACTCAGAGCAATCTCGTATTCTTCTCGCATTCCATTGGATAATATAACCTCGTCACCTGAGAGTTTATCGCCGAATAAGAATATTGCGATGCCGGCATAAGAAATCATGTTTTCTCGATACTTTCGCCATAGTACTTTAAGATCGGTTTCGCCAACTTGGCTTTGCGGAAACGGTCTCAGTAAAAGTTGGTCATCATTAAGCGTTTTGCCGTTCATGTAGATTGATTCTAATGCTCCTGAGATGACTGAACTTCCTATCCCCAAACCGAAGCCCGATACAACCTTATGCTCTGAGGAGATAAGTGCCTTACTTAATTCATAAACAAACTTTTCTGACTCACCCTTTGAAAAAGGCCCGAATTCATGGGCAGCCCCAGAAATAAAAATAGATTTTGACTTAATTTTAGTTTCTAGCGCTTCAAGTATATCTGTCACTTCTGAATATTCATCGACTAACACAGATTTAATACCAAAGCGCAATAGGTCTTGAATAAACAATTCCTGTTTTCGCAGCCTATATTCAAAGTCAGCATCGGATTCATCTTGCTCTTTTTCAAGATATTTCAGCAAACAATAATGTGGTCGTTGATCGTGACTATAAGCAATTCTTACTCGGCTGAGAATATAGTCAAGATTTGGATCAGTAAAACTAAACCCTAAGAAAAGAAATGTCTTTGATATAAGATCGCCGCTTAAAGCATTGAGAAAAGGCTGCATCGTCACATGGTAACTTTCATAGTCATCCTTTGTCAGGATAGTCTCACTGGGATGATCAACATCACCATGCATCTTGTAAACGACAGCATCTCTTTTAGGCACGGTAAATGCCAATTGTTTATTGTTATACTTGACGTCAGGAATTTTGCCTGCATCGGTAAGTGCTGATTCCAGCATCTTATCGTAATTTGTCGTCCAAAATGTTTCTATTGGCAGTCGAGACAGAATTTTGTGATTAGCAGTTAGACTCGCAGCATGTGAAAACTCGTTTACTAACAACTGATTGATTTTGCCTCTATTGGCCTGATTCACATTGCAGTGATATTGAGCAAGCTGTACCAAGTTACTTTCCTCTTTATCAATATCTAGATCTAATTCATCAGCAATGGGCTGTAATAACTGTTTCCAATTAACATAACCTGCTGGCATTGATAAGCCAGCACCCGCAAATAACGCTAAATTATCATTTTTAATAGCGTTAAAAAGCTCACCAATTAGTCTCGATTTATCTCTTTCTTTTTTCGTCAAATGTTCATTCCTTTCCGCGTTGACTGATAATTATTCATGACTTTCTGTGTCCAAACGTAACACTAAAATACGTGTTTTAAAATTGTGCCCCTTACTTTTCACTAAATGAGTAACCTAAAAAACACATATTGTCGCCTTTCTTTCACAATCTATTGCATTGACCCGTCTTTAATAAAGGCCTCATAACGTTCAAAAATCGATTAATGGACAAGCTTCTTTTTACTTACGACTCCCTGGCGGCAGTTTGTGACAACTCCAAGGTTTGTGTTTTGCATTGTCTCGGATATTTTCATCCACAAATTGGTAGTACCCTTCTTTAAAGTTTGACCACCAATCATGTGATATATCTGCACCATGGGTTTTAATAATATTTTCAATCCCATCGAGCTCGCAATGAGTAGCATCGTAGCCAACGTGTAGCGTCTGCTTTTTAGATTCGAAACTGACTGCGTCAACACCAAACGTCGCATCGATGTCACTAATGATGGCTGCTATTTTAGCATCATCAATATTCGTTAACTTTAAGTGACGAAGCACTAAGTTAACTTCGCTTACGCCTACTCTGTGTTCTAAATCACTCATAATTTAAACCTCCTAAGGTAGTTTTATGCTAAAAATAATTCTGTAAAACTAAATTCATTAGTTTGTACCAGCCTGACTGCTTGTAAATAAGTTAATCGCAAAAGTAAATATACATTATGGTAGCGTCCAATGCAGATGGCTAAGCATTAAGTTCACTTCTAACACCCTACTCTTTGCTCTAAGTCATCCAAAAAATATTTTCTTCTTTATTGAGGCTACCTAATACAAACGGCTACATTTGGGCTTGCTTAACGAAAGACTTCCATTGCACTATGCGCGGAATAAACATTGGCACTTGTGCTTTGTAGGCCAAATATTCCTCCTCAAACTTAGCAATCACTTTTTTCTCTTCACGTAATGACAAACGATAATAAATAAAGATAATCATTGGAAAAAGACCCACAGAAAATACAGTAGGCCAATGCACAATCCCCTCGCCAAATAGCGCAATAAACAAACCGGTGTATTGAGTATGCCTCGCTAATGTATATAAGCCATCTGTCACTAATCTGTTCTCTTGTCGCGCTTTATATACTTGTCGCCAACCCTGAAAAAAAAATCCTATACCCAAGAATAATAAAATGTATCCCAAGACCATTGCTATCATCATGCCCGTCTCTCCTATCCCCAAAAGAGACGACCATAAATTTGCATTAAGCTCGGTTCTATCTAGGCCTCCAAAGCGTACCAATAGATATATTGTTAAAGGAAAGCCATACATTTCCGCATACAAGGCGATAATAAACGCTTGCACAACTCCCGCACCAGCCCACTCGTGCCACGATGTAGGAGCCATATATTTATAAAGATACCAAGACGCCACTACTATCATAATAAGCGCTAGGAGCCATACACCTGAGTGTGCTACCGGTTCGTTCATAAACTCATCTCTAAATAGTAAATAACCAAGTCACGAAAGCCGCTATTTCGCTTTGCTTCCAAAAAAATTATAAAGTGGCACCCACATTAGCGCGATAAACCAGCCATACATATAGCTTTCAAGGAGTCCCAAGAAAAAACTCTGCCAACTTATCCATTCAAA
>JBARZY010000181.1:0-22726 GCA_049650345.1 Glaciecola sp. | reverse complement strand
GCATGTGTTAGCGCCTGTTGTTGGGCCTTTACCTGCTGCACACATGGCAAAGGCATACGGGCTTGTGTTTCCTCGTTAAAGCCAGTAGTTGTCACCACCGGCGCGGGTGCGCTTGTGCTTGTGCATGCACTAAGACTGCATACTGCAACAAGGGCCATTGCCGACATTGCATTACGAATTGTTCGAGCTTGTTTTATTAATGGCATAAACCACTCCACATTAGCTGTTGTTTGCTAATAGTAGATATAAAACGATTAGGAATTTTTTTGATGTAGTCAGTAAAATTTATTTAATTAAACTGTGTTTAATATAAAAAGGCTTCTTATTCAATCGATTAGCCCATGAAAATAAATCTGGTGCTTGCACAAAGTCAGGCATTGCGCCGCTCGTTCTGCGTTGCGCTAAGTAATCACGCAAAGATTGTAAGTCGGCAGTATCTTGCGGCTGCAAAAAGGCAAGTAAGTAATAAGAGCGGCTTTCATCATCCACACTGGGTAAGGGAATAGACCACTCTAGCGGCGCAGATGAGATAAACATATCATTAGCGCGCGCTGGCATTGGCAACGCTATCACAAAGCCGTTTTCTGATACCAACCAAACATCGGTAATGTAGCCACTAGTAATTAAGCGCATTTGGCACACTCGATTAAGGGGCGACGCAGGCAGTACATGCAATGAAGTCAATATACCGCTGTCAATTTGTTGAGCTTGCGACATGTCGCAATCGGTTTTGCCATCGGAAATGTCGACTTCAAAGGCATAATTAAGCTTGCCGGTGTTTGTTGACAACCACCATGCAAGTAACAACAGAGGAGTAAAAACAAGTATTTTATAAACGGTTTTTATTCGAGGACTAGCGCTGATTGTTGGCGCTTGGGAATATTGAACGTCTACTTGCTCATTACTACTTGTCTCGTTTAACAGGGTGTCGACTAACTCAGTATTCGTATTTACTAAATGAGTAGACGATAAATTAAGCGCTTTCATCAAGGCATCAACTTGTGCCAAGTCAGCCACCGGCGTTACCTCTACCGCTATATCGGGAAGAGGCTGTTGATAGTTTTGTCGTGGGATAAGAAAAACAATACGTTTGCCGTCAGCAATAAACTGCTGTATTTGCTGAGTGGCTACGGTGCATTTTGTTGATAGCTCGGTTACCTCGCTCACCGTGTTGTGTAAGGTATTAATGCACCCCGTAGCAATTAACACTGTGCTAGCATCATCTGTGGCTAAGGTATTATGAAAATATAAATAGTGCGCAATATAAGTACCTAGTTGCCAACTTGCGCCAGTGTCTATGGGTGCTGATATATCCATTCTATAGGCTTGACCGCCAAAATTACGTGAAATAACACCTTGAGGTTGCTCAATAAAAAGTGGATAGTCGCGACTGATACCCGCTAATCGCGCAGACTGGTTAACAGTAACGACAGATGCCAAACCGGCAGGCTCAAGCTGGGTAATAGATTGTACCTGCACTAAGCCTTTAGTGGTGGCGATAAATACTTGTGCGCTGGCCTGCGTCATTTAACAGTACACCTATGGTAAGCTTAGCTTTGTAAATACAAACAACTGTTTGTTGCAGTGAGTGCTTTGTATGCGTCACTGCTTGTATCCAGTAACACCTGGTATTTTTGACTTGCGCTATCTTTAGGCCCATCAAACGATAACACACTGAAGCACTGCTCATATTCAATATGCAATACTACTGGTTGTGAATTTGTATCGCTGCACTTGTTTTGAAGCGTTAATACTACAAACATCAAATGACTATGCAAGCTGTCTTTATGTGACTGTAAAGTGAAACCTTCACCCTCTCGGTAAACGCTTTCGGTTTCTGAACTCGCCGCAGCTAAAGCTGGGGCTTGCATACTACTTAATGTAAGAAGCAATGTTTTATAACGCCTAAACAGACGGATAGAATGATTTACGCGTGGTAGTAAAGCTCGACTTTGTGCTAATTCTGGTTGAATAATGGCGTCAATCATCGCTTGTGTGCTGACCACATCGTTGTTTTTTTGATGCGCTCTGCCCTGCTCTGCACTCAAGCCAGTAACTTGCTGATCCACAATAAACAATTGTTCTTGAATACGCATGTTCTTATTCATCCTTAATATGTAATTTCATAAACTCATCAGAGAATATAAAACGGTCAGCAGCAAAATTGTCCTCACTTTGCGCATTAATAAGCACAATTTTCTTTATGTGCTGAGTTAACAAGCGTGACAAGGCCATTATATTGGTTACCGCTTGTGAGTATTGTTCATCATCCAAGCGCGTGTCGTGGGTAAACCCTGAACGTTTGATTTGCTTACTGGCTTTTTCACATAAGCCATAGCAGCCATCAAACCATGGATAGGTTTGTCGCCAATTTTCAATAGTGAAACCACTGTCAGTATTGGCTTCAAGTAAATCATGTAACTTATCTGAGTGGGGTTTTAAAGCAGGAACAACCTCACTAATTATAGTCAGTATCATTGCCCCGCTATGCGCATTTTTCATCGACACAACATGCACAATAGCCAGCAGTGCTTGATGACAGGTGGCAATTACATGCATAAGCTGCTCTTGAAGTTGTGAGTAATCGGCCTCAGTAAATTCTGGTAGCGTAGTCAACCCAGCATTTTGCTTACGACTGGCTTGAATGATTTTGTTTTGCCACTTGCCAAACGACTGTGAACGCAAAAAAGTGTGACACAACGGCAGTGTAAGCGGAGAATACTGCGTAAATAATGACACAAAATCGACTTGGCTTTGAGTAAACACTTTTGGCTCAGATGTTAGGCTATGTATGTCTATATCGCTTACATACTGAGCAGTAATGTCGTAAATCGCTTCGTGGTTATCTTCTATGTTATCGGCAAAGCTCACCGCTTGATGTGCAGTCGCCTGCTCGTTGGCGAGCAAATACGACATACTCTCGTGTACCACACTGTCATATTTTAACTGGCCCTCTAGGGTGTTATTGTCACGCCAAAATAACAATATATTGTCATCATTAACTGGCGCGTTGTTACTATTGTACCAATGCTCTAACAAACGATAGCGTTGCAATAATTTGGCCGTGGGTAAATGCGCTCCAATATGCTGATAAATTTTGCTTTGCAAAACACTCGACAACTCACAAATTGCATTAAAGCCTTTACCCAGCAGTGTATTGGTAATTAAGCCATTCAAATCATGAATCACACACATGAGCCACTCTATCAAACATGCTAGGTAATTTGCTCTACTGGCACTTACGGTAAATTGATGCTGATGCAATTTTAAAGTTATCTGCGCTTGTGAGAAGTGTATCTCTGCATTAGGCACATTGCAGTGATAAATACGAGTATGGCCACTAAAATACTCAATAAACCGTGTATGGTTAGTGATATTTCGTAACCAAAAATAGTTCACTAACGACGCGCTAGCGTCTTGTTGAGTGTGAATAATAAGCCAACATAAATGACTCAATTCGTAGCAAGCGTTGCCGTAATTTCTACACACTACTTGTCTGGCGAGCATATCAACTGATTTTTGCGTAAATTTATAAGGGTATGTTGCGCTATCAGAACCATGATCGATGCTGACATCTCTTAGCATATCGAATTCTGCACGAAGTTGGTCACTAACACCAAATTGTGCAACAGACATCATCTTATTAGTATCGCCAATACCCACATCTTCACGTTGCATTTGGATAACTTAACAATTGTGGCTCGCTAACGCGTACACTGGCGTTGTTGTATTCGTTAATTTGAATTAGCAAACCATTTACGCTTAATTTGCATGGAAACAGCAGCGGCACAGGCCCCAATAGAGGCACATCATCAATCATCACTTCAACGCCATCAATGGGTGAAATTTGTGCCACATCACCTAACATCACTTGGCAAATCGCATGGCTATTTTGCTTATTATTAGTCGCTATACTGATATGCTTTTGTTTTTCATCCAGTATCAATAGACCTTGTTGAGTAATACAACACAATTGTGTGCGCATAGCGAGAGCATTGTCAGGCCACATTCTATTTAGCTCTCTGCGGTCAACTAAAGCCTGACTAAATGGCTCAAAACTCAAACGCATCACCTCGTTATTATCGCTAATATCGACTAATATACTAACGGTAACCAAGCTATGTGTATCACCTAATTGGATATGATCTTTATGTTGTAGTAACACCGGTATATTTACATCTACCCGTTGCCCGTTCACATACGTACCATTTTTACTACCGGTATCAATTAAATGAAACTGATGCCCATGTCGACTAATAAAACAGTGCTGCCCTACTCTTGATACTTGCTTATGGTTAATATAATACACCGAATCTTGAGAGCTGATCCAAGGAACATCGGTTTTACTCGGTAATCGGCCCAAGTGTATGGTTTCATACTCACAAACCACCACACTATTAATAGCTTTGGCACTGTTAGCAACAATTGCTTTGGCTGACACTTGGGTATCGATAAGCATTTTCTTTATAAGTTTTTTAATGGCCTTACTTTGTTTTTTTAAACCCTTTGTATTCCTTGCTTTCTCATGGGCTTGATATAACTGTCGAAGCGCCTTAAGTGGCAGCTGTTGGCGGTAATTGTTCATCGCTTTAGCAATTTTGTTCCGTATCCATTGCTCGGTATCAGATAAAGCTTTTTCATGCTTTTCATAATGCTCAATTTGCTGAGTAAGCACCAGCGCGTGTTCATTGGCACAATTGGTGTGCAATGCTTTGCTTAAAAACAGCTTGCTGGTAATCAGATCGCCGGCATCATAATAGACTTGGGCTTGATTACAAAATTCAGTAGATTCACGTTGCAAACGTTGCCAATACAATTCGTGAGAACGCCACTTCTTAGCCCATCCATATACCGGTAAACGTGCTTTTTGATAAGTCGCCAGCCATGCATCTGCATTATGCTGCCTAGCAAACCTTACTAATTGTGTGGCTAAGTAGTGTCGCCTTGCTAATATCGCCACTAAAACGAGTGATGCAATAATAACCACAAGCCATGTAATTAAGGACGGGGCATACGGGTTGCCTTGTCGCGATGCTACAAACTCAAAATTATCACGCTTATAAACAACGCTAATATCGATATTTTGCACAGCAAAAAATCGCACAATCATACTATTAAATTGACTAGCATTTAGTGTACTAGAGGCAATATAGTGGCTGTCCATAACAGCAAGATATTGGTCTAAAACGAGATAGCGCAACGTTGACTTTTCAAGACGCAAGCCATTGTTATACGGGTTAGTTAATAAAAATGTCGACAAGCCCATGAGTTCATCACTGTCAAAACCAATTAAATGGATGCCGTAATCGTATACTGGACGCACATCATCAAGAGCAGTATTAAGTTGTTGGGCAATATTGCCGCCCACGCCATATAATCCGGTTTGCAGATCAGTTTGAGCCAGCACCAAAGTGTTACTATAATGTATTTTGTAAGAGAGGGGATCAATAAGGCTGAATACAATTTGATCGACCACCGACGTTTTGTTTTGACTCGCCACCAAGTCATATACCAATACCAACTCAACCTTTGGTAAATGCTCGTGCACTTTGGATACAGCAACATTACGATTGGGCTGCTCGCACCAATCAAGATGACAGTTACTGAATATTTGCGTGTTTTGTAGCACACTGGCACTGCGTAAGGCCGAAGAAATGCCATTTTCTAATGCTTGTCGTTGCCCATTGTTGAGTAAGGCTTGATGCTGCCCCGGTAGTAACATCAGTTGCCATTCTCGAGCCTGAGTTATCCCAGAACACAGCAACAATACCACCGTGCCGAATATGCACCTTAGTCGCACTTTTTGGTACAGCTTAAGCAAGGAAAAACTTATCCACACATTAGCATTTATCACGTTGGTTTATTCTTCTATATTCAATACCAGTCGAAAACCAGTAGTCGGTGTTTTCGCTACTTTGAGTAAATGATCTATCGGTTGCGTGTAAAGGGTCCGTTTTGTACTTATCCACGACCCTCCTGCCACTAATGCTTGCTCGCATCGTTGCAAACCATTGTACGAATAGCAGTCTTGCAACCATTCTTGCGCATTGCCGTAAACCCCTGTTAAGCCCGCCAAATCTGGGCTCAACTGATCTATAGGCATAGTACCATTGGCGTACAAATGTGCAACACTATGACGGCAATCTTTGCAATGTAAATCGGTAAGGCTATTTAGCTCAACACGCTTGGCTAACACCTGCCATTGTGCGTAAGTTGGCAACGAAAACGGTAAGCCAGTTTTGTTTGTTATCCACGGAATAAAATCTTCATTAACTGCGTGCCAGCTAACGTTCACCTTCGGTTTTAAAGGGCTCTCTTGCGCAGATAATTTAGCGCCCACCGTATAACGCTTGGTAGTACGACAAGCATTATCTTGTATACACAGTGCGTACACTTTATTGGTCACTTCATGTTGCATAACAGCCCAAGATGACACTGAAGGGAGTTTTACTAAAGACAGTGTGGCACTGTTACTAAGGTCATTATTATGTATGTTGAGTTCGAGTACCTGGCCTTGTTGCAAGGTTTCAAGCCATGTTAAAACAACCTTTGGTACGTGAGTAGCTTCACCTTTAACGGGTAATTGTGCTTCGGCATTTGGCTCAGATAATAAATCTACCGTTGGGGCACTACTTTGCTGGTTATGGCGGTCAAACACATTATTAGCTGTATTGCTTTGTTGCAGAGTGTCAACATTCTCTTCATTCGTGTAAAGGGTTTGTTGTGGTACCCACCAATACAATAACACCACAACAATCAGTGCAATAGGTATCCACTTTTTTACATAGCGTTTTTGGGCATCCTGTGCGTGTGGACACTTACGTAACAAGGCAGCCTGGGCCAATTCAGGAGCATCTGGACGACTGCTTTTTCCGGTTTGCAGTACTTGCTGATATTCTATGGCGCTTAATTTTTTGTTACCGAGCACATTCAAATAATTAATCCACGCAAACCATGCAGATAAGTTTTTAGCGTTGCTCAAGTGCTGTTTTGTTGTTTCTATTAAGCGATGAATATCATCATGTATTTCAGTTTTATGTGGCAGGCTAACTGTACTTTGGCTGTTACCTTGCTCTACCCGCCATTGCGTGACATACAGAGTTGTTAATTCATCCAAGCCTGTCTCGTCAACTTCTCCATATTTTGACAACATATCTGAAATACGTGCACTTAGCTCTGTGGATATTGTGCTGAAACCATCTTCTATATGGAAACTTTCAGTGGCAATGTCTTCACTGGTTTGATGATGTTGCTGAATATAGTCAATGCACACTTGTACAGAGGTAATATCCAAGGTACCACTGATTTGTAACAATTTAAGGATTAAGGTTTGTAGCCAAGTGGGGGCGACCTTTTCCAATACTGCAGTAAGGGTACCGCTATCCCCCTTATATACTTGCCCGCTAAGCAAGCGAAACCAAAGCACGCCTAGAGAATATAAGTCATCTGCAGGACCAATATCTATATTCGTACTATCAGCTTTGGCAGGGCTTATATTCCCCCTAGCGAGTAGACTCAATTGCCTACTGCTGTAGCCGTCACTGGCTTTAAAAAAGAGGCGCTGTTGGGCAAACAAAGGACTTGATGCAAACATGCCTGACGCCATTATCCATGCATTGTCAAAGTCGCCTAAAGCCACATTCGATTGCTTATCTACAAAAATATTTTGGGGCTTGATATCAAGGTGCAGCACCCCTTTTTGATGCAAAGCTGCCACCGCATCAAATACAGGCATAATATACTGCAGGCTTTGAAAAGCGCTCATACCTGCGGGTAAAAGCGATAATACATCGGCAAGAGTTTGTGGATAATAAGGCATTACCATATACCAATATGATGACCGATCACTATGGTATTGTGCCACATGCATCACCGATACAATATTCGGATGATAACTGAACTCATGCATTATCCGTGCTTGATGTTGAAAATGCTCATCGTCATTATGCGCTGAATCATCGGTACAACTCACTTTTAAAACCAACTCGGTCTTCAATGACGTGCATTCAACTAAATACACCTCGCTGCTGGGGGTGCTTGCTAGCATCTTAATGATTTTGTATTGCCCAACAACCGTATTTGGTTCTAACACTCAGTACTACCTCGCATCCATAGCGCTCCGTTATTTCGCTGACACTATTATATGTAAACTATGCAAAATATGCAGAATTTACACCATTATTTTCCTTAATTAGTCAGATTATGTTTCCAAGGAATGCTGGTTATTTGCTGTGCATTACCAGTATGCGAGGGGTGTATTTTGGTGGATGTGATTATTTTGACGACGGTTAACGGTTTGTTCTGTGTGCTTGGGCTGCACAAGAGACATATTACGCGTCACATTATGCATGCGTAAGGCGCGTAAGTGTTGTTTTCTCTCTTCTAATATTGTGTCTTCAGTAGGGAGTATACTATCTACCGCTTTTACCTCACTGATACTATGGCCAAACGGAATGATTGACTGTAAGTTTGCTTTTTTCGGCGTCTTGAATGCACTGATAGCCACCATAATAGTCGCAAATATCATCAGTAATATGCCAAATTTGTGCATGGCCTTATTGGGCTGTTTGGGGTTTATTATGCGTTCCATCATTAGCGCTCTGTGCCACTTAATGCCACTTGCCACTCGATATCAAGTGATGACAATGACACCTTGCTTGGTAAAAATGCGTTTTGTATCTCTTGTAACTCTTTAAATGAGGTATCGTTACTAATGGCTATTATAATGTGGTTTTGTGATGCACTAGCCAACTGCGTGATTGCCGATTTACTCACAACCTCTTGTTTCAGATTATAGTACGTCCCCTGCCAATACAAAATAATAGTGTGATTATTGCCTGTATTATCGGCTTGGTTATCATCACTTGGCGCTTGCTCTAATTCAAATGTAGTACTTTCAATTATTGCTGAGGCCTGCAGTTTGTCATCCAGCGGTGCTTGAGCCGAACTTGGGTTGCCCATCGACAACAGCGCAACAATGAGAATAGCAAAGAATGCCATAGATAAACCCAAAGCAACTTCTGTCATGGCTTGTGTTGACGTATCGTGTGTTTGTCTTCCATTCAACAAAGGTGTGGCTTGAGTGGTTTGTATAGGAAAATCGGGTAGCGTATTTTGCATAACGTTATTTACTGTAGTTGAGTTACCTACACATACGTATAAAACGATTTGGCTGTTTTTTTACTGTTGTCTTGTAATATTCTTCATTTTTGCCGCTTAGCAAAAGAACAGTTCGCCTATTTATACTAGTAAGCCGTTAACGCACCTTAATAATATTATCTTTGTGATCACGGTCGATGTAACGTATGAACGCATCAACACCCACATAAATATCAGTGTTTTCTGTATTAGCATTATCAAAAGTTATCGTGACAGTATTACTGCCATCTGTTAAACGATGTTTTTGATGGTATAACACCGCCGCATCTGCCGCCAAATCGTCTGGATTTCCACTAAATACCGTAATGTCTACCATATCGTCAAAAGACTGCGGGGTTTCATCACCTTTACCGTTTGCTTCATATTGTGCGGCACTTACCTCAAGACTAAGGCGAGTTACAAGGGCGTTTTCTTCGTCACTTATCTGGTCTGCACTTTCCATTTTCAGATTATACAAAGTTATTTGACTAAACTGTTGTTCAATAAAGGCATGGGTTGTAGGTGGCGCAAGCAACTTTATTGCCGCGAGTAAATCCAATGTAGTAGGCAATTTATCCGAACTGTAACGATCTTCTTCAATCAGTGTCTTAATGGCGGCATTTAAAGTGTCATAGCCTATGCGATCTGCTATTGCCATAAGCACAATTGCGCCTTTGCGATAGTGAATATAATCTTGGTTTTCAGCGCGCATAAAGGGTAATTCTTCCAAATACTCATTGGCCCGCCCACGTAAATAGCGGTCTAATTCATAACTTAAAAACTTACGCACTAGTATGTCGCCGTAATTTTCTCGCATAACCAATAACGCAGCATACTGAGAAAGCGACTCTGAGAGTATTTGGCTACCTTGTACATTTGCCGCATTTAGCTGATGCCCAAACCACTGGTGGGCGACCTCATGCGCGGTTACATAATACACCGGGTCTATTATATCGGGGTCGCGTAGATCAGTGATAAAGCCAATGCGTTCAGAATATGGCACGGTGTTAGCGAATGATTGTGCAAATTGACGATATCCCGGGAATTCAATTATCCTCAACTGCTTGTGCTGATAGGGTCCAAACGCATCGCTGTACAAATCCAAGGAATCTTTACTTGATTGGATCATTCGTTCTACATTCCAAGCATGCGTTCTATGGTAGTACACCGTAATATCTACGCCCTTGTAACGATCACTACTCACTTCTAAATCGGCCGACATAATGTTGTAGAAATGAATCATAGGCGAATCCATTTCATATATAAAATAATTGCGGCCGCCGTCGGTCCAATATTTTTTTAAGTAACCGGGCGCAATGGCAATTTGATCATCACTGGTAGACAGCTTGGCTTTGAAATCTATCGGCCCAATGTGGCTACCAAAAAAACTTTCATTATATCGACTACTATCTTCTAACTTGTAGGCTCGCTTTGGTGGCGGTAAATTGTTTTTACGACGCTCGTGGGGGTCATTGATATAGTAGCTTGTATTTACCCCAAAACTTGGAAATAGTGCATAGTTGTTAATAAACGTGCCATTTTTAACTAAGCTAGTATCTTCGGCTCCATCTTTAAAACCAAAGTGCTGGCGTGTGACTTTAATTGTGGTTAACGCGCTATCGCCTGGGGCTAAGGCAGGTGTTAAGCTTAACCAAGCGGTTTTAAACTTTGCATTATATTCACTTACCTCTGCGCCTTCTATTTCAATAGTGCTATTGCTAGGGTAGTTAACCAGAAATTGCGCTATTGGCTTGTCGGTATTATTCACTATATTCATAGTTGCAATGGCTTGTATTTTTCTAAGCGTAGGAAATATAGCGGCTTCTAAATCAACTGCAGTAACGGTGGGTACGGGGTAATTTTCAAACTGGGAAAATGTTTGCTCATACGCTACCTGTAGGTCAATGGTAGTGTCTTTACTTAAAAATTCGTTGGTTACCCGCGTATTGTAATGAATAACCGTACCCAAGCTGATAAAGCCAACAATACCAAACACCACTGCGGTTTGGCCTACTCGTCCTAAACTGTAACCCAATATCGACAATCTGTTCTTTAAATTTGTGTCGGGCCCGCGTTGCCACATCGCATAGCTAAAGGTGGCTAACACCATTGATAATGACAGCCAATAAAGCATGTAATAATGTTGTGTTGTTAATGACCAACCATAGCCGTTCATATCTGAATACATCATGTTGGGTGATTGGCCGAAATGAAACATGTTGTGTTCAAAACCAATTTGCACCAGTACCGTTCGGGCAATAAAATAATACCCAACAAAAAATAACATGCCCATGTACTTATTGGGTGATAACGCTTGAATAAAAAACGCAAGAACCGTAAGCAATATCCAGAACAAGGCATTGAAATACAACAGACTAATAAAATATTGGCGAATATCAAAAAACGTATAACCTTTACCCAATTGATTAGCTAAAGTGGCTAGCATGCCCACCGCAAATAGCGACAATATGACGACACATACTGCAATGAGCTTTGAAAACCAAAAGGTAAAGTTGTGCACCGGCATGCTATCAACAATATCGCCAATGCCGGTTGTGCGCTCACGCCACACCACTTCAGCCGTATAATAAGTGATCACAATAAGTAAGGAAAATGAAAACCCATTGCGGATCAATTCAACCATGTATTGAGTAAGCGGCCAATTTGGTGCGCCATAAAAGCCTGCAGGATCGACAAATTCCGCAACTACCATAAACGCGCCAATTAATAGCAGTATGATAAAAGCAGGACTCAGCACAACTTGCTTTACTTCAAACGCAGTACGAGCTGTGAACTGCTTAAGCCCGGCCCCTTTTTGATATTTATAAGCAATTTCATTTTGCAGTGACAATGCCCGGCTATTTTCTTGTGTGTTAGTTTTTGAATCTTTGTTGGACGCTATACTCAGCGGGGTAAATAAACGCGAAAACAATAATAATATGCCTACTCCTAATATTATCCACGCTGCTCGGTTGTATAACACATATCCGCTTAGCACCACAATTTCATTGTTGCGTTGACTAGGTGTCCAGTACTGCGTAGTGTCAAAGAAAGCAGTTAAAGCAAATACATCTGCCACCGACATTATGCCTTGTTGATGAGGCTCACTAAAGACCGCACTTGCCACGCTAAACAATACAATTAGCGCAAGCGCAAACAAATAAACAGGCATCATACTTCTGAATCTAAGCGCAACCGCATAGAACAAAGCCGATAAAGTGAAGCTGGTAGGAACCGTAAAAATGAAGAATGGCGCCACATAGTGCAGTAGCTGAAACTCACCCATACGTTGTTGGTCTAGCCAAGGCATAAAGCTGCCTATTAATAAGCCTAATGGGACCATGGCACTGACACACAAAATAACCAAATAAGCCCCTAGAAATCGTCCAAATTGATAGGTAAATGGATGTAAGGGCTTGGTATATAAAAGCTCGCTCATTTGCGTGATATCGTTTCTAATAGCGGTGTTTGCAACAAAATTAACGACTAAAAACACCGAGAAAAAACTAAAAATCACCATAGATTGCGCAATGGCATATGGACTATTGAAATGCGTATTGCCCATCTCGCCTATTTGTATATTTTCGACTGCCATTGATAAATATGGCAATAAGAAAAATAGCAACATGGTTACAACAAAAGAACGTTGACGAATAAAATAGCGCCACTCAAATTTCAGCATATTCACTAACATTGATAAGCCTTATGCCGAAACGTGTTGGGAAAGCGGCTCGCTTGAACTGCGCTGGGAATTTAGCGTATTAAAATACGCATCCTCTAAGGAAGCGGGAGCCGACTCAAAACCCACCGGAGCATGATCACTCATTACATGCACAACTGTTCTACCAGCAAAAAGGCGCTTTGATATAACATTATGCGCGAGCTCAATATCGTCAATTTCACTGGGCAATACGGTTTTCCGCCATATTTTACCCTCTAGCTTTCGGGTGACTTCAATGGGATTGCCTTGCAGTAAAATTTTACCGGTGCCCAACACAGCCATATCGCTGCATAGTTCAGACACATCATCCACAATATGCGTAGATAGTATGATCACTTTTTCTTGCCCCAAACTCACCAACAAATTGTGAAATCGGTTGCGTTCTTCTGGATCTAGGCCCGCGGTTGGTTCATCCACAATTAATAAATCAGGATCACCCAGCAAGGCTTGGGCAATACCAAAGCGCTGACGCATACCGCCTGAAAAAGAACTCACTGCGTTTTTTCTGTGACTATACAAATTGGTATGGGCCAATAAGCCCTCTACTGTTTCATGGCGTTCTGGTTTGCTCACAATACCTTTTAAAATCGCTAAATGATCAAGCAAATCATAAGCGCTAATGCGCGGATACACACCAAAGTCTTGCGGTAAATACCCCAATCGTTGGCGCAGGGCATCAGCCTGGTTAACCACGTCGATGTTATCAAAAGTAATACTGCCCGAATCAGGCTGCTGAAGCGTTGCGATAGTGCGCATTAATGAGGATTTGCCCGCACCGTTTGGTCCTAACAAGCCAAACAAGCCTTTGGAAATACTTAAACTCACGCTGTCTAAGGCCTTAACCCCATTTGTATACGTTTTATTAACGTTGTTAATCGTAAGCATGAGTAATATCCCTGTGTTAATTGTAATTCTTATCGCTTAGGTAGTTTGTCACTTGGGCCGTGCTCTTGTACCGTTTACGCTAACAAGTCATATAGCAAATAAACAGTTATATTAACCATAACTTTGTTTCTAATTGTGTATATGACTTAGTTGCTCATTTCACCGCATAAGTCTTGCGCCATCATTTTTTGTCGCTCGCTTGCGCTTAAGCCTGTTTTGCTTAACAAGTAGTGCAGTTTGGCCAACGCCGCCTCAGGCGTAATATCTTTGCCTGATATTACCCCAGTCTCTTCTACTAGCTTGCCATTGGCATACCCCGACATATCTACGCGGCCTTTCACGCATTGCGTGCAATTAACGACTAATATCCCCTGCTGAGTAGCATGCTCTATTTGCGCCAGTAACTTAGGATTTTGTGGCGCATTGCCCACACCGTAACTCAGCAGTATTAGGGCATTCACCGGTTGACGAATAATATTCTCTAATACCATATCGCTGATACCCGGATACAAGCTCATCATGCCTATCGGTTGGCTTTGAATCTGACTGACTCGCAATGGCAAATCGGTGTTTACCGGCTCAGATATACGGTGATGCATTTCAATATGAATGCCTGCCGTAAGCAACGCTGGATAATTAGGCGAATCAAAGGCATCAAAACCGTCGGCATCAACCTTCCGTGCTCGGTTGCCTCTAAAAAGTTTATTGTTAAAAAACAACGTTACTTCGGGTATCGGAAAGTTAGCGGCAATATAAAGGGCGTTGAGTAAGTTAGCTTGGCCATCAGACCGCAATTGCGCGAGAGGAATTTGAGAGCCGGTAACAATAACCGGCTTTTGCAGCCCCTCAAGCATAAAAGACAAGGCTGACGAGGTATACGCCATGGTGTCGGTACCATGCAAAATAATAAAACCATCATATTTTGTATAGTTACTAGCGATATCATTGGCGATTAGCTGCCAATCAGCTGGCACCATGTCGCTCGAATCAAGCAGTGTATCGTACTCGTGAATCGTAAAATTAGGCATTTCACTACGATGAAATTCTGGCATATTAGCCAGGGTTTCACTTAAGTAACCCGCTGCGGGAATATAGCCCTTAGCTGACGGTTTCATGCCAATTGTGCCACCAGTATAAGCGATGTATATATGCTTTTTGCTCATTTTGCTTTGCCCTTGCCTGTTACGCTTGTTGTAACATAATGTCTTGCATCACGGCACATGTCGTATCGCTCGCTGGCAATGGACCAAGGCCAACATAAGCAGCTAAAATAGCTTCTGGCAGCAAGGGTTGATTTCCCTCTAACTTATGTGCCATTAAGCGCAACTGCAAATTTTTACGTTCATTTTGTTGTTCAGCATTTAGACCGCTGTCAGAAACGTTGTGCACAATACTTGCCATTAAGGTGAGAGACTCTCTATCAAGCCCTTGTAGCAACTCGTGACCAATGAAATCTCCTTTTATCCAGCTTTGATATCTACTGGGTAAACGCGCTAACATTTCTTGCTGAATGTCTTCATTATTTTCTTGTAAATACGCCATCAAAGTCTCAATTTCAGCCTTGTGCTTATTTTGTTGTAGCGCACTAGCCCTTGCTGCATATTGTTGTTCCATTGCTTGCAATTGTTTTTTCACCTTGCTGGCAGCGGGTTTATCAAGGCTACTCAATTTGGCCTCTAATTCAGCGTAAAATGATGAATAAAAACCCAGATCAGACATACTACTGGCCTCTTGTAATCGATTGCTAGCTTCCAACACTTTCTGCTCAATGCCTTTAAGGGTATTTTCTTGTGCCTCTTGCTTGCCTGACAAATGCTCATGATATTTAGAAAATAACACATCATTTTCTTGTCTAAACGATTGCCACAAAGCGTTTTCTGCTGCGCGTCCCGCAAACCCTATTTGCTTCCATTTTTGTTGTATCGCTTTGGAAGCGTCGGTGGCGGCTTTTAATTCGTCTACGTCATGCAGTTGTTTAACTTGTTCGATTAATTGCGCTTTTTGCTCAGCATTTTGCGCATAATACTCATGCATCCTTTGTTGGAGCGGCTTCATCGCTTGACTGAACTCACGCTTAATACCACGAACTTTGCTTTTATCAAGCTCACCTAGTTTGCTAAAGCGTTTTTTAAGCGCATCCATTTTCGCAGGTAAGGCAGCAGCTTCCTCAAACGAATGGAGATCATTTACTTCTTCAATCAATGCTTTTGCTTTTACAAGGTTATGCTCTCGTATACTATCAAGCTCGGTAAAAAAAGCGCGACAAGGGGCAAATGCAGTTTCAATAGCTTGGTCAAAGGCTTCGTTTAACGCAACATCTTCTGGCGTGTTAAGTACGCCAAGGGAGTTCCACTGTAGACGCAATTGTTTAATTAATTCAGTGCGATCATACGGGTTATCAAGGGTTTCATTAATTAGCGCCTGAGCTTGTTCAACTAAAGCTGGCTTTCGCGGCTGAGCGATATACGATTGCCAGTCTTTTAATTTTTCAACCTCACCTAATGTTTGCTCATAGGCTTTACTTAGTCGTGGTGGCGCATCGTCATGTAATCGTTTTATCAGCTTTGTGGCATGTTCAAAAGTGGCAATAGCAGGCTTAAATTTACCGTCTTTTATTAAGCTATTAACCACTTTTATTTTACCCTCGCATTTGCGCTGCAAAGCTTTTAGGTTGCTGTAATAGTCATTTAACAACGACTTCGTATGTTTAATGTGCTGATGAAAATCACGACTTATAGAAGATGGTAAAGCAACATCGCTACTAAGCGCGTTAAACCGCTGTTTAGCGTTATCAATCACATTGTTGATATGACTCACGTCTTCATTGCTCAAGCTGTCATTACTTGCATAAGTTGTGCTCAAGCCTTTCAAATCATTGGTAATAGCGTGTACCTTGCTCACAATCATCAATTGCTTGGGCAATGCAAGCAAGCTGGTTTGCATACGCAGCAATTGCTGATTAAGCTGCTTTGTCATTTGCTTGTGCGCGGCAGTTTGGGCATTACCCTGGACGACTTGCAACGCCTCCTGCGCGCTTTCAATCGCCCCTGACAAGATTTTTATTTGCGCGTCAGCTTGGTCATTTGCTTCGCTAATAAGAAGCTGAATTTGCTGTTCAACCTCTTGCACGTCTTGTTGAATAATACTGAGTTCATTCGTAGTTGCTTGTAATGCCTGCTGCGATTGATGCTCTTGTTCGAGGATAGATAATTGCTGGGTAACTTTGTCTTTTAAACCCAAAATTTTTCGCTAAGTTCTCCAGCTACTACTGGCGCTAAATACTGAAAATCTGCTTTAACTTCGGCGAAATCATGAGTAAGTTGCACAAATTCTGTGACAACATGTTCATAGTGATTGCTGTCTTTTAAGGCTAACATGCGAGCATTAATCAAGGTTGCCTGTTGCTTAACGCGCTCAGGTTGCGCTTGTAACCACCGTTGATGCGCAAGTTTACTGTCTATTTCGGCGATTACACCATCGCTCTTGGCGTGTTTTTTCAAGCGTACTAATTGCTTTTCGTCATCGATATGTTGAACCATCGCCAATTGTAATTCTGCGCTTGCCCTGTTTGTAAAATAGCGACGAGTATGCTGCTCGTTGTCGAGTACCTCAAGCATTTGTAAGCTTAGCGCATTGTCTTGTAACAAGCGCACACTATTAAACAATACGTGCTCAATAATAGGTTTACTGTTGCACTCGGTTAAAAACGCAGTGAAGTAGCTGTCGTTTACCTTTGAAGGCTGCTCTAACATGGCATAAACCTGTTCTTGCGCATGCTTTTTTAATACTGCAAACTCTGTAGTCTGTGCGGTTTTTACCCATAATTCAAATGAATCTAACTTATTTAGTGCCTCGCGTGTCACGCCTTCATCGCTGTCGTTGAAAGCGAGTTCATGCAAAAATCTTTTATGTTTTGGATTACTTTTGTCTAGTTTGGCAATGCTTGCTTTGCGTTTGTCAGCGTTGGTACTTTTATGTGCTGGCACAAATAAGTTACTAAAAATCATCCTGTTTAAACCGCGCTATGTTTGTTTGATTAGATTGAGCCTGTTTAAACTCTTGTTGTAATTGCTGACGCGACTTTTGTACTATTTCGCCATCTTTTCCCACGGTCATATGCTCGTCAGATTGCTCGATTTTAGCTTGATACAGCAGCACTGCTTGCAGTGTAGTTTCACGTTGTTGCTCTGTTAAGGACTGACCATCAAGCCATTTACCCGTTTCAATGGCTTGTTTTAATTTTTCGTAAACATCGCTTGTCATCGATGCAACTAATGCTTCAATTTGCATACTCTTCCTCGTTAACTGCGTTTGGCTAGGGTAATACGCACGCGATTAACCGCATACCAAATAAACCCGATGGTAGTGACGGCAACAGAAGCGTTGTACATCAACATACCTTGTTCATCATTTGAAAAGTCACCTAAAAACACAAAATAGCAGCCAATAATAAACAACAACATGGCAAGCATAGATTGGTTCTGTATTTTTTGTACTTTATTATAACGTTGTAATGACAATTTACGTTTAATATCTTCTGCGCTTGCACTGCCAAATTCGTAATGGCAATGCGAACACGACTTAGCCTTATCTGAAATAGGCTTATTACATGCTGGACAACTAATTATGGCCATGGTGTATCCTCTAATAATAAAAAAGGCCAAGTTTACAAACGCAAACTTAACCTTTAGTAGCTGGTGCTTATTATCTACCTATACGCGCTTAATTTAAAGCGCATAAGGCATACAAGTAGGCTTATTTAGAGACTTTTTTCCAATATTCGTCAACCGACTCTTTCATCTCTTTGCGTAGCATTAAAATACCAAACAAGTTGGGTAAGGTCATTACCACTATCGCTACTGCTGACAGCGCCCATACTAAGGTGGTGTCAGACACGGCTGCCCAGAAGAAACCAGCTACATATACAACTCTGTATGGCATAACCGAGGCCGGCCCTAACAAATATGTCATGGCTCTGTCACCGTAATATGACCACGCAATTGCAGTTGAAAATGCAAACAACAATAAGCCAACCGACACTATGTACTGACCAAAATCACCAAAGAAACCTTTCGTAAAAGCTTTAGTAGTAAGGGTTGCAGAGTGAATCAATGACTTGCCTTGTACAACAATACTTTCGCGCTTAATGGCACCGTCTTCAATGACTAAGGTACCAGTAAAGGTATCGTTAAGTGAGCCGGCATAATAGGTAACGTCTTCGGCAAACGAGCGAGCGTTAATAAGGGTATAACCACTTGAAACCGCCACGCCATTAACCACTGTTATTTCGCCATTAAAAGCTTCAACACTAGTATCATCAATATCGTTTAAATATTTAAATACATTGGTAGCGTCTTCTTGGCTACCTTGTTCGTATATACCTGCTACAAAGAACATGTCAGACCGGTCAAACACATTTTCATGTTTTTCGTTCCATACACCCGACGACAATATAACCAAACCTGTTAGCGTACAAATAATGATGGTATCGATGAACGGCTCAAGAATTGACACCATGCCTTCAGAAACCGGCTCTTTAGTTTTTGCTGCTGCGTGGGCGATTGGCGCTGAGCCCTGACCCGCCTCGTTTGAGAACAAGCCACGGTTAACGCCTCTGTTAAATGCGTACGCAAATGTTGCCCCTAAAAAGCCACCTGCGGCGGCTGAGCCAGTAAAGGCATCGGTAATAATTGACGCAAAAGCGGGACCGATGTTCTCAATGTTGGCAAAAATAACCGCAAACGCACCAATAATATATACTAGGGCCATTACTGGTACTATTTTTGATGTTACCGCAGCAATACGCTTAATGCCGCCTAAAATAACTAAGCCCAGCAGTATTGCCAACACACCACCCACAATGGCGGGATCGAACCCAAAGGTCGCTTCAATACTGGTAGCAATGCCGTTACTTTGCGGTAAATTACCTGTACCAAATGAACTAATAACGGTGGCAACCGCAAACGCCACTGCAAGCCACTTCATGTTAAGGCGTTTGTCCATATAATACATTGGACCGCCGGCCATCGTCCCATCTGGCGTTTTTTCGCGATATTTATGCGACAGAGTGACCTCAACAAACTTTGTGGTCATACCAAAAAATGCTGTTGCCCACATCCAAAATAAGGCTGCAGGACCACCCAAAAAGATAGCCAACGCCACACCGCTTATGTTACCTGTTCCAACCGTACCGGATAATGCTGTGGTTAGCGCTTGAAAATGTGAGGTATCACCTGGATCGTCTTTTTTGTCTAGCTTACCCGAAACTACTTTACATGCATGTTTAAAATATCGCACCTGCGGGAATTTTAAATACAAAGTAAAAAACGCACCGGTTCCTAATAGTACATAAGGAAACCATGGCGCACTGCCAAGAAAACTATCTATTAAATTGAAAAAATTGAGTAAAACATCCACGTTTGTTGTTCCTTATTTTTATTCACGTTTTGTGTTATCGCTGACTTACTTTAACTCACTTGATATTGCTCGAATGGCCACTAACACGTCTTCGCCCAATTGTTTACATCGGGGGATTGACCAACCAAACCCAGCATCGGGTAAATTTGCATTATCTTTAAACGGCATTTCTAAGGTATAGGCTAAGCAATTAAAAGCCTCACCCACTGCATTACTGGCAACGGTTAAATTAGCCTTACCGGGTTCATCTTTATCGTAACCATAGGTGTCTTGAAACTCGGGCGTTATGGCTAACAAACTGTCTTTAAAACATGTTTCTAATTGTTTTATTTTATCGTTATAGCTTGGGTTGCCTTCACTGCCTGCAACAAAATTGTACGGCAAGGCTTCATCACCGTGAATGTCAAAAAACGCGTCTACACCAGTGCTGTGCATTTTGTTTAACACATAAAACACTTCTGGGCTTTTGTCAGCGCTTGGTTGTTGCCACTCTCTGTTCAGGTTTACGCCAACCGCATTAGTACGAAGGTGACCACGCACGCTGCCATCGGGGTTCATGTTGGGTACAATGTAAAATACATTGTTGGCGAGTAAGTCACGGGCTACGCCATCATCTTCATCAAGTAAGCGCTCTAGTAAGCCTTCAACCAACCACTCAGCCATGCTTTCACCTGGATGTTGTCTAGCGGTTATCCAAATTTTATTCTTGGTTTCTGAGTCGTGTTCGTCACCAACGATTAACAAATTAAGCTCTCGACCATCTAAGGTCAAGCCGAGTAACTCATGTTTACAGTCAAAGCTCATTTGTGCATTTGCCACCAAATCAAGATGGCGCTCATAGCTGTACGGGGCAAAGTAAGCAAAGTACACACTGTCATATTCAGGTGTAAAATCGATACGTAGGCTTTCACCATTAAAATTGGTATCGACTCTAAACCATGTGTCTCTATCGTACGACGCAACTGCCTGATAACCTTCCCAACCTTGGGGATAAGCCGATGCTGCTAAATCATTAATGGTAATAATATGATTGACGAAGGGAGTAGTATGTAATTTAAAGTGAAACCACTGATAAAAATCAGACTGGTTGTCTTTATTAATGCTAAGTTGGATATCGTTTGGGCTGCTTGCCGATACAACATTGATGTTGCCACTGTCGAACTGACTTGTAATGATCATAAGCACGCTTTTTTATTATATTGTTATGTTTACTACTGCATGGTAGCAAACAAAACTGTGATGCAAAACATGAAAATAAAAAAAGCTGATTAATGCGCACATTAATCAGCTTTTTTTCCCTAAAATTAGCGTTACGCTAGGCTGGAATGCTTGGCACCGATAGCTCTGCCATGTCGGTTACCACACGCATTACCTGGCAACTGTAGCCAAACTCATTGTCATACCATACATATAAGGTAGCGCGATTGCCCGCAACTATTGTGGCTTGTGAGTCTACTACTGACGCTGCACGTGCACCCACTAAATCAGTTGATACTATTTCAGTCGAAGCTGTGTAGTCAATTTGATGTTGCAAGCTTGAAAACAACGAGGTGTTGCGAATATAGGTATTAATGCTGTCTTTATCGCTTTCACTGCGCAAGTTTAGGTTTAATATTGCCATCGATACGTTTGGCGTTGGTACTCGTATAGCATTGCCCGTTAACTTGCCTTCTAGTTGCGGATAAGCTTTTGAAACTGCTTTTGCCGCACCGGTTTCGGTAATCACCATGTTTAGAGAAGCCGCCCTGCCGCGACGCTCTGCTTTGTGGTAGTTATCGATTAGGTTTTGATCGTTAGTAAACGAATGCACAGTTTCAACGTGGCCATTATCAATGCCATACTCTTCGTCTAAGGCTTTAAGTACCGGCGTGATGGCATTGGTAGTACAACTTGCTGCTGATAAAATTGTGTCGGCTGCATCAATATCGCTATGGTTTACACCATGTACAATATTCTTAATGTCGCCTTTGCCAGGTGCGGTTAGCAATACTTTGGCAGCGCCTTTTGCTTGAAGATGTTGTGATAAGCCATCACGATCGCGCCACATACCTGTATTATCAACCACAATAGCGTCTTTAATACCGTATTGTGTATAATCAACTTCACTGGGGTGATTAGCGTAAATAACTTGAATGAAAGCACCATTCGCTTTAATCGCTTTGCGTTCGTTATCAACAGTAATACTGCCATTAAACGGGCCGTGTACAGAATCTCGGCGTAACAAGCTAGCGCGTTTTTCTAAATCACCTTCTTTACCGCCGCGTACAACAATCGCTTTTAAACGTAGCTTGTTGGCACTACCTTGACGCTCGATCATCAGTCGCGCTAACAAGCGGCCAATGCGGCCAAAACCATATAAAACAACGTCACGAGGTTCATGATCGTCGGTTTTGTTTTCAACTTGTGCCAACTCGGCTTGTAAAAATGCTTTTAAGTCAGTTTGCTCTTTGGCCTTACCGTAATGAAAATCATAAGCCAAGCGACCGATATCAATTTGACATGGTGCTAATTGCATTTCGTTAATGATTTCTAGCACCGGCCAGCTCTCGCGTAATCTCAACTTAA
>JBARZY010000180.1:0-2564 GCA_049650345.1 Glaciecola sp. | reverse complement strand
GCTTTGCACTTCAGCATACCTAAATCTGAACCACAGTGAGGTTCAGTTAAACACATTGTGCCGGTCCACGAACCCTCTATTAATTTATGCAGAAACAGCTCTTGTTGCTCTGGTGTGCCATGGCTTTTCAGGGTTTCTATACAGCCTTGACTAAGACCTGGGTACATTGCCCAAGAATGGTTTGAACCGGAAAACCACTCAGCTAGTGATGTTGCCAAAGAGTACGGTAGCGCTTGCCCGCCGAATTTCTCAGGGTGAGCCATTGAAGGCCAGCCACCTTCAACATATTGCGCATATGCCTCTTTAAAGCCTGTAGGAGTGGTTACTACACCATCCTCTATTTTACAGCCTTCTTGATCACCTATCGCATTAATAGGCGCCAGTATGTTTTCAGCAAATTTACCTGCCTCGGCATATATGGCACGAATAAGATCATCACTTGCCTCTTCAAACCCAAGTTTTTCGTAATGTTCAGGCATATTTAGTAACTCGTTCGTTACAAATAATGTATCACGCTCTGGTGCTTTGTAATTTTGCATATGTATACCTTTGTTTCACTGTCTATGTTTTTACTACGGCGCTAATTGCAAACTAACTAGCGCCTGCTTGTTATGCTTTATATTTTGCGAATGTTTGTTGATTTTCTGCTAATTCAACCAGCAGTTTAGAGGGCTTAAACCAATGCTCGCCGTACTCGCCCAATGTTGTTTGATAATGTTGCATACGATCTAAAATTACAGAAAGCCCGATTTCATCAGCGTACTGCATAGGGCCGCCCTTATGCACTGGGAATCCGTATCCATAAACGTAGATAACATCAATGTCGCTGGCACGCTGAGCAATACCTTCAAGCAAAATATCTGCGCCTTCATTAATTAAAGGATAAATACAGCGCTCGATAATTTCTTGTTCGCTGATGTTACGTTGTTCGATGCCTAGTTCTGCAGCCCTGCGTTTTGCTATATCCATAACACTTGGATCTGGGATGGGTTGGCGGCTACCTGATTCATACAAATATGCGCCTTTACCCACTTTTAATCCCACGCGGCCTGCTTCCACCAATTCATCAGCAACAGTGCAGTAAGATGGGTCATGCTCAATAAATGCCTTACGCGACTGGCGCACAAAGTAGCCAATGTCTAGGCCAGCCATATCGCCCATAGTAAACGGCCCCATTGGTAATCCGAAGTCGTAAATCACTTTATCTACCTGTTCAGGAGACGCGCCCTCAAGCATTAAACGGTTGGCTTCGCGCGCATACACTTCAATCATACGGTTACCCACAAAACCAAAGCAAACGCCCACTAAAACACCCACTTTCTTGATTGTTTTTGCAAGCTTCATAGATGTCTTAATCACGTCGTCAGCGGTATCTTTGCCACGCACAATTTCTAGTAGCTTCATTACGTTTGCAGGTGAGAAAAAATGTAAACCAATTACATCTTGCGGACGACTCGTTGCTTGGGCAATTTCGTCTAAATCCAAAGTAGAGGTGTTACTGGCTAAAATAGCGCCAGACTTACACACTTTATCGAGTGCACCAAAGACTTCTTTTTTCACTGACATTTTTTCAAACACGGCCTCAATAACCATGTCTACGTCGCTTAAATCATTGTATGTGGTAGTGCCAGTTAACAAGCTCATGCGTTGTTCAACTTGCTCTTGTGTAAGTTTGCCTTTTTTCGCAGAATTTTCATAATTTTTGCGTATAAGTGCAAGGCCCTTATCTAAGGCTTCTTGTTTTAGCTCAAGCATAACCACAGGGATACCAACATTAGCAAAGTTCATTGCGATGCCGCCGCCCATGGTACCTGCACCAATAATTCCAACCTGTTTGATATCTCTTGCCGAGGTATCTTTTGCTATGCTTGGAACCGACGCAGCGGCCCTTTCAGCAAAGAAGAAATGCTGCTGTGCACGGGCTTGAGGAGTATTCATGCATTGCATAAATAAGCGACCTTCTTCTTTTAAGCCTTCGTCGAAATCTAATGTGTATGCCGCCTTTACTGCCTCAATACACTTTAAAGGTGCAAAAAAGCCTCGTGCTTTTTTAGCCGTTTGCGCAGCGCTTTGCTCAAACATGGTATTGAGTTCGTCAGTCATACTCAGCGAAATGTTACACGTTGCAGGTATTTCTTTATTTATCGCTTGATTAGCCACCTTTAATGCTTCTGATAACAACTGTCCTGCAGGCACTATATTTTCAAATAAATCACTAATTACTTTTACCGGTGTAGGAGCGCCGGTAACTATCATTTGCAATGCTTTGTCGGCAGCGATCAGTCGAGGTAGGCGCTGTGTGCCGCCCGCTCCAGGTAGAATACCCAAATGCACTTCGGGTAGCCCCACTTTATTATTTTCTACGGTTACGCGGTAATGGCATGCCAGTGCTAGTTCTAGCCCGCCACCGAATGCCCCGCCGTTAACCGCGGCAATGACTGGCTTAGAGCTATTTTCAATAACCGACAATACTTCAGGTAACATAGGTGACAGGTCGCCACCAGAAAATTCAGAAATATCAGCGCCCGCACTGAATAATGGTAACTCGCTGGTAATAACAATTG
>JBARZY010000179.1:0-1584 GCA_049650345.1 Glaciecola sp. | reverse complement strand
TAACCTCTTGTGACGATATCGCTACAAAGTGCCACGGCTGATGATTTGCGCCACTTGGCGCACGACCAGCAGTTTTGATGGCATTCTCAATTACTGTGCGCGGCACCGCTTTGCTGCTAAAACTTCTGATGCTATGACGACTGCTCATATGCTCGAAAAATTGTGCAGATTTATTCTCCATTTCAACGTCAGAAAATTGATTCAAAGCATGGTAAACAGCAGTGGTGGTTTCACTCATTGTTGGCTCGCTAGTTTGTTTAAATTAAGGAATAAAATTTCCATCGTCATACGTCTCTTTCATGTTAACATAAATATTACATTTACTTTTTATTTGAATAAAATTATCCATGAGCGCATTACTTACCTCACCTGTTCATAAGCAAGAAAATATTCCACTCATAATTTTAATCAGTGTGGTGGCTACCCTCGGTGGTTTCCTCTTTGGTTTCGACAGTGGCGTGATTAATGGCACGGTTGACGGCTTGCGCATTGCGTTTAATTCAGCAGAAATGGGCACGGGGTTTAATGTAGCCAGTATGTTGTTGGGCTGCGCGGTAGGTGCTTTTTTTGCAGGTACCTTGGCTGATAAATTTGGTCGGCGCAATATTCTTATCGTGGCATCGGTATTTTTTATTGTCAGTGCTTGGGGATCAGGCGCAGCCACCAGCTCAATAGAATTTGTTATCTATCGAATATTAGGTGGCTTGGCGGTAGGAGCTGCGTCGGTTATGACGCCGGCTTATATCAGTGAAATTGCGCCTGCTCGCATGCGTGGGCGCTTAGCCACCATACAGCAAGTGGCAATAATTACAGGATTGTTTGTGGCTTTTATTAGCAACTACTTGCTAGCGGCAGCAGCAGGTGAGTCTACCGCAACGTTTTGGCTCAACCATGAGGCTTGGCGGTGGATGTTTTGGATGGAGTTGCTGCCAGCGTGTCTGTTTTTATTACTGCTATTGTTTATACCAGAAAGTCCTCGATTTTTAGTTTTTGCAAAACGAGAAGAGCAAGCAAAAAAAGTACTGACCAAGCTATACGGTAACGAAGCAAGCGCGATGATGAGCGAAATTAACGCGAGTCTAGAAAGTCAACATGCCCCCAAATTAAGTGACTTAATTGATAAAAGCCAAAACAAAATCCGCACAATTGTATGGGTGGGTATTGGTTTGGCTATGTTTCAGCAGTTGGTAGGTATTAATGTTATTTTTTATTATGGCGCAGTCCTGTGGCAAGCGGTTGGCTTTACTGAATCTGAAGCGCTTACCACAAATATTATAGGTGCAGGTGTGAGCATAATTGCTTGCGTTATTACTATTTCGTTAATCGACAAATTAGGTCGCAAACCCTTTTTGTTGATTGGTTCAATAGGCATGAGTATTTCGTTAGCATTAATGGTTGTCGCTTTTATGAATGCTGAAACTAACCCTGTAACACAACAACTTGATTTGGGAAGCTATGGCACCTTAGCGCTAGTTAGCGCAAACGTGTATGTGTTCTTCTTTAACATGTCGTGGGGACCAGTAATGTGGGTTATGCTGGGTGAAATGTTCCCGAATCAAATACGTGGGTCGGGCTTAGCGGTAG
>JBARZY010000178.1:0-2175 GCA_049650345.1 Glaciecola sp. | reverse complement strand
TTACTGCTATTCGTGCTGCCAGAAGTTAACGCATTTTGACGTGATCGCATGAGGTTAGAAGAACCGTTCGCGGCATCTTCCCTCGCTTTGGCTTCGGCATACTGCGTGGTGAAATCTACACTGTTGTGCATCAATGTAATAACAGATGGTGTACCTGAACCGGCGCTAGTACGAGCTGTGATAAAACTCACGCTGTTTTGTGCTTGTCGGTTTTGCCCATTGAAGTCAAAATTGACATAGGCGGTATTACTCACCAAGGTGCTTTCAGGCGTAGCCGCATGGGCTGATGAAGAAGTAAAAAAGCTAGAAACCAAAGCAATGGCAAAAACACCGCTCTTTTTAATTAAAGTTACAGTGCTTTTGGCTTTGCCTCGGCCCAAAGCGCGAGGTGCGCTTTGGGTGAGGGTTGCACAGCGTGGCTGTGCGTTTTTGTTAAGACTTAAAATCAACTGGATTTATTCCACGATGGCTGTAAAGGTGATCGTAACTACATCTGAAGGTTCGATTACATCGAAATCTACATCAAGAATATTAGTATTTGTAGTATTCTCAGTTACCGTAGCTGAGGTATTTGTACTAGAACCTTCTACGTTAGCAATGCTGTTTTGTACCAAGTCCTTATTGGAGTCACCATCTGCATCAGCAATATTTGCTAAATCTTCGCTGAATTTAACATCATCAGCCTTGATACTGCCGCTGTTTTTAGCTTTTAGAGTGTATTTAACCATCGCACCAGGAATTGCTTTAGGGCGATATGCAGCTGGCATGTCAGGGCAAGTACCGACTTGTGCACCTGTATCTGAGTAATCATTGCTAGATACATTACTCAAGCCAGTATCGCAAAGAGGGTCATTGATTACAGTAACGTCGATAGTGAACTTATCCGCATTAGTTGCATCATCAGGATCGGTAAACTTAGCAGTACCAACTTCAAATGCAGTGTTTTTAGTTACAGCAGAAGTAACAATTACGAACTGCTTAGTACCAGCAACAAATACATCGTTATTATTATTGGTCAGATCAGTTGTGCCATCAGGTAGCTTAGCTGTTGCAGTTAAAGCAATCGATGCAATATCAGCATCAGTAAACGTATCAGGTACAGCTGTATCGACAACAACGTAGATCTCAGCAGTACCATCTGCGGCTAAATTACTTACCACAGAGGACGTATCTTCAGCTTCTTGATAGCCAGAATTAGCACCATTTTCAACATATATTGAGATATTTGATTGCAGTTGAACGGTATCTGTTACGTCAAAAGCTGTTGCTGCATCAATAGTTTGTGTACCTGTACCTAGGTCAGCAGAGCTAAGAGCAAAACCTAACTCATCATTTGATGTACTAGTTAATGTGTAGCTAGCAATAAAGCCTTTACCTTTAGGTGTGATTTTGACTGTTTCAGTTTCATCCATTGTTAATGCAAACTCGACACGAGTATCAACTTTAAACGTGGCCGATTGAGTTAAATCGGTTTGTTCTACAGTGTTAACCGTATAGCCAAGGGTTACTGTATTAGTAATATCAGTCCCAGCAATAGTGCCCTCTGCAAACGCCTGACCACTTAGGCCAAGGCTTGCACTGACAGCCAGTGCTGTTAATGTTTTATTAAGTTTCATAGGTTTCTCCTTTGAAATCCTTTTACTTCTTCTGTTTAATAAATTGTTTTATAAAATCGTATGTTTTATTGACTTAGCGTTACAGCGGCCAAACCAACCCCTAAGTTTTATTATTTCACTTGCACTACGTATTGCACATTGCCTTCTTTACCTGCTGGTAGAGCGGAGGTCAGTGTCCAGCGAACGTGGGTGTAATCTTTTGCAATAGCCGGTACTTTTTTACCGTTTACTTCAACAAATAGTTGTTCTGGTTTGGCGAATTGTTGGCCGCCATCCACAGAAAAGACAATATTGCTATTGGTACCGCGTGCGCTGCCGCCAACATAAACCGTGTTTTCAGGCACTGGATTGTTTAATACGATGTCTGCAGCAGGCTGGTCGCCGGTATTTTTAAATGAAATACGGTAACCCACTTTGTCGCCAGGAATAATATTGTCAGGTTTAACCCATTCCACTTTACTGGTGCCGTTGTCTTGTTGTGTTTCAACCACTTCGAACATCTCGGTTGATAATTCCACTTGAGCAAAGGCCAAAGAGGGCAATAAACACAATGACGCTA
>JBARZY010000177.1:0-61753 GCA_049650345.1 Glaciecola sp. | reverse complement strand
AAATCACCGCTTGAATAAGAGCCTACAGGCGTTGTCCAACGTCCTTTGTAACCATATGCTGCATACTCAACGCCGTTTACTGTGCTGGCAATACGCATTGACCATTGTGGCGAACGATGATTGATTGCGGCAAATTCGTTAGGAGCAACTTGCTGGCCTTCACCATTGTTGGCGAAGGGCGAGAAGAACGAAAACCGCTCTCCGTTGATATAATTGTCTGGGGTAAAACGAGGCGTATAAGCCAGATCAATTGTTATAGAATCAATATAAGCTGTTAACCTTAGGCTATCTGACGAAGCTTTGAGGTATTCGTCACTTCTACCAGAAAAGAAAGATTGCCAGTCTTTGGCAAACAAATCATTTAAAAACAAATAGTCGCCGGTGCCCCAGGTTATCACTTGTTTACCTATTTTAAGGTCAAGTTGAGAGGTGGGGCTAAAGCTAAGATAGATTTCACGCGCATTTAATTGGGTGTCATTCACTACTTCATCGTGAAGTACATCGCCACTGGCAAACCAGCTAATTGCATCGCTGGTGTATTCAAGCTCAATGCGTGCGCGCGCCTCGCTTAATGATAAGGAGTTTGATACAACGTTGTTTTGTGTAAAACCACCGTGCGCCAATTCGGTAAACCCTGATATTCGCCAAGGTGACTGCACGCTGGGTTCGTCACTTTCCCAATCGCCAAATAAGTCGTCGTCGCTTGTATTTTGGCTGGCTAGTACATTATTACTGCTAAGCATAATAATTAGGCCAAACAAACTGGCCATAATAACCAGTTCTCGCCTAATATTTGTAGGCCTGCCTACGGTATCCATGCTTACTTAAGCCAGGTTTTTGGTGGATTACGTAAACTGCGTTCTGCAAATATATTGGCAGGTAAGCCGACATCATATTGCACATTTCTAAACTGCATTTCGGTAAAACTATTATCAGAAAACTGCGTAATTCTTGAGTGCACTACGGTAGGGTAACCATCAATATTGTCAGTTTTTAACACTTCCATTTGTCTCAATTTTTGCGCGTTAGCGTTAAAATAAGTGACGCGCATTGGCAATGAGGTAGTTTTATCGATTTCGGCAATTAGGTAATCAAATTCAACGGTTTCAGGCGCTTTAGGCTCGCCTTTCAATACATACATTTCTTCTGTGCTTTGTTCTGCTAACAAGGTGTAAGTATCTTCGCTTGGGTTTCTGCCCGACACATCTTCATAATAAAAATGTGAGCCAACAAATGAGGTGCGTTTATCGCCGGCTGATATGCGCTTGACTAAATCAAGGGCTGGCAGATATAACCAGCGGTCATCATCGGTTGTGGTCTTTTTTCCCACTAAAAATACCGTGCCACTTACATCGCTGGGGCGCGAAAAGAACACCATCATGTGTTGATTGCCATGATCTTCTTCGTCTTTACGCAAAATAGTAAATTGACGCATTTGTTTATTGCCATTTGCATCAACAATAACCATTCGTGCTTCTGCACTACCGTCGTCACCCGCATAGTATGAGGCCAAATTCGCTTGCTTAATAATGTCATTGGCGCTCAATTGATGCTCGTTACTTTGTGCCTGTGCTTGAAATACTGCTGCACTTATTAAAACGCTTATACATAAGTTGAAAATAGAACGGTACATAATTTGGCTCCTATACATTTTTCAATGAGGTGGTAGTGCGCTGAGGCTTACCACTGCTGAGTTTGTCACCCAACATCAGTAGCGCTGGTAATAAAATAAGTGTTACTAGCGCCGACAGCGCCATAATACTGGCTAGAAAGAAACCCACGGTGATGTAGGGAACCAAAGGCGAAAACAACAGTGGCGTAAACCCAATGGCAATCACAATGGCATTTCGAGAAATAGCACGGCTAGGCTCTTCAAACATAAGGGTTAATGCTTGCGGTACACTACCGGTTTGCTTAATAAGTTCGCGCGCCCGTTGCAAAAAGTGAATGGCAAAATCTATCGACAAACCTAAGGTCAGTGCTGAGAGTACTGCTATGGGCATGTCGTATGCTTTGCCCATCCACCCAATAAGGCCGTATATCATGGTAATAGTAAAACTTAAGGGTAGCATAGCGAGCACGCCGTACTTAAACGACCTGAACAACACTACCATCATCACGAATACAATCACAAAACTAGACAACAAACTGTCTGCCATACCGCTTACCATGGCATCTTGCCACACAATGTTTAAATACGATTTACCGGCCCAATTCACATCAAGGGCGATGGGTGCAGGATGTTGTTCAATGTAATTATTTACCCATTCAACGACTTCGCTGGTGTGTTGGTTGTCACCACTACTGAGTTGTAACCACATTAACGACTGTTGATAATCGGTGCTAACAAAATGCCATAAGTCTTGAGGACGATGTGATGACTGATACTGTAACAAGGTTTGTGCAACACCCTGTTTGGTTGAGGGTATAGCAAAGTCTTCTGCTGTACCTGAACGTAATTCTCGGTTAACGGTTTTTACAATGTCGTTAAGCGTATTGGCTTTGCCTACCAGTCCAGTATTAACAAGTGCTTGCTGAAAGTCAGCCATCCAGTTGAGCACATCAGGTTGCAAAAATACTTCTTTGTTGTTGGTAGCATTGTTGGCAATGTTAGCAAGTTCGTTCAAGTAGGACTCGTACTGGGTATCTGCCGAAAACAACAAATCGTCAAGGGCAATGGCTAAGTTAGGCGTGAATAGTTGAGTAGTTTGTGTATTGTTATTTGCGTAATAGTCGCCAATTGCCGAGGCGATTAAAGGAGCATTTAAGCCTTCTTTGCTGGCTTTGTTAAACAAAGATATAAAGGATGCTACTTGTTCGCTATTTTCGCCTTGCTCGTTTTGCAGCACTAACCATGCGTCGTAGGTACCCGCAAAATGTTGATTAAGTACTTTGTCAGCAACTCGTATTTCGTGATCTGCTTTAAACCAATTTACTGGGTTATCGTTAATTTCTATTTTGCTTATACCCGCTACGCTAATGCCAAACACGAGGGTAAACAGCACTAATATTAGGGTAATTTTTTGTTTTGCAAATTTTCCAAGTGCTAGTAATGCGCGCGATAATATGCCTTTTTTCTCCATTGCCAACACCGCATTGTGCAGTTTTTCTAAATTAGCTTCACTTAAGCGCGATATATACACCGGCACAAACACAACGGTTAACGCAAAGGCCAGCAATATGCCACTGCCAATGAACGCGCCAAATACTTTAACCGGCGGAATAGGCGTTAGCATTAACGAATAAAAACCAATTGCTGAGGTAATAGAAGTAAACAACATAGGCTTGAATAAATGGCCCATCACTTCTTGCAGAGTGGCGGTAACCTTCTCGCCTTTTTGATGGCGGTCGGCAAATTCAGACAGTATATGCACTGAATCTACAACCGCTATAGGCATTAAGAATATGGCAATCATCGATGACATAATATGCACCGTAAAACCCATGCCAATTAGCGTGCCCATAGTAATAATAACCGTTGCCATTGCCACTATCATAGGCGCTATTATTAGCGGAATATTGCGAAAGAAGTACCAAAGCAAGGCAAAAATGGCGACGCCAGCTAAAGGCGCAGCTACCGCCATTTGCACAAACATTTCCACTCCAAACTGGTCTTCTGCCACTGGTAAGCCGGTAATGTGAAAATCAAGCGAGTGGCTACTAGTGGGTAAGTCGGCCACTAATACGCGTATTTGTTCGGCTACTTCATAACTGATGTCTTTTGATGTAATAGGCACATAAATCGCAATCGCTCGATTGTCGGTAGATACCAAGGTATTGCTTAACATGGGTAAGCGCTCAACCGCTATTTTTACTTGCTGTGCTTGAGCTTGGGTTGTAGGAGCATCTTTCATTAAGTATTCAAAGCGAATACCGTTGTTGTTACCTGCGTCATCTGTAAACTGAGTAATGTTATCGACTGTGTTGAGTGCCAGCACGTCGTCAACCACTACTCCTTCAATGTTGAGTATAGCATCGCTAAGTGCATTTATGCTGCGCAAATTGGGCACTGTGAAAATGTCTTGTTGCGCAACAGCACCCACTACAATCATGTCTTTCATTGCAAAGTTGCTTTTCACGTGGTTGTGAAACACTCGAGATTCATTTGCCGCGCTTAGCATATTTTCCGGATCGGTATCTATATTTAACCGCGGGATCATAGCGCTAGCGGCTAGCACCATTATAATTAATGCGGTGTATACAAGCCGTGGGCGCGCTAAAGCGGCACGTAATATATGTGGGTAACTAAACAATTTTGACGCCTTAAATTAGGTTTAACTAAATTAGATATTTCTAATATAGACAATTACATTAGAAAAGTCTAATATAATTATGTGTTTTTTATTTCGTGAGCATTGGCGTACTATTAAATTATTCAGCTTGTGCATAACCACGCGCTTACCTTAACCTTGGAAGTACTTATTTTGGAACAAACCGCAATAGACATGGCCGACATTCAGGCAAATTCAAAAAAAGCCGCCGCCTTACTTAAATCAATGAGTAACGAGAGTAGGCTGTTGGTGCTGTGTCATTTAGGTGATAACGAGTTGTCGGTAACCGAACTTAACGCTTTAATTGATTTAAGTCAGTCGAGCCTTTCGCAACATTTAGCCAAGTTACGACAAGAAGGTTTAGTGCTTACAAGGCGAGAGTCGCAAACTATTTATTATCGTATTGCTAATCCGGTGGCATTGAAATTGATATCTATATTGCATCAAGAGTTTTGCGCAGATTGATAGGTAAGTTAGGAATAACGTGTCTTCGTTGTAAGTCCCGAGTTACGTCAAAAAAGAATATCTATAAACGCTGACACACTCGTACTCAGCAATGTTGTTTGTAATGTGTATAATAAGCGCATATTTCTTAAGGACGCTGCTTATTATCATTAAACCTCCATTAACTGATTTGTTTATCCGTGTTGCTAAGTCTGGTTTTTACAAGGGCTTTAGCAAAGATGTCACTGTGTCTGCAAAAATTTTAGTTGGCGCGTTAATTTTGTGGGCAATTGCTTTTCCTGACAATGCATCCTCTGTGTTGGGCCATTTAAATACGCTTATTCTTGCGGGCTTTAATAGTTGGTACGTTTATGCAATGGCGTTTTTCCTTATTCTGTCAGTGGTCTTGGCGCTATTTCCTAAAGCAGGAAGCCTAAGGTTAGGTTGTGCCACCGATCGCCCCGAATTTTCTAATTTTTCTTGGTTTTCTATGATGTTTGGTGCCGGCATTGGTATTGGCATGCTAACGTTTGCTACCGCCGAGCCCATGTACCACTTTGCCGCAAATCCAAGCACAATTCAGGGGCTAACTGAAGGCAGTACTCAAGGTAACGTGCGAGATGCTTACATTTGGTCTTTTACACATTGGGGTTTTGCGGCTTGGACTGCCTATGCCATTGTGGGTTTATCACTTGGATTTTATGCTTATAGACGAGGGTTACCTCTAACGATTCGTTCATCGCTTACCCCTTTATTTGGTGCAAAGTTATCAGGTAAGCTTGGGCACGCTATAGATATTGTCGCGGTTGTAGCGACGGTTTTAGGTATAGCGCAAACCTTAGGCTTTGGTGTTGAGCAGTTTATTGCAGGTTTATCAACCATTGGTGTGGGAGATTGGCTGTATACAACCGATGCCAATGGCAATACATCCACTTCTAGCGCAGGTATTTTAGCCGCATTGCTTGTAATTATGGGAGGCTCAACACTTTCAGCACTTTCTGGTGTTACAAGGGGCATTAAATGGCTATCAAATATCAATATGCTCCTCAGCATGTTTGTGTTGTGCTTCTTTCTGGTATTTGGCTCTACCTTGTTGGGTTTATCAAATTTCTTCGTGGGTATTGCAGATTATATTACGTCTATTCCTGAAAACATTTTTCTTGTGTGGCGAGAAGATGGCACCGAAACCGGCGATGCACTTGCAAGCTGGCAAGGAGCTTGGACCATTTTCTATTGGGCATGGTGGATTGCATTTGCGCCCTTTGTTGGCCTTTTCTTAGCACGTATTTCAAAGGGCCGCACTATTCGCGAATATATTCTTGGCACCATGCTTGTACCTTCTGCAATGTGCTTTATTTGGTTTGCATTGGTAGGTGGTACGGCTATTGACCTTGAGCTTTCAGGCGTTGCAAATGGTGCTATTGCCAATGCAGGCCAGGCCGATCAGTTATTTGCCATGTTAAGTGTCATGTTAAATGACTATTTAGCCTTGTTTATGTCAATTGTTGTTGTTGTATTGTTACTCACGTATTTAATCACTTCGGCCGACAGCGCAGTGTTAATTATTAACACCATCAATGCCGCTGGTGATGAAGGCCCCAAAGCTCGCCCTCATATTTTATTTTGGGGCGGGGCCTTGGCATTAGTCGTGGGTGGCTTAATTATTGCCGGTGGACTAGACGCTATAAGAACAGCAATGGTGATTGGTGCACTGCCGTTTAGCATAGTGATGGTGTTGATGGGAATTTCAGTGACTATTGCCATTTTTGGCGATTTACGACGAAAAAAACACGGCTTGCAAACGGTTTATGCCGATGAAACCGAGCCAGACCAGTAGGTCTGGCGTTTTCTACAGCAAACAGTTACTACTTTCTTCTTTCATTTAGTAGTTTGCAAGCTTGTTTGAATAGCGCTTGCCCTTACCTAATTCTCATAATGCACGTTCCCCTTAACCATTCCTTAACCTTGCATCGCGTATTCTTATTGTTACTGGATAATCATCACTTTGCGGCTCGAGAATAAATGCGCTTTACGTTTGCTAATGTGTGAAGCAAATCGGGGATATCGTAAGTACGTTAATAAAAAAAAGAGGACACATGAGTATTAAAAACACAGCTGAAAATTACGGAACAATTGCGAAATGGCTACACTGGGCCACGGCTGCCCTGTTTTTAGGTGCTTATGGGAGTTACTATTACTCGCATTGGTTTCTAGAGCCTAGAACACCAGAAAGTTTTAGTGCTTTGCAAATTCATTTGTCAATTGGTGTCACCGTTGCTGTATTGGTGTTTTTGCGCATTTTATGGCGTATCTCAAATAAAATACCTAACGACGAACCTGGCTCAGCTCTAGCGCACCGGGCTGCTCATATGGGGCATTATGCACTTTATGCAGTAATGATAATAATGCCGATTACCGGTTATTTGGGAACTGGCGCAGATATTAACTTTTTCTTCATGTTTGATATACCTAAGTTTGAGAGCACTTATTTGTTCGATGTACTGGTTAACGATGGGCTTGGAATGACCTTTAAAACGTTTGAAAAGCCAATGGATTTCATTCACAAAGATGTTTTAGGTGCTTGGGTACTATGGTTACTTATATTTGGCCATGTTTCAGCCGCTCTTTATCATCATTATGGAAAAAAAGACCGCACCTTAATAAAAATGACAACGGGAAAATAGTAACCCCATGTCTTTTATTACGCCTTGTGAAGCAGCCGCTACTTAAATACAGTTTTAATATTGCGATATAAAAACCAAAGCAGGCAATCGAGTTTGTATTCATGATAAAATTACTAAAATATTGGGCGTAAGCAAGGCAAAGCGGTAATGAGCACAGCAGTAATTCAACGAGATGTAATTGTACTTGGCGCAGGCGCGGCAGGCTTATTTTGTGCCGCGCAAGCAGGCCAGCGGGGCAGAAATGTAGAGGTGCTTGATCATGCTAAACGCTTAGGTGGCAAAATACTCATGAGCGGCGGCGGCCGTTGCAACTTTACAAATATGTATGCGGGCCCTGAAAACTTTTTGTCGCAAAACAAACATTTTTGTAAATCTGCCTTAAGTCGTTATACCCAATGGGATTTTATTGGTTTGGTTAACGAATACAATATTGCCCATCATGAAAAAACCCTCGGCCAATTGTTTTGTGACGACACCGCAAAAGACATAATAGATATGCTGCTTAACGAGTGCAAAAAAGCGAACGTGGTGATTAGCAATCGCACCGAAGTATTAAGCGTAGAATATGCTGAGCCACACTACACAGTGCATACCAACAAAGGCGTCTATCAATGCGAATCGTTGGTGGTTGCCACGGGTGGCTTAAGTATGCCCAAGTTAGGCGCAACGCCTTTTGGCTATCAAATAGCCGAGCAATTTAATATCCCTATTGTGCCTACGCGTGCAGCACTGGTGCCATTTACCTTACACGAACACGACAAAGCCGTAATAAGTGAATTAAGCGGTATTTCCCTTGATGCCAGCGCGCAGTGCAACAATACCGGTTTTAACGAAAACATACTGTTTACCCATCGCGGACTCAGTGGCCCGGCCGTGCTGCAAATTAGCTCATATTGGTTACCCGGTGACAGCGTGTCTTTTGATTTATATCCCAACGGTGATTTACTGGCGTGTTTACAACAAGAGCAAACGCAGCATCCCGATGTGCAGTTGTCGACGGCGCTTGCCAAATACTATCCTAAACGTTTTGTGCAAGCGGCTATTGACTACTTTTCGTTAAGCAACAAACCGTTAAAACAATTTCATGCCAAAGCACTAGAGGAAGTTGCTAATGCCTTTTCAAACTGGCAGGTGAAGCCCAATGGTACCGAGGGTTACCGTACTGCCGAAGTTACATTAGGCGGAGTAGATACCGACTATTTGTCATCAAAAACAATGGAAGTCAAAAACCAAAAAGGCTTGTACTTTGTTGGTGAAGTGATGGACGTTACGGGTTGGTTAGGCGGCTATAACTTTCAGTGGGCGTGGAGCTCGGGTTGGGTTGCGGGGCAGGTTGTTTAATTGTTTTTTGGGATTTACTAGGTGGTTTGCAAAGTAAAGACCTTTCGTCATTACCGTCCCCATTCCTTTCCACCCATCTCTACTAACCGAGACGCGGCTCGTCGAAAGGAAAAGGCAAGATCATTGGCAGCAGATAATTGTGCCAGTGAGACGCCAATTAGACCCGTCGCCGACCACTCCACATGCTCTCCCTCTTTGGTGCGAATCATGGTCGTCGCAAAGGAACTCGAGTTTCCCCCCTTCTCATTGACAAACAACTCTTCATCTCCATCACTGCTTACAACTTGTGCTTCAAAATCGACAAACAATTCATCGAGTGGGACCTGTGCGGCCAGCACCAAGCGGGTGCTAGATTCATAACACGCATCAATGAGGGTCACGAATCGTCGCGCTTCGTTAAGGTGATTGGCAGTAAGTTGGGGGACGCGATCCATAATGAGGACCGGAAATCGGTCGCAGAGGGAAATATAATCGGACGCCCCGAGCGGTTGGTAGCACAACTCTGAAAAATCAAACCAGGCGCATCGGTCATTTAATCGAGCAACCTGGACGGTGCGACCGAAGAGGACGTGAATGACCTCAGTCTCAGTTCCGGATGCAGTGCCACCAAATATTTCTTCCAACTGCGCCTGTATGTTGTTATTACTATTATTATCGCCATGAACATCCTTGTTTGACCAAAAATAGGATTGACCATCCGCTCGCGTTTCGAGTCGATAATCCTTGGGGGAATCCTCCATGGAAATAATGTCGAACGTGTGTTTTAACATGTCTATGAATGGTAAAAAGAGGGATCGGTTAATGCCTCCCTCATACAAGGCGTCGGGGGAGCGATTCGAGGTAGCCACCACCACGACATTCCAATCCAATAATAATAAAAATAATCGTTTCAAAATCATGGCATCGGCAACGTCGGTCACTTGAAATTCATCGAAACAGAGGAGTTGGGCTTCTTGTGCCAATTGTTGCGCAATGATGGGAATCGCATCACCTCGTGGGTGCTTCTGTTTGTAGACAAAGATTCGATGATGAACGTCTAGCATGAATTCATGAAAGTGGACGCGGCGTTTGGTAATCTTTGCGTATTTGTGGCTGTCATTATTACAGCATGAATCATCATCAGGAACAGTAACTGAGGCGTAAAAAAGATCCATTAGAAAGCTCTTGCCGACCCCGACCGGTCCATGAATGTAAATGCCTCGCGGTAGTTGACCAAAAGACCACAAATGGAACTTCTTTCGAAGAAAGGACTGGGCGGATGCCAGGGATCGCGCCAGTAACAGTGGACTGCTGCTCTCTGTCGGATAATAGTTGGTACTTGAGGGGACTGGTGGGAGCGAGGTAAGAGACTCGTGCAGGGCATCGAATTTTGCCGCCAGAGCGACTTGCGCATCATCTCGTTGCACCTTTCCGGCGGCCACCTTGAGTTCATAAGCCGCTGTCACTGGGCCTGTAAAGGGACCCTGCCGAGCGTCGCGATTTGGTGCTATCGTCATTTTCATCGTTATCTTCATCGTCATCATGGATCTGATGAGTTTATTAACATAACAGTATGATACGTTAGATTTCTGTATGGGTATCAAATGGATTTGTATTAGAGACTCAAGTTTTGGCATTCAACTTGAACGTCAAATTCAGCATAACCAACTAAATAATATAAATATCCTATTTATAGATGTCCGCTATGGCACTGATTGGCGAGATTAAGTACCGTTCTTACTTCGAAAAGTGCCGTAAAGCCGCCCTAAATTTAAATAATGTTGAAACCACCCCCACGTCATCGTGGCGAAGGCCACGACCCCCTTGGGTTATCACTTAACTTTATAAAATCCCATCCCAACAGTCAGTAATCAACCATCAAATTGATTGGCTCGATGAATCCGCTTTGGGAGAATTTTTATGCGAGCTTGTAGTAGATATCGAGTGGTTCCAAGGATGTCGTGGCCTTCGCCACGATGACGTGTGGGGTGTATCAATATCCTATTTGTTGATGTCCGCTAAGGCCCTGAAACCCGACTAAAAACTATCTTTTAACTCTATGCTTTATTCAGCACTAGTATTTAAATACATTGCACTATCAAACCTAAAAGTATTTTATAAAACCATCAGCAAGCCTACAGCTTGCCAATTTCCTGTTTAAGCTCAAACGCAGGCTCAGTAACTATCTTTTCAAGAATTTGCACACGTTCGCTTAAGTCACGCACTTGCTGGCGTAAGACTCCTTTTTCATCATCTTCAGTCAGTGATGTGCTTACGTCGATATTATTTTTATTACTTGTTTTGAAAGGGCTGGCAACTTCACCATTTAGCCAACTTAATAGCTTCACCTTATGTTTTGCGTCAATATACGCAAGTGCAAAATGCAGTGCAGCGGCGCTGGTAATCAATACGATAAGTTTGTAATCAATCATGTTTATGTCCTCAATAGTTGGCTTATGTTAGTAGTCAGACTATTGGCAAATTTATTACAAAAAATCACGATTAAATTATTTATGGATATTAGTGTAATAAAATACACACTCGCTAGACTATTACTATTAGCACGATGTAATGTTTTGCGTTTATTTTCATCACATATAAGAACCGCCGCTATAAATGACCCAACCAAAGCCCACTTTTGAAACCGTTATAAAAGACCATGCTAAGTTATTGTCTAGGGTGGCGAGTACCTATGAAGCCAACGACAGTATTCAGCAAGAATTATTTCAAGAAATATGCGTGGCTATTTGGCAAGCGTTGCGGGCTTATAAGGGTGATGCCAGCATTAAAACGTTTATATTAAAGGTTGCCCACAACCGCTGCGTGACCCATGTAGGCAAAGAAGCCAATAGATTCAAAAGCCATGCACATGAAGATGCGGCATCCCTTGCTGATCAAGCTTTAATAAATTCCCAAGAATCGCTAGAAAGTGACTTTGTGTATTCGCAACAACTTGTGCGTTTATTACAATCTATTCGAAATCTTAAATTGCCGGCTAGGCAGGTGATTTCGTTGTCTTTAGAGGGCTTAAGTTACGATGAAATTGCGCAAATATGCGGTATGTCGGTGAGTAATGTAGGGGTAATTATCAACCGCGTAAAAGAGCAATTACGTAAGGAAATAAGTGATGAACGATAGCCATAAAAATGACCTTTTAGATGATATTTGGCAAACCCAAAAAACCCATGAAATAGATATAAAAGAAGTGGTGAAACTGGCAAAAAACCAGCAACGTAAGCAACGCGTCTATATTGCTTTAGATATATTAAGCTTATCGCCTTTTGCCTTGTTGTTTATAATCGACATACAGCTATCAATGCCAATGTATATTTTCATTGCGTGCGTATTTATGTCAGGCCTGACCATGGTTGGTTACTTTATAAAGCTTCGGTGGTATGCGGCATTTGGAGACATTAGCAATACCGCTAACTTTACCCAAACCTTATTAAAACAATACAAAAACAATGCACTTATTGCCAAAATTAATAAACATACTGGATGGATGATAGCAACGGCAACTATTGTTATTACCTCTGTTATGCAACTGTTTAGCGATGATGAACTGAGCGTTTCAGTTAAAAAGCTGGCTGTGGTAAGTGCGGCCATGCTTGCCTTTGGCATCCCTTGGTGTATATGGGCGCACAATAGACAAAAGCGCTTTGAAGTAAACATTGCGCAAATCACGTCTATGGTAGATTAACGAGTCACACTTTGCTCGTTATCCATGATGATATAACCGGTGTCGTTATGAGCTTTGATAGGTTTAACGCACGCTCTGGTAGATAACCCGATGACGAAAAGCGCGACTGCCCTAAAACACCACCTTAAATACATTCAAGGTTATACGGTACAATTAAACCGACAATAAACACCACGCACCATAATTAATAGGGAATTATTAGAACATTGAATACAATTATTTTCGATAATAGGGTGAAACTTTATCAATTACACTTATTTATAATATAAATTAAATATATTATTCACTTTATGAGAAAATAATACACAACGAAGTTACGGCTATATTTTGACACTTACTCCCTAATATTTGACACCTTCCACTTTCACAGTAGTTATCTCTGAGTTCTCTATAAACAAGGGCTATAGCTTATTTTAATTATCTAGCACTAATTATCACTCAATTCTATATCCCTGTTTTGACAGGCCTACAGGCGATTTTATTTACGATCAAAAACGTAAAAAGATGTTAATGACATGTTGACATGAGTTATTAATATTATTTAACATATAAATAGGGTAAAAAAGCAAAAGGCTTCAATATAAATACCTCATTACTCTCAATAGAGAGTTACAGATAGTAAACACAATGTAATAGATGCACACATTAAAACACACAACACTCAAGGGGACTTCTTATGCAAAGGAGCTATCTAGGAACTGCAATAAAAGCAGCTTTATTAATTCCAGGAGCCGTAACACTGGCTTCATTACCGGTAATGGCACAAGAATCAACTGACACCGACAATATGGTTGAAGTTATTGAAGTTAAGGGGTTAATAAGCAGTTTAAAACGATCGTTTTCAGATAAAAAAGAAGCGCTGATTGTTTCTGATGGCATAGCCGCTGAAGATTTAGGAAAGTTTCCTGACCAAAACGTAGCTGAATCGCTACAACGTATTACTGGTGTTTCTATCGATAGAAATGGCGGCGAGGGTCAGCTAATTTCTGTTCGTGGCTTCGGTCCACAATTTAATCTGGTGACGGTAAATGGTCGTCAAATGGCTTCTGAGCGTTCAGGACGTGAATTCAGTTTTGATACACTAGCCGCTGAACTTATATCAGGTGCTGACATTTACAAAACATCACTCGCTGAAAATCAGACCGGTGGTATTGGTTCTGTTATTAACTTAAATACAGCAAAACCTTTTGCATTAGATGGGTTTCAAGCCATCGGCAGTGTTAAAGCAACCAACGATAGTTTATCTGAAAGCACAACACCTTCTTTCTCAGGTTTAATAAGCAACACCTTCATGGAAGACCGTTTAGGCGTGTTGTTTTCATTATCATCACAACAACGTGATGCTCAAATTAACCAAGCTGATACTCGTGGCTATTACCGTGTAGATCGCATTGCAACCAATGACTTTGACGCGACTGCAGGTACGGGTAAAGAAGCATTTAACGTGTATGTACCTAGAAACCTTGATTTGGTTTCTAATTCTGAAGAACGCGATCGCACCAGTGGTACGCTAGTGTTTCAATTTGCTGCAACCGACGAGCTTGAATTAACGTTTGACGGCCTATACTCAAAATTTGAAGTAGATTCGCAGGTTAACAACTATGCAAACTGGTTTACGCCAGGTAACTTCCGCGATTTTCAAGTAGACCCAGAAACAGAAACTGTTGTTTATTGGTCGCATAACTCAGCCATAGATCCTAACGGTGGTGGTGCAGGTGCAACCGATTTTGTACAACAAGGTTTAGACCGAAATGTTGAAATTACAGCTTTTGGTTTTAATGCAGATTGGGATATTACAGATACCTTTAACGCTGATTTTGATATATCGACGTCTGAAGCTGAAGACCTAAGTGGCGATCAAAGCCGTGTATTTACAGTAATGGGTTACCCTAACGGATATATCTACGACTTTACACAAGGTGGCGCTATTCCAAGTTTGATGAGTGATGGAATCTCTGGACCATTTGTAGAAGCCGATGCTGACAAACTGCGAGCTCACTATGTAGAGCGTGGCGGTGACGAGAGAACAGATGAAATCACGGAATTACGCGCTGATTTTACTTATTTACCCGATAGCGAAAACTTTACGCGTTTGAAATTTGGTTTCTATTCACAAGACAGAACCAAATCAAGTAAAATATTCCAGTCGCCAAGCCTACCAAACTGTTTCTATTGTGGTTATGGAATTCCTGTACCAGATGGTATAGCAACTCTTATTTCTCCAAACGATTGGTTTGAGGGTATTCCTAGCGCATTTTATGGTTATAATGTTGACGCATACCTTGACTACTTAAGTTCTGATGCCGCAATTACCGCACAAACCGAATTAAGAAACTCTTTCGGCTTAAATGAATCACCAGCCGACAACATTGCAGCATTTGCCGCGCTTGATTACTACACACCAGTAGAACTGGGTACTAGTTTTGAAATTGATGAAGAAATAAAAGCACTTTACGCTGACTTTGTATTTCAAGGTGATCTAGGTGACGTCCCTTACACGGTTAATCTTGGTTTCCGTTATTCAGAAACCGACTCTACAGCCTCAGGCTTGCAAGCAACATTGTTAGATATACAAGATAACCCCACTGATGGCACCATTTTAGACCAAGTGTATTCGGAAGATGCTAACGGTCAACGCGTGTCTAGCCCAATTTCAATTAAAAATAGCTACTCAAATCTATTACCAAGTTTGAACGTTAAACTTGAAGTAGAAGATGACATGCTATTACGATTTGCATACTCTGAAACTATTACAAGACCAACAATGGCCTCAATGCGTCCAGTAACCAATATTGGTACTACTCGTCCAGGTATTTTGTTAGCGAGTGGCGGTAACCCTGCTCTGCAACCTTTCTTGTCAACAAACTGGGATGTGTCGTACGAATGGTATTACGCTGACGCTAGCGCTGTATCAATTGGTATATTTAGTAAGGAAGTAGATGGCTTTATTACAAATATTACTGCCGACGAAGAGTTTTCTCTAGCAAGTGGGTCGTACACTTTTGCTGTTAACCGCCCCAGAAACGGCGAAACAGCTAAGGTTGATGGTTTAGAGTTAGCTTGGACACACACTCACGAGAGTGGTTTTGGTTTCCAAGTGAACGCAACCGTAGTAAATAGCGATGCTGAAATTGATGTAAGCAATACTGCCCAAACCTTTGCATTAGAGGGCTTAGGTGATTCTCAAAACGCGGTATTGTTTTATGAAAAAGACGGCTTCCAAGCACGAGTAGCATTTAATAACCGTAACCGTTTCTTACAAACCTTAAGTAATGGTGATACTGGTGAACCTGAGTTTGTAGATGACTACGGACAGTGGGACATAAGTGCTAGCTACGACATTAATGAGCAAGTTACTGTTTTATTTGAAGGCGTAAATATTACTGATGAATACACCGAGAAGTTTGGCCGTATTCAATCACACTTTACCGAGCAAGTAAGAACAGGAACACGTTACTCAATTGGTGTTCGCGCTTCTTTTTAAGAAGTACTTATTACACAAAGTAGAATGAAAGGGGGCTTGCCCCCTTTTTAGTTTTCAATAAACGATAGAAATTATTGAGTTATACTGCAACGTAGTATTATCTATACACCCACAGGCAAATGGTGGCAGTGCATTTGAAATATTACGTACACGTGAGAGCAAGCATATGAACACAACAACCAAGCGCATTCTAATTGTTGGCGGCGGCACAGCCGGTTGGCTAACAGCGGCGTTAATTGCTAAAAAGCATGGCCAAGCAATTGAAGTGAGCTTAGTTGAATCATCTGATATACCAACAGTTGGTGTAGGCGAAGGAACATGGCCTTCAATGCGAACCACCTTACAAAAAATAGGTATAAGCGAAACCACCTTTGTGCAAACATGCTCTGCTACTTTTAAACAAGCCAGTAAGTTTGTAGATTGGATATCACCATCTACTGAGTATTTTCACCCCTTTACGCAGCCTATTGGGTTTGGCAAATTTGATATTGCGCCTTTTTGGCAGTCACTCGCTAACGGCAGAGATTTTTGCGATACCGTTACCTTTCAGTCGCAACTATGTAAGCTTGGATTAGCACCTAAAAGCGTTTCGCACAAAGAGTATGATACCGTTGCGAACTATGGCTATCATCTAGACGCAGGAAAGTTCGCAACATTATTAAAGTCACATTGCATTGATAATTTAAACGTTAAACATGTTATTGCTAACGTAGAGGCAGTCATTCAACATGAAGATGCGTCAATAAAAGCGGTTAAAACCGACAAATGCGGTGTCCTAAGCGCTGAGTTTTTCGTAGACTGTAGCGGCTTTTCGTCTTTATTATTGGGTCAAACCTTAGGTGTACCGTTTATTGAGAAAAGCGACATATTATTCAATGACCGGGCTTTGGCTATGCATGTTCCTTATTCAAATGATGACGCCCCTATAGCCTGTCATACTGTCTCAAGCGCACAAAACGCAGGATGGATTTGGGATATTGGCTTACAACATCGTCGCGGAGTTGGCTATGTATATTCTAGCAAGTATCAAACCAAACAAGATGCTGAAGACATCCTAAGGCAATATGCAGGGGATTCAGAGTGTGCACTACCAATTAAAGAAATTACGTTCAACAGTGGGCATCGAGAGCGGTTTTGGAAGCACAATTGCGTGGCAGTAGGGTTGTCAGCAGGCTTTTTGGAGCCATTGGAGGCTTCAGCCCTTATGTTAGTCGAAACATCGGCTAATTTCATTGCCGACCAACTGCCTTTAACGAAAGCTGAAATGAAGCCCATGGAAAAGCGGTTCAACACTATATTTTCGGCCAAATGGCGCGGCATAATTGACTTCCTAAAATTACATTATGTGCTCAGTGAGCGAGAAGAAGCGTATTGGCAAGACAATAAAAACGCGGACAGCATTCCTGAAAGCTTGCAAGAAATGTTAATGCTATGGCGCCATCGCGTGCCAAGTGAATACGATTTTCTACAAAGTTATGAAGCCTTTAATGCGGCAAGTTACCAATATGTATTGTATGGGGCCGGTTTTGAGACAAACTTTGATTTGCTTGCGCACACGCATGCTCATAAAGAGCGTGCAACAAAACAGCATGGCGTTAACGCAAAAATGGCGCAACAATTGGCGCAACGACTGCCAAGTCACCGTGAACTCATTAATCAAGTAAAGCAACAAGGTTTTGCAAAGCTTTAATCAACATTTACCCCAAAATAGAGGACTACATGTCAACATCGACGCCGCTTCACCCAGACCAACATTCGCGTATCAAAATAAAACAAGAGATTGATTTTGACACCATTGCAAGTCAACAATTCTCTGCGTTAACAGTACAAGAATTTTCTTTAGCAGCCAGTAGTTATCCTATTGTGTTGTTGAAAGATGCGCAAACAGGTACTTTTGTTGCAGCAGCACTTTGGGGGTTAGAAGGAAGCCAAAATGTGTTTTACAACCGCAAAAACCATCAATGGGATGCGGTACATTTGCCAAACGAAGTTCAATGTCAGCCCTTTTCAATTGGTAGAATGTCAAATGACTCTGATGCATTAATTTTGCATGTAAACGAGCAAAGTAAACAAGTTCAAGAGTCTGACGGACAAGCTTTGTTTGAAAACGGTACTGAAACCGCATATTTAAAATCTATGCAGACCAAACTAACCGAGCATTATCAAAACCAGTTGCTTACCCGAGATTTTATTAATTTATTACTTGAAAAAAGCCTCGTAAAAGAAATCGAGATGATGGTCTCATATGAAGATGGTAATCTTAAAAAAGTGAAAGGGCTGTATACAATTGATGAGGAAGCTTTAGCTACGTTGGGTGAAGATGACATTCATTCATTTTTTAAACGTAACTTGTTTGTGCCTATATACGCTATGCTGGGCTCACTTACACAGTTTAATCGTTTAATGAAACTCAACAATCAAGATGACCAGTATGCAAGCATAGCTCGCTTGCAGATGAAAACACCTGAAATAGACTAAGTGCATTGGCCATATGCTTTGACTTCATTGACCATGGAGCCAAAGCTATCATTTGCTGCGGGTTACAACGCGTATTAGTAAATAACTCGCTATCTGCATTCCATATCGAGAGGCTGCTGTAACAAGCGGAAGAACATAGTATCAATTCGTCTTATGCTCAAACAGTTTAGACGGTAGTCTGAGTAAAATAGTGTACTCAGACCATCTCCACAATCATTTTATTTGAGTCGGCCTAAATACCACTTGGTATCGATAATCGCGCCAAGGTAAACGATACTTAAACAGAGGTGGCGTCCCCCAAGAATCTGTGCCACCTACGCCCCGTTGTTTATAATCAATATTGATAAAAATGCGGTCTTTTGGCGTAAGGTCATGAGGATGTTTGCCAGACTTATCGAACTGATCATAATCATTGACATCAAAACGTTGCGCACCGAATTCGAATAATGGCTCGCCGACCACCTCTAAGCCGATACCTGCGGCATTGACGAAGCTCGCATGCCGCACATCAGTCCTAAATCCATTCTCTTGTGGGCGTACATAGCCAAAGTAAAGTTCATCAATACTCGCACTATATTGCCCAACAAAAGCCGAGGCTTTTCGATCCCAGTAACTCTCGTGTGGTCCTCGACCGTACCATGAAACGTGATCAAAACTACTTGGCATTTGAACTAACGAGCCCAATCTGGGTAACTCAGATTGAAACTTGTGTGGCGCGGCATAGAACCAAACATCCATTGTTACCGTTCCTGCTGGGGAAACGATGTACGTGACCAAATAGCGACTTTCAACATCCACTAAATAATGCTCCGTCGACACTCTGACGTTGCCATTTTCGTCACTTTCATAAGACCATTTGTTTAGCTTTGTATTTTCACCTGCGTACTGCCAAGCCTTTGCTTTTTCGGGAAAGTTCTCGCCAAAGTCGTTATCGGTAGGTGCTCGCCAGAAGGATGGTTTAATCGGTGCTTTCAATAATGATGTGTCGGCGTAAGCCATCTGTTTTAACCAGCCAGTTTGCTTGTCGAACGTGAATGTTGAATCGCCTGCAGCTAATAACAGTTCATTGGGTAATTCTTCGACTTGCACATTGCTATTACTTATTTCAGTGTCCAAGAAAGAAGCTTGTTGCAGATTAGTCCATGGCAACTGGACACGACCAATACTATGACCTGAAGGTAAACCAGGCTTAGCTTTTTTGACCACGAAATCTAAGTTCACAAAGTATTCTTTTCCTGACTCCGGCGTGACCGCATGCTTAAGCGAAACTAACTGCGCCGATTGAGCATTAGCGCTTAATTGTAGGTACTCTCCAGACGCAACAACAGCACCATTGGCAGTTACCTCCCAGTTAAGTGCGAGATCACTTAGGTCAGTAAAAAACCGTTTATTGACGACTTGTATCTTGCCCTTTTCTAAATCGACCGCCTTAGCATCGACGTTTTGGTAAACGGTTTTAACCTCATGTGCATGAGGGTTTGGAGTTCTGTCTGCAGCAAGCATTCCATTCGCACTAAAGTTACCGTCGTGATACATGTCTGGAAGTTCCAAATCTCCGCCGTAAGCCCAGTAAGGCTCACCTTGCTCATTTTTGCGTAAGAAAGTTTGATCGACCCAATCCCAAATGAAGCCACCTTGTAAACTCGGGTATTGCTCTATTACTTCCCAGTAATCAGCCATGTTCCCTACAGAGTTACCCATAGCATGCTGATATTCGCACAATATCAGAGGTCGAGATTCACCTAGTTCGGCATAATGAACTAAGGTTTCGATACTGGCATACATTTGACTATACATATCTGTATGTCTACGCAACTGCGCTTGCTCTGACATAACTGGGAAAGAGGTTCTTGTTTTCAACCAGTCATAGAGAACTTCAAGGTTCGGTCCATCTCCACTTTCATTACCGATGGACCAGATAACTACTGATGCATGATTTTTATCGCGTTCAAACATATTTTGAACACGATTCAAATAGGCCGCCTGCCAATTTGGCATATTCACCATATGCTTATCTGGCTCATAAGAGTGTCCTTGGTTGGCAGCGCCAATTCCATGGGATTCAATGTTCGCCTCATCCACCACATACATTCCGTATTCATCGGCGAGTTCATACCAATAAGGATCGTTAGGGTAATGGGCAGTTCTGACAGCATTGATATTGTATTGCTTCAGTAACGCCATATCTTCGCGCATAGATTCGCGTGATAGCGCATGCCCAGTTATCGGGTCGTGTTCGTGACGGTTCACTCCTTTGAAAAGGACTGGTTTGCCATTAATCAGGACATTACCGTTTTTCAGTTCACTTGTTCGAAACCCAATGCGCTGCCAAACAACTTGAACATCATCGTTGTTCTCATCTTGCAAGGCCAGCCTGAGCTCATAAAGATTCGGAGATTCTGCGCTCCATGCTGATACATTTGGAATATTTGTTTTGAATATTACTGATTGAGTCGCATCAACGCCATTCACTGGGGACTGCCCTTCAGCGACCACATTTTTCTGTTTATCAAACACTTGATAGCTTAGTGATAAACCTGTTTGCTCTTGCTGCCTATTAATATCAACTGTTAAGGCCATTTCACCATTTTGATAACTGTCATCTAAGCCAGTTTTAGCATGAAAATCTTGAATACGCGTTTGAGGCGTAGCATACAGATATACATCACGGGTAATACCGCTAAGACGCCACATATCCTGCAACTCAAGAAAGGTGCCATCGGACCATCGATATACTTCAATGGCTATATCGTTAAGGCCCGAATGCGTGTACTCCGTGACATCAAATTCAGAAGGGCTTTTTGAGTCCTGTGCAAATCCTACATAATTGCCATTTACCCAGACATAGTAGGCTGACTTAATCGCACCTAAATGAAGAAACACACGTTGCTCTTGCCAATTGTCTGGAACCTCGAAAGTGCGTTTATAAGAACCAACTGGATTATGCTCCTCTGGTAATTCTCCAGCCACAGGTTGATCAGTAAAGTCGACTCGCATATTTACGTAATTGGGAACACCATAGCCCTGCAATTGCCAATTTGCGGGAACAGGAATGTCGTCCCATTGAGATACATCATAGTCAGCTTGGAAAAATAATTCTGGGCGCTCTTGGGGACTTTTACTGTAATGAAACTTCCATTTACCGTTCAGCAATAAGTAGTTGGATTGACTCCAAGGTTCACTGACAAACGCACCAGGATCTGAGTTAAAGGGATAAAAAGAAGCCCGCATTGGGAGCTTATTCACGGCAAAAACCTCTGGGTTTTCCCACTCTTTAAGTACGTTGTTTTCACTTAGTTGTTTGTTTATATCTTGCATTTTGTCTGAATCAAAACAACTGGATAATACGAGTACTAGACTCAAAATCGCAACGCTATTTATATATCTTATAAGCATAGAATTACCCTAAAAATACCAATAAAAATATATTATCCTATTTATATTATAATTAATAGTTAGACTGTCCAGATTTTGCTAAACACTTTTAACAGTTACAAAGTAATTCAAAGTAGAGATGTTTTACAATCCCAAAAAGCGCCACTCGCATACAAACGGTGTGTCACCTGTTAAATTAGAGGAAGTGTACTTTTTGGACCAATAACCTGTCTAGCCAAGTCTGGGAAGTGGAGATTGCGGTGCTTATACTGGTATCTACATTTCCTGAAATTGGTACGTTTTTACCTAATTTGTTGAAATAGCAGGGTAATGGGATAAATTAAAGTACTCTGACCCCATTAATTTTTTTGCGGGCTATAGCAATTGATCGCTATTGTAATATGTTACGTTTGAAGTTAGACATTATCTTTTCTAGGCAATCGCCTTATTCAAGCCCACATAAGGAAATAGCATGACGTATGAATCAAACCTTAGCGTATTTACGCAATGGATAGATACCAACAACGCAGGTCAGGAAGAATTTATCCAAGCGGTTGCTGAGGTGGCTGAAGATATAATGCCTATCATTAATGCAAACGAGGCCTATAAGCATCATCAGGTGTTATACCAACTGGCTGAGCCTGATCGCATTATATCGTTCAAAGTTGTGTGGGAATCTGACAACGGTGAGGTAAATATTAACCGTGGTTGGCGTGTTCAACAGTCCAATGTGCTCGGGCCATATAAAGGCGGGTTGAGATTTCACCCGAGCGTGAGCGAGTCGGTGTTTAAATTTTTGGCGTTTGAACAGTGTTTCAAAAATGCGCTAACGGGTTTACCACTTGGCGGCGCTAAAGGAGGCAGTGACTTTAACCCGAAAGGGCGCTCAAACGCAGAAATTATGCGCTTTTGCCAAGCGTTTATGTTTGAATTATATAGACATATTGGCCCGCAAACCGATGTGCCGGCTGGCGATATCAATGTGGGGCAGCGTGAAATTGGCTATCTTTATGGGCAGTACAGACGCTTAGCAAATGAATTTGCGGGAAGTATAACCGGTAAGCCAATGGATTTTGGTGGCAGTCACGTGAGACAAGAAGCAACCGGTTTTGGGATTATATATTTTACTGAGAGTGTGTTGGAGACCCTCGACGAAACCTTAGCGGGAAAGCGCATCAATATTTCTGGTGCCGGCAATGTGGCCACGTATGCGGCCCTAAAGGCCGTAGAATTAGATGCCTGCGTGTCTACGCTTTCAAATAATAGAGGTACTTTACATGTTAAGAACGGTCTACAAACACAACATATACAACACATAATTGATGATCAAGAATCTGACAATCCACTTGAGAGCATTGCTGAGAGTGCCAACGGAGAATGGTTGCCCAATGCCAAACCTTGGTCGTTGGCATGTGATATCGCTATTCCTTGTGCGACTCAAAATGAACTTGATGAAGACGATGCTAAGTTGCTCGTTAAACAGCAGGTGGTGGCGGTAATTGAAGGGGCGAATATGCCGCTTACGGCTAACGCCAGCAAAGCGATAAAAAAGGCCGGTATTACTCACGTGCCTGGTAAGGCTGCAAACGCCGGTGGTGTGGCAATGTCGGGATTTGAAATGGGACAAAATGCGCAATTTCAGCAGCTATCGTTTAAAGAGTTAGATACCCGCTTAAAAGGCGTTATGGCGCATATTCACCAGCAGTGCGTTGAAGATGGCAAAGTTCAGCAATCAACGTATAATCTAGTTGATTATGCGCGTGGTGCAAATGTTGCTGCTTTTAGAAAGCTGGCTGATGCAATTGTTGCCCAAGGGTATTAACTTCTAAAAGATATTGCATCAGCAACGTTGCCACTGTTCTATTGGAACCGAGACAATTCTGTTTGCAACCTGCGTACGTTGTTCTCAAGTTCAGCGAAACTATCGCCAGTTTTATCTGCATTCGTAGACAAACTCTCAGAAGTGCTAGATAGTAGGCTGGTTGATCTTGATATTTCGTTAGAAGCCTGTGTTTGTTCATCTATCGCGAGAGAAACAGATGCAATATTGTCGCTCACTGAGGTAATGCTAGTGGCGACCTCGTCTATGATACTCACTGCTGAACCTGACGATGCTATTACCTTAGCAGACTTCTCCAAACAGACATTCATTTGTTCTACTGAGGCGTTGGAGTTTTGAATCAGTGAATGTGTGATTTCACTAATTTGTTCAGTGTTATCTTTGGTTCTCATCGCAAGTTGACGCACTTCATCTGCGACAACTGCAAAACCTCTACCGTGTTCGCCAGCCCTTGCAGACTCAATTGCTGCATTAAGCGCCAGTAAATTTGTTTGGTCAGATATTGCGGTAATGGCTGCCATTACGCTCTCTATTTTTTGGCACTTTTCAGACAGTTCCGAAATGGCCATAGACGTTTTATTTAAGTCTTGTTGCAAGGAGTTAACTTCGTTGTTTGATTCAACCACTATATTTTTTGCCTTTGAACTAGCATCTTTTGCTGTGGCTGATAATTTGTTTACGGTGCTTGCTCTTTGCGCGACTGATTCGTTATTAACTGTCATCTCTTCAACTGCCGAGGCAATGGTTACTACCTGACCGCTTGTGTCTAAGCTGGCTTGTTTAACGTCATTAGCCAAAGTGCCTACCGCACTCGATACATCTGATATACTATCGCCAACAGACTTTGTTTGCCCAATAAAGCCGTTAACAGATTGTATCAGTTTATTAAATTGGCAAGATGTCACGGAAGTGCCACTGGAGTTAATGTTGAGATCAAAATGCTCGTTTGGTTTCATCATGTTGTCGATGGCGCGCTGAAGTTGCAATGACTCATACCCATCTTTGAACGTTTGCTGAGCAATAAACCCAAGTATCACACCCTCCGCTACAGCAAAAAATGCGTGAATGCCAAGAACATAAAGGGTTAGATATTGTGGTTCAAATATGAATACCGGTGCTTGTGAGCTTTGTAAAGCGTAAAAGCCAACATGATGCGCCGCTACCACCACTACGCTCGAAATCAATACTTTCCAGTCGCGATAAACAGTGGTGACAGCCATTACTGCAAATATCTCGAAATGCATATAAGTAGCACCCATGCTTTGCTGTATATGCAAAGCTGCAAATAACTGTGTAGCAATAACTGCTACATGACGAGTGTAGGTTGCGTGCTTCTGCAATGCAAACAATGCAAGAGGCCCTGCTAGTATTAGCGCACCTATTATTAAACCAAGTACCACACTATCGGTAAAGAAACCGATTACAAGTGTCATCGCCATTTGAAATAACAATACGCCTTTGTATGTATTGTTGCCTCTTTCTAACCAAGGATATGCTTTCATTATTTGCCTACTTGCTGTTTATATATCAGCTTTATTAATGTGTTTGCACACTTTCAAGATGCTTGAGTAGCCTTAATACTTGTTTTGAAGCTTGTTCAACTTCTTGTATTTCTTGCAGTGCCTGACCTACTTTACCCGCGTTGTACAAGTCTACTGCTAGTTTGCCGTGGTAATGCACTAACTTGTGAGGTTGTTGTAACTGTGCAAATGCTGGATGCGACTTTAACTCTGGAATATTAACGTTGTCATACCATTTACCAAGTCTACAACTATGGTGGTCGGCCAATTCATTTGATTGCAATCCTTCTTTTCCAGCAATCATATTCACTAAGCGCTTTTTCCAAATAACGTGGTCAGATTGTGCTAATTTTACAATTTTCCCAGGAATATTAAGTTCTGCCAAACTCAGTATTTCTTGATCGATATTCTTTTGTATATCCTCAATTGCCTCAACAATATTATCGGTACTAGTGACACTTTTTGACGAATGGCTAGCAATGGTATTAATACCTTTTGCAACATTAGCTGAGGCAGAAGTCTGTTCGGTCAATGCTTGCGCAATTTGACTTGTGTTTTGTGACACTTGTTCAAATTCGTTAACCATCGTCGCCATTTTTTCATTAACTAAATCGATAGATGCTTGGCCATCACTTACAATTGACTGATTAGTTGAAAGCGAACCGGTGATATCTGCTACTTCTTTCTCGTAGTTATTGATTAGCTTAGTAATTTGTGAGGTAGCGTCTTCAGATCTACCCGATAGTAGATGTATCTCTTGCGCGATTACACCAAAGCCCATGCCGTGATTGCCAGCTCGCGCGGCTTCTACCGAGGCGTTCATCGACAAAATGTTAGACTGAAATGCAATACCTTTAATTTGTTCAGCAATACTTCTCACTTGTTTCGTAAAACTGCTCAAACCTTTTAGCTTTTCACTGTTATTACTCACCGCTTCTTGGATATTATGAAATGCCTCTACTGCTTTGTTTAAAGTCGCTGATACTTCTTCGGCCATCGACAAAGACTTACTGGTACCTTTATCAATACTCTCGCTATACTGTTTTACCTCTTCAACTGAGGAGCGCATCTCTTCTGCAGCAGAAGCGATGTGCTGCGCGTAGCGTTCAACGTTTTTTAAGTCATAAAGTAATTGAGCAGAGTAAATAGACGCTTCGTTGTTATTAATCGATAAATTCACCGTATTACTAAGCTCTTTGCTAGCGTCATTTCTGAGTTTTTCGACCAACTGCTGAATAGCCTGTCCAACCTCAGAGTTGTCTTCTATTGATATTGAGTAGTCGCCTTGCGTTAGTGATCGTATTGAATTCAATACAAATGTATCGTCTTTAGCTTGACGTGCTATGTCGTCTCTTGAGTCTGATAAGGCATTGGAGGGTGATAGCTCTGTATGGGTTTCTGTATGCATATGTATCGGTCATTTAGTCAAACGAAGGCTTTCAATGATTATCGGCATACATGTTGAAATAATGAGACAAAGATGTATAAAATATATTCCATATTACTGAGCATGGTTACACTCAATAATATGGAATAATGAGTGTTTACTTCTGAAACAACGATTTTGGTAGAGTAAAAGAGACGGCGGTAATAATAAGTATTATTTGAAAATACATCGACTGAGTAAATAGTTTGTACTCTGCCAGCGAAGAACCTTGCACCCACATGCTGAGTGAGATGTGAAAAAGTGCAATGGCTAGAATTAGCATGTTAATGTGTATAGCCCGCTTTTTTAGTACATCTTGATGCTCGATTGAATGCAATCCAAATGTTTTACGATCGCGGTACACAATTGCAATAATGGCTGCAAACACCACGTTGATTAATAAACCAAAAAAGTTGGTGTAACCAGCAAAACCGTCAAATGGATGCTCAACAAAGTAGACTACTGTGAGTATAAACACGATGTTGGCTATGCCTATTAGACCCAACAGTGGCAATGAAATATATGTTTGCCACGTTCTTACTTGCAGTGACGCAGAGCGTTTACTTCCCATATGCTGTTTAAAGATACCAAATAGTGCTCGGTGCATCAGCACCATTTTGATAACTGGTATCATCGAAATCAAGTACAGCATCATTAGGCCGCTTTGGTCGTCCCAATTCAACAATTCTATTTGCTTAAACATGGCATAACTCACCATTGAGCCCGCTGCACAAAGAGACATTAGTACAACTATTACATAATGACGGGTAGCACGAGATAACCAATTGTTTACTTCGGTAATGGCACTTGGGAATTTGCTGAGGCCAAAATGCGTAGCGATGTTGAGGAGTATCTTGTAGCTAATGAGTGGAATCAATACTAAGGTAACCACTACTTGCAATAGCATCATTAAATAATGCGCTTGTGTAATCCAGTTATTCATAATTAGTCCTGTGGCTGATGACGTTAGTTTGTGTTGTTTGTTAATGCTTGGGTTAAGGCAAGTCTGATTTCTGAGTCAGTTGCCCCTGCGTTTCTATATTTTGCGACATCCAAGGCTACCGTGTTAGCCAGCCATGCTTTGATATCGATTTGCAGATTCTCGACGGCTTGCGGGTGCACAAACGTGCCTTTATAACCTTTCGATTGAATAATATTGTCGCGCTCTAGCAGCCGGTATGCTTTAGCCACTGTCTTCGGATTAATGTCTAAATCAGCCGATAACTGCCTAATAGAAGGAAGCGCATCATTCGGAAAAAGCTGCTTTTTCTCAATCGCCAGCTTTATTTGCTGAACCAACTGATTGAACAATGGTTCGCTTGCGTCAAGATCAATCGTTATCATGAGTAAGTTGTACCAGTAATTAAGATGGTACAATACTAGATCCAAATGTACCTCTGGGTCAAGGGGTACATTAAATTTAAAATTAATGGAGTCAGAGTACATTATTTGTCAATCGTTAACGCTAACGCGAATTAATGTACTCTGACCCTATTATTTAGGGCGGGTTTTGGAGAATGTGGTGCCTAGGTTGGCGTATTGGGCGGCGCCTAGACGGGCGAGGGGGTTGATGGTTAATGCGTCTACCGACAAGCGTTCGTTATGAGTAGTGCTTGCGTTGTCGTCTATATATGCTTCTAGGGCTTCAACAAAAATGAGTGTTTGTGGTGCGTTGCCAATTTCTTGCACGCTATGCACTTTACACAAGTAAGCTATTGGGCATGATTTCACGCGCGGTAAGGGCCATGCACTTGCATGGGTCATTTCAATATCGTTCTCAATCACTTCACTTGTTCCGTAGTCTAGTGTTGCCGCGGTTGCGGTGACAATATCGGCTTGTTCGGCGTGTGCAATATGCACTACGCAATGCGCACCCACTTGTAAATTAGTGACCGTATCTTTGCCATCACCACTGGGCTTTTTGCCCATAGACAACATCATTAATGGCGGTGAACTGCACACCGCATTGAAGTACGAAAACGGTGCTAAGTTTAAGCTCTCGTTATTGTTTGCGCTAAGCACCCAAGCAATAGGGCGCGGGATAATAGTTTGCGTCATTAAATGGTAAACGTTGTTGCTTGATAAACTAGATAAATCTATATGCATGATGTGTTTGCCTTTGCTATTTATTCGCCAAGTAGAAATCTTCTACCTTTTTACGTGCCCACGGCGTTTTGCGTAAAAAGGTTAGACTCGATTTAACGCTTGGGTCGTGCGTAAAACATCGAATATTTATATGTTCGCCTAGCTGCTTAAAGCCGTGCTCATTAACTAAATCTTCAACAATTTTTTTTAGGGTAATGCCGTGCAGTGGATCTTGATTACTCATGTGATGCCCTACTTATTGGTGAACTGAATTAAAAGTATATTATGTGTTAGCGCACCGCACTATTCAAACCTTGCATTTTAACACAATAAAAAAAGGAGCCGTGTGGCCCCTTTTATGCAGTCAACTATTGATACATTGCAAAGTGGTTAAAACATAATGAAGGTATCTGGGAAGGCAACAATTAAGCCCAACACAATTACTTGCAGTATGATAAATGGCATAACGCCTTTATAAATGGTAGTCGTTTTCATTGATTTCGGGGCCACGCCTTTTAAATAGAATAGACTAAACCCAAAGGGCGGCGATAAGAAGGAGGTCTGCAAATTCATTGAAATAAGGATAGCAAACCAAATCAAATCGATATCAAGCGCCATGGCTACTGGTGTAACAATGGGTACTACCAAGAATGCGATTTCGATGAAGTCAATAAAGAAGCCTAATATGAGTATGGCTACCATCACCAATATGATAAACGCCCACTTTTCGCCCGGCAGGTCGAGGAAAAATTCTTCTACCATGTATTCGCCGCCAGAATAACTGAATACCATTGAGAACGCTGTAGCGCCAATCAATACTGCGAATATCATTGAAGAGACTTTCACTGAATCTTTAGACACGTTCATAATGGTTTTAAGCGAAATACCACCGTAAAACTGCGCCAAGATAATTGCGCCTACTGCGCCAATGGCTGATGATTCGGTAGGGGTCGCAATGCCAGAAAATATTGAACCCAACACCGCTACAATCAATAACAAGGGCGGCACAATATCTCTAGCCGCTTGCTTTAAAATGGTAGCTTTATCTTCCTCTATGGGAATGGGTGGGCAGTATTCAGGTTTTATATAGCTTAAAACCAGTATATATAAAACATATGCGCCAATTAGCATCATGCCTGGAATAATAGCAGCTTTGAACAAATCGCCCACTGCCAAGCCCATTACATCACCAAGAATGATCAAAATAATAGATGGCGGAATGATTTGACCTAAGGTGCCCGAGGCACATATTACGCCCGCTGCAGTAGGTTGATGATAACGATTTTTAAGCATGACCGGCAATGAAATAACACCCATTGCTACAACCGAAGCGCCTACTACACCGGTTGATGCAGCAAGTAACGCGCCTACAACAATTGTCGATATTGCAACACCGCCCGACATACCGCCAAATAGTTTGGCAGATGATTCAAGCAGCCGTTCAGCCAGTCCGGTTTTTTGTAGCACTATGCCCATAAATATAAACATAGGAATTGACATCAACGTGGTGTTTTCCATTATGCTCATTATGCGATAGGGCATAAATTCAAATAAGTCGATGCCTAAGAAAAACACACCCACTAGCACAGATACACCAGCGAACGTAAACGCAACGTAGTAGCCCATAAATAGCAGTACAAGTGCTACAAAAAAGAGAATAATACCTTCCATGACTAAACGCCCTCGCTATGTGTATGGTCTTCGTGAATATTAGGGCGCTTTAGTTTCAGCATGTTGTCTAATATGGTGTAAAAAATACATAAAATTAAAAATGCATTTGAGGCAGGTATAACAGAACGGATAATCCATCTGTAGGGTAAGCCGCCTGGATCAGGGCTTCCTTCCATCATCTCGAAAGCATCAAATGCGTAAGAATAACCGTAATACATAATAATAAACGTAATTGGCAGGGCGAATAATAATGCCGCCGCAATGTCGATATAAGCTTGTGTATGCGGTAATAATTTCTCATAGAAAATATCAACCCGCACGTGCGCGTCTTCTTTGAGTGTATAGCCAATGCCGAACATAAACATAGCCGCAAACAAATGCCACTCTAACTCTTGCATGCCAATGCTGACGTCGTTGAAAAAATAACGCATCAACACATCATAAAATACATTCGCCACCATCAATATCATTAGCAGTACACATAACTGCCCCATGCCATCAATGATTTTACCTAATGCAGTGTGTAAAAATTTCATTTGTTTGAGACCTTTTAATAACAGAATACTGAGGCATCAAATGATGCCTCAGCTTATAACGTGGTGTTAATAGACTACTTTGAATCGAAGTTGTCTAGGTAAGCACGGTCAGAGAAGTTAGTCCACTGACGCGCTTTAGCTTGGTAGTTTTGAATTGATTCTAAAATTTTCTTCGTTTGTGGGTCTGCAGCAGCAAACTCAGCAAGCAGCTTATCGTTCTCAGCTTTAATTGCATTCATTACTTCAGGTGGGAATGAACGAATTTTTACATTTGGATATTCTTCCTGAATGGTTGCTAAGTTAATTGCACTCTCGTGGTTAGACTGAGTATACATGTCGTATGCTGCTGTTTTCATGGCAACCGTAAGAATGGCTTGTAAGTCTTCAGGCAATTCATTGTAAGCTTTTTCGTTAACCATAAATTGCAACTCAGTAGCAGGCTCATGCCAACCAGTGTAGTAGTAAGGTGCAATTTTGTGGAAACCCATACGTAAATCTAACGAAGGACCTACCCACTCAAGTGCATCAATGGTGTTACGCTCAAGCGCTGTGTACAATTCTGCTGAAGGAATGTTGGTAGGCTTAGCACCAAGTTTTGCTAATACTTCACCAGCGAATCCAGGGATACGCATTTTTAAACCTTTAAGGTCTTCTAAGGTATTGATTTCTTTGCGGAACCAACCACCCATTTGGTTGCCGGTATTACCGCCAGGGAATGACATGATACCGTACTTGTCGTAGGTTTCTTTCATTAATTCCATGCCACCACCGTGGTAGAACCACGCATACTGTTCAGCCGTTGTCATACCAAATGGCAGAGTGGTGAAGAACAAGGTTTCAATATCTTTGCCTTTCCAATAATAAGATGCTGAGTGGCCCATTTGGTATTGACCGGTTTTAACGAAGTCGAATATACCTAATGCAGATTTATGCTTGTTTGAAGAATCAATACGAATTTTTAAACGGCCGTTTGACATTTCGTCAACCATTTTAGCCATATTTTTAGTAGCATCACCGAATACAGGGAAGTTAGGGCCCCATGTTTCTGCTAAACGCCAGCGGTAGGTTTTTTCTTTTGCAAAAGCCATTGGGCTAAATACAATACTGGCTGCTACGAGTGCCGTTAGTAATGATTTAATTTTCATGTTGCATCCTAATTGTTGAGTGTGACAAAGAATAGCGCTTGGTTATTCAGGCGCTAAAAAATTGTGTACCAAATGTAAATGAACTGTCGCCATTAGACTATTCGTACAACTACCCACATACCACTACGCAGTTATACCTAAGACCATAGTCGAATAATCAATGATGATGCCATTTACACGTAGATTAATCACAAGCATTCTGCGATCCTTAACAAGGTGTTAACATCATCCTTTGGTCGTACTATGTCTTTCTCTTTACGCATGCAGTTTTTTGCCACCATTCAGGTTGTGATTACCGCTATGCTAACTTACTTTTTTGTAACAAATGAGTATCGCGATTTATCCCAGCAAAATGTAGAAACTTTGCAGGCGTTTTTAATTGAACAAAAACAGCAAGAGTTAAAAAATTATACTGCGATTGCTAAAGCCTCTATACAGCATATTTACGCACGCTCAGCGGCCGACGATGAGGTGGCCAAAAAGCAAGTTGCAGATATCTTATCAACGCTTATATACAATGGTCACGATGGTTACTTTTTTGTTTATGACGACCAAGGCACCAATATAGTGTTGCCCACCGAACCATATCGAGTCGGTCAAAACTACTGGGACTTAACTAACGACCGGGGTGAAAAAACCATACAAATATTGGTAGAAAATGCCAAGCGAGGCGGCGACTTTTATCGTTATCCTTGGAATCAGCCTTCTACCGAGACAATCACCGACAAGCTTAGCTATTCCGATTTTTTGCCAAAATGGAAATGGATGATGGGCACAGGCGTGTATTTAGACAATGTAAAAACACAGTTGTTATCGGTACAAAGTGCTATTGATACTCAAATAGAAAATACCCGGATTATTATTTTACTGGTAGCGCTAGGCTCTATTTTGGTGATGTTTGGTATTGGAACATGGGTGCAAATGCGCCATAAACAAGTTGCTGATGAGACCATTAGTGCTCTGGGACAAAAAATTGTGACTTTGCAAGAGGAAGAGCAACGTCATATTTCTCGCGAACTTCACGATGGCATAGTGCAAGTGCTGGTGTCTATTAAGTATTCTCTTGAGGCAACGGGTAAGCACCTTGCTAAAATGGCAGTAGACAAGCCTGCACCGCTTAGCAAAGCCGAAACCAATTTAAGCAACGCCATTAATGAAATACGTCGAATATCGCATCACTTGCATCCTCGTATCTTAGATGAGTTGGGCTTGTCGGCAGCCATGGAGGCGATTAGTAAAGAGTTTTCAGAACGCACGGGCATTGAAGTGACGTTTCATAAACCAGCGTTAAGTAAACTACTACCTGACCATATCAACACAACGCTTTACCGAGTAGTGCAAGAGGCACTCATGAACATTGAGAAGCATGCCAAGGCCAGTAAAACCGTTATTGATTTAAGTATAAAAGACAGTTGGTTAACACTTACTATTAGTGATGACGGTGTAGGTATTGATACCAACACTATGCACAATGTTGAAGGTGGCATTGGTACGCGCAATTTAGCTGAGCGTGTTCAATACCACAAAGGTGAATTTAAGATTATTTCATCGTCGCAAGGTACCTTAGTAATTGCTAAAATACCGCGCAGTGAATTTGCCAATTATTATGCGGCACAAAAACAAGACTCAATGAAGCAGGAGGGTTTATGAGCACGAGTATAAGGGTGATGCTAGTAGACGATCATCCTATGGTGCAAGATGGTTTAAGTGCTTGTTTGTCGTACTATGACGATATTGAAGTGGTGGGCGCATGCAACGACGGTCACGAAGTACTCAATATGGCGAAAGCCTGTGAACCCGACGTTGTACTTATGGATATTAGCATGCCTGGTTTAAACGGTTTAGACGCCACAGAAGTGCTAATGGAAGCGCTTTGTGATACCAAGGTACTTATTTTTAGTATGCACGAAAGCACTGAGTTTGTGACTAATGCTGTGCAGGCGGGTGCGGCCGGTTATATTTTGAAAGATACCACCTCAGAAGAGGTGTATCAGGCTATTAAAAATGTTGCGCAAGGGAAATCCTATTTTAGTAGCTCAATAGCGAGGGTGCTAATTGAAAACCCTATTAATCAGCAAAATGACCGTCTTACCACCCGAGAACAAGTGATTTTATCGTATATTGCCAAAGGTCAATCGAGCAAAGAAATTGCACAGACATTGAATATTAGTTACAGAACGGTAGAAGCCCACAGGCGTAATATTAAAACGAAACTAAAAATAGAGTCTTTAGCTGAGTTGGTAAGATACGCGGTGAATCAAGGTTTAGTCGATAGTTAGTGGTGGCTTTTACTGCCTACGCTGTTAAGTGCACCTATTATCGTGCCGAGTGCACGAGCAGGAAAATATAAACTATAAAACCCAAGTATGGGCACTAAGCTAACGCTGATTTTACTTTGTTTATAAAGTCTTAGCGCGTATACAAGTAAGATAAACAATGAGCCACATACGCTGAGCACGGCAAGACCCGGCCATTCAAGAATGAATAATATTAAGCTCATTAACACACCTAGCGTAAAGGCACTGGGTAACAATAAGCTAGGGTATTCCGATAGCGGTATGCTACGCCCTTTTAGCGAACGTAAATTAGACTGTCCTCGCCACACTTCTTTTTTTGCCATACCCCAGTACGTTTTGTCTTCGCCTAAATGCACAAATTGCGCGTCACCGGTATGGTATAGCGGACCGAGTTGCGCAACACGCTGGGTAAACACATAGTCTTCACAGGTGACTAAATCACTCGGAAATCCGCCACTTTGCTCAAAATGAGCGCGGGTCAATAATAGGTTGGCACCGGGTAAAAAGTCGACCTCGGTGTTTTTTGAAACACTACTTAAAGCGCTGCGAATGGTTTCGACTTGTCCTGCGTTCTTTGCAGCTATTTGCGTGGCGCTTGTGAGCACGGCCTTTGAATTCTGCAACAATGAATACAAGCAGCATAACCAATTTTCTGATAGCGCTACATCGGCATCAATGAAGCCGACTAAGTCAGTATTGAACTTTCGCGCGCCAATGTTACGTTGGTCAGATATGGTCACGACCATCGAGACTTGTTCAAAATAAATAGACAAGCGATGCTTAAATGCCAGTAATTGCTCACTGAAAGTATCATTCTTACTAACGACGACCACTGATAAATCGAACCCAGTGGTATCAAGCTCACAAATAGACTGCAAAGTATCAAGCAGCATTTGCTCGCGCCCCATATGAGGGATCACAATACTAACCGTTGTCGGCTTTTGGTCAGTGTGAGCTGAAGCAGGGCTCGTCGTGTGCATATTAGGCGTTTATCCTTTTACGGCTTTGGAAGATGAAAATATTTTTGTGAGCACCACAAAGCGTGCACATAATACCGTGTATTCACGTTTAAAAGAATAGTTGGCGATAAAACTGAGCATACGTTTAAGCAGACTTTGTTTTAAATCCATACTAACCTTTGGAGTAATGGCAGTGTACCAGTCTTGATAGCCTGTAAATTGTGTGTTGATTGAGGTTTGATCACTAATATTTTGCATAATCAGTGCTTGAATACGAGTGTAATGGGCTTCAGAGCTAATGTTTAAGCCTTGATATATAGCCTTGCTCAAGGTGCTGGCTTTTTCGTTAAATATTGAGCTTGTGGGCGCAGATGATTCCATGGGCTCAGAATGTGTTATCGCATGGGCGGCAAACAAAATGTGCAGCTTGCGTAAGTCTTGACCTGTCCAGGTGTCGTTTGGGTATTCTAATACATCAGGGTTAGCTAAATAGCTGTCTTCATGTTCTGTAATGTAGCGGGCATAGTGCAAAAATGCGGCGCGTATATTCACGCTATTTGTGGTTTCAATGTCTTGCTGATACATAATGCGCAAATATTTAATGACTGCTTGTAGCAATACCGTATAAAACCATGTGTTTTCTACATCATCAAAGTGTCGCTCGGCAATATTATCAAGCGCTGTTATGGTATTGCAGATTACGTACTCAGCATGGCGTAAATAATGCTGTTGTGCCGTAATTTCAAAACAATCTAGCAGCACATTCACATAGTTACCCGTGCCGCGATCAAGTGGATATTGGTTGGTAAATACGTTACGCACACTCACTGTACTGTAGCCAAAAATGAGTTTGTTGGTGAGCGGTACGCGCAAGTAGTTAGAATTACGTATTCTTAATAACAAGCCAAGCAAGGTACCGTCTCCTTCATGAATGCGCTGCATCCATTGGCATAGTCCTAGCACGGCTTGTTTTGCTTGAACATTACCCGTTAGCAAGTAATATTGGGCTAAGCCTGAACTGTAGCAGTGATGAGTGCCCGGTCCACCACCGCCGGCATGATCCATATAAACATCATTTGGCTGTAGCTTTGAATATGTTCTATGTGTGGCCGTTTCGGCTTGCAAGTAATGATCGGTATGCCAAAATAATCCTTGATTATACTCGGGTTTATCAAGTGTGGTGTTGTAGATGTCAATGTTCACAATGTGCTGACATAGGTCGTCTGCCAGTGTCTTGTAAGCAGGCTTGCCACTTAATATCCATAATTGTAAAAAACCAAGCAGAGGATCGTATTGGTTGTTGTAATGAGACACAAATGGCTCATCGCCCTTGTGCTGCGCTGCTTCATGATCAGCGTATAGGTCACCAAAGTTACGCCATCCGTATTCATCTAGGGCTTCCCGTTTATCAAACCAAGCGTCAGTCGTGAGTAATATTTTATGTAGGGGATTAGTCTCTAAATCACCACAATTAAAGCCGAACGCTCCTGTCAATTTTGCTGTTTGGGCATGCAATGTGATGCCATGCTCTGTCTTGGCTGCATTTATAACGGGCATTGTTTTTGTAGCAGCCACTGCTAAACACCAATGATGGCTTTTTGTTTCGCCGGGTTGAAGCTCTACATCATGGTGACTAACTTGATCATCAGATTGATTGGGGGGCACAAAACACAATTGAGCTTGCTTGGTGCTTGCCTCTAAAACGGTCGGGAATGTTTGCCAAAAATAGTGAGCTTGCAACAAAAGTTGCGTACTTCCCATATCAACCCTGATTTGTGGATTTGCCCTAGGGATGGAAAAGACTTCGGTTTGCGCCTTTTCATTTGTATATTGCACTGAGGCTTGTGCTTCACCAACGTTTATTTCGTTATGACTGTTTTTGTGCACAGGACTGTTCCAGTGTTTTCCACCACTACTGGTTTGTGCAATATTAATATGTTCGCAATTTATGAGCGTACGCGCATCTTCACTCTGGTTTGAATCGTTAACTACAGTCGCACTTACCGATTCGCCATGGAAATGCAAGCTTGTCGCCAATTGCCTAATGTAAATACTGTTTGGGTTGCCTAAGTCCCATTGCCCATTATTGTGCTCAATAGCCTTGGGGTTGTGTAGGCGAAGCCATGTATAAATCTGACCACTGTGATAACAGATCGTATGTTTTATGTTGAAATTGGCGACATGCTCATGTTTGTTAAGTACTTCGGCCTGTTGGAATACATCACAGCTGAGCGGCTGTTGAAATTGGTCAAAATGAACAAAGTGCTGATGGTTGATTTGACCCAGTGAGGTTTCGAGCGAATTGAATTGCGTGGCTAGAGTGTAATCAAGCTGTGTTTTTACTAGCGGCTTCGATGCAGATAAATTGTTTACGCACATGCTTAACAGCTGCTTGGTATCAATATTAATGACATTTTGTGCAGTGCTTATTTTCAATTTGTTCGCTTGGGTGCTTATCCATTGTTTTCGTTGTAAGGCTAAATTGGTATCGCCAGGGATGAGAAACAGGGTAGTGTTAGCCTGTATATCTTGCACAAATACACCGTCAAATGTTATCCATTTGATAGATTTGTCGGGCCATAATTGAAGCGGCGTAATATTAGCGCGCACTGCATTGTCTAGTGCAAGCTGATGGGTGTTGCCTATACTATTGCAAAGCGATAATTGTTGGTCTGCAAAATATTGACCTTGCGGCAGTGCACAGCCAATATTGAAGCGTTGCCACTTTGGGCAAAAACGAGTTACATCGAATACTGGTAGCATATAAATGAGTGCATAAGGTAATGAGTTGATTAACAGGCATGATGGATGTATCGCCCATCATGCCAACTAATTTAGCGTTTATAACTTAATACTAGGGCGAGCGCCCATGCCTGGACCATATACAATTGCGTTCAGTAACAATCGGTTAGTGCCCAATGCAGCGCCTCTAAATACCGGCTCTCCTGAAAACATGATGATTTGTCCGTCACCCTGACGTTCGCGGGTTAAGTATGCAGAGTTAGCAATACGCTGCGCAGCTTCAGGCCACAATAAGCCGCTCATTCTTACATGCATTTGTTGGTTTTTGGGTAAGCTATACCAACCAATTGCATTATTGCTTTCACTTTTTTTCTTGCTATTGGTTTTGTATGCACCAACACTCACAACGGCTTCTGCATTTTCAGGCACAATTAACACGGGTTGACGGCTATATAGCAACGGTAAATGTTCAGTTGTGCCAAAGCTGAGCCAATGTTGTTGGTCTACCGAGCCTGTCACCATTGCACCTGCTGGCATAAATAACTGCTGCCATTTATCACGTTTTTTTAGTTCGTCAGTATTTAAGCGTTTGGGTGCATCATCCCAAGGGTAGGCTACATTTTCGCTAAGTTTAGTCGAATACAAGGTGTCCATTGATGGTACATCTTGTGCTGCGAGTAATCGCCTTTGCAGCGCAATGTCGTACTTTTCGGCATCTTCGAATATGTCACCCAGTACTTTTACTTTTGTGTTGCCTGTTTTGGCAATGGTTTGACTTGAACGGTCATGGGTAATGAGTGTGCCACCTTGTTCTACCCATGCGTGCAAGGTATCGGCGACGCTATCAGGTATTGACCACGCTGTGGGTAACACAATAACGTTATATCGACGTAAATCTGCACGAGGCAGATCGGCTGCGCTTAAATGACTGTGCCTAATACCTAAGTGAGTATCTATGCTCCACCAAGTGGCGCCTACATCGTAACTGCTGGTGCCCGCTTGGCTAACAATGGCAAGTTGTGGTTGGCTTAGCAATTGAAAGTGGTCACCGCCCCATTCCGGGGTATCACCCGCGCCGTAGCCGGTGGTGATATTCTGTATATTTAATTTCGTTTCTTTTGCGGTGGTATTAATCAACTCAATGAGGTTTTCATTGTTTAGGTTGTCGGTAATGGTCACTACCACCGAGCCTCTTACTAGCTTGTGCTCACCTAATTGTGTTGCTTTATCAATGGCGCGTACTTGTACGCCACGCTCCATCAATCTAGCTGCAAAAGCAACTGAGGCATCGTCATCACCGTTTACCGCCCATGCAATAGATGATTTATTGGCTAGGGTTGGTGTTGTACTTACCGCCTCGTAAGGGCTAATATTTTTTGAAATATGAGTAGGCACGGTCAGCGCCTCTAAACCATACATCATAGTGAGGTTCCAAGCTGAAGAGTCATACATGATAGAACGGCCTTCGCGAAGGATTTTTTGGCGCTCTTGGGCAATAGTTTCTGGCAAAATTTGCGCATCAAATTCCATAATAGCCGCTAGCAAACGCGCTTCTGGTTGTTTGTTAGGAATAACTAAGCTGCCTTTTTTGACCGTGGTTGTGCGCGTTTCCCCCAAGTGGTTCTTGGCTTTTTTAACGCTAAAGTCTTTGTCGGCCACATATACTTCAATGTCTTGGGCCTTAAGTTTCTCTACTAAGGTGCGCATACGTGTGGCGTTGTTGTTGGCTTGCACTACATAGGTACGGTCGGCGTATGGACTTTTACTGGCAAGGATTGACTTTCTATCTTGCCAGTAGTCTTGGTACATTTCTTTACTGTATTTATGCAATGAAGCTAAATTGGCAACGGTACTAACAAACTGGTGATGCACCGATTCTTTATACGTTTGAACCGTGCCTTCAGGGCGTCTAACTCCATCCTCAGCCATACGAGATTGCTCGTATAATATATGCATTGAGCCTCGGTATTCCGCGTAATTAGAGTAACCTGGGTACCAGTTTTCAAACCATTCGCCGGTGTAATAGCGCCATCCGTTTTTATCAAACGCTGCGCCTTGGTCTAGCGAAAAGGTATACGCCCATTTTTGTACACTTGGCGCAATATTGAAGTTTAAAGGTTGGCGAGGCGGCCCCATTAAATAGGTGTCTTGTGGCCCCATTTCGTGTCCATCAATCATTAGTTGAGGACGCCATTTGTTGATTAATGCAACGCGTCCTTTTGTTTCAGGCTGTGTTAGGTAAAAGAAATCGCGATTCAAGTCAAAAAAGTAGTGGTTGGTGCGTCCGTATGGCCAGTCGCCTCTATGTAGTAGCGATTGGTCATCCACATTGGGCGCTGTACCGCGATATTGTTCAAGTGACTTGGCAAAACGGTCGCGACCGTCGGGATTCATAATCGGGTCGATGACAATGATCATATCGTTAAGCATGTTCTTAACGTTCTCATTTTGCGAGGCGCCATAATGATAGATTGCCGCTAATGCCGCGTCTGCACCCGAGGTTTCATTACCGTGAATGGAATACGCCATCCAAGCGACCGCGGGTAATTGCTCTATAATTTTTTTAGCTTGCGCATCACTTGTACTGCGAGGATCTGACAAAGCTTTTAGTTTTTCGAGGGTGCTGTTCATATTAGCCAAGTTTTCAGGGCTAGAGATAAACACCGCATGCAAGGGTCTATTTTCATGACTACGCGCATATTCAACTACTTTGATACGGTTGGTTTGCGTCTTCCATGTATGAATCGCAGTATTGATTTGCGCCGGCGTTGCCACCCGTTGCCCAACTTCGAAACCGAGTATTTCGTCCGGATGGGTAAGCGCTGCATCGTAAGTATCTTGCAGAATCGGGGTTTTATAATCTAAGTCAGCATTATAAGTAGGCTTCATTAACAAACCAGCCTGGCTAGCACTTACACACAGGGTCATAGCACCTGCGCACAATGCTTTCATTAAAAGCTTATGCATGAAAATTCCTTTGTCGTTTTAGGTAGTAATATCGCATTTGTAATTCTTATCAATTTAATACTAGCGCGCCCCACTAATATTTACCATACAGCTTCTAAATTAATGGGGTCAGAGTACATTAATTCCTAAAAAGGAATGTTTTTGGCCAGCTTCAATTAAATGTACTCTGACCCCATTAATTTTCTTAGCGTGTCTCGTACATATTTATTGAAATGGCATTATGCACAAAGACTACGTTGCTTGATTAATGTCAGACTATTTTACAAGTTTGATTTTGGAGTGAAGTAAGCGGTTGTTTTTTTGTTAATTTATTGTTGGCATAGATGCTGCTACTTCATTAAAAATCATAAGAAGGGCAGTAAAATGAATAACGACAATATACAACAACAAACATCTTGGTTGGTGAGGGCGCTAACGGTATCTACTCTTTTAGGTGCAACATTAGTAGGCTCAGCAAATGCTGGGCTAATTACACAACACGTTTCGGTTGGTGCATACGATAGGTCATGTCCGGGCTTAGCCGATTCTCAATACCTTGATATGTATCGTGAGGGGATTGAATCTGTTGTGGGCTCACTTGATGACTGGGGTGATCAAGCGGTCGATACCGTATGTCGTTTTAATAGTACTTTTCAAGCAAGCTACTGGAACAACGACGGTACTCCAAAATATGATGGGCTTCCTAACATTCCTGCATTTACAAATGCGCAAGTAGGTACATTGGTTATTACTCAAAGTACAGGTACAAGTAACTTATCGTTAACTACCCCCACTGGAAGACTGCAAGGTGATGTACGATTAGACGAAGCGAACTTGGGTTTGCCAGAAATCAAAATAAATGCAACATCTGCTGCCAATGAACGAAATTCATTCAACGGTTATGCGGCAACAGAGTATTTGTGGACAGGTGCTGACGAGACTTTAGAGTTTCAACTTAATTTCGATTTTTTCCATTCATCTGAAGAATGGTCAGTAGGAGGCTTACCGGCCACTAAAACATCAGACTTAGTTCTTAATGCCTATGTTTCAGAGGGCTTAATTGTTGATCCTAACGGTATTTTCCCACAAGACAGTGGAATAATTACTGTAAATGACGAGTTTGTTCTGTCCGAATCTAATATTGGACCCACTAGTGCTGAAGATCCATATTTTGGCAATTTGTCTGTTTCATTTGATGTAACTGCCGGACAAACCTTTTTTGTTGTTGGTCAATATCAAGGATTTGCAAAAAACGGCGGGTTTTTGAATGCGTACAATACCATTACCGGCGCATTAAATGTTGAAGGCTTAACACAACAAGAGAGTACCGCTATTTTTGCGACCAGTTTGCAGGCCGCGCCTGTTACAGCTGCATCTGCCCCAGTTGCTTTGCTATTAACATTGCTAGGTGGTTCTTTTGTGTTCGCTAGAAGCAAACGACAATCCTAAGCTAATGTAAAAAATGGGGGCAGAGTACATTTAACTCAAAACCACAAATACAACATGCGGTATTAAAAATAAATGTACTCTGACCCCATTAATTTCTTAAGTCATTATTTGGGTGTACAAGTGTACGCTGAAAACATATACTGCGTTTTTAAATCTGAATAATTGTATATGCTTCCCAAAAAAGCCATTTCGTTGGACCATGCTCATTACTCTATTTTTGAAGAGCGCATTAATGCTGCAACTCATGGGTTCGGCTTTTTATTGGCTTTGGTTGGTTTATTCGCTTTATTGCTCAAAGCACCTAATGCAGAAGCGGTAGTCGTAAGCGCTATTTATGGCACAAGCCTAGCGTTTATGTTCTTATCTTCAAGTGTTTACCATAGTGTGAGTAAACCTCATTTGCGATTATTTCTACGCAAAGTCGATCACGCAGCTATTTACTTACTAATTGCGGGCACCTACACGCCATTTTTGCTGTTGGCAGTAGGGGGGAATTTGGGCATGTACGCTGCTATTGTCGTTTGGTTTATTGGGCTTGCAGGTATCATATTTAAAACCTTGCTGGGACATAAATACCCCAAATTAGGTGTTGCCACTTACGCTATTATGGGATGGCTAGCCTTATTCCTTATTTACCCTATATACCAAGCACTCTCGGTCAGCGGGTTTGTATTACTTATAGGCGGCGGTATTGCGTATAGTCTTGGTATCCCGTTTTACATGATGAAAAGTCGTCACTACTCACACGCCTTGTGGCACGTCTTTGTGGTAATTGGCGCTGCATGTCACTTTTTTGCTATTTATTATCACGTGTTATAACGTCAACACTGGTTACTTTACCACGCGCGTTTACATCACCTCTATACATCGCTACTGCTTCACTAGGCGTGATTGTATATTGGCCGATATGTTTTACCCTTGAATAGTAGCTATATTCGCTGTTACCAGCAGGTAAATATGATACCAACCAAGTCGCATGACCATTTTCTATTGTTGGCCTATGCCTAGAAGGTAGATAATCTCTGCCAAAAGCCGCCTTATTTGAGTGATTGAAACCACGTAAACCATTTGGCAATGCTTCAAAACCGCCTGCAATACCATCAGTAATTACAATATGCTGGCGCGCAACAGGCGAATTAACCGTAACGGTAGTTTTCACCAAGTCCCCAATTTCTAACGTAGGGTGGGATATTTTTTGCCACTTGCCTGTGCGCTTTACGAATAGTTGTTTTGAAACACTCATGCCATTTTGCACTGCTTGCAAATCATTCACATCTACAAGGTAGCTAAGGTGTAACCAGTATGGCTTGTCTGTTGATAATGAAAAACGCAATTGATTCAACTGAAGTGAATGATTGACTAACTGAGGCGCCTCGTACCGTGAGTCTTTGCTATTCAATGAGCTTATTACGTAGGTACAGATAGCATTAGCAAAGGAGTTTCCAAAATGACCTTGCTGCTGTTGTTCTAACACGACTTGTTGCAATAAATCGCTCTGAAGCTTTGTATCATTTTCATATGCCATTATTGCAAAGCACTTATAGGCATTTTCGCTAAACATATTGCTTTGAGAATCAACATAAGTGTTTTGCTTGAGCTCAAGCAAAGTATCTGAATACAGAGAGTCACTCGCCCCCAAGTATTGTAGAGCTAATACTTGTAATAGTGATGACTGCATCATTACGCGATTTGCCACAGGAATGTGTTGACGCATAAGCAGAGCTTCAGGTAACTCGATACTGTTATTAACAGCTAGAGCAAACAAGGCCATGCTTTGTTGCAGGGCGGAATACTCGTGCTGAGGGTGTTCACCAAGCATAGAAAGTAAGGTTTGAACATGTTCGGTTTCATCTATCTCCAAGGGCGTAGCTGTTTGCGCTAACCATGCATGTACCAAGAATGTGTAGGCGGTTAAAAACGGATCTGCTTGCGAAACGGCAGTTTGTTTATAGTGCAAATTACCCGCCTTGAATGTAGCGACCTGTGCTAGCAAGCTATTTAGCTTTTTACCACTATCAGTCCAGTCACTTTCACTGTTGGGTGCATACGCATGGGTAACAGCGCGAGATATAACACTTTCCCAATATCGATAATGATGCTCGCGAGTATAATTATTTAAGCGCTGCCAATTCGGCTGCAGGTTATCAGCGCCGATGGCGCTTAATGCAATACTGTTAGGTATTACGTAGGATGGCATTCGTATCGTTTGTTCATCTGTAGGTGATAGCAGAATGGCTTGATGATGTGGTTGCACAGATGGCAATATTTGGACATTGGCATACGCTGAAAATTTAGGATCACGTGTGCTTTTTAGCATAATTTCATGGTCACCAACGCTTAATGAGGGTAAGCCGATAGTTTGCCGTTGGTAGCTTTGTTTACTATTTGCAGGCTCAAGCGAAACCGGTATTTGAGTGTGCATCTTGCCATTTATAAATACGCTTATAAGGTCTTCGACTCTATGATTAGTGTGGTTAATTTGGGTAATTGCCACATTGCTTTTGTCAGAATCAAGCAAAGTAGACGGTGCATCTAAAAAGTACTCTACGTTTTTATGTGTTGTAAATGATGCCTGGGACACCGAGCTATGATGTTTATCGACACTTATGGCGATAACTTTCCAGCGCCCAATCAGTTGTGGCAATGGCACTTCTATTGTTGTTGCCTTGTTTGCTTCTAAGCTAAGAGATGATAGCCAAATTGACTGCGCAAAATCGGTTTTGTTAAATGTGCTTGCTCTGTTCTTCGGCTCTCGAGGAGACGATAAGCCGAAAGATTCGCCGCTATCAATGTCGGCATGCATGGCCAGACGCTTTACCGATTGATTATCTCTTTGTAAGGCATCGTGAGTTAACAGCGTTTGGCTAAGCGCATTTATATAAGGTGTAGGATATAAAAGGTATGAATGATACAAGAAATAGTCATGCGGATTATATTGTTCTACTTGCGCACCGGCCATTGCCAGTAAGCCGTCGTTGACTAACCATAATTGTGTTTCAACACCTTTATTTGCGGTTATTTTAAGTTTGATTTTACTGCCTGCTTCAACGCTATCTACTAACGGTGTAATCAATACTTCGGGTTTTTTGTCGGGACTTACTACTTCAAAATCGATTTGACTATGCAATAGGCGGTAAGCACCTAAGGCTTTATTCGGTGGTGGTGAAATACCTATTTTCCGTAAATTTTTCGACGGCGTAAGCCCTACCGATGTGTTTTCTAATGTCTGCAAGTGATCTTTGCTCACTGGCATACTGACGCTAATACTTGCATGGGGTATGTAATCATTAATGAGCTCAACACTTACAGGGTTATCACCTGCCTTGATTTGTTGATGCCACACTTTTTGAATACTGCCTGAATGCAAAACAAACGTTGCTCTTCCACTGATATTACTGCTTGCGTTTAAGCTGATAGAAGTCCCCGAAGCGTATTGATTAATTTTGTTTTTGTCGCTCACTTTCAGCGAAAGTGCAGGGTATTCTATAGCGGGTTGGTTAACAGGATCTGGCGTGTAATGAACATAGCGAATCCACTTGTACTGATCGTTTCCACTGGTTATAACCACTCTCATTCTACTCTTGAGCTTGGGTACTGAGCATGTATCCGGCAAGCGCGTTAGATTGCAGGTGCCAATAACTTGCCAACGATTATTGGAGTTCGCTGAGGTGCTAGATAAATTTGTGTGTTGTTTAAAAAATTGCACCTTTGCGGGTAGATGATTAAGTGCCTGTCCATTTTGTGTGACTGCAATAAGTGCTAGTTTGTTATTAGCTAATTTAGTGCCAATATAGTGCTCTCTTGCCATATAATAAATACTGTCACTGGCTTGCTGCGCCTCGCCATTGTCGGCGATAACTTCACTGGTGAATACTAAGTGTGCTAACGGGATTGTGGCGGAAATTGGCTTACTGATATAAGTGTAATGTCCCTTATTATCCATTAAGAATGTTTGTTCTTTTGATGGTTTCTGCTGATGCTGACGGTAAGTCTCGTATGATATATATTCATACTCTTGCGGCCACAAAGCGGGCACTTTGTATGCTGGATTTAAGCGATATTGAGTGTTTACTTGAGCGTTATTTAAGGGTTCGCCATTTAGGCGTTGCGCATCTATTTTTGCAGAAAGTGCCTGTCCAGGTTGTAGTTTAGCAACGGTGTGTTGATTAGCCGTTGTTTGTTGTGGCAACTCGAGTGTGAATTCAAATTCGGGTGGAGTGAATTCAGTCACACTTATATCGCCGATGGCTTGAGTGGTATTGGTGCTGTTTTGATGTAAGTGTATAGAATAGCGGCCAACAGCAGCGTTGCTGGACAACTTGAACGATGCGCTATTTAAGCCATATTGGCTGAATTCACCAAGGGCCATGCGCGCGACGACACTATTGTTAGCTTGCTTAATAACCAAGCTATAGTCACCTTTTATAGCTTGCTGGTTGCCGTTTAGCGGTAATAAGGCCTTACTCGAATTGGCGGTTTGACTCAATTGACGTTGCTTGGCCACCACCCCGATATGCACTGTGTCTCCCGCTTCGTATAAAGGTTGCGCAGTATAAGCAAACGCCATCGTGTTGTGAGTTGGCAGTGGCTTGTCTGGCCTATCAAGTAAGATGGCTGAACTGGCAAGCTTGTTATTATCTTGGTCCTTGGCGGTGGTCCAAAGCCAGCACTCAGCGTTTTGCTCGTTTTCTGTGTTAATGAGTGGCGAATAGACCTTTAACCATTTACTGTGTTCAACGAGTAATACACCTTCTGCGTTAGTGTGCCCAAGCGCTATAGGCGCCTCTGTGGTGCTACATACCAGTTCTACCAATGTGTTGGCTAGTGGCTTACCATGCCAAGACAAGGTTTGTACCATAAAGCCGCCGCCATGATGTACTGCTACATTATAAGCCGCTGAGTTTGCAATAAACTCAGCCTCTTTATAGGAAGTGTTTTCTACAGACTCATTGCTATAGGTAGGCATAATCGAGGAAGTTGGCTCAGACTTGCCTTGTAACTTAACACTGACTAACCCCGACGAGTTGTTTAGCGCGGCACGCACGTTGAGGTTTTGTGGACCAACACGATTGCTATTTTTTGCGTTCGGCTTAAACGGGCTGAATGTAACATTTCTCAGCGACGCGTCAGCATGCAGCCATGTTTGCAAGGCATTCGCGCTTGATATCGCCTGCATTGAAACCTGTAAATCACTGGCATTACGTCGAAGTACATAAGGTAAAACGCTGCTGTTGCTTTCGATTGTTGTTGAAGCGCGAGTATGGGGGTATGAGTTATAAGCGAAATTAGGCAAATACCAAAGGTCAGTTGATGCTTGGGTAGTAAAGCTAATAGCCGAATTTTGCAGTAAGTTATCACCATTTTCGGCGACAATGCTAGGCAAGTTTAGTTTATAAGCGCTATTACCATCAAAGCTTATTGGGTAATAATATAAATTTTGGTGGCGCTGCGGGTAGCGCCTATTTTGCTCACTCTGTGCAAGCGGCCCACTTAGCCAAGTTGGCGACCAAATAGGCGCATCAGTGGTTGTTGCTAAGCGGCGTGAAAATATTAAATGAATGCGCTCAGGGGCGCATTGCAGGGCTTTATGCTTTCCATCTAACTCGGGCACAAGCCTAGTATAGCGCTTGTCACCACCTACTTCATTGCATGCAAAGCCTACAAACTCAAAGCTAGGATAATACATAAATTCGTGCACAACATGCTCACTATTAAACGCAGTATATGCCAAGCCATGTGTGTCTGATTGCGCAGTAAACCCTTTGGGAATAACGAGTTTATATCGCCCTTTACGCAAATCAGTTTGAGTAAGGGGAAGTGTAATTTTATATTGGGTAAGGTGTTTGTGTTGCCGTGTAATTGACGTCACCACATTCGTATATTCACCGCTAGGGTGCTTCAATTGCAAAGCATTAACTAGCTGCTGATTAAGCCTTGGTAATTTGTCAGCATGATGTTGAAAGGTAAACGTATTAGGAAAGTGTGGCAGTGCAGTGTTATTTGTAAATGCCCGTAATGAAAACTGCGGAAGTGGAGTTTTAATACTGTGTGAGTAGGCTTGCGACAATGCTTTACCGTTAGCCGTAAATTTCGTTGTTAAGGTGATGTCATATGACGTTAATGGGCGCAGCGGTTCACGTAACTCGCAACTAAGTACCTTTAGATTGGCAAAACGCCACCTGCATAATTGCGACAATTGCTGAGGTAGTTGAATAGCACGTATTTGTGCAAGGCTGGGAATGCTGCCTACAATGGCAATATTTTGATTAAAGTGAAAAGCAATTTGGTTAATGTGTTCACTATTACCAGTGTTTGTATGGGTAGATACATTGCTTACAAGCAGTGGTAAATTATCGTGCTTACTAATGTGTAAACAAGACGAAATGGCGAACAGCAACAAACATAAAAGCATTAGCTTAATGGTGTTGTTCACGCTTTTGCATAAGTTGGATAAATACGTGAGTAATGTCATGCTACTAAGACGGTAAGCATCAGCCTAAGTTCACCTTATATACATGGGGCTAGAAAACAAGCCCTTTTGTCTTTAATATACCGACCAATATTAGCTGACAACGAGTATTTCATGCACATTATATGCGCGCATTGCGAAGCCATTAACCGAATTCCAGAAGACAAGGAGCATACTCACGCTGCATGCGGTAAATGCAAACAGCCGGTGTATAGCGCGCTGCCCACTAATTTGAACGATGGCAATTTTTTCCGTTTTATTGAAAAGAACGATTTGCCCATAGTAGTAGATTTTTGGGCTGACTGGTGTGGCCCTTGTAAAGCCATGGCACCGGTATTCAGCAGTGTTGCAAGTGAATCGTCTAATATTTTATTTGCTAAAGTAGACACACAACAAGCGCAACAGGTTGCTGGTCAAGCGAACATCCGTTCCATCCCCACGCTTATCTTTTTTCATCGCGGCAAAGAAATAGACCGTGTTTCAGGCGCACTGCGAGAGCCTCAGATGAAGCAATGGATCATGCAATGCGTGGCAAAATTATAGCCGTGTAATGCATAGGCTATTTTTTGTATTTGGGGTTGCTATGCAGTGTATTGGCAATAGTTACCTTACCTGAATATTGATGCTCAAACGGTAGTGTCACACTCACTACACGTGGCATGGCTTTGCAATAATCAGGCTTTATTTGCACAATCGTTACAACGGTGTTTTGCGTATTATCGTTCTTACCTGCTGCTGATGTTTCAAGCATTAAGGCAAAGTTTTCCGCATTGGTACAGCCATTTGAAGTGGTAGTAAAGCGAACCTCATTCTGACCAACCGTACCACTATAAATGCGCGCTTGTGGTGCATTTGTTATAGCAGTATTAGTCGTTGATGTTTCCTCTGTAAGCTGACTATTAGTGTTATCTTGGGTAAGGGAGCAGGCACTTAACAATGAGGTGAGGGCTAAACTAGCTAGTAAAATGCCTTTTTTCTGACGAGCCGCCCAAGCTATTAGTAAACCAACACTCGCAAATATACCGAAACTGCCACCACCACTTGAGGCTACTGGTGTTGAGGGCGCAGTAGATGGATTTTGTGTAACCGTTAACACGACTTGCGATGAGCTACTTGCGCCAAGTGCGTCGGTTACAGTTAAGGTAATATTAACAGAACTTGCGGTGCTAAATGCGGGGGCGGTTGCACTGGTAACCGCTGCATCAGCAGCAGTGAAGTCGAGGTTTATGTTACTGCTCCATTCGTACTGCAAACTGTCATTTTCTAGATCGCTTGTACCCGTGGCATCAAGGGTAAAGGTATTGCCTTCTTGCACCCTAACCGACGATTGTGCGAGCACAATATCAGGACTTTCATTTGCAACGGTAAGTTCTATTGAGTCAATGTAGGCAGAATCGTTACCGCTAGATACCGAGCCATCTTTATCGAAGGAAAATGCAATGCGGTTGGTAGCTTGAGTGAACACGAAGCTGCCAGTTCGGTAGCTAGTATCATCAACACCCGAGACTACACCGGCAACTTCACCGTTTTGGGTAATGGTTAAAAAGTCAAAATCTTCTTCAGATGAAACTAAATAGCGGTATCTTAAGCCTTTCACATGCGGGTCATTGATTACCGCAAGCAATATAGATGACTCATCGTCGCTAATATCACCACTGGCTATGGCGCTATTGCCTGAATCTGTTTCGCTTGTGTTCAATTGCCATGGCGCATCACCTCCGCTATACCAAGTTACTAAGCTATTATCGCTGCCGACAACATCGCTCATATTAAGGCTTAGCTCGTCCATAGCGACCACATTAAAGCGAATGTTAATTGGCGTAGCGAGTGCCGATGTTGTACTCGCCATTACTTCAAGCGAGGCTTCACCCGCTGTAGCAGGAATAATATCAACCAGCATTCGGCAGCTCTGATTTGGACTTAAGCTTGCGCCACTGCATTCGTCACTACTTATTACGGGGTTGACCAAGTTGACTGCACTTTGAATTTCAGCGCTACCAATAGTAAATGTTTGTTCGCTAATATTGGTAACAATCATTTCTTCCACTTCGCTATAATCGCGCTCTACAAATCCTGGGTTGATGGTTTGGCGATATGATACCCCTTCGGTTTTTTGGTTTATCCAGTCAATAAAGCTAGATACGCGACTATATACGCCTGGCGCGTTGGCCTCTGCGCAACCATTCCCAAAGCTCACTACACCCGCTTGATAGTATTGTCCTTGAGACGCATAAAATATTGGCCCTCCGCTGTCTCCTTGACAGGTATCCTGACCTCCTGCTTCAAAGCCTGCGCATATCATGCGACTGGTAATTTCACCGCCACCATATGCCGCAATACAGGCATCTCTGCTATAAAGTGGTACTGAAGTTTCGATTAACTCGTTGGGGAATGACTGATCGTCTTCGTCAATGTCGGTGTCGCCCCAACCCATAATTGTCAGCAGATCGCCAACTTCAATGTTAGCCTCTATGCTACTGTCTAGCAGATTAATAGGGCTTACTCCTGTCACTTCGTTTGCGAGTTCCAATATGGCAATATCGTAATCGTTTTCATTGCTGTCATATTCTTCATGAACGTATATTTGTTGCACGGCTACGCGCTGGCCTTCTGAAGAAATGGTAATGTCATGTCCACCAATCCATACGTCAATGCTTTCAGCTTGGGCATCGTAAACACAGTGTGCAGCGGTAAGTACATAGCGCCCGCCAATAAAAGATGCCCCACAAAAAGGCGATATGCTATTTGAATCGGCTGATATAACAGCAGTAATAAATGAATATGTATTTTTCGGGGCCACTTCACCACCAATTATCTTGGTACTTACTTTTGATTGCTGCGCATAACTTGGCGTACCAATGGCAACTATGCTAATGGTTATGCTAATAGCTAGGCCCACTAAGCCTTTTAGGAACCTATGTTGGTTAACGCATTTGTTTAGCTTTGTATTCATTTTATTATCCGCACGAGACACCACCAAAAATTTATCATATCACTTCTACGGCTTGTACCACTACTATCTAAGTAGCAATAATATCTCTTAACTGCTTGTTATCAAATAAAGTTTGCGTTTTATAACATTCGATCTTAATATTATTTATGACCAAAAAATAGACTATTTATGGGGCAACTAATGGCAAGAGTACGAGAGTTCAATGAATCGATAGCGCTAAACAAAGCAATTGAATTGTTTTGGGAAAAAGGCTATGCAAATACCTCTATGCGAGAAATGGTAAAGCATACCGGTGTTGCGCATGCAGGTTTATATACGGCTTTTGGCGGTAAAGAAGATCTATTCGTAGCAGCTTTAGAAAAGTACGCTGAGCGTATATTTACGTATTTGTTTGCCGGTTTAGAATCTGAGCGAGCGTCATTAAAAGATATTAAAAAGTTTTTTGAATTTGTTCGGCATGCGAAAACCGATAAATTCTTTTGCAACGGTTGCTTTATTGCCAATACGGCGACTGAGTTTGGTCAACGTGAAGGCCCCGCTCATGATGTACTTACACGCGTATTTGATCGACAAGTAAAGGCATTTGAGCATGCGTTGAAAAACGCAGTTCAGCAACAACAAATAAGTAGCGATTTGAATATTGCAAACGCAGCAGCAGGATTAGCAGTATTGTTTTATGGGAGTTCTTCGTTAATTAGAATGAACGCTCCTGAGAACATGATTAATCACGCTATTGATGCTGGCATTGCCTCGCTAGGATAACTATAGCCTTGCTTTGTTAGAACAAATAACTGGCTACCAGTCTCAATTGTGTCTGTGAAAGCTTTGAATTAAAGCCCAGCAATACGCGATTGTCAGTATTCGATTTGTGGAAATGATATTCCGCGCCCAACTCAATATTGGGTGAGAACGCATAACGCCAAGCAGTGGTAATGCCCACGCCATGATTATTGTTAGGGTCTTGTGGGTGAGCATCGTTTTCGTCTACGTCGTAATAGTCAATACGCACACTTGTGCGATGCAGCTGATACTTATAGCTTGCCATTAAATACGCTGCCGTGTAGTCAGCAGACACCATATTATCCCCCATTAACGTTGAACCTGTCATCATTTGTGACAATATCCGCCAGTTTTTATTGACTACGTGCTCAAGCGCTAAACTGTGGAACTTTGTGCGCCATGCGTATATGCGCTGGGCATTTATTGCATTGGGGTTAGTACGGTTATTGTAAATATAGTAGCGAATATTGGTTTTGCGCAGATAATCTATATGCAAGCCAGCATAGCTTCCCCATTTACCATCAATTTCACTGAACACCGGTACAAATGTAGGGCTATTGAACACATCCACATTGGTGACAGACGGGATATCGGCAAATTGTACTTTGTCGTGGTGTAGCGACTGCCGGTCATGCATGGCCCATCCACGCCACGTTAACAAACTGCCAATAGGATCGTTACCTTTAAAGGTGCCCATATTAAAAGTGGCACTCCACGGGCTGCGAAATTTTCTACCATTTGTAAACCAACTTACTTCGCCGCCGAATACACGAAGCTCTTCGCCAATCCAACTATTTATCGCCGATTGTGTATAGGTATAGGGTGATAACCATGCCTTTGCCGTATTTTCTACTGACATTTCTGGATAAAACATGCCTACTCTCGCTTTAAAGCGTATTTTATTGGCGCTCAAGGGCTTATAGTCAACATAGGCTTGAGTGAATCCAAGGTGTTCTTCACCGTCTGCGTATGTGTTTACTACACCTTTAAGTTGCCAGTTGGGTGATAAACGATAGTCACCCACCAATACACCTTGCTGCCATTTTAACGCTGTGCCGCTAAACCGAGTGGCGCCAATCCCTTTTTCTTGCCACGACTCAACACTACCGCCCGTTACGATACTTGCTTCAATACGCCCACTGACATGCTGTGCCTGTAGCTCGTATGCGCTTACAAGGCATGTAAAACAAAGAATGAGCATGGTCAGGTTTTTCATATGTATGTTAGTAGTTACCTATGCCTTCAACTTCATCGAATTCGGCATAGCTTGGTGCTAGTGGCTCGGTTAAGCCAATTGTTAGTGCGGCTTGCTGGTCGCTTATATTTAGCGGATGCAAGATTTGAACATCGGTATTGTTTAGCCTTGGATGCCATATTTTAATGTGATGTTGGCCTGTGGGTATATTGCGGAAACGTGCCTGTCCAGAATCGTTGGTTTGCATGAACCATACTGATTGAGCAATGTAAATGTAGCCCAACATCCAGTCGTGAATATTGCAGCCTAGTTCAGCAATTCCCGGTTTATCAAAATGTATTTCGCGAGGGATACTTTGTTGCCCAATGGCTATTTCAAAGGTCTTGGCGCTTGAGAAGGAATACACATGATGGCGCACGTTATCGGTATCGGGGAAAATTACATGAGTGCCTTGCTGAACAGCCAGAATATGGGGCACAAATTGTTGGTCAATTTGTTTCATTATTGCCGGCTCGTTGTTGCTTTGTGCGCTGTCAGGACCAACCACCTCGACTACCATGCCTCTGAGAGGCGTGCCATTTTGGTCAACAACGGTAATTTGAGCACTGCCGCTTTCGTCAGCATATACACCTGCACTAAAAACCAAGGCTAATATTAATAACTGGACAGGCATGTTTAAGAGCTGGACAGGCATATAAACGCTGCCGCAGACATTTTTTAATTTATGTATTGTAAGCATACACACTAGTCTATTTTGTTGGCTATCTAAGATTATCGGCAGTTTGCAAGACTTCAATATGTTTACGACATAACTACTTGCACCTTTTTTGCAAAGCGCTAGACTCAATTAACAATTGCGTAACAACATAAGAAATCAAATGAAAAATATATTCATGCCTGTTTCAAGCTTTAAAATAATTGTGTTACTGACTGCATGGTCTATAACCGCAGCGTGTAACGCTACCGTGCCTCCTCCTAGTAATGGGGTTAAGCCTTCTCAGGACGTAATAGAAGGCCTTTCAACCCAACGCCTGCTGCGCATTAATCAAATGATGAAGCGGTACATTGAAGAGGACAAATTAGCTGGCACGCTGACCTTGGTTGCTAGAAATGGCAAGATTGCACATTTAGCCGCACAAGGTATGCAAGATCGCGAAGCGAAAACACCAATGGCCAGCGATACTATTTTTCGTATTTACTCTATGACTAAGCCGATTACGGCTGTAGCGGCGATGACATTGTGGGAGCAAGGGAAATTCCACATGAACGACCCTATTGATAAATACTTACCGGAATTATCTAATTTACAGGTATATGTAAGTGGCAGTGGCGACAATATGGTGTTAGAAAATGCGAAGTATCCCATCAAAATTATTGATTTATTTATGCACACGGCTGGGTTCTCGTATGGGTTTACAGGCAGTGAGGTTGATAAGCTATATCGCGCATCGCCAGTGGGTCAGGGCACTGCAAAGCCTGACACCGTATTACAGGAATTAGCAAAGCTACCGCTTAACCACCAACCGGGCACGCAATGGAATTACGGTGTAAATACCGATGTGATTGGATTTTTGGTGGAACGCATTACCGGTAAGAAGCTTGGCGAGTATATGCAAGACGTGATTTTTGACCCACTTAACATGAACAGTACGGGCTTTTTTGTTAAACCAGAAAACACACATCGTTTCGCCCAAATTTATGGACCAAGTGAAACCGGCCAAACCATAGTGATTGAAAACGAACCTTTGGGCGATTACCTAAGTGACCCTGCGCTTCACAATGGTGGCGGAGGCTTAACCTCTACCATTAACGATTACTTTATATTTGCACAAATGTTGCTAAATGGTGGTGAGTACCAGGGAGTAAGAATACTGGGTCGTAAAACTGTAGAGTATTTATCGTCAAACCATATGCCTGAAAACTTACTGCCTTATGCACCCGATGCAAGTGGGGAGGGGTATGGGTTGGCGATGTCGGTAACGGTAGATGAAAATCAACTAGGCTTTTTAGGATCAACGGGTGACTACGGCTGGGGCGGCGCTGCTTCTACCTATTTTAGAATAGATCCCAAAGAAAATATGGTCCTCATTTCAATGACTCAGTTTTTACCAATGGGTTTTCATGCCTATCATGATGATTTTAGAAATGCGGCTTATCAAGCATTGGTTGATTAGCCTAATAAGATGACGCCAGCAATAGAATATGCAAAAAAGCATAACATTAACTATATTGTGCACGAGTACAAGCATGATCCTAATACGTCGTCGTATGGTTTAGAGGCCTCTGAAAAGCTGGCCGTGTTGCCTAAGTGTGTATTTAAAACGTTGGTACTGGGTGAAGTAGACAGTCAAAAATTGCAGCAAAGCCTAGCGGTTGCTGTAGTGCCCGTTCAGTACGAAGTGAATTTGAAGCGATTTGCCAAAGCTATGGGCTGGAAAAAGGCAGCGTTGGCCCCTAAAGATAAGGTAATGCGCAGTTCAGGGTATGTCATTGGCGGTGTTAGCCCCATTGGCCAAAAGCGCGAATTGCCTACTATTATAGATGACAGTGCCAAACCCTTGGATAGTATGTTCGTTAGCGCGGGTAAACGCGGACTCGAAATTGAACTGGGGCCGCAAGACCTCGGTTTACTCACCCACGCTACTTACGCTGAAATACGCCAATGATAAGATTTACGAAACCCAAGTAGTTAATTAGCCACTACCGTTTTATTCCGCCCTTGTTCCTTAGCTTCATACAATGCTTCGTCAGCTCTTTTTATGATGGTTTCTTGTGCTTTGTCGTTGGCAACCACAATTGATAAGCCAATACTTGTTGTTACCTTTATGCTTGTACCATCATTCAGATTAAATTTATGCTTGGCCAAAGCTTTGCGTATCCGTTCACATGCTAATAAGGCGTCTTTTTGACTGGTATCTGGCATAATCAGTGCAAACTCTTCACCACCAATTCTGCCCACAACATCAATTTCTCGTTTATGTTCAACCACTAATTCTGAGAACTGCTGTAACACTGCGTCGCCGCCATCATGTCCATGGGTGTCATTAACTTGTTTAAAGTGGTCAATGTCGAAAATTGCTACGCAAAAATCAGTTTTGTATCGCTTGTAGCGGTTTAATATATGGTCTAACTCACCGCAAAATGCACGACGATTGGGTAAATTGGTTAACTCGTCAGTAGTGGCAAGTTCTTTTAGTTCATCTTCGGCAGCTGCGCGAGCAGCGTCAATACCACGTACCTTCATCAATAAACCGAGGTTATCAAGTAATGGTGACAAGAAATCGATGAGTTCGCGATCATAGCCAACTACCCTATTGGCAAAGCCAATCATGCCATATACTACGCCATCAAACTTAATTGGCAGGCCTAAAAAACAGTCCATATCAGGGTGTCCATGAGGCGTGCCGCTTGAGTGTTTATGTTTAGGAACGTCATTAGACACGACTTCAGTTTCAGTGAGGATAACTTGTCCAAACAGGTTATTTAGGTTCTCAAATACAAGGCCATCGTTCAAATACCTGGAATAAAGCTCGCGACTACTGGCGTCCCATGAAATGTCGGTAATAGCTTGAATTTTTAAGGCAGGTTTTTGGTTATCAAGTGTGATGCGTTCGCCTATGAAGCCAAAATCACTCTCGGCTAAGTTAACAAGCGCATCAAATATAGATGAACATGCTTTTCGTAAATCACTTTCTTTTAAAAATACCTGTTGAGCTTGGCTCATTAATGCAACTAGCGCATCTTGCTTCTGCTTTTTCATCGCGGCTTCGTAACTTTCGGTTACGTCGCGCTTAGTACCAATAATTCTGCTTGGCTTGCCTTTATCATTATATTCAACTGTTTTCCCAAAGGTACTGACCCATATCCAATGACCCGCGTTGTGTTTAATACGGTAGTTTTGGTTTATTTCTTCACGTTTACCCGCTATTAGCTCTTCAATTTCAAGCAGAACTCGTTGTTTATCGAGTGGATGTACACGTGTTCGTAATATGTCGGCAGCTGATTCTTGTTCTTCTAAATTTAAGCCAATCATTTCGTACCAGCGCTGGTTTACCTGATATTGCTCGCTAGCAACGCTATAATCCCATGTGCCTAAATCGAGAGAATCGATAACAAGAGACGACCGTTCTTTTACACTGCGCAAGCGAAGCTCAAGGTCTTTCTGATCAGTTTGGTCAATAAGATAAAGACGAACAAAACTTAAATTGCCTTGAGCATCGTACTCGCTGCTACTCACTTGCCTAATATTTTTGTACGACCCATCAGCTAGTTCCACTTGATATTCCGTTTCAAGATCAATCAAAGGGGTAATGCGGTGGTAATTTAAGCTATCTTTAAAAGTAATCCGGTCTTCTGTTGCAATGTGTTTGTCTAGTTTAAAGTCACTAATTGAGTCGGGACTGGGAATACCCAATAACGAAAAACAATTGTCAGAGGCAAAAATAACTGGCCATCCAGGTTTCGCGTCAATCAAAAGACACGATATGGGCGCTTCAGAGACCAAGCGATGTTCAATTTCGAATTGACTGGTTAATCGGTCTGCGGCAATTGCTATGCCAACCATATTAGCTTTGTGGCGAAGTGTTTCGCCAATGGTTTCATCAAACTCCACAGGCTCGCTCGAAAAAGCACAAACTACACCAACCACTTGTCCGTTGTGAAATATAGGATAACCGATATATGATCGGATGAATGGTTCGGATACAACCTTAGGGTGGTCTTTATATTTGGGGTCGGTAAGGGTGTCTGAAATAATTACAATGTCTTCTTTGTGCAACACTATTTCACAAAAAGAATTTTTAATTGGGTATGCATGATGATCAAAGCCTATGCTTCCCACCACAGAAAAGCTGTTTGCATCGAGCAAGCTGATTAAAACGCGCTCTAAGCCGGTAGCTTCGGAAATGGTGTTTGTTACATAACTAAAAAGCTGAGAAATCTGTTCAGAATAATTACCCACTTCTTGTTGCAGTGCAAACGGAACAATCGGTTCGATCATTTCTCTGTTTGGATTTACTGTCATGTTAGCCCTCACTAAAGATTGCGCCCATATCAAATTAGTTCTGAGTAATTATGTAAAACATAACGACCAACCAATCCAATTGGATGCATATTATAGGGGAAAATTTTTTGCATGTAATTGGTGCTAAAATAATAAGGATGATAAATATATATCAGGTTTGAAACCTAATACTTTAATGAATAAACTGCTGAGGCTATTATTAAATGATTAAGCTATTGTTTTCTAAACGTATACTTAAACTTCTTCGCTAGCCACACTGATGTTTATACCTAGACTGTAGGTTAAAAAACAACCAGTATAGTCAAAAATGAGATACCTAAAAATATTTTAAAGTATAATTTTGGCGTGTACCTGTTCATACTTGCACGCCCCATGTTTTCGTTTCAGTTGTAAAAATCGGATTTGTTGAATGCAGTATACATTGGCTTACATAGCTTTAAGAAGAAGCATGAGAATGATAATGCGTCACTAACTGTTTAATGCACATCAACTGTGCTTTGCGCACTGCTTGCCCAACGGCAATGCCGCTTAGGCCTTCTTGCTGGGCCTTTATCACTGCTGCTTTGGTATTTACCTTTATTATGCCATTTAATAAATATTTCGCATAAACAGTGCCACTACATTCTGCTGATGCATCAAGTTCACCTTGTTCTTGGGCATTGCACTCGCAGGCGTTTATAAATTGCATAAATCGCAAAGGTTGTTTCACTGCGTTCAGGTTTTCAACCATTAATGTATATATTGCATCGGGCTTAAGATCTATTAAGCGAGTGACCCATAAATGATACTCGCAGCTTAGCAAAGCCAGTTCTTTTATCTTATTTGGCACCCGCAAACGTTGGCAAAATACTTCAATAACAACTTTACCTGCTTGTTCATGTCCAAGAAAATGTTGTTGCTGTTGAAACACGCTGGGTTTGCCAAAATTGAGCGTGAGTACTGCAAACCGGGTGGGCAGGTCAAATTGTAAATTAGCTGCTTGCTTTATGCTTAGCATAGTATGTGTGAAAACGTCGCTTTCGGAACCGCATTCTGTTAATGGCCGAACATTTTGCATGGCCTCTAACTCTGGGAAAATATCTAAGCCCATTAGGGTTTCAAAATATAAATGAGGATAGGGTTCTTGTAAGGCTTTTTCAGTTTCTTTCCACACACGTTCTGCAACTAAGTGCGATAACTCGCCTTTTTCGTGCATGCGTTTAAATAATGCTATGGTGCTAGGGTGAATTTGCCATTGTGGGCCAAAACGCGCTAAAAATCGAGCTACGCGCAACACTCTTACAGGGTCCTCTATAAACGCAGCAGTAGTATGCCTCAATATTTTGTTGTTGATATCTGCTTGGCCGTTGTAGGGGTCAATAATATTGCCATGCTCATCACTGGCCATTGCGTTAATGGTTAGGTCTCGCCTAGCAAGATCTTGAGTTAAGGTAACCGCTTTTGATGCGTCTACGCTGAAGCCTGTATATCCGCCAGACGTTTTCTTTTCGGTTCTAGCAAGTGCGTATTCTGCTTTGGTAATGGGGTGTAAAAATACAGGAAAGTCTTTACCCACCGGTATAAACCCCAATGCTTTCATGCGCGCTGGCGTTTCTCCTACTACTACGTAATCTTTATCAAACGATGGCATGCCAAGTAATTGGTCGCGCACGGCACCACCAACTAAATATACTTGTTGAAGCGTGTTTATGTTGTGTGAATCTTGGGTACTCATATAATATAAACTATATAGACTTAATTTTTATCTTATCGTTAACAGTGCAAGGTTTCTTACTTATCGCATTTATTAAGCGTGTATAGCACTATGTTACAGCGTTTAGCTATTTATGGGTAGAATATAAGGTGACAACCGGCATATGAACCTTTTGCTTTAGGAATGCTCTAAGCTAATAATGTTTTTTGAATGGTCTTTTAACAATGCAAAGTACCTTTGGTAAAACAATCATGATGAGTCCCTCGTTTCTATACACTGTGGCTTTTGGTGCGTTGGTGTACTCGCTTACAGCCAATGCTGTGCAAGTTAATGAAGGTTCAATTGAGCCTTATGATTGTACAAATGTAGCGCTTGACGACATCGACAAGTCGTTGCTCACGCGAGAAGAACGCATTGCTTTACTCGATAACAGCTTACAAGAATCGATAGACAGCTATAGCACCTGTGTTGCCAGTGCTACCCAAAATAATGCAGGCGGCGGAAACAACGGCGGTGGTACTCGCGGTGATGCCGATGGAGCAACCAGCATTGGCGAGGGAGCGGCAAACAACAATGGTGTATCTGAAAACGAAACACCCGAAGCCGCGCCCGCGCCCAAAATAGAAACACCTACAAATAACAGGCCACCAACGCAACGCGAGGTTGTGCCACCAAAAGACAATGATAAGATTATTTGTAAATTGTTGTTTCAGGAGATAGAAAGCACTACCGATCCTGATATGCTTAAGGGCTTAACCGAGCAATATGCTAATTACAAATGCGCTACCTAGTACATTGTTAACACCAGCATAACGAATATAAGGGAATTACATTGAAACAAGTTTTGTCAAAGTTTGGCCGTACATTAAGTATGTTAGCGCTAGGTGCGAGTGTGATACTTGCTGGTTGTCAATCTAGTTCGAACACCAGTAAACAGCCACTTTTAGTAGGGCCGGCGCCCTTGTCTGAACAGCCTAAAAACATGCCGAACGCTGCTGAACTTGTAAATGCTAGCGTGTTTTTAGATGTTGCTGTGCCTACCTTTGGGCCAGGGTTTCCGCTAGATAAATACGGCGAAATTGACGGTGATGAACTCACCGAAGAGGGCATTTGGCCTGAACTTCGCAGAACAGAAGCAAAGCTATTTGCCTCAGAAATGAAAATGGCACTCGATGATGAAAAGGTATTTGGCAGCGTGAGCGTAGTGCCTGATGCAAGTACCCCATCTGATTTATTTGTGCTAGGTGAAATTAAACACTCTGACAGCG
>JBARZY010000176.1:0-79580 GCA_049650345.1 Glaciecola sp. | reverse complement strand
GGTATTATAACGGCATACCATATCGTGGACACGATGGCGCGCTGCCTGGATGGTTAGCTGAGTTTTCTTACTCACCGAATAATAAGGTTGGGTTTGTCGTAATGCAAAACAGTGAAAATGGCCGTGCGTTTCGGAGCATTGTAGAGCTAATACACACATTTATATCGAAGCATAATGAAACGAAGCATAATGAGACACCCACAATAACTGCCGTTAAAAGTGAAGATAACAGGCTACTATCAGGCTACTATCGTATGATTAATCCTCGTTTTCAAGCGCGCTGGTTTTTAGAGCGACTCATGACTTCTCATCATCTACAGGCTAATGAGGAACAAGCAACATTGCGCTCGGTCTTTCCGAAGGGCTGGACAAGAACCTTGTTTCATATTGGTGATGGTACCTGGGTGAACCCACAAAACGAAGTGGTGATGAAGCTTGCTAACGATCCTGAGTTGGGTGAAGTACTGCACTACGGCGATAGAGTATTTAAAAAAGAGTCGGCACTTTTTGCATTGCTTGATAAGTTCATACTGGCCTCGTGGCTACTACTGTTTGTTGGGTTTTTATTCGCTTCTATTGTGTGGTTGGTAAAGATGGCAAAACGTCGTTTTTTCCCTCATAAGAATAATGTTGAAGAAGCCAGCGCAGAAATAGGGCGGAAACAACGTAAAAATATCATGCTTGCTGTACTTGTGTCGCTAGTATTCAGCTTGTTTTTAGTACTAGGCATGTTATCACCCGTGGAACGCTTAGGTAATGTAAGTGTATTTTCGCTAGGCTTATTGGTTTCCAGTGTGTTATTTTTTGTAGGAACATTTTATTGCACCTTCGCACATATAAAGTACCAAGCCTTATTAGAGAAAAGAGTGTTATTTTTACTCGGCCTTTGCTTTTTGCTAATGCAAATTTGTGTGGTCGTTTATCTCTTGTATTTTGGTGTAATAGGCGTTACCACCTGGCAATAAACAACAAAAATTAATGGGGTCAGAGTACTTTTTTACTCGCCCCATTGTGTTATCGCAAATACTTCGATTCAAACTCATCAGCAAATGTGACCAAACCGTCTTGCCCAGTAATAGGAAACACTGCAATACAAATATCATCTTGCAGTAAGCCATTTGTCCACTTAGCTAACCAATCTTTTTGGTTAATTGCTATAGCCTCACAATGTGACCATTCGTCGCTTCGCCACAACAATGCCGCTTCCTTGGTAGGCCACACCGGAATGCAATCTTCGTCTTCACTCACTAGCATAACTGCGCCATCGTTGTCGCTAAGGATCCAAATTTTCGCTTCTTGCTTGATGATATCGGCAAACATTTCAATTCGTCTTTCATTTGAGCACGCTAGCATCTCTTGTAAACTATGCATAAAACACCTTATAAACCAGCAGTGCTTGATTATTCACTGCCATTGTAAAAATTATGCCGCTAGTGTATCGAATGGCTACGCGGTGTAAACATAGTATTGATTTTTCCGTTGCGTTTTGCAACGCACATGGCTGATCAGCTTTGCCATACAAAGGGGGAATTTCAATTGAGTCAAGCATATCAACTGCAAACCCTAGACTGACTTTTACATGAACGGTATTTCGTACTCGCGAGCCCACCAACTTTCTACCTGAAAATAGTGCTTTGTAAGTCTGAGTTGACCCTTGGTAAACAATATATCTGGGGCAATAGCCATTGTTGTGTATCAATAAATAAGACGTATTCAAAGGCCAAAATTTTGGTCGCCAGACTTTCACAATTCTTGTAAACTCATGCTTTGTTGTATGTATATTTAAGAGCAAATATGTCATTTAGTCCGCTTATTGATGAATTAATCACCGCATTTAAATGCCTTCCGGGCGTGGGCGCAAAAAGCGCTCAAAGAATGACTTTCACATTGCTTGAGCGAAACAGAGATGGTGCGCTGAAATTAAGCGAAGCCCTGTATAACGCAATGGAGCATATTAATAATTGCGAACAATGCAGAACCTTTACTGAAAGCCAGCTATGCAATATTTGTAACAACCCAGAGCGTGCACAAAGCGAGCAAATATGTATTGTAGAGTCACCTCAAGATGTACTTGCGATAGAGGCAACGCACCAGTTTAAAGGTACATATTTTGTATTAATGGGGCATTTGTCACCTATAGATGGCATTGGACCCAGCGAAATTGGACTTGATATTTTGCAACAGCGTCTTTCGCAAGAGAATATTGCAGAGCTTATTCTGGCGACGAATCCCACCGTAGAAGGTGAAGCCACGGCACACTACATTGCTCAACTGGCTAAAAAGCACAATACTAAAACGACGCGTATTGCCCACGGCGTGCCGGTTGGCGGTGAATTAGAATATATAGATGGCAACACACTAACGCACGCATTTAGTGGTAGACGAGATTTTTAGCTCTCTCATTATTCGCGATAACACGCGTTTAAAAAAAATACCCCGTATGCTGTTGAAATTACCAAAATAGACCTCACCTTACAGTCTGAATATAAACACTCATTTAGACTTAGAGGAGACCCTTGGCTATGGCTGAGACTGTCCAACACGAGACTCATGGTTTTCAAACCGAAGTAAAACAACTGCTTCAGTTGATGATTCATTCGCTTTATTCCAACAAAGAAATCTTTTTACGTGAATTGGTATCAAACGCTGCTGATGCTGCTGATAAATTGCGTTTCAAGGCGCTATCAGACGCTAATCTATATGATGGCGACGGTGACCTACACGTGAAATTAAGTGTAGACAAAGAAGCGGGTACGCTCACCATTAGCGATAATGGTATTGGTATGAACAAAGAAGAAGTCATTAAAAACTTAGGGACTATTGCTAAGTCGGGTACGGCTGATTTCTTTGGAAAATTGTCTGGTGACCAAGCTAAAGATTCACAACTAATTGGCCAATTTGGAGTGGGTTTTTATTCTGCTTTTATTGTGGCTGATAAAGTTACTGTAAATACGCGTGCTGCCGGCACTGACGCTAGCGCAGGCGTGCAATGGGTATCTGAAGGCGAGGGCGAATTTGCTGTTGCAGACATAGAAAAAGCCCAGCGCGGTACTGATATCATTTTGCACCTCAAAGACGACGAACAAGAATTCTTGGATGACTACCGTCTACGCTCGATCATTACTAAGTACTCTGACCATATTAGTATTCCGGTTCAGCTTTTTAAAGCCGAAGTGCCAGAGAGTGAAGGCCCTGACGGCGAGAAAATACCTGCGCAGCCAGGCGAATGGGAATCTGTAAACAAAGCTACGGCATTGTGGACACGCGAGAAGTCAGATGTTACTGACGAAGAATACAAAGAATTTTACAAGCATGTATCACATGATTTTGCTGACCCGTTAACGTGGTCACACAATAAAGTTGAAGGTAAAACTGAATATACCAGTTTGTTATACATTCCATCAAAAGCACCGTTTGATTTGTGGAATCGCGAGCAAACAAATGGCCTTAAGCTATATGTTCAACGCGTATTCATTATGGATGACGCAGAGCAATTCATGCCAACCTATTTGCGTTTCGTAAAGGGCTTACTTGATTCAAACGACTTACCGCTTAACGTGTCTCGCGAAATATTGCAAGATAACAAAATTACGCAAGCTATCCGTCAAGGTTGTACCAAGCGTGTATTGGGTATGCTTGAAAAAATGGCAAAGAACAAAGCAGAGCAGTACCAAGCGTTTTATGACGAGTTTGGTAATGTACTAAAAGAAGGTCCTGCTGAAGACTTCGCCAATAAAGAAAAAATTGCTGGGCTGTTGCGTTTTGCTTCTACCCATAACGACAACAACGACCAAAATGTATCGTTGGCTGACTATATTTCTCGTATGCAAGACGGCCAAGACAAGATTTATTACGTAACCGCTGATTCATATCAAGCTGCGCGTACCAGTCCGCATCTTGAGGTGTTCCGTAAAAAAGGCATTGAAGTATTATTGTTGGGCGAGCGCATTGATGAGTGGCTAATGTCGCACCTAAACGAGTTTGACGGCAAAACACTGCAATCAGCTGCGGGTGCAAATGTTGATTTGACCGAGCTTGACGACGACGAGACCAAGAAAGCCAAAGAAGAAGCTGAAAAAGCGGTTGAAGGCGTGCTTGAAAGAATGAAAACCGCGCTGGGCGAAAAAGTAGAAGAGGTGAAGTTTACGCATCGCTTGACCGACTCACCAGCCTGCATTGTTGCTACCGATGGCGGCATGACCACGCAAATGGCTAAGCTTATGGCTGCTGCAGGTCAACCTGTTCCCGAGCCTAAGTATCATTTTGAGCTTAACCCTGAACACCAATTGGTGAAGATGGTGTCAGATGTGCAAGATGAAGAACAGTTTAAACAATGGACACAAGTGTTGTTTGACCAAGCGGCATTGTCTGAGCAAGGCTCACTTAAAGAACCCGCAGAGTTTGTGAAAAACCTGAACGGCTTATTAAGTAGCTTAGTTAAATAAACAATACCCATGCGAGTAATAAGCCAATTGTGCGTTTGAGATAACGCCAATTGGCTTTTTTTATTTCATTTATAACGGCTGTTAGTCTAAAGTCTGACCAATTTAAGGTTTTAATTCTTGTGCACTTAAAGCCTTACCTGTAAAGTTTCAGCCAGATAATTTTATACATGTTTTTAGCACTAATTTAACAGATGGAGGCCGCTTAATGCGTATTATTCTTCTTGGCGCACCTGGCGCAGGTAAAGGAACTCAAGCTCAGTTTTTAATGAACAAATTTGGCATACCGCAAATATCTACGGGCGACATGCTTCGCTCAGCTATTAAGGCGGGCACTGAAATGGGTTTAGCCGCTAAAAAAGTAATGGACGCGGGTCAACTTGTATCTGACGATATTATTATTGGTTTGGTAAAAGAGCGTATTGCACAAGATGATTGTGCGAAAGGCTTTTTATTAGATGGTTTTCCGCGCACTATTCCACAAGCCGATGCTATGAAAGACGCAGGCGTAAGCGTTGACTACTGCATTGAGTTTGATGTGCCCGATGACGTTATTGTTGATCGCATGGGTGGACGCAGAGTACATCCAGCGTCTGGTCGTGTTTATCATATTGTGTATAACCCACCTAAAGTGGAAGGTAAAGACGATGAAACAGGCGATGACCTGCTTATTCGTGATGATGATCAAGAAGCGACTGTGCGTAAGCGTTTAGGTGTATATCACGAACAAACTAAACCGTTGGTTGATTATTATTCAGCAGCGGCTAAAGATGGTTTGTGTGAATATTTAAAATTAGACGGCACTCAAGCGGTAGACACGGTTTCTGCTGAGTTATCGCGCTTATTATCGTAAAATAATCCCATATAGTTATATTAGCAAGCCTAAGATGCACATCTTAGGCTTGTTTTTTTATGAGAGGAAATAAATGCGCTACCGACTGTTGTTGATGGTGAGCTTATTGTTAAGCGTCCAACTGTTATCTGCAAAAACTCAAGTTAGTGGCCAACTAATTAATGATGCCAGTCAAGTATTACAAGGCGGTGTGAGCGAAGGTTTTTCTCGGCGTACATTTGCAAATTTAGGCTTGGAATATTCATTCAGTGAAAATACATCAGTATATGCCGGCGCTCAACTGTTAAGAGGCGACAACGGTAGCGATGACGTAGGGGATATTCAGGCATACTCTAATATTGATGAGGCCGAATTCAATCGCATATATGAAGTGTGGCTACAACATCATTTTAGTGATATTGGCTTGCGTATAAAATTGGGGCAAGTTGATGCGAATAATGAATTTGCTTTTGTGTTACACAGCACTGAATTTTTAAATTCGTCAATGGGGGTAAGCCCAACTATTGCCGAGCTGCCCACATACCCTTTGCCACGCATGTCACTGAATTTGCATTGGCAAACCGATAACCGCAACACGGTTTCTACCGGTATTTATTCAGACCAGTCAAATGAGTTTGCAGACCTGTTTAATATTGGTCAGTGGACGCATGAGTTTGACAAAGCCACACTAATGTTAGGTGCGTGGTATAAATCAGGTGGCGTTGTGCCTGCATATGCCTTGCTTGATAGCATTGACAATTTACCTACTACAAGCGCAGAAGGCTACTATGCCGGTGCATGGGGCGACTTTCCGTATTTGTTGTTTGGGGCGGCTAGAGCGGGTTGGTTTTCTCAAATTGCTTATTCCAGCCCTAGCATTAGTAGTGTGAGTAAGCATTTGGGCGCTGGTGTTCAGTGGTATGATACCCATGGCGAAACAGGAAATATTGCAGGGGTAGGTTTGTCGCATATTGTGACCAGCAATAGATTGCACAATACATTAGCTAAAAACGAAACCGCACTGGAAATATTTTATCGGTGGCAATTAAATAAACATATCGCCTTGAAACCTGACCTACAATACATTATTGGCCCTGCAGCAAAACCTGCTGCCGATAATGCGTGGATAGTGACACTGCGTACTGAGTTTACGTTTTAGTCAGTCGCTTCCTGCAAAATCATATCGGCAGCTTTTTCAGCAATCATAATTGTTGGGGCATTGGTATTGCCCCCAACTATAGTGGGCATTATCGACGCATCAACCACACGTAAGCCGCTTACGCCAAATACGGCTAAGGTGTTGTCGACTACTGCCATATTGTCATCAATATTGCCCATTTTGCAGGTGCCTACAGGGTGATAAACGGTTTCGGCATTATTGCGTAAATATTCTATGATTTGCTCGTCTGTTTGCACGTCTTCTGCCGGGAAAAAAGCTTCGGTATGGTCACTAAGCGGGCCTATGGACGCAACCTTTCGCGCCCACTTGAAGCCTGCAATCATAGGTTTTATGTCATCTTCGTGAGATAAATAGTTTGGCTGTATACAGGGAGTGTATTGATTGCCTGATTGTTGAAGCGTAATTGTGCCCCTGCTTTTGGGGTACAAGTTACAATAATGAAAGGTAAATCCGTGCCCCCACAGTTTTTCTCGGCCATGGTCGAGCAGCATTGCGGGTAAAAAGTGTATTTGAATATTGGGCAACGCTTGGTCTGGATCTGACTTAAAAAATGCGCCTCCTTCAGCTATATTTGAGCTAAACATGCCTTCTTTTTTGCGCCAGTACTGAAGCGGTGCCAAACAATTTTTAATCAATGCTCCCACAGACAAGCCATAAGACCTGATAGTACTTTGTTTGTAAACCATAGTGCCGTCTAAATGGTCTTGTAAATTTTGCCCCACACCGGGTAAGTCATTAACTACATCAATATTGAGCGATTGTAGATGGTCTTTAGGACCTACTCCCGATTGCATTAAAATTTGCGGCGACCCAATGGCGCCAGCACTTAGTATAATTTCTTTATTGGCATGCAGCGTGTTTTCTACACCATCAATCTGTAAATAGACAGATGTTGCCCGCTTGTTTTCAAACTCTATTTTTTTAACGTCAGCCAGTGTAATTATGTGTAAATTAGCACGTTGTTTGACGTTGTCATTTAAAAACCCTTTAGCGGTAGAGCATCTGCTGCCGTTTTGCTGGGTAACCTGATAAATCCCCACGCCAGTTTGGGCAATACCGTTAAAGTCGGGGTTTTCGGGGGTACCGGTCATTACACTTGAAGACACAAAATCTAGGGTGACAGGGTTAATATGTTTAAGGTCGCTTACCGATTGAGGGCCACCGCAGCCGTGTAGCCTTGATATGCCTCTGCTGTTGTCTTCGCTTTTGCGAAAGTAGGGCAGTACTGAATCCCAATCCCAGCCTGATGCCCCCTCGCGTGCCCACTGATTATAGTTTTCAGGATTGCCGCGAATATAGCACATAGCGTTGACTGAACTTGAACCGCCCAAGGTTTTTCCTCGCGGCCAGTACATTTGTCGGTTGTTCATGTGGCTTTCAGAATGAGTGGTATAGTCCCAATTGATGGACGGTAGCTGACTCATTAATGCTAATCCGAACGGAACGTGGATAGCGGGGTGTTTATCGGGCTTACCGGCTTCTAATAAGCAAACTGAGTTTTTAGGATTTTCTGATAAACGATTAGCAAGAACGCATCCTGCTGAACCTGCTCCAATAATAATATAATCGTAACTCGCCACGTTTTACTGCCCTTTATAAATGTTAGTATTATGTTACACAATAAAGGCCAGCAAATACATGCAGTTTTATCATTATCGCCAGTTTAGCTCGAGCATCAGACGTTGATTATCATCATGTGAGCCACACATTTCATCGTAGGGTGTGTTTTGTTTTAACCATACTTTGTTGAATGTACGACCGGCTAGTTGTTCTTTCAGAGCGCTGAGTGACTGAAAACTATTCGTACCCGTATAATTGTCACTGAGTAGGGTGTCGACTTGCTCTTCGCCTACACCTGCAATGTAGTTGCCGCCTTCAATAGATTCGATATATAAATTCATGATAAGCACCGTTTGATTAAAAAACATACACAGTGTATTTAAACTATCGAAACCTGTGAAAGGATCAGCGCGTCCACCACTTGTTTTTACATACCATCAAGCCATTATCTTCTAGGGCTTGTTTAAGTGCTATACGGTCTTCCAAGTTTAAAAATTCGCCTATAAATAACGATTGCTCTGTATCGGTGATGCGAATTTTAGGCAACTCCCAATGGTTGTCGGTTTCGCTATAAAATACGCTAACATGTTCACGTTCAAATGTGGCCTGAATGCGCTTTTTTCGATAGCCAAAAGCGATAACCACATTGCTAGGAAGTATTTCAATAACCTGTTGGGAATAAGTAAAGCGCGATACTTTGTACATTAACAGAGCAAACAAACCGACTTCAAGGCCAGCAAATGGCAGCACTACCCAAGCGCCTACAAAGGTCCATGCTACTGCAATAATCATGACTACTGCCACCATGATTGCAATCACCCATTTAGTTTGTTGCCACGTTGCCGAGCGATTCGGCGACAGCGTAATAATTATATTAGCTTGTTGGTGTTGAGTCAGTACCATATTACTGCACCTTGGGTATAATCCCCGCTCTGAAATGAAACGTATCTATTGTTTTTACGCTAAGGAACTATATTGTTAGCTCGATTTGGCCAAATAATCAACAATCATCCAATAAAATTGCTGTTGTTAGTTGTGTGGATTGCTTTACTAATAAATTGGGGTACTGCTGAGTTGATGCTGCAATATGGCGGTTTTACCTTCTTAGGTATTATCGGCGCAATATTTGCGAATGCTACCGGTGCCGGTGGTGGTGTGGTTTTTGTCCCTTTTTTCAACCAACTCAACTTACCCAGTGAAACGATAGTAGCCACAAGCTTTGCTATTCAATGTTGCGGGATGACAGCCGGTGCTATTTCGTGGTATCGATTTTATCAGCTTTCTAATCATGGGTGTCTTAAAAACGAGCGGTTTGCGCAAGAGTGGTCAGGCTTGCCTAAAGGCTTGTTAGTGAGTGTACCTACTTCTATTGTGGGCATTTTGTTTGCTCAATTTGTATTATCGGCCTATACCGAGCAGGTACAAGCAGGGTTACATCTGTATTTTGGTTTGTTTTCTATTGTGTTAGCGTTTGCAATATATGCATCTGTACCGTTAATGAGTAAAGTTGCCACCACCACAGTATTAACATCGGTTGACATCATAATGTTGATAGTTATCGCTTTTGCTGGAGGTGTCATTACAGCTTGGTTATCGGTAGGCGTGGGTGAATTAGTGGCGGTATATTTAATTTTAAGAGGGTTTAATATTAGTTTTGCTATAGCCCTTGCCGTTATATTGACTGCTTTTAGTGTGCATGGGGCGATTTATTACCACATTTTTGTTTCGGGTGCGGTTTATTGGCAAGTGGTACTATTTGCAGGCGCGGGAGCCATAGTGGGCGGCCTAATTGCCAAACACGTGGTGTTATATTTTTCGCCCAAGAAGCTAAAGATCTTTTTTGCGTCTTGGGTGTTGGTAATGGGCCTTGCGGGTTTACCTTTATTTGGTTAACTCCCATAAACAAGCCGACCACAAACAAGCTACATAAATCAAAAAGCACTACCAAATCGCCCTAAAGTACGCATGCAATGTTCACTTTCATCAACAATCACAATGCGTTAAATGTATAACGAATAAATTTACGGTAAGGGCGTTGTGGGCTCACATATTCCGCTTCAAACGTTTTTTGGTTGACAGCGTCTACCAATCCTTGCGCTTCTAAGGCTATTGCACTGTGCTTTTGTGGTAAGTAGTTACCCGTATACACTTGCATTGCTTTGTGATCACTGCTTATTGTTAAGCTTAATTGATGCTGTTCGGAAACCAAATGTACAGCATCTTGTTGGTCTACAATGTAACAATCGTCAAAGTCGCGTAACTGAAGCTTGTCGGCCAGTTTTTGGGCGGCGGTAAAGTCCATTGCTTGGGTAACTACAGATTGTTCGCCAGTTGGAATGCTGTGCGCGTTAACCGGCAAATACTTTTTAGCATTAACCTGCAGTTGTAAAGCATGAATACCGTTTGTTTCACCCAGTGTGAAATAGGTATGATTGCACATATTGATAGGGCAGGTCATGTCACTGCTTACATGGTACTGAATAAGGAGTTCGTTGGTATCGCTTAAGGTGTAGCTTACTTTTACCTGCAAGTTGCCTGGAAAGCCTTGATCTAAGTGAGGTGATAAGTGCTCATACACAACTGTGTTGTTATTGTGTGAAACGAGTTTCCAATAGTGGTGACTAAAGCCTACACTGCCACCATGTAAGGTATTATTACCCTCGTTAGCATCTAAGTGGTAGTGTGTATTATTGACTTCAAATTTGGCGCCAGACACTCTGTTTGCAATGCGCCCGCATGTGGCCCCCATATATGCAGTGTCGGCTAAAATGTCGGTATCTTGTGCATAGTTTTGTGTGGTCTCAATAAGCTCGCCACAAGCATTAGGGACTTTTATTGATAATATACGCGCCCCGTAGTCACACACTTGTACTTGCATGTTGTGCTGGTTGACTAATGTGACGCGCTGTATTGCTTGTTGTTTGTGAGTGTTGGTCATGAGTAAGCGATAGAAAAACAAATTATGCTGTTACTATGCAATTCCCTATTATTAAGTGCAACTATAATTTATATGATAAGTCATATTTATTAAAACCAATGTCGAGTGCGATTCGCAAACCATACTAATGACAACATCACCGGTACTTCTACCAATACGCCCACAACGGTCGCAAGCGCGGCACCTGAATGTAGGCCAAAGAGTGAAATAGCCACTGCAACTGCCAGTTCAAAAAAGTTAGACGTGCCAATCATGCATGCTGGGGCTGCTATATTGTGCGGTAATTTCATTTGCTTAGCGGCAATATACGCAATTGCAAAAATACCGTAGGTTTGAATGAGAAGCGGAATAGCAATCAACACAATGGCTTGAGGGTTAGCGATAATGGTTTCTGCCTGAAACCCAAATAGCAATACCACTGTTGCCAATAAGCCCATTACAGACCAAGGTTTCGTTGTGCTTAAAAATGCATTGAGTGTGTTTGTATCTTTACTTTTATCTAGTTGCCTACGAGTCAATACGCCCGCGACTAACGGTATGAGTACATATAATACTACCGACAGCAGTAATGTATCCCACGGCACGGTAATGTCTGTTACGCCTAGGAGTAATGCGGTAATTGGGGCAAAAGCAAAAATCATAATAATGTCATTGATAGACACTTGTACAAGCGTGTAATTAGCGTCGCCTTTGGTTAGTTGACTCCATACAAATACCATTGCTGTACAAGGCGCAACGCCTAATAAAATCATGCCTGCTATGTATTCAGTAGCCGTTTGTGGGTCAACCCAATCTGCAAAAATGCCTTTAAAAAATAACCAGCCCAAGAACGCCATGGTAAAGGGTTTAATTAGCCAGTTCACTACTAAGGTGAGTAATAAGCCTTTTGGGTTTTTACCTACGTCTTTAATAGACGAAAAGTCAATTTGTACCATCATTGGAAAAATCATTAACCAAATGAGTACGGCAATAACAATGTTAACGTGCGCATATTCAACACTGGCCACTAGCGCAAATACGCTAGGCATAAAACTTCCTAAGGTAATGCCAATAATAATTGATAAACCTACCCATACCGATAAATAGCGTTCAAATAATCCCATGTTGCGGTCCTTTTGCGATGTGGCTTGTTAATGCAATGATATTAAATCGCACGTTGGTTAACCCGTTGACTTAATTGTTCTGCTGATTCTACGCGTTCAGAGTAACGGTCAACAAAATGCTCTTTATTGCCGCGCAATAACAGCGTAAATTTCATTAATTCTTCCATCACATCTACTATGCGGTTGTAGTTTGATGAGGGCTTCATACGGTCGTTATCGTCAAACTCTAAATATGCTTTTGGTACACTTGATTGATTGGGTATGGTGACCATACGCATCCACCGTCCTAACACACGCAGTTGATTGACCACATTAAATGATTGGGAGCCGCCGCAAACTTGCATCACCGCAAGGGTCTTGCCTTGAGTTGGACGCACCGCGCCTACACTCAATGGCACCCAGTCTAGTTGGCTTTTGAAAATACTGGTCATTGAGCCGTGGCGCTCTGGCGAACACCATACTTGTCCTTCAGACCACATCATCAGTTCAAGTAATTCTTTAACTTTAGGATGATGATGATCGGTAGTATCGGTTTGGGGTAAACCTTCAGGATTAAATATTTTCACATCGGCGCCAAAATGCACCAATAAGCGCGCTGCCTCTTCAATGACTAAGCGGCTAAAAGAGCGTTTACGCAATGAACCATACAGCAACAAGATTCTTACTGGATGGTCTAGGTTAGCACTTTGGGTAAGTGCAAAGTCAGGTACGTGTAACTCGTCGTCACTCACATTAGGCAATGACGAGTCATTAGGGGAAAACTGATGATTACTCATGTTTATTGTGCTCCTAATTTGCTTAGCGCAGTCTGCAGATCTACTTTAGATAATGATTGCTCAGCAAGTTGGCGCAAACTGATAACACGATCTTTTATAATGCTTATTGATGAGCGAAAAGCCTCAGCAATTTCATCATCACTACCACTTAGCTTTGAAGGGTCACTTAAACCCCAGTGCACTTTTATTGTGTTACCGAACCATATTGGGCAAGCTTCACCAGCGGCCGAATCACACACGGTTACCACAATGTCTGGTGCAAAATCTTCAAATTCATCCCATGATTGACTACTTAACCCGGCAGTTGTAATGCCGTCTTCTTGTAAATATTTAATAGATAAGGGGTGCACAATCCCCGCGGGCTGACTCCCCGCGCTTCTTGCTTCAATCACTCCTTTAGCAAGGTGATTGGTAATGGCCTCTGACAAAATACTGCGGCAGCGGTTATGTGTACAAATGTATAAAATTTTCATAGTGATCCTGAATTAGCAACAAGGTGGTCGCGATTGTATTGACTGCTGCAAGGCAGTGAGTTGCTGGTCAAAGTAAGGAGGATTAGTGTTCGCCGTATGCGTGATAATATCGCGTGCCCACTGAGCAAGTTGCGGATGTAATTGGTAGTACACCCATTTTCCTTTGCGAGTATCTTGTAATATGCCGCACTTTCTAAGTTCGGCCAAATGACGGGAAATTTTGGGTTGCTCAAGCTTCAATGCACTCATTAGATCGCATACGCAGCATTCACTCACTGAACAAATAAGTAATAAACACTTTAACCGAGTATCGTCAGCTAGGCATTTAAAAAAAGATAATGGTGTCATAGGGTGTCAATATATTCGAAATTTCATATATGTGGATTATCATATATATGAAATTTCATATGTCAACACTTGCTTGCGTTCTATTTAGTTGTTTTTTATTTTTGGATTGGCAGCGAGTAAGCTTTGCGGGTTATGGATTAAGCGAGCGCAATATTTTATAAAGCGCGACCAAGTCTACGGGTTTACCCACATGATAATCATAGCCATGGCTGGTATATGCTCGAATATCTTCTTTTGATACATTAGCAGTAATACACACCAGAGGGGTAGTAGGCGTATCGCGTTTAATTACCTTGCAGGCTTCAACACCGTCCATCACAGGCTTGTTAATATCGAGAAACACAATATCAGGTGAGTGTTTGATATTCGCTGCGACTGCCTCTTCACCATTTGACGCAACCACAACATTGGCTTTGGTTTCTTAAAGCATGGCGCAGAAGATTACCTGATTGATTTCATTGTCTTCGGCTAATAATATGGTCTTGTTCTTGAGGTTAGGCGCTTTTATCTGGGAACAGTTAACTTCTGTATGTTCGCTATGAGAACTTGTTGCTAGGAGCAATAGCATAGTGATAGTGGTTCCTACATTCTCAACGCTATTCAAATCTATTGTGCCGTTCATTAACTTCACTAAGCCTAAACTAATCGGCATACCTAAGCCCGTACCACCAAATTTTCGAGTGGTTGTGGAATCTGCCTGAGAAAGTCGTTCGAACAATTTTTTGAAAACGTGAAATTAATCCTCAAACCCTTTGATCCTAGTGAGGTAATTACTACCTTGACGGCTATGGCTCAGTTGAAGTGACCCACTTTGCTGGCCTAGGGAACCAGCAAAGTGGTAAATATCAATTAATTTTCAATTAACTTACTACCAATTTGAATTTGCTTTGGCTTTTTCGCCTCTGGCACAATTCGTTCTAAATCGATGTGCAGTAGTCCATTTTGTAAATCAGCGGCAAGTACTTTTACATTGTCACCCAGCTGGAACTTGCGCTCGAAATTTCGTTCAGAAATACCTTTGTGCAAAAACTTGCGCTGGTTTTGTTCGCTGCCACTATTTGCTTCGCCGGTGCTCGTGGTAGATGCGGACGCATCTTCAGTTGGCTTTTTGCCCACCACTTTTAAGGTATTCTCTTGCACCTCAATAAGTACGTCGTCTTTCGCAAAGCCGGCAATGGCCATGGTTATTCTGTATTTATCTTCACCAAGCAACTCAATGTTATATGGTGGATAAGTGGTTTGTTTTTCTTGGCGGTTGGCCGCATCAATCATAGATGCTAAGTGGTCAGAACCAATAAATGAACGGTAAAGTGGAGATAAATCTATAGTACGCATGTGCATATCCTCGCTATTAAGCAATATGTTAATTAATAAGATTGACTACCCTGACTATTCAGCGGTAGTAGTTATAGACCCTTTCGGCGCCCACAATTAAGATATAGGAATGCGAGTAGATGTTTTCAAGTAATTATTTTCAAAAAAATGAAAATAATTACTTATCTATTGATTTATATGGTTTTTATTTTTGATGACGTTGCTTTAATACTTCAACAACATCACTTAATTCTAAATTACTGGCTTGTAGCAGCACCGTTAAATGATAGAGCAAATCAGCAGACTCATTTTTAAGTTCTTCTAAGTCTTGCACAGTAGCGGCAAGTGCAGTTTCTACTCCTTCTTCTCCTACTTTTTGTGCTATTCGCTTAATACCACTGGCATACAAAGAGGCGGTATAGCTAGAATCAGCAGGCGCGTCTTTACGTGTGGCAATTACATTTTCTAATTGTGCAATAAAGCTTAAAGCTGGTAATTGTGCTTCGTTGTAACACGAAGTGGTGCCGTTGTGACAAGTAGGTCCATTTGCGTTTGCCAACACTAATATACTGTCTAGATCGCAGTCAGCACTGATGTCTATTAGCTCAAGCGTATTGTTAGACGTTTCGCCCTTTGTCCATAAGCGCTGTTTGCTGCGGCTGTAAAAGGTCACTAACTGCTTGCTTAAGGTTGTGTGTATTGCGTCTTCATTCATGAAGCCTTGCATCAGCACTTGTCCTGACACCGCATCTTGCACAATGCATGGCAACAAACCGTCCATTTTTGACCACGCCAGTGAGCTAATATTGTCTTTGTTAACTTTCATGTTAATCCTTTCTAATTAATAAGGGTTACGTTTTGCTTAACACTTATTGTCTAATTGCTATATTTTGCTTGCGCAGGCTACTTTTAAGATCGTCCATCGCAATAATATTCTTGTGAAATACCGATGCTGCCAAGGCACCATCAACATCAGCTTGTTGAAACACATCAACAAAATGCTCAATACTACCAGCGCCACCTGAAGCAATTAATGGTACTTTGCACACCTCACGTACCTTAGCTAATTGGTCAATGTCGTAACCGCTACGTACGCCATCTTGATTCATACAATTTAGTACAATCTCGCCTGCACCGCGCTGTTGTACCTCTGCTATCCAATCAAGCGTTTGCCATTGGGTTTTTTGTGTACGGCTTTCATCGCCGGTAAATTGATAGACTTCATATTGACCCGTTTCGTCATTAAAAAAGCTATCAATACCAATAACGACGCATTGTTGACCGTAGGTATTATAAAGGTCGGTGATCAATTGCGGATTGCTAAGTGCTGGGCTGTTGACCGAGATTTTATCAGCGCCCATTGCCAATATGCGGCCAGCATCTTCAACCGATTTAATACCGCCTGCCACACAAAACGGAATATCAATTACTTGCGCTATTCTGGTAACCCAGCTTTTATCTACCACACGTTGGTCGCTTGATGCCGTGATATCATAAAATACCAACTCATCAGCGCCAATTTCAGCGTATTTTTGTGCTAATGGCACAATGTCGCCAATAATCTCATGGTTTCTAAATTTAACGCCTTTTACTACCACACCGTCGCGAACATCTAAACAAGGAATTATGCGTCTTGCCAGCATGCAATTGCCTCCTTCAGAGTAAATTTACCTTCTAGTAATGCGCGGCCTAATATTACGCCTTGCACGTTTGTGGGTTTAAGTGCGTCTATATCGTCCAAGCCACCGATGCCGCCTGAAGCTTGCCAATTAATGTCGGGGTATTGTTCCACTAGTTCTTGGTATAAAGCGTTGTTTGCTCCACTTAAGGTACCGTCACGGCTTATGTCGGTGCATAAGACATGTTTTAGCCCAACCTTAGCATAATGGGCAATTAACGCTTCAATGCTCACGCCAGAATCTTGTTGCCAACCATGGGTGGCTACAAATTTATTGCCGTTTTTGTCAATGTTGATATCAAGCGCCAGCACAATATGTTCAGGACCAAATTCGGTGAACCATTTGGCAACGGTCGCTTGCTCGCTTACTGCGAGTGAACCAATCACTACTCGTTCTACTCCGGCATTAAGCAAGTCTTGTACGTCTTGTTTAGTGCGTACGCCACCGCCCGATTGAAAGGTCATAAGTCCGGTAGCAGCCATGGCTTTAATCAATGGAATTTGGCGTTTACTTGGGTCTTTAGCACCTGTTAAATCAACAATGTGCAATATGCTCGCACCTTGACTTGCGTAGTCTTTAACCACATCAATAGGGTCTAATTTGTATTCGGTTGTTTGGGCGTAATCGCCTTGGTACAAGCGCACCACTTTGCCTTCAATGAGGTCAATAGCAGGTATTATCATAGTATTTTTACCTTATAGTTGAGCAAAGTTTTTTAGCAACTGAGCACCGGCATCTGACGAGCGCTCGGGGTGAAATTGTACGCCAAAAAAGTTGTCTTTATTGATTGCCGCTGAAAATGGCTGATGATACTCGCAAGTAGCGAGGGTATGTTCGTATACGTTTACGGCATAGCCATGCACAAAGTAAAAGTATGCGCCATCATCAATGTTGGCAAACAAAGGGTTGCTGCGAGTACTGCTTACCTGATTCCATCCCATATGAGGCAAGCGTAAATTGCCTACCTGCATCTTTTCAACGCTACCGGGTATCAAACCCAACGCTTTGGTATATGCGGTATCGCCTAAGTTAGTTTCTGCTGATGTTTCAACCATAAGCTGCATACCTAAGCAAACCCCTAAAACAGGCTGCGTTAAGCTTTGCAAACAGGGTATTAATTGTTTGTTAGTGATGCTAGCCATTGCCGCAGGCGCACTGCCTACGCCGGGTAAAATAACGCGTTGAGCACGTGAAATCTCTCTTAGGTCACTTGACACTTCAGCAATAATGCCTAAACGTTCTACGGCAAATTTTACCGATGATATGTTAGCGCAGCCGGTATCAACAATGGTAAGTGTTGCTTGCGCCATGCTTACAATGCTCCTTTTGAGCTAGGTAATACATCACCTTTTTTGCTAATAGCTTGACGCAGTGCTCTGCCAAATACTTTAAACAAACTTTCGACTTGATGGTGGGCATTACCTTCGGTAGTTGAAAGGTGCAGTGACAAGCCCATTGACTGAGCAATCGAATAAAAGAAATGAGGTACCATTTCAGTTGCCATTTCACCCACGTTTTCACGACTGAACGTCGCGTCAAACTGCAAGTGAGGACGATTAGAAATATCCATTAAACACTCTGCTCTGCACTCATCCATAGGGAGTGCAAAACCAAATCGCGCAATTCCGCGTTTATCGCCTAGCGCTTTTTTTAGTGCCTCGCCCAAGGCAAGGGCGGTGTCTTCCACACTGTGGTGATCATCAATATGCAAGTCGCCATCTACTTGTAAATTTAAGTAAAAGCCGCCGTGGGTAGCAATTTGATCAAGCATATGGTCAAAAAAGCCCATGCCGGTGGCTATTTTAGACTTTTCTTGGCTATCTAAGTTTACTTCAACGCGTATCTTGGTTTCTGACGTGTTTCTTTCAACACTTGCTGTGCGCGCTTTTACCGTTAACTGAGTAACTATACTTTGCCAGTTATTTTCCTGCGGGTGGTACTGAATACCCACAATGCCCATGTTTTTGGCAAGTGATATGTCGGTATCACGATCACCAATCACAAATGAGCGTGTGAAATCAATTTTACCTTGTTGCAAATAATCGCTAACAAGCCCTAATTTCGGTTTTCTGCAATGGCATTCGTCGTGGTCAAAGTGAGGACATATAAGCACATCATCAAACACTATCCCTTGGCTTTCAAATACCGCCATCATGGCATTGTGCGGCGCATCGAAGTCAGCTTGTGGAAAGCTGCTGGTACCCAAACCATCTTGGTTTGACACCATTACTAAACGGTACCCTGCTTTTTGTAAGGCCAATAAACTTGGGATAACGTTAGGCTCAAATGCAAGTTTGGCTAAACTATCGAGCTGTTTGTCTATTGGCGGCTCTTCTACTAAAGTGCCGTCGCGGTCAATAAATAATATGGCTTGTTGACTCATTATACTGCCTCGTTGCTACTAGTTTCTGTGGTGGTAATGGCAGCAAAAAATGACTTAATTAATGCCAGTAATTGGGTGTTTTGTTGTTCGGTGCCAATACTAATTCGTAAGCAGTTATTTAGCAAAAGCTGTTTCGATTGGTCGCGAATTAACACCTTGTGTTCAACTAAGAAGCGCATTAATTCAGCGTTGTAGGTGCTGTAAAACAATACAAAATTGCCGCATTGACTGCCCATTAAAGTAATGCCATTAATATTATTCAAATGCTCGCTCATGTCTTGTAGCGCACTAGAAAGTTCGCTCACTCGTGTACGCATGTTTGTAATACCCTGTGGGCTCAATGCTTGACTCGCAATTTGTGCGACAGGATCGGGCATAGGGTAGGGCGCAATGACTTTCAGTAATACTTGGCGAATTGCACTGCTTGAAAGCACAAACCCACAGCGAATGCCTGCTAGCGCAAAACCTTTAGACAAGGTGCGTAATATGACTAAATTGGGGTAGTTTGCCAACAAATGGCTTTGTGTATTGGTGGCACTAAATTCTATATATGCTTCATCAAGCACCACAATTGCTTGTTCGCCGTACGCCTCTAAAATATTGATAAGGTCGTCGGCCGTTAGCATGGTACCGGTTGGATTATTGGGTGAGCATAAAAATACAAGTTTCACGCTGCCTACGTAGCTGTTAACGGCATCTACATCAACGCTAAAATCCGCTTTCAATGGTGCTTTTTCAACGCCCACGTTAAAGGTGTTTGCACTTATTGCATACATGCCATAGGTTGGCGGGCAAATTAAAATGCTATCTTGGGCCGGTGTGCAAAAGGCTCTGATCAGTAACTCTATGCCTTCATCGGCGCCGCGGGTGGTAAGCACTTGTTCAGGCAGCACTTCGGCATATGCTGCATAACTATCAATAACGGTTTGCGGTTGGCAGTCAGGATAGCGATTCAATAACTCACTTGATAATGTAAACGTGTCGGCAACGGGAGATTCGTTGGCATTCAGCCATACACTTTGTTGGCCTTGACTTGCTGCAAACAAACGCCTTGCTGATTCATACGGCGTGAGTTCGCGCACGTGCTCGCTGGTTAAGTGGGTAAGCCAATTGTTAGTCATGTGGTTATTTCCCGTTATTGAGTCTTATAGCAACCGCATTGGCGTGGGCGTCAAGCCCTTCTGCATTGGCCAAATCGATAATAGCTTGACCAATGTTGCCAAGACCCTCTTGAGAGAGCGTTTGTACGGTGTATCTGCGCATAAAGTCAGTAAGCCCTAGGCTTGAATAGTTGCGTGCATATCCATAGGTTGGCAATACATGGTTAGTGCCGCTAGCGTAATCGCCTGCTGACTCGGGCGAGTAAGCGCCTACAAAAATAGAGCCTGCGTGTTTAACTCTATCAGTAACGCTTTCAGCGTTTTGTGTTTGAATAATTAAATGTTCTGCAGCATAGGCGTTGGTGACACTAATTGACTCGTCTACCGACGAGGTCACAATAAAACGGCTGTTAGCTATCGATTTTTCGGCAATGCTGGCACGAGTTAGTTTCACCAGTTGCAATAACACTTGCTGTTGTACTTGCTTAATGAGCTCGGCACTGTTTGCCACGACTACGGCTTGGGAGTCAGGGCCATGCTCGGCTTGTGACAGCAAATCGGCGGCAACAAACGCTGGGTTCGCATGTTCATCGGCAAGCACCAACACTTCAGATGGCCCAGCAGGCATATCAATAGCGGCACCATCAACGCTTTGGCTTACCTGTTGCTTAGCCTCAGTAACAAAGCTATTGCCAGGGCCAAATATTTTGTCCGCTTTGGGAATAGTGTTTGTACCGTATGCCATAGCGGCAATTGCTTGTGCGCCTCCACACAAATAAACATGTTCAATGCCGCATTTTGCTGCGGCATATAAAATTTCATTGGCAACTTTCCCAGAAGATGAAGGCGGCGTGCATAAAATAGGTAAGGCACATCCGGCAACTTGTGCGCATACACCCAGCATTAATACCGTAGAGGGTAGTGGGGCACTGCCACCTGGAATATACAAGCCAACTACCTCAAGCGCCGCATGCTTTTGTTGGCAAACTACACCCGGTTGAGTAGTAACTTCTATGGTGCTTGGTCTTTGTGCTTCGTGAAATGCTTTGATGTTGTCATAAGCCATATCAATGGCAGCTTTCACATTCTCAGGAATAGCTTTTTCAGCAGCCTGTATTTCATCAATCGATAAACGAAGGCTGGTTAACTCGGCGCCATCAAACTCTTTAGTATAAGCTAAGACCGCGTCATCGCCGCCAGTTTTTACCGTTAGAAGTATTTTACTTACGGTGTCGCGAAGCAAGGCTGAATCGGCCAAAGCCGGGCGTGCCAACACGCCTGCTTGCATATCAGTGCTGAGCTCATTCCATATAATTGCTTGTGGTATGGTCATACATTAACCCATCATTTTTTCAATTGGCAATACTAAAATTGAACTACAGCCGAGTGCTTTTAACTTCTCCATAGTTTCCCAAAACAAGGTTTCTGAGCTTACTACATGCACTGCAACGCGGTCATCATGTCCAGCAAGTGGCAGAACTGTTGGGTTTTCAGCACCAGGCAACAATGATTTCACCTGCTCTAAATATGTTTTAGGCGCGTGAAGCATAATATATTTGCTTTCTTTTGCTTGCATAACGCCATCAATGCGCGGTAAGTAGCGAGTCACTAGCGCTTGCTTAGCTTCACTTAAAGGCTGTGCTTTTTGAATAAGCACGGCTTTTGAGGCAAAAACTTCGTCTTCTTCACGTAAACCGTTGGCTTCTAGTGTGGCACCTGTTGATACTAAATCGCATATGGCATCCGCAACACCGGCACGAGGCGCAACTTCTACCGAGCCAGTTAGCATAACGGCTTGTGCATTTACGTTGTTTTGTTTAAAAAAGCGCTCAAGTAAATATGGATACGTGGTGGCTACTTTTTTGTTATTTAAAGAACTAACGCTGCTGTAATCCATTTCACTTGGCACCGCAATAGATAACCGGCAACCGCCGTAGTCAAGTCGACGCAAGGTTTTAAATTCACTAGGTTTGCTTGAGGCTTGGCGCTCAAGCATTTTCTCTTCTAATTCGTTTTCGCCAATAAACCCTAAATCAACCACACCGTCCATTACTAACCCTGGAATGTCATCATCGCGCACGCGCAATAAATCAATCGGTTGATTAGTACTATGAGCTATCAACAAACGGTCTCGTATTTGCAATTTAATGCCAATGGCTTTTAGTAGCGAGATACTATCATCGCTTAGGCGACCTGATTTTTGTACGGCTATTCTAAGTCTGTTGCTATCGCTCATGGAAATTTCCTTGTTAAATTTAAAAACGTTTGCGAATCTACTCAAAGTCAGGGGCTGGTCCTAAATTAAAAAACCCCCGAAAGTTTCCTTCCGAGGGCTTCAAATTTATGTCATCGCCATGGGAAGGAAACAATACCTTCCAAGCACATACCTGAAAGGTTAGGTGCGGATATGATGGTGATGAGTAAAATTTGCGAATTTAGACATTACTTTTCTTTGTTTATTTTAGACATGTGAATGGTATCAAACCGTGGGCGTTAATCAATAGGTAACAAGCGAATAACTTATAACAAAGCGCAAATTCACGCTAAAGTCGCATAAAAAATAAGCTGTTTAGCGATGTAATAGATTTTACGGTATACTTTGATGCGTAAAATAACAAGGAACAGTATGCAAAATCCTTTCAAGCAAGTTTCAAGCAAGGTCAAGTTAGCTATTCGCGACAAAGCAATTGCAAGGGCTAAAACGCGTATTGTAATCGCCCAGAAAAAGCCTGAGGATTTCTCTCCCGAAGAGCTCGAAGTGATTGTGCAAGAAGAAGAAGCGCAAATTTATGCCAATATCCGTGAAAAAGGGCTGCTGGCCGTGTTGGCAGTACTTGGACTAAACTTCTTTGGTTAACCTTAAATGCCGATTACAGCAGGAATGTGATGAATAAAATTATTAATATTGTACTGTCGGGATTGTTGTGGCGTCGCTATAAGTTGCTTATTGTCAGTTTGATTGTGTTAGTTGCGAGTATTTTCATTATAGGCAAAGTTCACAGTGACTATTTAGCGTATGTGCAAACCTCGCAAACGCCTGCAAATGTGGGCTGGTCTTTTGCTGTAAAATGGGGAGCATGGTTTTTTGTGCTGCTGTTATTTTTGTTGGTTAATCACTTGGCAAACAAGCAAAAAGACAAACAAGCAGTTCAAGATAAGCCAAATAAAACCCTAAGCGCTATTATTGTTGATAAGTTCAAGGGTAAAAAAGAATCTATACAAACTCCGCGGAATACCAGCCAAAACTCGACAGCCAATAATCAAGACAATGATCCCTTTGCACAACTGCGCGAGAAAGATAAATTACGTTCATATGCTGATTTGTTGATAGAGAAAAACAAAAAAAAATAACGGAACCTGGTCAAGGCATCCGTTATCTCTATTTATACATTTACATGCGCGTTAATTGTGTTGTTTTACAGAATTTTTCTGCGAGACGCTGCTAATCCTACTAAAGCCATACCTAACATCAGTACACCTGATGGCGCAGAAACAGAAGTGCTTGCCGTAACTAAATTATCATTTTTGATCACCACAACATCGTCTAAAAAATTACCGACCGTTCCTGAGTGCGGCGTAATGCTGTTGAACGTGATGGTGGTTTTGTCACTCACTGCTTGAAAACTAGCTGTGAAAACGCTCCATCTTTTCACTACGTGGTCATTTATCACCTGTGAGAAAAACTCAGTGTTGTTTGCAGACAATTCAACAGAAAATGCTTCGTTAGTGTTCGCTCGCGCACTGTATGCAAAACTCATGTAATAGTTGTCGCCGATTGTGGTATCAAAGGTTTGAAATATTGAAAAGGCTTGGCCGTTTTGGCCGTGCGAATTTAGCTCTGCTAACTGCACACCATCAAAAGCATCAAAATTCTGGAAGCTGTCCCAAATTTCAATGTTACTGCCTTCCCAACCATTTACATTGGTAGCAGTAAACCAGCTCCAACTGTTTGTGTTAACAGCATTATCTTCAAAACTGCCGTTTGTGATCAGGTTAGCGTAAGAAGACATTGACGTAGTAAAACAAATGGCCACCAAAAACACTTTACTTAATAACTGCATATTACCACCTAGAAATATAATCAAATATGTGTGAAACAAGTTGGCAAGCACAATGAGTATTTACAATTGCTTTGCCAAACGTAACTTATTAACAGCGAAAGCAACAATCAGGCCATGCTTGGTAAGTAGTTGTAATTGCAACCATTGGTAATGATATAGTGCTATTTATTTTAATGTGTGTAAAAATATTTGACAATTATACCGAATTTTAGTGATTTGACTTTATCTTGATAGCACTTTAGTATTGATCCACAGTCACTTCGAGCAATTAGAGAATTATGTTCACAAACTCACAAAAACTTTTATCTAAAATGACAGCGTTGTCAATGCTGTTCCTTTCTTCTATTAGCCTTTCTGCGGTCATCGATTTTAAAGATGTGGGTAATGCCAATGCGTACGTTTTTAAGGATTATGTGGGAGTTAATAGCGATTCACAGGGGGCATTGCTTATTGGTGGCAATACTCAATTGTCGGGTTACACCGTAGCCACACTAAATGACTATAATCAACTAGCACTTGCTACCAGTGGGAATTTAATAATGAATGGTGGTGATATTAATGGCTTGGCAAGCGTGAATGGCAGTGCAACAGTAGGTGCCACCAATGCATTGCGCGAAGCGAACGCAAGCTTTGACTTTAACCAAGCTCACTTCCAGCAGTTATCAAGTACCTTGAGCTCGCAAAGCAACACCAGCAATACTACAAAATGGAGTAACTTATTACTCGACACGAAAGACTCTACACAAACCTTTATTACTAACATTGCTGCAAGCGATATCGCTAACTTCAGTAGTGTGTTAACTACATCCGAGGCTTTGGGCGCGCGTATTGTATTTAACATTTCAGGTGTCAATATTGACCTTAATGGCAACGATTGGCTGATAAAAACCAGTGATTGGGTATCTCATTCAGCAAACAACGTGTTATTTAATTTTTTTGAAGCCACAACTGTCAATATTAACACAGCATTGTATGGCTCAGTGCTTGCGCCAAATGCGAATGTATTTGGAAATGGCGGCATGATCAATGGCCAACTTATTGCGAACAGTTTTACAACAGGTGTGAATGGCAGTGGTACACAATTAAACGATGCTGTATTTAATAGTGACCCTTCAGACATTGCAACGGGTATCGTTAATGCTAATTCGCCCAGCGTTGTATTGTTATTTTTACTTACTGTTGGCGCCATATTTGTGGGCCAGCGTAAATTGGCGTACTAAACAATAGCAGCGCCTGTGCACGGCTACCTTATTGCAATTTTTTGTAATGTGCGTCGAATACGTAATTTATAAAATAGTAAGGTAAAGCCCGACAGAGTAAATAATAAAGAAGCGGCCGCGAAGCTTATGAGTAGTGGGTTGTTAAAGTCTTCACGGTCGTCGTAATCCATAATGTGCAACATCCAAACAAAATCAAAAATTCGCCATATATGACTTCGTATGGTGGTTACTTGGCCGGTATAATTAGAAATATAAAGTGTAGTTTGCCAGCGATCATCATAGGTAACTTGCCACACTGGCGACATATTTCTACTTGCTTCGGGTGGCACATCTGTAAGCAGTTCAGTACCGTAAATGTTAGCTTTTCCCAAATAATGCTCTGCTGCAATTTTGTTTACTTGTTGGGCTGATAAGGCACCGAGCGCCTTACCGGTTTTTGCGTGTATTGCTTTGCTGTGTTGTCCGTTGGACAATATATAGTAGGGCGATTCAAGTACATACGCACCCACTATTTGTGTGGGCGCAAATGACATTGCTGTTATGGCTTCATCAATAGAGTACGTAAAGTCCGCGCTTTTGAAAGGAATCGAGCTTTGCTTAGTAGCTAGGTGTTTACCATGTACTCTTTCAAGCGGGATGGCGCTCATTATAAGGCCGCCAGCAATCCAGAATAGTATTTGCACGGCGAGTACTGCACCTGCCCAAATGTGTAATTTATGCGCGATTTTTCGAACTTTTAATGTCATTTTTGCTTAATCCCTTGGCGGTATTTGTGTATATGGCGCCTGTATTCGCTAGTATACCTATGTATTTACTACATACTTTACAATGGTTTACTCGGTAATAGTATGTGATCGCAGCGGTTTTCAATAATATTGAATGGTGTGCATATAGTATTGACGGGCAATATGAATATTAATGGTCAAAATATAAAGTTTTCTAGCAGCGGCGGGTTTACGCTTATAGAGCTCATTATTGTGATCACTATTTTGGGTATATTAAGTGTTGCCGCCGCGCCGCGATTTATCGATATCGCATCGGATGCGCGCGTAGCATCGCTTACGTCTGTACAAAGTAATTTTGAAGCTGGTCTGCGTTTAGTCCGCGTTAAACAACAGTTTATCAATCGCCGACTGCCTTCCCATGATTCCCGCCAATATTGGATTGATATGAACAACAATGGCGTTGTAGATGGCGATTCAAACTCTAATCAAAGCTCTTTAGAAGGGCGCGATGGCGTTGATATTTTAGCGTTTACAAACGGTCAAATTGACAACTACCAATTACATAAGCTGGTGACCTATGTTGACGGTATTGTGATACATATACCAGCACTAGAAGAGGTGGATGTTGGCTTTGATTTTGACGAAGACGGCATTGTAGCTGATGATGGGTGTCACATTACCTACCATCAAATAAACGGGTTCTCTCAGCATTTTGACAACTGTTGATATGCGTTCCTTTCGGGTAAATACAAACTAGCCAGAAGGTCAGTTACGTTTCTCGTGCAATTTGCATACAGTGTACCGATTCGTTTTTACAACAGGCTCGCGACATTGAAAACCCTGTCTTCTATTCTTTTACTTGCGTTCTTTTTTACCGCCTCGGCTTTTGCTCGTGATGCAGTTGTGCAACTTGCTACGCTGTACAAAGGTGAAGACGTAAAACAATATCTAATTAGCGAAAAATATGATGGAATTCGTGCTGTTTGGAAAGATGGAGTGTTACGCACCCGATCTGGAAACGTTATTCATGCTCCCAGTTGGTTTACTCAAGCGTTGCCCAATGTGTGGCTAGACGGTGAATTATGGTATCAACGAGGTAATTTTGAATATGTTGCCTCTACTGTGACTAAACAGATACCTGTTGACGAACAATGGCAAAACATTCGTTATATGGTATTTGATGCGCCTGATTTTTCACATACCTTTGAGCAGCGTTATGCTCATTACCTGTTACTTGTACTGCAAATGAATGTGTCGTATATACAGGCAGTTAAGCAATTTGAATTGAGCGATGAAGAAGCATTGCAGAAGGTATTAAGAGAGTATGAAGCGAAAGGTGCCGAAGGCTTAATGTTACACAAAGCCAATGCTATGTATCGCGCTGGCCGCAGCGAACAAGTATTAAAGCTTAAATCATATCACGACCGCGAAGCTAAGGTACTCAAACACCAGCAAGGCAAAGGCCAATACGCCAATAAAATGGGCGCATTATTAGTGAGTTATATCAATAAAGAAGGCCAAGATATCCGTTTTAAAATTGGTACTGGGTTTAGTTTAACTGAGCGTGACTCACCGCCCGCTGTTGGCAGTATCATAACCTTTAGGCATTATGGTTTTACAAAGCGTGGTGTGCCACGATTTGCAAGCTTTATACGCGAACATCATGCTCACTAGTATTTCAATTCATACCCGTATAGCTACTCATTTGTGCAGGCGTATGTTTGAAAAAATTGCTTTCTATAAATTGTTGGTGATAAACCTATTTGCTTTCTAAAGTGATGTCGCAGCGACATGGCTGATTCAAAGCCCGATTGATAGGAGACTTGATCAATATTCAGGCGAGTTGTTTCAAGTAAGGTTTTTGCGCGTTGTAAGCGTTGTTGAGTTATCCACTCTTTGGGGCTTAAATTTAGCGCGCTCCTAAAGTGTCGGTCAAAGCTTCTTCTACTCATGTTGGCTTGTTTAGCTAAATCATTCACATCAATGGTTTGATCAATATGGTGTATTGCCCAATCGAGCGTAGCAGAAAATGTATTTGATGTTTTGGGCACCGGCGTTTCGACAAATTGCGATTGCCCGCCATTTCGATGGGCAGCCAATACCAAGCGTCGGGCAACTTGATTAGCAATGTTGTAGCCATAATCATGGCGAATGATGGCAATTCCCAAATCAATAGCCGCAGAACTGCCAGCAGAGCATCCTAGTTTGTCATTCATAGTATATAGCACATCGTCTACGTAATTGACCTTAGGGAATTGTTGTTTAAACACACTTGCGTAGCGCCAATGCGTAATACCTTGCTTACCATTAAGTAAGCCCGTTTGCGCAAGCAAAAATGCCCCAGAGCAAAAAGACACAATCCGTCCACCTGATTCATAAAATAAACCGAGTGCATCAATTAATGCGTCACTTGCGCGCTCAGCTACAGGCCAACTAGGAATTACAATAGTGTCAAATTGAGACAAGTTATCTACGTGTTCTGCGCTAACCGTCACACCGCCAGTTGCACCAAGCATTGAGCCTGCAAAGCTAATGACTGTTGTGTTGTACCATGGATCAAATTCAGGTCGCGGCAAAGCAAACAATTCAAGTGCACACCCCAACTCAAACATCGCAGTATTGTTAGTAATTAAGACACCCACGTTATGAGTGCTAACTAAGACACCCATGTTATTAGAGGCGCTGGGCTCACCCATATGTGCCTTAAATGATGAGTTGTTCAATGTTAACTCGATATACCTAATAAATGTTGGCTTAATATTAACGCTTTATATTCATCAAGCCAATGTAAAGTGTGAATATATCTAGCTATTATGGTATAGACTTAATGATTAAGGAGAAATAATATGAGAGAGCACGACCTATTTGAGGCAATTAACACTTATTTTGATGCAATATATTTTTGTGATACCGACTTGTTAGAAAAAGTATTCCATTCAAGTGCCAGTTTATTTGATGTAGATAATCAAAAGTTGTTTGTAGAGCCACTACAAAGCTTTAAACAAGATGTCGCCACGCGTACTTCGCCAGCCAGTGTAAAGCAAATTCGCGAACATGAGATTATTATGATTGACTGGTTATCGCCAAAGTGCGCAAACGTAAAAATTCGAATAAGAGCACACAACAATGTATTTGTAGATCATTTGAGTTTTGTACATGACGCAGATGGTTGGTGTATTGTGGCCAAGGTATGGCATTTAGAAACAGTGCTCAAAACTGAATAATTTTTCGCTAACTAAACACAACGAAATTGCATGATAAGCAAAATAATCAGCGAAGGTATCGTGCGATTTCATATACTTGTGATAAGCTTTTCTATAGATATTTTTTACATATAGATATTACCATGCAAATTACCAAGTCGTACCCGCCTAAAAAATATAATCAACAAGCGATCCAGTTTTTTCGTTTAGTGACTCAGAAGCTATTACCGGCATCTTGGTATCGTAGCGCTATTCCAGAAAAAGTAAATCGGAAAGCACTTGATGGGCATTTGCAGCTTGAAATTGTGAGTCACTGTTGGGGATACGGCAACATGCTGAGTTATCAGCTGAGTTCGTTTGTGAATTATCCACCTACCAAAGCGACGGTGACCGTTACTGTGTTTTATTCTTTAGAAGATGAAAAAACATCGGCGGTGGTTGATTACTTTAGCGGTATTGATGTTGAAAACGTGGTCTGGAATTTTCATCCGTTTGAAAAGGAAAAGCTATTTAGGCGCGGAATAGGGCGCAATATGGCGGCGCAATCGAGCAAGGCTGATTGGTTGTGGTTTACTGATTGCGACATTATTTTTCATGCAAATTGCATAGACTCGCTCGCTGACGCTTTGCAAGGCAAACAAGACATTCTGTATTTTCCGGCAACTGAATGCACTACCGAGATGTTAACCGACGACGACCCTATGTTACGTCACGATAGCGAGCCACAGGTGGTAGATATCTCTACCGATAACTTTTCACAGCACTCGCGCGATAAAGCAAAAGGAGCGTTTCAAATTGTGCATGCAGATGTAGCCAGAGCAATAGGCTATTGCGATAAAATAAAGGCGTTTCAAACCCAAGATACACGTTGGCGAAAAACATATGAAGACACGGCGTTTAAGTGGCTCATTGGCAGCGAGGGTATCCCTATTGATGTAGCGGGTGTGTACCAAATTCGTCATGTTACAAAGGGCCGCTATACGAAAGACTCTAATATTTCAAAGGTACGCAGTAAGATCAGGCGTTTGCAAGAGTAGTAAATATTACCTCTTGTTTTGTTTACGCATCCGTTGGCTTTGTTCGATGCGTTTTTCAGTACGCTTTTCTTTGCGATCTTTCTTGTCAGGAGTGAGTGAGCCTGACTTAAACTTCTGTTTGCGCAATACTTTTTCTTCTGCTTTTTTGGCAGCAATGGCCGCCATTTCTTGTTTTTCTAGCACTAACATTTCGGGCGTTTCAAGGGTTATTCGACCTAATTTACCCGAGCGAAGTTCATTTATTAACACTTCACATATTTTGTGTAAATTGACGCGTCCTTTAGCCATTAAAGCGCCACGATTTGCTGCTGCAAGCTCTAAAAATTCAATTTCAGTATCGGGTACATGGTCTAGTTTAAATCGTTGTTGCATATTCTCGGGATAGGCTTTAATGAGGTAGTCGGCGGCATAAAATCCTACGTCGTCGTACTCCATTGCCGTATCTTTAACTGCGCCACTTGCGGCTAAGCGATAGCCTGTATTTGGGTTTTCAAGCTTCGGCCATAACACGCCTGGTGTGTCATACAATACTACACCACTACCTAAGTTGATGCGTTGTTGGGTTTTGGTCACTGCGGGCTCGTTACCGGTGGTGGCGATTACTCTGTCGGCAAGTATATTAATTAAAGTTGATTTGCCCACATTGGGTATACCCATAATCATTGCGTTAATAGTTTTAACTGACGCTTCTTTAGCTGCGCAGGTTTTTCTTATTAGTTCAATGAGTTGTTTGGTTTTAGCTGGATTGTCGCTTGATGTGGTAAATGTTTTTATACCGCGTTGGGTCTCTAAATCGGCTTGCCATTTTGCTGTGATTTCTGGATCTGCAAGATCAGACTTATTGAGTATCTTAATGCAGGGCTTATCGCCTCTAAGCCTAGCTATTTCGGGGTTTTCACTAGAATATGGAATGCGTGCGTCGAGTACTTCAATAAGAATATCAACCTGACTTAAGGCTTCTTTTATTTCTTTAAGTGCCTTGTGCATGTGTCCTGGAAACCAATGAACTGCCACAATTATTATCCTGAGTAAATAAACGACTTGCATTCTACTGCATTGTTTATCTCGCTTAAACAAGCATCGCTATTTAATGCGGACATTTTCTATGTTTACCTTTGCTTATGCTTCGAATAAGAGATTTTTACTGTTTTTTTCATGCTTCTACTTATATATTGACGCATCACCACGTACAATTTTAGTTGTATTGATATTTATTTTTATTAGGAACATTACATGAAGCAAGTAGCCATCAAAATTCTTAACCCGAGAGTAGGCACTGATATTCCATTGCCAACCTACGCCACCGATGGCTCTGCAGGTGTTGATTTACGCGCGTGTATAGACGCGCCTTTAACACTTTCGCCAGGACAAACTGAACTGATACCAACCGGTATTGCAATACACATGAAAAGCAAAGATATGGCTGCGACCATACTGCCACGCTCTGGTTTAGGACATAAGCACGGCATTGTGTTGGGAAATTTAGTGGGCTTAATTGACTCTGATTATCAAGGTCAGTTATTTATTTCGTGCTGGAACAGAGGGCAAGACACATTCACTATTGAGCCAGCTGATCGCATCGCACAACTTATGTTCATACCGGTTATTCAGCCCGAATTCGAAGTGGTTGATGAATTTGAAAAAAGTGAGCGAGGTGAGGGTGGTTTTGGGCATTCTGGACGCAAATAAAAGCGTGGTTATTACAAATATATCCAGTTAAGCATACTGATAACAATAACCGCATAGGTCGCTGATATAGGCGCGCCTATGCGAGCAAAGTGACTATATTTATATTGTGATGCGCTAAATACAATCAGATTTGTTTGGTAGCCATACGGCGAGATGAAACTTGCACTTGCTGCAAACGCCACGGCCAGAGCAAAGGGCATAATGGGTAATTGCATCGCAGTCACCAATCCATAAGCAAATGGAAACATAAGTGCTGCGGCCGCATTATTAGTCACAAATTCTGTCAGTAGTACGGTCATTAAATACACAGCAATAAGCGCGTATATTGGCTCGGCGTTACCTAAGTAAGGCGTTAAATATTGCGTGACTAATTGAATGACGCCTGATGTCTCAAGCGCAGTGGCCAAGCTTAATGCGCCCACAATTACCAGTATCAAATTAATCGGCAAGTTGCGCTTTAGTTCGGCAATCGAGGATATTCTTGATGCGACTAAAAAAGAGGTATAAAACAATAATCCTGTTGCGAGTGGAACTAAAGATAAAGCAGCAAACGCAATGGTGGCTAAAAATCCAAATACAGTCGAGGCTTCTTGCCACGGTTGCAGTTTTCGCGTGATTTTTTGCTCAGACACAATAAAGAAGTTTTTATTGATGTTGTCTCTGCGCTCAAAATCGTTACCTGTGGCGAGCAACAAAAAGTCACCTGATTGCAGTTTCAATTCACCTAACTTACCTGAGATTGCCTCGCCGTCACGGCGAATAGCCACCACTGCGGCATCAAATAATGCTCTAAAGCCAACTTGTTTTAGGGTTTTATTCAGTAAAAATGAACGGTTTGAAATAATCACTTCTGTGAGGTTGTCATGCAATAAACCGTTGGTTTGGGCAAACATGCTCAAGCCTTTTACGTGTTCTATATTGCCTATTTTTTTTACATTGCCGGTAAATATAAGCTTGTCGTTAGCAAGTATTTGCATGTTGGGGCTAACTGGGCTGTGTACTTTACCGTTTCGTACAATCTCTATTAAAAATAACTCAGGTAAGTTTCGAAGGTGGTTTTCTTCTACGGTTTTACCAATTAATTCCGAATCAGGTTCAACGTCAGCTTCAAGTAAATAGCTTTGATAATTTGCTTTGTTAGCTTCAAACTTGGGCAATAAAGGGCTTAATAAAAATAACAACATACCGCAGCCCAAGCCCGCTGTGATACCAAATAGGGTGAAATCAAAAAAGGCAAAGCCCGGATGTCCATGCTCTATTAAAAAGCTATCAACAATTAAGTTTGTCGAGGTGCCAATTAGCGTTACCGTACCGCCTAATATTGCTGCGTAACTTAAAGGGATGAGTAATTTAGATGGGGGGTGAAGCTGATTTTGTTTAACAGGACTAATAAGGCTGGCTACCACGGCGGTATTGTTCAGTAGCGCCGACGAAGTAAAGGTAAGCGCAAACATACGCCAAAAACTTTTTATGTATGAACCTGTTACAATCGCCCTGCCGAGGCGCACCATAATCGTGGTTTTATCAATAGAATGACTCACCAATAGCAACAAAACCAAGGCCATTAACCCTGTGTTTGTTGTGTTTACCAGTACGCTTTCAAGTGATAATTGCTGCATTAACATCAAACACAGAGTGCTTCCTGCAAATATTTCACTGGGCCTAACCCTAGTTAACACAAGCATTGCGATGGTGGTAAAAAATACCCCCAATACTAATATTTGATCAATGCTCATTGTTAACTAGTGCCATGTGTTATTTACTGATATTACAATTACTTGCTAATATCGGCCGCTCCCCAATGTGGGAAATGCTTTCTCACTAGCGCATTAAACTCTAGTTCGAATTCAGAGTATTCAGCAGGCGTTACTGTTTCTTGATTATCGCTAATAATCATACCCGCGCCCACTGTACTATTAGACATTCTATCTATAATAATAAATGCCCCAGTAGCACGATTATTGATATACGCATCGCAGGCCACATTTTGCGTTAAACGAATATCGGCCACGCCTATTTCGTTTAAATTCAAATGCAATGCTTCGCTGCTTTCAAGCGTGTTGACATCTACTTTATGACTAAGATTTGCTACTGAACCTGACACCATTTTAGTTGCAAATTTAAAGCTATATTGCTTATTTGGGATCAGCGCATCTTCGGACATCCATACTAAATTTGACTTATAATTTGATGCGTTCAATGGCAAATTGTCTGATCTAACAATCATGTCGCCACGTGAAATGTCTATTTCGTCATTGAGTGTTAGCGTTACGGCATGGGGAGCGCTAGATTGCGGTAAATCGCCATCAAATGTAAATATAGACTTAACCGTAGATTGTTTCCCCGAAGGTAACACTGTTACGTCATCGCCCACTGAGATATTGCCTGAAACAATTGTGCCAGCAAAACCTCGGAAGTTTAAATGAGGTCTATTTACGTATTGCACGGGAAACCTAAAGTCATCATTGCGTTGGTCAGATATCTCGATGGTTTCCAAGGTTTCCATTAAAGTAGGGCCTGTGTACCAAGGCGTGTGTTCACTTTTGTTCACTACGTTGTCACCCTCAAGTGCTGACAACGGAACAAAACGGATATCTGGAATATTCAGTTGCGCTGAAAAACGCAAAAAATCAGCTTTGATGCTTTCAAAAACATCTTGAGAATAGTCCATCAAATCCATTTTATTGATTGCTACAATAGCGTGTTTTATACCTAACAACGACGCTAGAAAAGAGTGACGTTTAGTTTGTGTTTTTATGCCAGCACGCGCGTCAACCATTAATATGGCCAAATCACAGGTTGACGCACCGGTCACCATGTTGCGAGTGTATTGCTCGTGTCCCGGTGTATCGGCAATAATAAATTTGCGCTTGTCTGTACTAAAATATCGGTAGGCAACGTCTATGGTGATACCTTGTTCGCGTTCTGATTGCAGGCCGTCGACCAGTAAAGCAAGATCTACCTTTTCGCCAGTGGTACCTATTTTTTTACTGTCTTTGGTAATCGCCGCTAACTGATCTTCATAAATCATCTTCGAGTCGTGCAGTAGTCTGCCAATTAGTGTGCTTTTACCATCGTCTACGCTGCCGCAGGTTAAAAAACGCATCAAATCTTTGCGTTCGTGAGCCGCTAAATATTCGTGAATATCACTTCTTAATAATTCGTTTTCATTAAACATATTAACAACTTACCATGAAATAAGGGTTTAAAATTGATTCTTTTTGGTTGTAACGCAAAGGGTGTGCATCGGCATCAAAAGGATGGTTCGTATCTAGTACAGTCACTTTGCCGCCCGCTGCCAATACAACGGCATGTGCTGCACCCGTATCCCATTCGCTGGTAGGGCCAACACGCGGATATAAGTGCGCTTCCCCACTTGCCACGCAACACAGCTTTAACGAGCTGCCCATCGCAATAAGCGTTTTTTCGCCAGCTAAGGCATCCATAATGGTATTAATTTCATCGCTTTGATGAGAGCGGCTTCCCACTACTTTCCATGTATCACCGAGTTGGTGTGCTTGAGTCGTGATGATGCTTTTTTTGCCCGCTTCAAGCACATATGCGCCAGTCGATTTAACGCCAACATAGGTTTTATTAAGTACGGGTGCGTGTACAACGCCAAAAGTAGGCTCGCCAAACTCTATTAATGCAATGTTGACTGTAAACTCACCATTTTTTTTAATGAATTCTTTTGTACCATCAAGCGGGTCTACTAACCAGTAACGGGTCCAAGATTTGCGCTGTTCCCAGCTTATATCCGCTGACTCTTCTGATAAAATAGGTAAATCTGAGCATTTTTGTAATGCCTCTACAATATGATGATGCGCCGCTAAATCTGCCTCAGTAAGCGGGCTAGAATCAGACTTGTCATATATCGCAAAATCTTGTTCGTATATTTGCAGTATTAAATTCCCGGCTTCTATGGCTATCTGAGTAACTACATCAATAGTGTTGTCGTTTATTTCAAATGAACTGCTCACGACACATATCCTTTTTGCTTAAGTGCTTGGTACAAACGTTCTGCTGTATTCTCTGCACTCTCATCTTGATATTGTAAGTGAATTTCAGGAGTTTCAGGTGCTTCATACTCTGAATCAATACCGGTAAAATGCTTAATATCACCGCTACGTGCCTTTTTATATAAACCTTTAGGATCGCGTGATTCACAAACCGACAGGGGGGTATCAACGAATACTTCCACAAATTCATGATTTTCTAACAAACTGCGGCAATAGTCTCTGTCGGCTTTAAACGGTGAAATAAAGGCTGTTATTACCAATAAACCTGCGTCAACAAACAACTTGCTCACTTCACTAATACGTCTAATGTTTTCAACTCTGGCTTTGTCGTCAAAGCCTAAATCACCGCACAAGCCGTGCCTTACATTGTCACCGTCAAGCAAGTAGCTTGCGTGGTTGGCTTCATACAACCGTTTTTCAAGTAAGTTTGCAATGGTTGATTTGCCTGAGCCTGACAAGCCGGTTAACCAAATAACAGCAGGCTTTTGTGCAAGTTTCTCAGCTCTCGATGATTTGTTTACACTGTGTTGGTGCCATACAATATTTGAAGACATTAAAAGTATCCTTCCATCTTTTTCTTCTCCATTGACCCGCTTGAATCATGATCAATAACACGACCTTGACGCTCTGACGTTTTAGTAAGCAGCATCTCTTGAATAACTTCAGGTAGCGTGTCCGCGGTTGACTCAACGGCTCCCGTTAGAGGGTAACAGCCCAAGGTTCTAAAGCGTACCGACTTCATTTCAGGTACTTCGCCTGGTTCAAGTGGCATACGTTCATCATCAACCATAATTAACACACCATCACGATTCACCACGGGGCGCGGCTTGGCTAAGTAAAGCGAAGGAATTTCAATGTTTTCCATGAAAATATATTGCCAAATATCAAGCTCAGTCCAGTTCGACATGGGAAACACTCGGATGCTCTCACCTTTGTTAATTTGTGAGTTGTAAATATTCCACAGCTCAGGCCTTTGGTTTTTAGGGTCCCAGCGGTGATTTTCATCACGAAACGAGTACACACGTTCTTTAGCTCTTGATTTCTCTTCGTCACGGCGGGCACCGCCAAATGCAGCATCAAATTTGTAGTGATTGAGCGCTTGCTTAAGTGCACCGGTTTTCATAATGTCGGTATGCTTCGCGCTGCCCACTGAAAACGGACTAACACCTGCATCAACGCCTTCTTGATTGGTGTGAACAAGTAAATTTAAATTATGCTTTTTAGCCATTTCATCGCGAAATGAAATCATTTCTTTAAATTTCCATGTTGTGTCTACATGCAACAACGGAAATGGAATAGTACCTGGAGCAAAAGCTTTGCGCGCCAAATGAAGCAATACTGACGAATCTTTCCCTACCGAATATAGCATTACTGGGTTTTCAAACTCGGCGGCAACTTCTCGAAATATATGGATGCTTTCAGCTTCAAGCTGTTTTAAATGCGTAATAGATGGCATGTTTACTGACATACTGATGCGTACCTTAAATTAAAGGATTGGTATTAAATAATTATAGGTCGAGCTTAGCATATTGGCTTATTGTTGATGATGACAAAAGCGGCTCTTTTATTACCAATTTGTAACTAGATAGTATTAAAAGATATATCCAATAAGGGACATCCATGCTTTTTGTTATCAAAAGTCAAAAAATAACATTTATTTTTCGGGAGCAAGAGGGGAGCAAAAGGAGACATTCACTCCTTCTGTAATCAGACTAGTTGCAAAATTGTGCAATCAGTAGGTTTTATGATCAGATGATTTTTTATTTGTGAGTGTCAGTGCGCATACTTGAACATGAAATATGGTGAGAGATGGCGTTTTGAAATAGCAGGTTGGAAGTAGGGTAATTTCTAACTTATAGGTAAATGAACGTCTTTTTTCATTTTTGGAAGCCAAACTTCTTTATCTTACTAGCTTTAACCAAATAAGCGCTTCGCTGTTCCTTTGTGCCATAGCCGTTTAAGGTCTTCATTCTGTTGATAATTCAACATTTGTGCTTCATTTCCAACTACGTCAGCAAAACACGATTCAAATGAAGTACTCAGCTCAGTCCATTGTTCTTTCCCTATATTTATCCGACTGAGAATTGGTGGTTGACTATTTTCAAAAGAATTTTCGTTGAACTTTGTTAGCTTACGCCCAGTAAAACCTACCAGTTGCAGATACTCGGTTAATTCGAATGGTAAACCTATTGAAGAATGTATAGGCGCATCCCCGGTAAAAGCAAGTAGGTACTTTGGTGTTTTTCCTGATCTAGCAGCATTGATTCGATATTTGATACTAGTATAGTCTGATCGCGATGGTCTATCTGCCATTTTTGCGCGAATAGGGTTCAAATCTACATAGGCTAAACAAGCTGCTAGGGCTGACTTTCCCAATAAAGACTGACACTTAAATCGTCCTTCCCAAAACCGCCCAGTGCAGTTATCTTCTTTGTTAGCCATTCGAGCAATGTGTTCGTTCAGCGCACGCATGAACCAAGATATATCCTGTAAATGTTGACGCCACACTGCCAGAGTACTTTTGACAGTAATCATTTGTGCTGCAGTTAAATGCATTCCTTTTATGTATTGTTGAGTTAACAGTGTACCTTTAAATATAGTGTGCCATCTTTGGACGACTTCCAGGTCACTCAAATTTTGAGCTTGCTTTGGCTGTATCCGCAATACTACATGGGTGTGATTATTCATTACTGCATAACCGCAAAGGTCAATACAAAATACGGTAGATAGTTTATGAAGTCTTTTTTCAACCCATTGCCTGCGATGCTCGTAGCTTTGGCCCGAGTATTTATCTTGCCCACATAAGAAAGCCCGCCTAACGCAACGAGAAACGCAATGATAGTAGAGCGTACGTTCAGGATTTATTTGAAATTTTCTTGCTTTAGGCATCGTTGTTCAACTTCCGTATATTTACACGTTCGTTATTGTGGCGAAAATATATGTAAGGCGATACTGGTCGGAAGGATGGTTAATATAGGTTAGGTGTTTGAAATTTTTATGGGTGTCTACAATTCTGCTGTAACTATAAGATGGGTGTCTCAGATACTGCTAAGACATCACCTGCAACTGTTGCTCTGCCCATTCTCCTGATTCTTTATAAAGAGCTAGGGTGTCATCGATACAAATTTGATTGGCTTGTGTCGATTGGTCGATATCTTGCCAATTGCCTTGCTCTATGTGCTTACATAAGGCCACAAACTCAGCAAGTTTTCCTGTATTTTGTAGTAAGGCTTGCTTGATTGAATCTGATAATGGCATGTTGGTGATAAGCTCATCAATTTGCGAATCTAGCATGGCGTCAATCAGTGAAAGCATACCAACAAGGAAAGCTGACGAAAGTTCTTCGGGTAAATCGGCTTGTTCTGCGTAGCGCTCACAAAACTTGGCTCTGTGAATAGATAATTTAAGCAATTCGGTAGGCTTTCCGTCACCAAGTACAGCTGCAAAAAGGAGCATTACAAAGCGTTTTAACTCTTTTTGACCGAGCAGTACGATAGCTTGTTTAATGTTGTCTATTTTTCTGCGGCGTTGGAATAGCGGTGATTGTGTGTATCTAAGTAGCTTAAATGAGAGTGCTACGTCAATTTCAAAAAGCTGCGTAATACGTTTAATGTCCAAGTCAGGCTTGGTAATTTCACTTAGTAAACTCGACAATATAGACTGTGATGCCGACAAACTCACGCGTTCAATGACTTCTGGTTTGCTAAAAAAGTACCCTTGAAACAATTCAAAACCTAGCGCTGCATAACGATTAAATTCGTCGTAGGTTTCAACCTTTTCGGCCAATAATGTTATTTGTGGAAACCGCGTCTTCACGTCAAGAATGGCGTTGAGTTGGTCTTCGCTGATAAATTGAATATCAATCTTGATAATTGCGCAGAGTTTATAAAACGGTTCCCACTGGGGCGAATGCACAAAGTCATCAAGTGCTATTTTATATCCTTCAGTGGCTAAGGCTTCTAACTGCGCGTACACAGCTTTGGTCGGTCTTACCGTTTCTAACACTTCAACTACCACTTTGTGTTTTGGCAGCATATTTGGATAGGCTTTCAGAATGCTAGATTCTGTAAAATTAATGAACGCTTGGCGACCGGAACTAATTTTGTCTAGGCCCAAGTCAAACTGTAGGCCCTCGATCATTTTGGACGTGGCGGTTTCTTCATTAACGTCTGGAAATACGTTGTCGGTACCCGATCTAAATAACAGCTCATAACCGAACACTTTTTTATCGGTAGTGAGGATAGGTTGCCGTGCAGAAAAAAACGCCATTTACTTATATGATCACTTATTAGTTGTATTCATTGAGTTTTGCAGAGTATCTACTGAAAAGAGACTCTATTGCCTCGTTTGGTGTGTAAGTTATTTTACTCACTACCAGTATAACGGCAGCAGATGCCAAAAACCCAGGGATTATTTCGTATATTACACTCGAAAGTGTATTGCCTTGCTCATCAATGGGGACAAATATCCAAATTAACACTGTAATAGTGCCGGCAAGCATCCCTGATATGGCGCCGCTTTTTGTCATTTTATCCCATAGTAGAGAAATAATAATGAGTGGACCAAACGCTGCGCCAAAACCTGCCCATGCGTTACTCACCAAGCTTAAAATAGTTTTATTTTCGCCTAACGCTAAACCGATCGCCGCGATAGCCACTACTATTACGCATAAACGTCCCACTAACACTTGTTGAATTTCAGTAGCAGATTTATTCACAAACGCTACGTATACATCACGCGTCAGTGAACTTGAGGTAACTAACAATTGTGATGAAATAGTACTCATAATAGCGGCTAAAATAGCAGCAAGTAAAAACCCGCCAATAAACGGATTGAACAACAATTGCGATAGCATTAAAAACACCGTCTCAGGGTCGTTGAGTGGCACATTATTAGCGGTGACGTAGGCTAAACCAAATAGGCCCGTCATGGCAGCACCGGCCAGTGACACTATCATCCAGCTCATGCCTATTCTGCGCGCTGAGGGTAATTCTTTAACACTGCTAATGGCCATAAAGCGCACGATAATGTGTGGCTGTCCAAAATAGCCTAGTCCCCATGAGCAAAGGGAAATTATACCTATCATGGTCATACTTTCGCCGTTCTCGGCGTTGGTCATTATTGATAATAATTGTGGGTTGATTTGTTCTAATGCGTTGAGGGCTTGATTTACACCGCCTAGCTCAAAGATGACAACGCTGGGTACCAAAATCAGGGCGATGAACATGATTACGCCTTGAATAAAGTCAGTTAATGAAACTGCGGTAAATCCACCAAAAAAGGTATAGGTAACTACTACGCCCGCGGTTATCCATATGCCAAGTTCATAGCTTAGGCCAAATGATGATTCAAACAGTTTGCCTCCAGACACAACGCCCGCTGATGTGTACAAAGTGAAAAATAAAATAATTACTAGCGAACCAATTACTCGTAGTGCTCGGGAATCATCTAAAAAACGATTTTCAAAATAGTCGGGAAGGGTAATGGCGTCATTTGCGACTTCGGTGAACACACGCAGTCGTGGCGCAACAACGAGGTAATTTATCCATGCGCCGAGTGTAAGGCCAAAAGCTATCCATAGCGAAGATGCGCCCGACAAATACATTGCACCTGGCACGCCCATTAGCATCCATCCACTCATGTCAGATGCACCTGCTGAAAGCGCGGTGACGGGTGCGCTCAGTTTTCGGCCGCCTAACAAGTAACCTGAGGCACTCTCTTCGTTGGTTCTAAATGCGTAAAGGCCTATGCCTAACATTGCAACAAAATAGATAGCGAGTGATACGTATGTGCCAAATTCCATGGAACTTCCTTTATGTTATATTTTGTTCGTATTCTAACAGTTTTAAGATAAATCTAAAGGTTAGTGTGTGTCCTAGTATCAACAAGCTGTAAACAGGGTAAGTCTCTATAACGCTCAGATTTATTGAATTTAACTGCATTTAATAAAAAGCCCAGCAAGAGCTGGGCATAATGAATATTAATCAAAGTTTATAAAGCAATTGCTTATAATTCGAGCCGTTTTGTTTGCCTCTAGGCAGAGAAAGACAAGGCGGCTTGTGCTTGCTGCTTAAGGTTATTCACATCTGCTGGGCTTTCGCCGACCACAATTATTTTTGCAGACTCTAATAAAAACGAGGCGCCTTCGTAGGTTGCATTGCTGAATGTTTCAGCCATATTTTTTGAAATCGCTTCGGGCACCACAAATAATGAAGTAAGTCCATTTTCACCTCGAATAATCATGTGTAAGCTTTTAATCTTATCGAGGTAGCAATAATTGGCGGATACAATTTCACCCAGCTTACCTTTAGCTTCATTGTTTATATGTCCATTAAAGCTTGCTAACTTTGCATTTACCGCATTTAAATCAACCGCGGCGCTTTTCATTAGCTCCGCTTCCATATGACTCACGTGCGCGTATACGTCATTGGTTAATTTATCATTACCACCACTTAGCATGCTCACGCTGAGTATGGTTGCCAGTGCCACAGATGCAGCCAGCGCGATATACCATGGACGCTGTTTACGCTTGGTTTTGTGATCAGATAACGATTGACGCAAAATTAAGCGTTCAGCCAAATTCTCAGGTACAGGAATTTGCATAGCGGCATTTAATTCGCTTTCCATTACCTTCAGCTCATCCCAAAAGGCTTGTTTGTTGATGTCGTTTTGTGCAGCTTTTACAACTTCTGGGTCGGTAGTAAAAGGGTTGGCATAAACGGCTTTTCTAAAACTTAAATCATCCATTCGCTTGCTCCCCTAGTTGCATCTTTGAGGTTAAAATTTCTTTCAATTGGTTTCGCGCTCTAAACAAACGTGTCATGACAGTATTTTTATTTAAATTAAGTTGTTGTGCTATTTCATCGCCGCTAAACCCCATAATAATTTGCATTGCTAAAGGTTCGCGGTATTCGTCGCTCAAGCTTGCAATAGCTTTGCGAATTTCTTGTTGATGAATGTTTTGTTCGCTATGGGCGGCGTTGTCTTCTATGGCAACGTCGTCAATATCAACGGTATCAAACTGCTTTCGTTCAAAACGCCTGGCGTTTTCACGACGCAAAATAGTGATTAACCATGCTTTGGCGGCGCCCTCATCTTTTAATGAATCAAGTGATTTCCACGCCCTTAAAAACGTTTCTTGAACAACGTCTTCGGCTATAGATTTATCCTTAATAAGCCACACTGCATATCGATATATGTCGGCGTGAAATGCCTTCACCAAGGCTTCGTATCGTGTTTGTTTTGTATTCATGTCTGATAAGACCGAACCATCAACCGTTTTATTTCTCATTACTAGATAATTTTCAATACACCAAGCGCTAAGAATAATGCAAAACACGCAAAACACCAACGACCAAGCGAATTACCTGACCGTTGGTGTTTTGCGTAAGCATTGAAACTTTGTCGCGAAATAGGTTTAGGTTGGATACATCGCGCTTAACGGCGCTGGTGTTGTTTCGTTTAATACATGCTCTCTATACTCGTGCAAACTTTTTATAAACGCGGCAAAGTCAATATTAGCGTCATCGCTTGAGTATTGGCTTTTTAACACCTGATTATAATGATACAAGGCAGAATTTGAGGCGCTGCTATTAACAGCTTTACTTAAACTTTGGCTCACACTTTGATGATTAGTACCGCGCAAGGCCAACAACCATGTATCTAATAATGCAGATAACTCAGCGGTTTTACCCTGTTCCAAGTACTGTTTGAGCGCTTTGTAGTGCTGCTCTTCAGAAAGCTGTTTACTTGTTGTATTTGCCGATACTTGCACTGGGTTTAATGGCGCCCGTTTTGACAACCAAAGCACCATTGCCAGTACAAGTGTAAATACATTAGTTGCCAACAATGCATAAACCATCCAAGGCGCAAACCCTCGCTGTTGCAGCATGTTGTCGCTTTCTATAGGACGGCTAGTATTAGCTACATCATCGCTAGTGTCTTTAGTTTCAGGAGTAACTGATTTACTAGGCTGGTTGTTGTTGGGCACCACGGTAATGGTTCTTGCTGGAATAGTCGCAAACTCTGTGGTACCGGTTTTAACATTAAACCAAGGGACTTTTACTTCAGGCAGCACATAATCACCTTCGCTACTAGGAATGACCGCGGTGTTGTATACGCCTTGCGCCACTATCGCATTTTGATGTTCAACGCTGCTAAATTGAGGCTGCTCAGGATACACTTTAAAGTTAGGGTGATATGGTGTTGATAAGCTAGGCAGTTGCTCTTTTGTTAGCCCGATGGCGGTTAACGTAATGGTGCGCGTAACAGGCTCGCCCACAGTTAAGGTGGTGGCGTCGCCTTGCCATTGTTCGTTGACTTCTACGTATTCACTGGGTAACCAAGGATAGTTGTAGTTACTGGGCATGGCTTGCACATCAATAGTGATGTCGGGCGCTCGGCGGGCAATGGTGCGCGTGCGTCCAAAGTTGGCAAAACTCTGGCGTGAGCTGCTTAATACTTGAGCCTCAAAAATGGGGCCCGTAATGGTAAATGTGCCGCTTGATTGAGGAATAATGGCATAATTACGTTCAATAATCCGATAACGTACGCCATCAATAATTTCTTGGTAATCTTTATCTTCGCCCACCTGCTCTATTAGCGCGCCATCTAGCTCGGGCAAGCCTAAGTTACCGCGTTGAATATCTTGCGACAGATGTATTTTTATGGTGTAAAGCAGTTGCTGCTGCAAGTAAACAGTTTCTTGGTTTACCGTTGCATCAACGTAATAGTCTCGTGGGGCGGCATTGTTTTGTGCATTGCGCGCCAGCACGGTTACCGCGAATGAATTTGAATTTATACCGTCAATGCTAAAGCTAGGAATAGTAAAATTACCGCTTGTTAACGGATACAAATTTACTGTCCAGCTAATGTTTTTACTCATTGTGCCATTAATAATTTGTGTGGACTGACTAAACGAAGGGCGACTTACTCTGAAGTCTTTTTGCAGTGGCGATAAGTCTAAGTCATCGCGGCTAGCATCTCCATTGGCAATAATAGTCAGCTCAAACGCTTCATCTACTAATATGGTGTTGCGATCAACGCTTGCCGTAAGTTGAGTAAGCTGGGCAAACGTTAGGTTGGAAAACACCAAAAGGGCGATTAACTGCAATATTCTCATTTATAATTACCAGTTTTCTTGAGTAGGTGGTACAGGACGATTTTTTCGGCGATGCGATTCAAGCAACATTTTACGTTGCAACAAGTACGCGGGGTCGTCGGGCACTTTATTTAAGATCATTTGTAAGCGTTGCATTTCTTCTTGCTCTTCAGGGCTAAGGTTTTCCATAGCAAACTCGTTGCTTGAAATAGCCTCTTGTTGTTCAAGGGGGTCTTTTACTTCGTTAGTTGGCAACGTTTGATGTTCACCATCACTTGGCTCATCTGCTTGTTGTGACGGCTCATTTTGTTGATTATATTGTTGAGATTCACTTTGGTCATCTAGCTGACGATCATCATTTTTTTGGCTTTGTTCATTCCCACTATTTTCGCCAGTATTGTCCTGCTCATTGCCTTGTGCTTGCTCACTTTCTTGCTGCTCGCCAGTTTGTGATTCTTGGTCTTGTGATTCTTGATTTTGCTCAGATTTATCTTGATTCTGTTGTGATTGGTCAGAATCAGACTGCTGTTGCTGGTCTTGCTCTTGTTGCTCAAGCATTTGTTCAACAATCTGTTTGTTTTTTAGCGCGTTTTCGTGCTCAGGATCGTCTAATAGCACTTGATTGTAAGCCTCAATCGCTCCTTTTAGTTGCATGGCTTTGGCTAATGCGTTGGCTTTGTTGTAGGTGTTTTCGACCCCATCTAATTCGTTGTAAAGTGATGCTGCTGTTGCATAGTCACCTTTTTTGTAGGCACTTGCGGCCTGCCACTCTTTATTTTCAAATAGCTCACTGGCGCGACCATAATCGGCCTTATCAAATGCCAATTTGCCCCGTTGATTAGCATTTTTAAATACTTGTTGGGTAAGTTGAGTAATTTTTTGACTGCCAAATGAGCTGGTGTCTGCCGAGGGGGTATTTGCTAATGACGTGCTATTTTGTGTGTCATCATTGGCATAAACGTGAGTAGGGCTTAGCAAGCCCATGCCGGTGATGCCGACTAACAAACACATCATTATGCCGCGGCGAAAGCCGTAGGCGGCCACGGGTAATAACAATAGCACTAAATAAGGCCCCATATCTTTGTAGGTGTCTCCAGTTGTGTCTTCTACTTGTTTAGCTTGCTGCTGTTGTTCAAAATCAATTTTACGTTTTATTTTGGCTATATCACTGTTGTCGCTTGCAAATAAGCTATAGGTGGCTGATGTGCCCGACATTGCTTGCTCGAAATAACGAGCATTTACACTGGGAACCACTATTGCGCCGCTATAATCTTTGAGTAACTTACCATCGCTTAAGGTGATGGGAGCGCCTTCTTCAGTGCCAACTAATAACGCAGACACATTAAATGCACTGTTTTGAATAAATGAGCGTACTTCGTCAACTTCATCAATCCGAATACCATCACTTATCCAGTAAATATCACCACTGTTATAGCCGGCACCGGCTAAAAGTGACGCGGCTCGCTCAAGCCCGCTCAGCGCATAACTACCGCCGGTGGGCATTATTTCCGGGCGAAGACTGGGAATAAGATTGGTTAGCGTATCGGCATCATCGGTCAGAGGGCTGATTACAAAGGCATCACCGGCATACGCAACCAAGCCAGTCTCGCCCTCGCTGAGTTGGTTTATAAGATCAATCGCTTTAAATCGTGCCCGTGTGAGGCGATTAGGTGATAGGTCAGTTGCACGCATCGACATTGACATATCGAGTAATAACACTTTACCTGCTTGGGTTTGATACACTGCTTGCGGCAGTTTCTCCCAGCTAGGACCAGCAATAGCAACAACACTGATTATCCATGCTAAAAATGCGCTATGAATATATCTGCTAGGCTTACCCATGCCCTTAGAAATAAGAAGTTTTTGATAAAGATGCGAAGGAATAACCTGCTGCCATAGGTTTTGATGCTGCCCAAATTTGAGCTTTAACAAATATATGATGAGCACAGGCAGGGCAGCCAATAACCACTCGGGGCGAATAAACGTAAAGTTATTGATAATGTTATTTATCCATTCCATTATACAGTTTGCCTCCGATTTATTAGTTTCGATACCAATAATCTCAACAGCGGTAAAAAAGCCATACACCCTACAATAAATAAACTTATCAGCAGCGGCACATAGAATAATTCAGCGCGAGGGCGAAGTGTTTGGTCGCTGCCTTCTACGGGCTCTAATACGTCTAGCAAGGCATATATTTGCGAGAGTTCATTGGCGCTGCGCGCCCTAAAATATTCGCCACCGGTGTCGCGGCTAATTTTGATAAGTGTTCTTTCATCAAGATCCATAGATGGGTTAAAACGTCGTTGCCCAAAAAAGCTGTTTTGTATTTGTTCATCAGCACCCACGCCAATGGTATAAATAGTAACCTTGTTGGCCACCGCTAGCTCTAGGGCTTGTTCCACACTTACGTTGCCTGCGGTATTACGCCCATCGGTAAGTAAAATAAGCACGCGGTTAGATTCTTCTCTTTCAGAATAACGTTTTACTGCCAGTCCGATTGCGTCACCAATTGCGGTGCTATCACCCACTAAGCCTATTACGGTCTCGTCAAGCAGTTGATTTACCGTGCTGCGGTCGTATGTTAAAGGCGTTTGTAAATAAGCGGTATCAGCGAATAAAATTAAACCAATACGGTCACCTATGCGGCGTTCGATAAAGTCGTCCATCACTGATTTTACCATTGCTAAACGGTCTACACTGCGACCATTCACTTGCATATCTTCTTGTTGCATACTGCCCGATAAGTCAACCGCAAGCATTAAATCCCGCCCTTCAGATGGAATTGATATAGGCTCGCCAAACCACATTGGCCTTGCTGCTGCAGTGACTAAGCATAAGTAAGCAATTGCAAAACATGCATACTTTAATAAGCTGTTTTTCGGCTTTGTAAGATGCTGCTGGTTAAACTGCTCAATGTGCGGAAAATATAAAGCTACCTGACTGTCTTGTGATTTTGCCGGTAACAAATAGTACATTATCACCGGCAGTATCAGGGCAATAAACGCAAAGGGCCATGCAAACTCAAACATGTGCGCCTCCGCTGTCTACTTGGTCATGCTGTTTAAAAACAGTGGAAGCTGCGTTAACTGCTTTTTTGCTGGCGTGGTTGTGACGCAACCATTCGCCCACTTGTACTTTCAGAGTTTGCGCGCTTGCGTCAATTTGATTAGATGACGATACCGTACTGGCTCTGTATAGATTACTGTTAATGTGTTCGAATGCCCCTTGCACGCGCTTTGCTTGATTTCCCGTGTAGTTTTGCATCAAAAAGTCAATCCACTGCTGCTCGCTAAGGGTTTGTGTGCGATGTTGCGGATAATAGTGTGCGCATACTTTTTTAAGCATAACCTGAAGTTTGAATAAAATATTGGCGTCGGTTGGCGAGATAGTGCGTAATTCACGCAAGGTTTTGCGTATCAGCGCTTTGTGTTGATAATTTGCAACCATGCGGCGGATAATGAATGCGACTATCAGAATGAATATGCCAATTATTACCCAGTATCCCCAAGCCAAAGGCCATATAGATACGCTTTGCGGTACAGAAATATCTGCCAGTTGATCAAGTGGGTTCATGGCGCCTCTCCCAGTAATAAGCCGCCACTTGTACCAACTAATTGCTCTTCAATAGGCGATGCGGCACTTATGTTTCTCAGTTGTATGCCCATTTGTGCAAACCTTAAGTGCAAGCCATTTTGCCAAACTTCTCTGTTATCACGATATTGTTGCGCCAAAGCATTATCACCTAAGGTAACGCTGTGGTCTTGGAACCCGTTACTTAAAGTAACATTTTGTAAACCACTTACCCTTGGCAAGGCATGCTCAATAGGATCAAAAACATGCAGTGGCTTTATCTCACAATGACGCTGCAATTTACCTAGCGCATCAAAACAACGCTGACTAAATTGACTAAAATCAGAAATAACATAAACCAGTGTGCCAGGTTTGGCTAAGGTGGCCAATTTAGTTATGCCATCTTCGCTTTTGTTGTTGTGTTGCTGGCTTGTTTTTAGGTCAGAAATATTGAAATTATTATGCATCTCAACTACTTGATTAAGCATGCCAAGCACGTGTTTTGCTGTTGATTTGGGTTTGCGTTCTATATCGCTCGTATCGTCCACCACCACGCAGCCAATTTTATCTTGTCGTGATAGAGCAGAAAACATCACAAGGGCTGCAGCATGGGCGCTTTGCACCGACTTATACAACAATTGCGTGCCGAAGTGCATACTTGCCTGCAAATCAATGTACACGAGTACTGGTCGTTCTCTCTCTTCGCGGTAAACTTTTGTGTGCGTGTGTCCAGTGCGTGCGGTAACGCGCCAATCAATACTTCTAATATCATCACCAGGTTGGTAGTGGCGGGCCTCGTCAAATTCCATCCCTCGGCCCTTAAACTTAGAACTTAATGCACCGGCCATACTGCTTCGTACCGCACTTGCTGGACGTAAATTCAACTGCCGAGCTAATCCTTTATACCGAATTAACTCAGCTAGGCTCAAACTTACGCCATTAGCATTAAGTTTGTTTAAGGTAGTATGTATAGGCAGCGCACTCATTGGTTTGCCCACTTATGGTACGGGCACCAAGGCAACCAGTTTTTCAATTACCTGATTAGGATTTACCCCTTGTGCCTGCGCTTGATAGCTATAAATTAAACGGTGTCGAAGTACGTTGCCAACTACGGCCTGAATATCTTGTGGACTAACAAAGTCGCGTTGGTGCAACCAAGCGTGGGCTCTAGCGCAACGCTCTAGCGCAATCGTGGCACGAGGACTTGCGCCTATTTCTATCCAACTGGCTAATTCACTATCGTATTTTTCAGGATGGCGAGTGGCCATAATTAACTGCACCAAATACGTTTCTGCGGCTTCAGATACATGTAATTTTAAAATGTCGGTACGCGCGCCTACAATGTCTTGCTGGGTTAATTTAGTGTTGTTTAGCAATGCAGAGGCCGCATTATTTAGCGCTTCACTGCGAGTAAGTGCCAGTATTTTGTGTTCGGTAGCGGCGTCAGGGTAGTCTATTTCTACATGCATTAAGAAGCGGTCGAGTTGCGCTTCAGGCAATGGGTAGGTGCCTTCTTGTTCTAGTGGGTTTTGTGTAGCCATTACCAAAAATAGGCTAGGGAGCTTGTATGTTGTACTGCCTACAGTGATTTGGCGTTCTGCCATCGCTTCTAACAATGCCGACTGCACTTTAGCCGGGGCCCGATTTATTTCATCGGCTAACACCAAGTTATGAAATAAAGGGCCTTTTTGAAACACAAATTGTCCAGTTTCTGGGCGATAAATATCGGTACCGGTTAAATCGGCAGGGAGCAAGTCGGGTGTAAATTGCACGCGATGAAAATCGGCTTCAATACCGTCGGATAAAGCATTTACAGCACGTGTTTTTGCAAGCCCTGGCGGACCTTCAACCAACAAATGTCCATCTGCTAGAAGGGCAATTAGTATGCTTTGTGTTAGCTGACTCTGGCCAAGTACTTGTGAATCTAAATGGTCAAGTAAAGCGGTAAATTGACTATGCATGTATTGTCCCAACAATTGTTAATAAGGTAGTTAAATCTATGATTATCTTGTATATGAGTCTTTTATTTTGAAACTCAAGCACTCAGGTAGCCAATCTTTTGTCTATCTGTTTAAGATATTACGTAATACAGTAAATAATACCTACGTAAAAGGCGGATAATGTGACCTATGCTGGGCTAAAAAGTTTCGTTTTAGATAAATGAAGTAAACGCAAAGTGTGGTTTATTTGCTATTTAGTTAAGTTTTTGTCAAACTCTCCGCCTAGTGGTATGACCAGATCGCCTTGTGAGCAATGTAACTGCTTCGCAAATACTGACAACATTTTCTTAAGAAGGAAGAAAGATGTCGAATAAACAATTACTTAAAACACACAGTGGTGATCGAATCGCTATTGTAGCAGGCTTGCGTACGCCGTTCGCCAAAATGGCCACATATTTTCATGGCGTACCAGCAGTTGACCTAGCCAAAATGGTTGTGAACGAACTGATGATCAAAAACGACATTGAGCCAAGCATTGTTGAACAAGTTGTTTATGGTCAGGTGGTACAAATGCCTGCCGCGCCAAACATTGCTCGCGAAATAGTATTAGGTACCGGTATGAATGTTGGCACTGATGCATACAGTGTGTCGCGTGCATGTGCGACCAGTTTTCAGTCAACTGTTAACATTGCTGAGTCAATGTTGGTAGGGAATATTGATGTGGGTATTGCCGGTGGCGCTGACTCTACTTCGGTATCACCAATTGGGGTGTCTAAAAAATTAGCACGCGCCTTGGTCGACTTACAAAAAACAAAAACCCTTGGACAAAAACTGAATATTTTGAAAAAGCTCGGCGTTAAAGATTTAATGCCTGTCCCGCCTGCGGTTGCTGAATATTCAACAGGCTTGTCTATGGGACAAACCGCCGAGCAAATGGCAAAAACCCATGGCATTAAGCGCGTTGACCAAGATGCATTAGCCCATCGTTCACACTCTTTAGCGGCTAAAAACTGGGAGTTAGGTAATTTAGACGGCGAAGTTATGACTGCCTATGCTGAACCGTATAAAGGTGCGTTAACGCGCGATAACAACATTCGTTTTGACAGCACCGTTGAAGGCTACGCCAAATTACGCCCTGTGTTTGATAAAAAACATGGCTCGGTTACCGCTGCTAATGCAACGCCATTAACAGATGGTGCATCAGCTGTGGTAATGATGACAGAAAGCAAAGCTAAGGCACTTGGCTACAAACCTCTTGGTTACTTAAAAAGCTACGCGTTTTCTGCAATTGACGTATGGCAAGATATGCTAATGGGTCCGTCTTATGCTACGCCTATCGCGCTAGACAGAGCAGGCATGACATTGAACGACCTTACCCTTATAGAAATGCACGAAGCATTTGCTGCGCAAACCTTGGCAAACGTTAAAATGTTTGCGAGCGATAAATTTGCCCAAGAAAAATTAGGCCGCAGCAAAGCAACCGGCACTATAGATATGGATAAATTTAACGTTATGGGTAGTTCGTTGGCGTATGGACATCCATTTGCGGCAACCGGAACTCGTATGATTACGCAAATGTTAAATGAATTAAATCGCCGCGGCGGTGGTACCGGCCTATTGACTGCTTGTGCAGCGGGTGGCCTTGGCGCAGCAATGATTGTGGAGACTGAATAATGAGTGCGTTTACTTTAAACAAACAAGACAGCGGAATTGCTATATTAACCATGGACGTGCCTGGCGAAACCATGAACACCCTAAAAGGTGATTTTGGTGACGAAATTAGTGCCATACTCGATCAAATTGAAAGTGATGCCGACATTAAAGGCGTTGTAGTTGCTAGCGGTAAAAAAGACTCTTTTGTAGCGGGCGCTGATGTAACGATGTTGGCAGCATGTGAATCTGAAAAAGATGCAGAAACGTTGTCATTGCAAGGCCAGAAATTGTTTGATCGTATGGCCGATATGTCAAAAACATTTGTGGCGGCAATCCACGGGCCAGCACTTGGCGGTGGTTTAGAACTTGCCTTGGCCTGTGACTACCGAGTGTGTAGTGATGACAAAAAAACACAAATGGGGTTGCCCGAAGTGCAACTTGGTTTATTGCCAGGTAGTGGCGGTACCCAGCGGTTACCGGCACTCATTGGCGTCCAACAAGCCATGAAAATGATGCTTACCGGTAGTCCAGCCAGAGCCAAACAAGCTAAAAAATACGGCATTGTAGACGATTGCGTGCCGCAGTCGGTACTGATGGATGTAGCAGCAGAATTAGCGGCTAAAAAGCCCGCCACTCGCAGTGTGAAAAAGTCACTTACCAATAAGGTGCTTGAGAATACATCTGTTGGGCGCGGTGTATTATTTAAAAAGGCGCGCGAGCAAACCTTGTCAAAGACCCAAGGCAATTACCCCGCACCCATGTACATTATTGATTGTATTGAAGCTGGCCTCGACAATCCTAAAAAAGGTTATGCAACAGAAGCGCGTTTGTTTGGCAAATTAGTCATGACTCCTGAGTCAAAACAGCTTAGACAAATTTTCTTTGCAACCACCGATATGAAGAAAGAAAACGGCGTTGATGGTGTTGAACCAGCGCGCGTTAAAAAAACCGGCGTGTTAGGTGGCGGTTTAATGGGCGGCGGTATTGCATTTGTTACTGCAACCAAAGCTGGTGTGCCTGCACGCATTAAAGACATTAACGAAAATGGCATTGCTGGCGCAATGAAATACACCTTCGATATTTTAAATAAGAAGGTGAAAAAACGCTTTATGTTACATTCAGACATGCAAAAGCAAATGTCATTGATTACAGGTTGTTTGGATTACAGCGGCTACAAGTCGGTAGATATGGTAATTGAAGCGGTCTTTGAAGATGTGTCGTTGAAACAAAAAATGGTTGCCGACATAGAAGAGCAATGTAACGAAGAGACTATTTTTGCCTCTAACACCTCATCTATCCCAATTAAAGAGATTGCTGAAAAAGCAGCGCGCCCTGAGAACGTTGTCGGCTTGCACTATTTTTCACCAGTAGACAAAATGCCACTGGCAGAAGTTATCCCTCATGAAGGAACATCTGAGAAAACTATTTCTACTACAGTAGAGTTTGCTAAACGTCAGGGTAAAACGCCAATTGTGGTGAAAGACGGCGCAGGTTTTTACGTAAACCGTATTTTAGCCCCTTACATGAGTGAAGCTGGCTTTTTGGCAATGGAAGGTCAGCCTATTGATGCTATTGATAAAGCCCTAGTAGACTTTGGTTTCCCAGTTGGTGCGTTTAAGTTACTGGATGAAGTGGGTATTGATGTGGGAACGAAAATTATCCCAATATTAATGGGCCAATTTGGCGAGCGTTTCGCGTCTCCCGATGCCTTTGATAAGTTGCTTGAAAATGACCGCAAAGGTAAGAAAAATAAATCGGGCTTTTATGATTACGCGGGTAAAACCTCGGGTAAAAAAGTGGATGAATCAATCTATGATTTACTAGGCGTATCGCCCGTTACTAAATATACCGACGCTACGGTAGTTGAACGCTGCGTTTTATTGATGCTAAATGAAGCGGCAATGTGCTTACAAGAAGGTGTAGTTCGTAACGCTAGAGACGGTGATATTGGTGCTATCTTTGGTATCGGCTTCCCGCCATTCAGAGGCGGCCCATTCCGTTATATGGATAGTATGGGCATTGCGCACTTGGTAGAGCGTTTAGAGCACTACGCGCAAACCTACAACGAAAAATACACTCCAGCGTCTATATTAGTGAGTATGCGAGATGAAGGTAAAACCTTCTATTAAGACTATGCACTAAGATTACATATAAATAGCGCCAACCAGCAATAGGGCGCGAGTGCTAACCAAAAAGCTGAGCGTGAATAACGTTCAGCTATTTCATGTAAATAGACCAAATATATATAAAGTAATGGTTATACATAGTGAGTCTTAACACACTATTTTTATACCCAATATTCATCTGATTTATACCAATTTAGCGTACAATTCGTACTTCAATATGAATCAAGGTACTCGCGTTTCAATGCGGGTAAATTAACAAGTAATAGGCTGAAAATTATGATAACGCTAGGGTTAATAATCAGCTTTGTACTATGTGCGGGATATTTTTTTGTTGAGTCAGTGCGTAATGGCATGGCAAAAAAACGCTGGGTAATGGCTGGGATACTATTTGGACCAATGATGTTGCCTATGTTTGCAATGTCAAAGCACTTGGCATGGCGCAGGGCGACGGGGTTCAATAACGTGTTTTTTCGCGCATAATCCTGTTTTGCGTTCGCGCTTAATTATTCGATGAGAAGCTACTAAACACATGTTCTTTTTGGTTTTCACTGATAGCTTCGCTACTTTGACTTAACAACACCTGTCCAATACTGGTATGCAAAAGTTGCTGCAAACATTCAATTACATGAGTACTTTGTAAAGTTTCAATCGCTATTATCAGGTCTTCATATGCGCGTAAAGGCTCGTCGTCATCAAAATGCAGCCAAGCTCTTTGTGCGATTTGCGACACGTCTTTTTCTTTTGGAATAACTTGTTTGACCAATTCATTACTTAAATGCGCCACTATTTTGGGTTGTGCCACTACTGCTTCAATCGCATCGCGTATGGCTTCGCGTACTGCAAGCATAATATCATCAAGCGTATGAGTATGTGATAACGCATATAATACTACGCCAGGATGGCCTCCAATAGGTTTGTAGCCTGCGCCAATCATGTATCCCATGTTGTATTTTTTGCGTAACACGTCAAACATCATTGGTGATAACAACTTTTCCAGTAGCAAGCTCTTTGCTGCCAAATCTAGCTTACTGCAGTTGTTTGATAGTTTGGGAATGAAGTGCAAAATGATATGTTGTTCACTGAGCTTGGGTGTGCACAGGTGTATGTGCTCTGAAGACTTTACATCGCCATAGTTAGCTTGCGGCTTCACAATTTTACGCTCGCTGTTATACTTACTCGTATTGCTTATGAAAGCAGTAAAGCGACTATTGAGCTGTGCAAAAAAACGCTTTGCAACAACCACCGAAAAATTACCCACTAATAAGCTTTCAATAAAGTTATGAGTAAAAAACGCTCGCTGCGCATCATGCACGTCATCAACCGATAATGATGACAAGCTATCGAGTACTTGGCTGCTTTTTTTATGTGGCGCTTGATAATATTCATTCAATTTAGCAAATAATTGATTAAAGGGGCTTTGTTGCTGCTGATGACGAAAGCGTATTGCGCACTGCTGAATGTGCCTTTTGATTTGCGCTTTGTTAGCCCTAAACTGTTTGATGTTATTAACTAATTCAATTGCCAATAGTAATTGTTTTTCGCTAAGGCCGCTTGTGTGTATGCTAACGCCATGATGATGTGGATAAACCCGAAACTGCAAGCTTGCAAGCTCAACATCAAAAAATCGCGCCTGTAAGTATTCATTCAAACACGCAAGCCATACTCGCTTAATTGCAATTTGCTTGCTGCTTGAGTACATGTTTGGGTCGGTAATTGATATATAGCTATCGCCATTAGGCTGATTAAAATCTGTATGTTGATAAAACTTAAAGCTGACGCTTGAAGAATCAAGACATAAGGCTTGATTATTGCGTTGTTCAGTGGCAACTAGCTTATTTTCACCTATCATAAATGGGTTCTGACGCGGCTTGTCAAAGTGTAAGCGAATAGGCTTAACAGGTAGCACATTACTTAATGATTGCACCGAATAGTGGGCGTGATAGTGCTTTGTGGTATGAGTTCCTTGTACTGAATTTGCAATAAAATAGACTCTGCAATTTGCCCGCGTAAAGGTTGATATGTATTGCCCACAAAGTGTGTGTGCCTCTTCTGTTAAAAATGCTGGAGGCCTTAGCGCATCTTTTAACGATTGTTGATGCAAGCTTTGAGACATATGCAAAGCATGCTCAATACTGCCTGCTTCACTTTGTAAACTTGCTTGTAAGTTATATTGTTGCGATTTCTCTCTAAAGCGCCAATATTCTATAGGTTTATCTGCTAAAAATGCTAAGTATTGTAATACGGCTTGTATGCAATAACCCGCTTCTGTGTTGCCTTTTTCAGTGAGGTTAAAGCTCACCATAAATTCATAATGCTGCCCGTCTACTGTTTTGTAGTAACTATGCAAATCAACAATATTGCCACTTTTAAGTAAGTTGTCATAAAGTCCATATTCATGTTTACTTTCAAGCATATGCGACAACAATACACACAAACTATCAACGGCATTATTGTTGGGTATATCTATACAAAAGCTCACCACTAGCTGCGCTTGTTCGCGAGAGGATTTCACCGATATAAATTGATTCAAATGCTGTGGTAAATATAGCGCGGGGTATTGAGTATGCAATTGAGGTGATAATATCGTGGCTAGACTTGGCTCACTGGCCGGAAATGACTGTTCTATTGTTGACACCATTTGCGTTATATCAGCATTATTTATTTGACTATCAGGTAGCGCAAGGCATATACATATGTTTTGGCTTTGCATTATGTGTCGATGAAAGGTCTGTAAAAGATGTTGCGTCTTTTCTATCGACCCACAGTCTAGTGTTTGTTTGTTGCCGCTACTAAAACGTGAAAATGGATGCATGTTTGAACAGGTCGCTTTTTGTACTGACAATAATTGGCGCGCAGGTTCATGCTGCTTTAGGGTAAATTCGGCGTCAATTGCTGCAAGTTCACTGTTAATGTGTTCAAGCCCAAATATAGGACGAGATAATCGGTCCATGAATATGTCGCAAGCACTGACGACACCTTCGGCGTTGCAAATAAGCTGATATTGGGTGTTGGTATCTTGCGTCCATGCGTTTACTTCACCGTTGCATGCTTGTAAATGCTGGTCTAGCGCGTTTTCATGGGGGTAATTGACACTCGGCGTAAACAACATATGCTCGAGTAAGTGCGCATAGCCTTCTGGGTATTTACAGGCATCGAAGTGACCTTTATTAATAGACACAGAAATACACGCTTTGCCAGTGCCCGCAAACTTCGAAATGGCGAGCTTAACGCCATTATTTAACGTTTGCAGCGTAGTGTTATATAACGATTTTGATGCTGTTGTGCTATGCTTTTGCAAAATGTACCTGTTGTGTGCAACAAAGTTAATATTTATTGTTAAGAAAAGCGTGTCAACGCCGTTATGTTGTGACATACAGCGCGGTTAAGTAGTCTGTTTTTCACTTTGTGATGTACCTATAAGTAAGTAGACACAAAAATGCCTATAGCAATGTAGCGTCATTTATTTTTTTTTCTTTAGGTTGGTAGTACTGAAAACATGATATTAATCATAATGCGGCACGGCGATGCGGGAGAATATTCCTCACCTGATCACTCTCGACCGCTTACGGCGGTGGGCAAAGTGCAAAGTCAGCGGGTAGGTAAATGGCTGCATAACACCATAGAACAATTTCTCAGCGCAACACATACAAGCGACAGCCTCAATGATACGAGAGAGCCTGCTGTCGACTTAGCCATTGTCAGTCCGTATTTACGCACGCAACAAACATTTCGCGCGGTCAATGCGGGCATTAAGGTTCATAACCAAGTTACCATTGATACCATTACACCCATGGGTAATGCCCAGCAAACGGCTGATTTAATTCAGGGCTATGCAAGCGATATTAATGCACCCAAAAGTATGTTAGTTATCACGCACATGCCTTTAGTTAGTCTACTTGCTGACAAAGTTTGTGCCGACTTTAATGCAAGAATTTTTGAAACTGCCGATACCTTAATTATCGATTACAACACAGATAACGGTTGGGGAGAGCAATTAGCGTTTTATCAAGGACACTGATGAAACACATTGCCAAGGTATAATACGAACATGCAGAAAGTGTCATTGCCCATTACTTTACAATTATCGTTGCAGCAACATGTTGCTGATGATGACATTGAAAATGATGAAGAGCTAAAGAGCATTATGCTCAGTTTAAGTCAACTCAACGAAAAAGTTGAGTTGGTTAAGCTAAAGGCACGTGAAAGACGTGCCAAGCAAAAATCCTAGCACCTACGACTCTTCGCTGTCGAGCTCGGGCGACTTATAAAATTCTGGCATGATACGAACGGTTTTTATCATGTTATCGCTAATATCAACTACTTCAATTGGATAACCTGACAAGCGTAAACTAATGTTTGCATCAGGTAGGTCTTCAAGATACTCAAGTATTAAACCGTTCAGTGTTTTTGGCCCATCAGTGGGGAATGACCAACTCAATTCTTTGTTGAGCTCGCGAATATTGGCACTACCATCAACCAAGTAGCTGCCATCTTGTTGCTCAATGGCCTCCTTGCTGTAGTCGGGTACCATCGAGGTGGTGAAGTCGCCGATAATTTCTTCCAAAATATCTTCTAGGGTGAACAGTCCTTGAATGTCGCCATATTCGTCTACCACCAATCCAATGCGTTCACGCTCAGCTTGCATCTTATACATTAGAGTATGTAATGGCGTAGAATCGGGCGTGTAAAATATTTCGCGCACTGCTCGCAGCATCGTGGCTTTAGTAAACTGGTCTTTAGATAATAAACGCAGTGCATCGCGCACATGCATGAACCCTACGGCGTCATCAATAGAGTCTCTGAATAACAACACGCGAGTATGCTGAGAGTGGGTGAGTTGTTTTTGAATAACCTTCCAATCGTCGTTTACATCGATGGCGTAAATATCACTTCGCGGCACCATAATATCTTCTGCCGTAACTTTCTCGAGATCGAGTATGCTCACTAGCATTTCTTGGTGTTTTTGCGGGATCATACTACCAGCTTCATAAACTACGGTGCGCAGTTCTTCACGACTCAGGGCATTTTCGGTACTGTTTTTGGTATTAATGCGAAATAATATTAATACCCCGTTGGTGATAAAATTGACAAATTTTACAAACGGCGTAAATAAAAATAACAATGGTATTAATATAAATGAACTAGGGAAGGCTATTTTTTCAGGATATAAAGCGGCAAATGTTTTGGGGGTAACTTCGGCAAAAACCAAAATAATTAGGGTAAGAGCAATAGTTGCGATCAATGGCCCATAATCGCCATATAGTCTTATACACACAATAGTGGCAATAGTAGTTGCAGCAATATTGACTAAGTTGTTACCAATTAAAATAAGCCCTATTAATCGGTCTGGACGTTCAAGTAATTTTTCAACCCGTTTTGCGCCTGCCTTGCCTTCATTCGCCAAGTGTTTGAGGCGATAGCGGTTTATACTCATCAAGCCTGTTTCTGAGCTTGAAAAGTATGCAGACAATAAAATCAGCACACCCAAAACAATGAGCAGGGTGGTGGTGCTAATATCAGCCAATGTGGTATTCCTTGTAGCAAATTGCTAATAAAATGTTCATTAATGGTGCTTAGCGAAGTAGTAATTCTTGTACTAAACGACTGCCAAAATACCCTAAGGTTAGTAAACTCAAGCCAATTAGATTGAGAATAACTGTGACTCTTGCGCGTAGCCCTACAAAATGATGAAGCACAATACATGCCACATAAACCACTACACTCAGGCTTGAAAGTAAGGTTTTGTGTGCGTATCCGTCAGCAAACATATTGGGCACAAACAAAAAACCAGTTACCAGCGCAATGATTAACATAATTGCACCGTAGGACATCAGCTGATACAAAATCTTTTCTACTGACATTAAGGGGGGTAATGTACCTGTGAGCATAATGCGTTTCTTATGCTTAAGCTGATAATTGATATAGGCTAGTTGGCAGGCGTACAACATACTAATGCTTAGCACGCCATAAGCAATTAACGACAACAATATATGCGTGATCATTGCCGCATTCATTTGCACAGTGATGCCGGTGGTGTTGGGTAAGATAACGCTTATTAAAACGGCGGCTGCAGAAACAAAAGATACTACTGGCAAGAATATTAAGTTTTTAATAAAACGATTAGTAATAAATATGGTGAGTGTAACTAGGCACGCTAACATAGAAGCCACATACGACAAACTCAAGCGTTGCCCATCGGTGCTGTGAGCTTCAACAATAAGCAGGCCTAAATGGCTTGCCAGTGCTAGCATTAATGCAAGTTGTGCAACTTTTACTACCTTTGATGAATGAGAAAAAAACTGTTTAGTGTACAGGCTTCCTGCCAGTAAATAAGCAAGAAACGCGGAAGTAAATAACACGTAAACTAGCACTGTAATTGTCTCCAACTGTATCCATCGTGGCGCTTAACCGTGTTGATGGTATCAAATTTTATATGCCAACGCTGAGTTAACAAGGCCTAGCTCCTTAATTCTCACAATATATGAATAAACTTAACGCAATGATTACGTTCACGCTACGCTTATTGTATACTCTTTCTCATATTAGAAAATACAAAATTGTTGTTTTATGTTTCAGAATCTTACTGACCGCTTAGGTCAAACACTAAAGAACATCAGCGGCAAAGGCCGTTTAACCGAAGATAACATCAAAGATACCTTACGCGAAGTGCGTATGGCATTACTCGAGGCCGATGTGGCCTTGCCTGTGGTGAAAGACTTTATTGGCAAGGTGAAAGAGCGTGCGCTTGGTGTAGAGGTATCTAAAAGCCTGCAACCTGGACAAATGTTTGTCAAAGTGGTGCAAAGCGAATTAGAACAAGCCATGGGCGATGGCAGTGAAGGCCTGCAGCTTGCGGCGACTCCTCCGGCTGTGATCATGATGGCGGGTTTACAAGGTGCTGGTAAAACTACCAGCGTGGGCAAGTTAGCCAAATACCTGACTGAACGCGAGAAGAAAAAAGTGATTGTGGTGAGTGCCGATGTATATCGTCCCGCGGCAATCAAACAACTACAAACACTCTCTGAAGAAGTGGGCGTAGAATGCTTCCCATCAAGCATTATGCAAAAACCAGTCGATATTGTGAAAGCTGCAATCGACCACGCAAAAATGCAATTCTTTGACGTGCTATTAGTTGATACTGCGGGTCGCTTGGCTGTTGATGAAAAAATGATGGACGAAATAAAGCAGTTGCATCAGGCCGTGAACCCTGTTGAAACCTTGTTCGTTGTTGATGCCATGACCGGTCAAGATGCGGCTAATACAGCTAAAGCATTTAACGAAGCCTTACCATTAACCGGCGTTATCTTAACCAAAGCCGACGGTGATGCTAGAGGCGGTGCTGCGTTATCGGTAAAACACATTACCGGCAAACCCATTAAGTTCTTGGGTATGGGCGAAAAACTAGACGCCTTAGAACCTTTCCACCCGCAGCGTATTGCTTCACGTATATTGGGAATGGGTGATGTACTGAGCTTAATTGAAGACGTTGAGCGCAAGGTTGATCGCAAGAAAGCAGAGCGTGTTGCGAAAAAAATCCAAAAAGGCCAAGGCTTTGACCTGCAAGATTTTAAAGAACAACTCGAGCAAATGCGAAACATGGGCGGCATGATGTCGTTAATGGACAAAATGCCTGGTATGGGCGGTATGAGCGCGAAAATTAAAGACCAAGCTAACGACAAACAATTCACCCAAATGGAAGCCATTATTAATTCAATGACGCCCGGTGAACGCCAGCGTCCTGACGTTATCAAAGGTTCACGTAAAAAACGTATCGCGGCGGGTTCGGGTACGCAAATACAAGACGTTAACCGCATGCTGAAGCAGTTTACGCAGATGCAAAAAATGATGAAAAAAATGGGCGGCGGCAACATGAAAAAAATGATGCGCGGTATGGGCGGAATGGGTGGTATGCCCGGCGGAATGGGCGGCATGCCAGGTGGCGGAATGCCTGGAATGCCAAAAGGACTGCCTCCTGGTTTAGGTGGCTTTGGTCGTAAAAAATAATCAACAAGCCGGTATTTAGTACCGGCTTTTTATTGCGCGCAATAAATGTTTACGCGGCGGCTGAACTCCTATCAAATTTATGGTTCATATATTCACTTATTTCAGATTTATACCGTTTACGTGAATGCTTTAACGCCATCTCATCAAATTGAACCTACCATACCGCCATTGAACGGGAACACAGTGGTTGAGTTAGCCGCATTCAAAAAGTTGCGCAAGCAACCCAGCATTCACTGGGCTATTGTTTCAGGTGCCTTGCATATTGTTGTTTTGCTGATTGTTATACTTATAGCGAATTATCAGTATCAAACAACCCAAGAAAGTTTTCCAGCAAATAAAGTTACCTCAAAACCTATCATCAGTTATTTGCACCTGCCAACAACACCTAAAAACAAAGCGCCTAAAAAAGACACCCACACATTACAAATAAAACAAATAAAAGACACCCATACATTGAACACCGCAAAGCAAAGTAATGAACCAACTGATAATTCAAGCGATAAGCTTTTGAATACAGAGCCCAACGACCAACAGTCAGACACAAAGATAAAGGCACCTGAACTCTCACCAAAAACAGCAACAAATGCTCCTCCTGTGGTTCAACAAAAAACGCTGCCAGCAGCTAGCCGTCCCACTATACTGCCAACATCAACTCTGAATGCACTGAACAAGCTTCATTTTTCCAAGCGGCAGAGTATAGCGGCAGACGAGGCAAAAGCGCATAATCACGCACAAACATCACCTTCACTTACACCGCTTGAGGAGCGCAAAGACACTTGGCAGTTACCTCAACAGCCTGCCAACATAGAGGTGTATTGTGATTCGGTAGCCTCAAAAAGCGCCGCGTTTATTTCTGGTTTAACGGGCGGCAGTTTGCGTTGTGTTGAGCTCCCCAACTTTCAACAATACATTGACCAGCGTGTAAATTCGCCTTCCTCTAAAGAGTAAAAAACGATCAAATATGTTAAATAATGAGTGGTGGCGTAATAGTTACTTGTATAGTTTGCAAGCAGTTAATGTGTTTAAATACAATTATAGAGCGACTAGTAATATGTATTTCTACCCTTACAACTCGGTACGTTATTTATGAATGTATTTTGGCAAGAATTCTTCGACGGCAGTTACATGCCGCATGGTCATTGTTACTTATGGCAACCTGGTATCTTATGGACCAACGTAATATCCGACTTGGTGATTGCGGCATCCTACTTTTCTATACCTATTGCGCTTATATTTTTTGTTCGTAAACGCAACGAGCAAAAGTTCAGGGGAATGTTGCTGCTGTTTGCACTATTTATTTTAAGCTGTGGCATTACGCATGTGTTCTCTGTTTATACCATCTGGCATGGTAATTACGGCTTGCACGGCGTACTCAAAGCTATTACCGCAGTTGTTTCTGCCATTACTGCGTTTGTGCTGTTTAAAAATATCGATAATATTATTTCCATTCCTACACCGTCAGAGTTGGCAGAAGCGCAACAAAGAGCCGCAAATGCTGAAGTGAAAAAGGTGCAACTAGAGATAGAAAACAGAGCTAATTCAATTTTTCAGTTTTCACTCGAGCTATTTCCTACCGGTATATTGGTGATTGATGAAAACCAACAAATACACATTGCTAATCACAAACTTGAGAATATTTTTGGCTATGAGCCGGGCGAGTTAACTCACAAAAATATAGATATATTGATTGAATCTGAACACGCGCCCAATCACAAAGTACTTGTCGATAACTATATGAAAACAGGGGCGCAAAAAGAAATGAACAGCGGGCGTTTGGTATGGGGGAAAACCAAACAAGGTCATGCAGTACCGGTGGAGGTAAGCCTGTCAACGCACATGGTTGAAGATAAACGGTATACCTTTGCATCAGTAGTTAGTGTAAATGAAGCAGGCTCAGACAAAAAACGAGCAGTTGAAACATCGCGACGCTTACAACGGGCGGTAGATGCAACTGATGTTGGTGTATGGGAGTGGAATTTATTAACTAACAAATTGTGGTTCAGCCATAAGTTAACGGCATTTATTAATACTGATAAGAGGGGTAACGAGCTTACTGTGGATGACTGGAAGGCACATATTCATCCTGAAGATGTAGCCCGCGTTGAAGAGCACCTTGAGTCGCATTTACAACATAAAACTGTATACGACATAGTATACAGAGGCCGGAATAAAGAGCAGTACCAATGGGTGAGAACAACAGGAGATACGGTTTTTGATAATCTAGGCAAGCCTATTTTGATGACCGGCACCATGGCTAATGTTGATAAATTGCAAACATTGCGCATAAAAATGGAGAAATCTGCACAAGAGTTTTCAGATACTTTTGAGCAAGCTGCGGTGGGAATCTCTCATGTTGGTCTTGATGGTCATTGGAGCAGAGTCAACGGTAGGCTATGTGATATTTTAGGTTACGCCAGAGAAGAGCTTGAATCTTTGTCGTTTCAAGAGGTGACGTATCATGAAGATTTGGCAAAAGATGAGGCCTTAGTGCAACAGGTATTGGACGGTGAAATCGACAGCTATGTTCTTGAGAAACGCTATTTGCATAAACAAGGGCATATTGTGTGGGGCCGCTTAACGGTGTCGATAGTGAAAAATGAAAAAGGTGAAAATGACCACTTTATTTCGGTGATTGAAGATATTAGTCAGCAAAAAGAGCTTGAATTGGCCTTGCTACGATCAAATGATGAGTTAGAAGAGTTTGCTTATGTGGCTTCACATGATTTAAAAGAACCGTTAAGAACGCTGCAAACTTATACGTCTTATTTAATTAAAGATATTGCAGAGCAAAAGCACGATCGTGTGGCGCAAGACAAAGAATTTATTGATGAAGCGTCTACAAGAATGACCACGTTAATTGATGATTTACTGAGCTTTTCTCGAGTTGGCAATACCGAAATGGAGCAAGAGGTGGTAGATATTCATGAGGTGATTCAATCAGTTATCGCTGACCTATCAACTGTAATCAGTGATAAAAAAGCGTTAGTGCGTTGTGACGACACGTTTGTAAATGTGCTGTCCGATCAATCTCAGTTACGCTTGGCCATTCAAAATTTGGTACAAAACGCGCTTAAATTTTGTAGTAATGACACTATGCCAGAAATCCATATTTTCAGCGAAATTAACGATGAAAATTGGGTACACATTAGCGTAAAAGATAACGGCATTGGTATTGATGAAGCTTATCAAGAACAAATTTTTGGATTGTTTAAGAAATTACACAATGCGACTGAATATCAAGGCACAGGCTTAGGCTTGGCCATTGTTAAGAAAATTATGAATCGTTTGGGAGGCAATGTGAGTCTGCACTCCAAAGCGGGTGAAGGTGCTACGTTTACTTTGCATTTGCCGAGGACATAAATAATGAAAAAACCTGCACAAATTCTACTAGTAGAAGACAGTAAGTCAGACCAAGTAATGGTGCAACGTGCGCTTGAAGATGGGCGTATTAGATGCGAGTTGGTGATTGCCAACAATGGCAACGAAGCGCTAAAAATGTTAACTGATTCAGCACAATACAAGGCATTGCCACATTTAATATTGATGGATATAAACATGCCAATTATGGATGGTAAACAAACGTTAAAAGCCATACGAGATAATCAACAGATTTCACATATACCTGTCATTATGCTGACCACTTCTAGTCGTGAAAAAGACGTAATGGAAAGTTATCAACTGGGTGTAAATGCTTATCTTACAAAGCCTATAGTTGATGCGGATTTCTTAAAAATCATCTCCAGAATTGAAGATTTTTGGTTAGAAATTGTGGTGTTGCCAAAGCACTCATCTTGAATCTTGCTTTATGCGAATACAAGCCGGTAAATTTTTTGTATAAAAATTAAACTAAAGTGATACTGTGTACGATAACAGATAAGGATATTAGATTATGTTCAAGCTTATAACAGGTGAGTATACCGGTGGCTGAATCAAGATTATTGATTGTTGAAGATAACCCTGCTGACACAACGCACTATATGCGTTTGCTAGAGGAGTTTGCGCATGGTTTTGATACGATACAATGCTTAACTACCTTATCAGAAGCAAAACATGCCTTGCAAAGCAATGACTTTCCCGCATGCTGCTTGTTAGATTTTAATTTACCCGACGGCAGCGCATTGTCTTATTTATCAGAGTTACAAAGTAAGGCGCTTCAAGTAAATTGCCCGATAGTGGTCATTACCGGGCAACAAGATACCAAAAGTGCGGTAGAGCTATTGAAACTCGGCGTTCAAGATTATGTGGTCAAAGACAGTCTAACGACAGATGTGCTAGAGCGAACTATTGTTAATGCTATGCGCAAATGGGAACTTGAACGTCAACTTGAACAGATGGCGATGTATGATTCGCTCACACAACTGGCCAATAGAGGATTGTTTGTCGAAAAGCTTGAGCAAACCCTTAGTGAATCAGAGCGATACAATATACCGTTTGCAGTATTACTTATTGACCTTGATAAGTTTAAAAACATTAACGACATTTATGGACACGATGCGGGGGACGCAGTATTACAAGCTGTGGGAAAAGCCTTATATGATAGCGTTCGCGACAGCGATACAGCGGGGCGTTTGGGAGGCGACGAATTCGCGGTTATACTGCATAACGTAAATGAAGCAGCAGCGCGCAAGGTAGCGCAAAAAATTCTAAATAGTCTTACCCTAAGTGTAGAACATAACAACATTACTTTGTCAGTCACGCCTTCTGTGGGTGTTAGCTCGTATCCGTTTGCGGCGAATGACGCAAAATCCTTGTTAAAAGAAGCTGATATAGCATTGTATCAAGCAAAAGCCACTGGACGGTCCAAAGTGGTTTGTTTTAAAGACAATTGGAAAGTCAACGATGATAAACTCAGTTTGGCAAAAGAGGCACTGCCACAAGCTATTGAAAATAACGAGTTGGAATTTGCCCTACAAGCAGTCGTGTATGCTAATGAGCCTACTAAAATATTTGCAATTGAAGCATTGACTCACTGGAAATGTTCTGGCGATTGGGTTGACTCAGTCACCATTTTGAATTGGGTGATGGAACTTGGCTTAGACAGTGAATTTCACTTATGGTTACTTGATAACACCTTTAATGCACTTAATGCCTTGCAAAAACATAACCCCGAGTTATTAGTGAGTATTAATTTACCTGCCAATATTTGCCACAATGCGAGTATTAGAAAATTAATATACGAGCGAGTGGCATATCATCAAGTAAAACCACAACATATTATACTTGAAGTTTGTGAGGGACATTTAATAAGTGAGCCTTCTAAAGCAAAAGCATGCTTGCTTGATATGCGTGAACAGGGCTTTAAAATTGCGATCGATGACTTTGGTAGCGGCTATAGTTCACTTGAATACTTAACAAGCTTGCCCATAGACATGATTAAAATAGATCAAAAATATTTTATTGATTATGCTGAGAACGCTGACTATCACCGCATTATTAAAGCCATATCAGCATTGTCTCACGCTTTATCTATTGACGTGATAGCGGTGGGTATTGAGTCTGCAACTTGCAACAACATTGCGCTGGACTCGCAGTGTGACTACATACAAGGTTATCACACTGGGAAACCAAAGCTGTATAATAGCGCTTCTCCATTAAACCTAAACGATTTATTGTCGCACTCCCAATAGCCTTAAATAGTAGTGCTTAGCACAAGCTTTCCGCCCATGCTAATAATTAACGCTATATAAGCTTTCTTCCTTGCTTTTTTACCGCATATACGTATAATTCGCGCACTCTTTTTCCCACGTAGCGGGGAGAGGAGTATGTTAACGGTAACGCTACAACGAGTTTGAGGCATATATGGTTACTATTCGTTTACAGCGTGGTGGTGCAAAAAAGCGCCCCTTTTATCAAGTGGTTGTTGCTGACAGCCGTCGTGCACGTAATGGCAAATTTATTGAAAACATTGGCTTTTTCAATCCAACTGCACAAGGTCAAGCTGAAAAGCTTCGTTTAGACCTTGAGCGTGTTGAGTATTGGGTTGGTCAAGGTGCTGGTTTGTCTGATCGCGTATCGCGCTTGGTAAAAGATGCAAAAGCGGCTGCTTAGTTGCAGGCTTTTTGTGTTTAACAGTGTGGAGTAAAGATGAGTTCTGCGTCTGAAAGTTTGATAGTTGGCAAAATTGGCGCGCCATATGGCGTAAAAGGTTGGGTCAAAATCAACAGCTTTACTCAAAACGCTGACAGTATTTTTGCTTACGAACCTTGGTGCTTAGTAATGAGTCAAGGGGATAAGCAGAGTATTAAAGTTGATCAGTGGCGGTTTCACGGTAAGAGTTTGGTTGCCAAACTTGAAGGTGTTGAAGACCGAAACGATGCTGAGTTAATTAAAAACGCTGAAATAAGCATTTTAACATCGCAGTTACCTGAATTAGTTGATGACTACTATTGGAAAGATTTAATAGGCATGCAGGTTGTTACCGACAAAGGTTACGACATGGGTGTGGTCAAAGATATGTTTGAAACAGGTGCTAACGACGTAATGCTAGTGAAAGCTAAAATTAACGATGCGTTTGGTCAAAAAGAACGTTTGTTACCTTTTTTACACAACTCAGTTGTGTTGGAAGTGAACAAAGATGGCAACACTATTACAGTAGATTGGGACCCATCTTTTTGATGGAGAGCAACAAGCCCATACAACGCTTTGGCGTGGTTACCTTGTTTCCTGAAATGTTCGATTCGTTTTTTTCACAAGGCGTAATTGGCAGAGCAGTGAACAAAGGGCTTATTGAAGTGCATGTGGTGAATCCTCGCGATTATGCCCATGACAAACATCGCACGGTTGATGATAGACCTTACGGCGGTGGTCCTGGCATGCTAATGATGGTGCAACCATTAACAGACGCAATAGCCGAAGCCAAAAAAGCATTAGGCGACAATGTTAAAGTGGTGTACTTATCACCACAGGGACGAAAGCTAGATTACGAAGGCGTGAAACACATAGGTCAGTACTCTGACTTAGTGTTGGTAGCAGGGCGATACGAAGGCATTGACGAGCGCATAATAGAAACATTGGTTGATGAAGAAATGTCAATTGGTGATTATGTGTTAAGCGGCGGTGAATTACCGGCCATGGTGTTAATGGATGCAGTGTCTCGTTTGTTACCAGACGTGCTAGGACACAAACAATCGGCGGTAGAAGATTCTTTTACCAATGGTTTGTTAGATTGCCCACACTACACGCGACCTGAAGTATATGAAGGCAAAAACGTACCTGAGGTATTGTTAAGTGGCAATCATGAAAAAATTAGGCAGTGGCGCTTACAAGAGTCGTTAACACGTACTCTACAAAGACGCCCTGATTTATTAAATAACCTAGCTCTGACTGAGGAGCAACAAGCCATTTTAGCTAAGCTAAAATAGCGGTTGCGGCATACGACAGTTACTACTGGGACGAGAGGATTCGATGGCTAAAGTCAATCAAGATATCATCAAGAAAATTGAGGAAGCACAACTCAAAACTGATCTACCGGCATTTGGCCCGGGCGACACAGTAATTGTGCGCGTTAAAGTAAAAGAAGGTGACAAAGAGCGTTTGCAGGCATACGAAGGTGTATGTATTGCTAAGCGTAACCGCGGTTTACACTCTGCTTTTACAGTTCGTAAAATTTCTAGCGGAGAAGGTGTAGAGCGTGTGTTCCAAACTCATAGCCCTGCTATAGATTCAATTGAAGTGAAACGTCGCGGTGCCGTGCGTAGAGCTAAATTGTACTATCTACGTGAGCGTTCAGGTAAATCTGCACGTATCAAAGAAAAACTTAACTAATTCTAATTTTTCGTTACCGTTAACGACCTATTTGAAAACGAAAAACCGCCTTTATGGCGGTTTTTTTGCATTTGGAAATTAGTGGGTAGATAAGCAAAATATAAGTGCGTTGCATGCACTTGTGCGATAGGCTATCTACACTTTTATAAAACACCTGTTTGTATAGTAATGTTGCGCATCCACTTCTTTAAATTATTGGCTTGTATAGTATGCAGTTGCACTGTGTGTAACCTTGCGTATGCTAGTTTAACCATTGCGGTTGCCAGCAACTTTCAATTACCCCTTGAACGTATTATTGAGCATGCACCGCAATATCAACTTGCGGGGAGCCGTGTCAGCATAAAGACTCAAGCAACGGAAGTAAAGTTGGTAGTTGCCTCCTCGGGTACTTTATACAGCCAAGCGGTGCGCAGTGCACCATTTGATGTGGTGATGTTGGCCAATCAAGCGTGGCCGCAACAACTGGTTAAACAAGGCTTGGCTAAACAAACATTTACCTATGCCATAGGCAAGTTAGTATTGTGGCCAGTATCTGAGCCTCATTCACTTCAACCAGAGCAAGCTCGGCAACTGTTACAACATACGCCAAGGCTTGCTTTGGCCAATCCTAAACTCGCCCCTTATGGTGCTGCAGCAATAGATTATTTAAACCAGTCACCTGTAAATTGGCAGCACAAGCGTATATACGCGCAAAACGTATCCCAAGCGTTTCAGTTTGTAGATTCGGGCAACGCCAATATGGGCTTGTTGAGCGAATCAATGTTGTTGCAAGCCGCGCACAATAACGCTGCGCAAAGTGCGCATTATTTGCGTTACTACACCATTCCCCGTGATTTATATACGCCTATTGTGCAGCAGTTAGTGGTGCTAACAGGCAGTAATAATCAAGCTCTTGCACAAGCTTTTGTGACGTTTTTGTTGTCTGAACAAACGCAAGACGACCTAAGCGCCTTGGGCTATTTACCAGTAAATAAGGTTCATTAGTATGGCGCTTATTCTTAGCGACTTACCTGCGTTATGGTTAACGCTAAAGTTGGCATTTTTAACGGTAGTCATATTGTTAATAATAGGTATGCCAACGGCATGGTACTTGGCCCAATACAAAGGGTCACTGAAACCATTTTTTGAGGCGCTAATTGCATTACCATTGGTATTGCCGCCTACAGTGCTGGGTTTTTATTTGTTGAGCGCGTTTTCCCCGCAGTCATTTTTGGGCAGTTTATGGATAAGCGTAATAGGCGAGCAGTTTGTTTTCAGTTTTGCGGGTATATTATTTGGCTCGGTTGTGTATTCGCTGCCTTTTGTTGTGCAGCCATTGCTAGTGGGTTTCAGCCAAGTAGGGGCCAGTTTACGTATGACTGCCAGCACATTAGGGCTGTCTAAAGCAGTGAGCTTTTTTTACGTAATATTACCGGCTATTTTTCCTCATCTTATTACGGCGATAACCCTTGGTTTTGCGCATACTCTGGGCGAATTTGGCTTAATACTGATGATTGGCGGGAACATACCTGGGGAAACCCAAGTGGTGTCTATTGCTTTGTTTAATCACGTAGAAACCTTGCAATATACCAACGCGCACAGTTTGTCGGTAATTTTGTTGGTGTGTAGCATGTTGAGTTTAACCTTGCTTTATCGCTTTAATCGCCACGCCCGTCCATTAGGCATAGGGGCATAAACTAATGATAAGCGTTGATATTGATCATCAAGTACTACGGCAAAATAGTGGCCCATTACAACTTACCTTTAATGCAACCTTTGCACACAGCAACAATATCAGCGGCATTTTTGGCGACTCGGGTGCCGGCAAAACCACTATGCTAAAAACAATGGCAGGGCTTGTTAGCAATACTACATTTCAACTTAGTCACAATGAAAAAGATTTTAGCAATACGCTGGGCCATAATAACCCATGTGTGTATGTGGGCAGTACCACCGGTTTATTTTTACATATTAACGTGCAAAAAAACTTGGCGCTAATTGCTAATAAAGGCTTATTCGCTAAGCATGGGTTTACGCTGACCGAGGTTGCAGACCTGTGTAAAGTCTCGCATTTACTCGAACAGATGCCGAACACTTTATCTAGTGGTGAAACTCAACGGGTGCAATTTGCTCGTGCCTTGCTCAGTGGTAAGCCGGTCATATTGCTTGACGAAGCCTTTAGTGCCCTTGATTGGGATAATCGTATTTACATGCTGAATGTGGTTAAACGGCTAAGTTCCGACACTACATTGCAGTTTGTAATGGTTAGCCATTCTTTAAAAGAACTGAGTTATTGTTGCGATACTGTATATCATTTACGCAATGGTAGCATTGTGCAAAAAGGTAGCGTGAATAAAGTACTCGATGGGTTTATTCAGCAACTTAATCAACGCACAAGTGCGCATACATCGATTATGCCGGTGTTTTCTGAGCTAAATGCTTATTGTGTGGCCTACGATAGTCATCACCATATAAGTGAAATGGTGTTGGGTAAAGATATGAGCGATACAAGCAATGTGATTTTTGTTGCCGGTCAACACCCGCCTAATCGTTGTCATACCGTGCATGTGGATGCCGACAAAGTGAGCCTTAGCGTCAACAAACTTGACAATATAAGTATGCTCAATCAGGTAAAAGGCAAGGTGCACGATATCCACAAAATGGCGCATAACTACGTGGTGAGCTTGCTAGTCAATCAGCAAATATTACGTGTATTGGTGTCATCAAAGTCTTTTGATAAGCTGAATATAGCGAACAACGCTACATTTTATGCGCAATTTAAGCTTGTTTAGCTTGGCCTTGTTGCATAATATAATCAAGCAACGTCTATTAGCACATATTGCTTATGTAACTTTGGGGTAACCCAACATAATTATAATAAAAATGGAGTTCTTGCATGCAGCAAGTCAAATCAACATGGGCCACTCGTGCCCTCGATAAAGTAGAAGTAGTAGGCAACAAGTTACCCGATCCTGCAATTATATTTTTCTTTTGTTTAGTGGTGGTATGGGTGTTGTCGGCAATTATGTCACAGTTTGCTTTTGACGCCGTTGACCCACGTACCGGCGAAGCTATTGTGGTACAAAACCTACTAACAGGTGATTCGCTTGCCGACTTTTTGTCACGCATGGTGAAAATTTTTACTGGCTTTGCCCCCTTAGGTGTGGTGCTAGTGGCTATGTTAGGTGTGGGCGTTGCCGAGCATTCTGGGTTTATTAGCGCCGGCTTAAAACGTATGTTAGACGCTACCCCGCGTACTTTTTTAACGCCAATGGTAGTACTAGTTGCGATTGTAAGCCACACAGCGACCGATGCGGGTTATGTATTGGTAATTCCGCTTGCAGGTGTTATTTTTTATGCCATGGGCAGGCATCCACTAGCGGGTATTGCTGCTGCATTTGCCGGCGTGAGTGGCGGTTTTTGTGCCAACTTTATTCCCTCAGCAATAGATCCACTATTGCAAAGCTTCACCCAAGCCGCTGCACAAATTATTGACCCTGCTATTCAAGTTAACCCCTTAAACAACTGGTGGTTTAATTCGGCATCTTCCATTCTTATTGTGAGTATTGCGTGGTATTTAACTGACAAAGTGGTTGAGCCCCGTTTGCAAAATATGAAAGTAGATGGCAATACCAGCGATATTCCTAGATTTGATGAATTAAACGACAAACAAAGCAGGGCGTTGCGTTGGGCCAGTTTAACTATGTTGTTGGGCATTGTTGCTTTGGTCGCAATACTCGTACCAGAAAGCTCACCTATGCGCGATGCCAGCGGCGAACTCACCAGTTTCAAAGCACCAATCATGCAGTCTATTGTGCCTATTATTTTCTTACTGTTTTTGCTTCCGGGCGTGGTGTATGGTTTTATGGCAGGTGTGTACAGCACTAGCAAAGACATGATTGATAGTATGACAAAAGCCATGCAGGGCATGAGCTATTACATTGTTATGGCGTTCTTTTGCGCTTTGTTTATTGATGCTTTTGGTAAGTCAAACTTAGGCGCGTTACTTGCCATTGAAGGAGCACAAGTATTACAAGCTTTGGCACTGCCCTCAATGGTTACTATTGTAGGTATTATCTTTTTGACCGCTTTCGTTAACCTGTTTGTGGGTTCGTCTTCGGCTAAATGGGCATTACTAGGGCCTATTTTTGTACCTATGCTAATGCAACTCGGTATTTCACCTGATCTCACGCAAATAGCGTATCGCATTGGTGATTCGTCAAGTAACATTATTACACCACTGATGCCATATTTCCCACTGGTTGTGCTGTATTGCCAACGCTACTGCAAAGGCACGGGCATTGGTACGCTGTTGTCGATGATGCTGCCTTACAGTATTTGTATTTTGATTGCTTGGACCATATTTTTGCTTATTTATTGGTCTTTGGGTTTCCCATTGGGTATTCAAGCAAGTTATATTTATCCTGCAGGCTAATTCGCGTTATCCAGTTAACGCGGTGTTTATTTAATGGTCGCTTTTCGCGGCCATTTTTATGTGAAATTACCCAAAAACGGACTAAAGCGATTTAATCGGCGGTGAATGCGTGTTTATGGCGGTTTTTCCTTGCTCATTAGCATCAAGTTTGTTACAACCTTAGTTAACGCATCGTCACTAAAAGATGCGAATCATAAGAGATACACCGCACTGACAGAAAACGCTTTGTTGCCAACTTTTTAGTAAGCTCAGCGAACAATAATAATAAGGTTTCTCTAGTTTACATGACTACTTGCGTATATTTATGCGCATTGTAGTGTCGCCTATAATAAACTAAAAAGTACACACAACATGCAAAAAGACAGCGTTAACAATTTACACATTAGCTCAGAAAAAGTCCTTGTTACTCCACAGCAACTCGCACAAGAAATGCCAGTTAGTGATAAAGCCATTGCTTATGTGAAGTCGGCTCGTAAAATAATTTCAGACATTATTCATCGCAAAGATCACCGTTTGTTGGTGGTATGTGGCCCATGCTCTATTCACGACATTGATGCCGCCAAAGAATACGCATTAAAATTAAAAGAGTTGCACGAGCTTACCAAAGATACCTTATACATTGTTATGCGGGTTTATTTTGAAAAGCCACGCACGACTACTGGTTGGAAAGGCTTAATTAACGACCCTCATATTGATGATTCTTTCGACATTGAAACCGGCCTTCGTAAAGCTCGTGATTTATTGAGCTATTTGGCAGAACTTGAAATACCAGTCGCAACTGAAGCCCTTGATCCTATCAGTCCGCAATATTTGTCTGAGTTTTTCAGTTGGGCGGCGATAGGTGCGCGTACGTCTGAATCACAAACCCACCGAGAAATGGCCAGTGGCTTGTCTATGCCGGTTGGCTTTAAAAACGGTACTGATGGCAGCTTAAGTATTGCCATTAATGCCTTACAGTCTGCGGCATCTGGGCATAACTTTATGGGTATTAACCGTGAAGGCCAAGTCAGCATTATCAAAACCGAAGGTAACCCTGACGGCCACATTATATTACGTGGCGGTAAACAACCTAACTATGATTCGGTATGTGTAGCCGATTGCGAAGATTCATTGGCTAGCCATGGCGTAACGGGCTCACTTGTAGTTGATTGCAGCCATGCTAACTCGGCCAAAGACTATCGCAGACAGCCACTTGTGGCGCAAAATGTAGTGAATCAAATTTTAGAGGGTAACCAATCAATCATTGGCCTAATGCTTGAAAGTCACTTAAACCCCGGTAATCAAAGCGCGACGGGCAAGCTAGTGTCTGAGTTAGCATACGGCGTGTCTATTACCGACGGTTGTATTAGTTGGGATGATACACAAAAGCTGATCCACGAAACGCGCGATAAGCTTATTACCGTGCTACCTATGCGCCAGCAAAAACATAGTCAAGCGTAACGGTTTTAGCGTAGTTATGAGCCAAGATACACCACCTAATAAACCATTGACTGCTGAGCAATTGAGCAGTCAACTTGATGAACACAGGCAGCTTATTGATGCACTTGATACACAGCTGGTTGAGTTACTCGCGAAACGCAAACAGTGCACAACCGCTATTGGTGATATTAAACGTAATCACAGTATGCCTATTTATGTGCCCGAGCGTGAACGCGAGCTTATTGGCAAACGCCGAGAGCAAGCGGAGCGCGAGGGTATATCTGCCGATTTAGTCGAAGATGTATTGCGCAGAATGATGCGCGATTCCTATTATTCGCAACACGCTAACTATGCAAAAGTTAGGCAAGCAATTAGCAGTAATATTAATAAAGTTGTTGTGGTTGGTGGTGGTGGTGCGTTAGGCAACGTACTGGTTAATTTATTTCGAGCCAGTACTTACACCGTCGAGGTACTCGAAAAAGAGCAATGGTCTGAACGTGCACGCATACTTGCCGATGCAGACTTAGTCATAATGGCTGTACCGATTAATATCACTACTCGCTTAATTGCTGAATTACCGCCTTTACCAAAGCATTGCGTATTAGCCGATGTGACCAGTGTAAAAGTAGCACCTGTTGAAGCCATGATGAACGTGCATAGCGGCCCAGTCGTGGGTTTACATCCTATGTTTGGTCCCGATTCTCCTGGTATGATTAAACAAGTGGTTGTTGTGTGCGATGGCCGCGGTGAAAGTCAATATCAGTGGTTAATTGCACAAATGCAGGTGTGGGGTGCACAAATTCATGCCACTCAAGCCAGTGTGCACGACGACGCCATGTCGTTTATTCAGGTTATGCGACACTTTAATACCTTTGTGTACGGTCAGCACTTACAGCAAGAAAACCCTAACTTAAAAGAGCTAATTGCGTTTAGCTCACCCATATATAGGTTAGAATTGGCAATGGTTGGACGATTATTCGCTCAAGCCCCCACCTTATATGCCGATATTATCTTTAATAATATGGACAATATTCAATTGCTAAAACGTTTTCATAGTCGTTTTGGCGAGGCAATCGAATTACTTGAGTCGCAAGATAAGTCTGCGTTTATTGAACGCTTTCAAGAAGTTGAAAATTGGTTTGGCGAATACGCTAGCCAGTGTTTAAAAGACAGCAAGCAAATGCTACTAAAAGCTGACGACGGCCATCTGTTACGGACAACACCGTAAGGATTAATGCGAAAAGACACTGTCTTACGCTTTACTCCATTAGTGCGTTGATTTTCAATGCTAACTATTCAGATGAGAGAGTTACCCCGTGTCTTTACGTACCCGATTATTATTGTCGCTAATAAGCGTTGCGATTTTTGCTGTGCTATTTGTTGCTGCCTCTTCGTTATATGTATTAAACAGTGTTTCTAGCAAAGCCCTTACGGCAAACGCAAAAAATGACCTTACTTCAAAACTGGTTAACACCTCAGATGCAATCGATACCTACTTTCAGGTAATTACTTCGCAAATCAAAAACAAAGCGCAAAACGAACATTGGATTGCTGCCACTGAAAACTTTATTCCGGCTTTCTCTGACTACAGCCAACAGCGTGGCAGTGTCAATCAAAACGAAATAAAGAGGTTATCGTCTTATTATACAAATGACTTTGATAACTTGTATCAACAGCGAAATGATAGGCCTGTTGACAATGTAAACGCTTTGTATGAGGCCTTAAGCGCCAATACCATAGCGCTGCAACATGATTTTATTGCCTCTTCAAAGTACGAAATAGGTAATAAAGATGGCCTAGTCCGTTTGCCAAACACTACCCGTTACGCATCGGTTCATGCTGATTTTCATCCTTTAGCAAGACGATTTTTAAAAGACTTTGGATATTATGATATTTTCATTGTGGAGCCCGACACCGGCCACATTGTTTATAGTGTGTTTAAAGAGCTCGATTATGCCACCAGTTTAATGACAGGCCCTTATGCAAAAACCGGCATCGGTACTGCATTTGCAAAAGCCAACGCAAGCAATGAAAAAGGTGCGGTATTTTTTAGTCAATTAGCTCCGTATTTGCCGTCATACGAAGCTATGGCCGGTTTTATCTCAACGCCTATTTATAAAAATGATGAAAAAGTCGCCATTTTGATTTTTCAAATACCCCTAGATAGAGTTAACGCCGTTCTCACTCGAAATATGCACTGGCAGCAACAGGGGTTCGGTGAATCTGGTGAAACATACATGGTGAATCAAGATAAACGTTTGGTGACCGAGAGTCGGTTCTTTTTAGAGGATCCTAGCGGGTATGCTGAGGTAGTTGGTCAAACTATGCCAGACGTTGCAAGAGCGGTGCAATTAGCGAACACCACGGTGGGTATTCAACCGGCTGATACAGCATCAGTTAATCAAGCTTTATCGGGTAAAAATGGATTTGCTAAAATTACTGATTACCGCGGGGTTAGTGTATTTTCTGCTTATAGTACCTTTGATTTAGGTGAGTATCCCTATGCCTTGTTAGCTGAGATTGATGAAGCTGAAGCCCTTGAGTTAGCCTCTAGCATTCAAACAAAGTTATTATGGGCAATCTGTTTTGTGGCCTTAATCGTGTTAGTGATTGCCATACTGTTAGCGGTATTTTTAACCAATAAAGTCACTCAACCTTTAAATGTTGTAGGGGAGGTGTGTGATAACTTAGCATCAGGTACCGGCGATCTTACTTTACAGCTTAAACCCAGTGGCATCGCTGAAATTGACAGGTTATTAGCATCATTTAATACCTTTATTACGCAAGTACACGATATTATTTTGACTATAAAAAGAGATTCTGAGTCTCTGGCTAACGCTTCAGAAGAGCTTACAGCTATCACCGGCGAAACCCGCGCCAATGTAAAAGAGCAAAATGTGCAAACGAGCAGAGTGAGTAAGTCGATTGATGAATTGAGAGAGAGTATTGAGGGAATTACATTAACAGTAAAAATCAATCGAGACCAAAGCGAAGAGGTAAATCACAAGCTCAGTGAACATTTGGGAAAAACCGATGTTGCCGCACAAAAAATTAAAGAGCTGGTGCAGCTAATAAGGGAGTCTCGCGATACCATTATTGCGCTGCGCACCGAAGTGAGTGAGGTAACGGGTTTACTTGAGGTAATCAATGCGATTGCAGAGCAAACAAATTTACTGGCGTTAAACGCAGCAATTGAAGCGGCGAGAGCCGGTGAGGCTGGTAGAGGTTTTTCGGTAGTCGCCGATGAAGTACGAAATTTAGCTAACAGAAGCCAAGAGTCCACAGGTAAAATTAGTGATATTATTGAAAAAATGACGAACTCATCAGACAAAAGTGTAGATGAAATGGAAAGTGCCGTAAGTGCTGCTGATCAAGGCATTGAGCTAGTAGACACCGTGACCGAAGCGTTAAAAAACTTGGCTATTGCCCTGACTGAAAATCAGCAATTGGCGATGGTGGTTGCAAACGCTACCGAAAACCAAACACAAACGTCTAGCATAGTAAG
>JBARZY010000175.1:0-2035 GCA_049650345.1 Glaciecola sp. | reverse complement strand
TTAAATGTTCGTTGCGAAGATGATTTAGGCATTTTGGCTAATAGTCCAGTTTTCATTATTTGATCTTTTCAAGTCTTTGGTGCAGCAATACTGGAACTTGAATGCACGCAGCCCTACCATGGCAGAGGTCCAGTCGATTAATACCGAACCGAATTCATGATTGCTCACAGTGTTATTGCTGACATCATTCGTTTAACCAACCAAATATCTAGTTAGCTAATATTGAGGTTGAATTTTAACAAAGCTATCTTTCTAATTCATAATTTAGCAACATACCTACCCCATACATCATTGGTAAAAAAATTACCGTAGGAAATGTCTGTGCATAAATACATCACGAGTTTTAGGCGCTGCTCACTAATAGCTGGGCGACTGATGTAGCGACATAGCCTTTCTAATTTCTCAGGCTCGTCGGCATTGGCAAAGACTCCTGCATGAAGATAAAAGCCGGAGGTACTGGCCAATTGTCCATATTCACCTTTGGTGCTCGCCGGTAAAGTATGTAGCGTAAACAACTTCTGTCCTTGTTTAGGTCCCATAGCAATGCGGTAACTGACAGAGGCACCTTGTATGTGCAACAGACTATCTTCGTCATCGATATGCAAATTGAGGTAGCTGTTTTCCATATCGCGCTTTACCAACCCAACTTTCTCCAAATAGCGTGCAATACGATGGCTGATGGTGTGGCCGAGCTCGACCATATCGTTGTGACAGCAAAGCTTCAAGTAAGCATAAACCGCTTCTTGTCTTTTTTGCGATGCATGTTTAGCGACCCCCTAAAAGAATACCAGTTTCTCACATAACTCAAATTAATTTGGGATAGTGACCCATTGAGCACATTCTCTAGTGCATGTTCTTTGGCCGTTATAGGGTGTTGAACATGATAGCGTCCTTACTTTACAAATTAGACCACGGGTACCATAGCTTCCACTAATTCTCATTCCCATGTTTTGTAGCCAATTTTCAAGACGGTTTACGTTGTTATTTAGCGTAAATTCATAAATTTTGTGAGTTTCTGGAACTGAAAGTGGGATTTCGTTGCAGTTTCCGTCAAGCGCAAGTTCAATCGTCGCCGTTTCGGAAGCAAAATCAAGCGAAACTTTCATTCGGCCCCCATCTGGAGTAGCAACAACTAATCCTGAACTCGTAGTTTTGGCGAATATTCTCAGTAAACTACCTGCTTGAGATACAACTGGGATTTGAAGTACTTCTAGAGCCTCTGCAAACTCTTTACTGTCATCAAGAAGTTTTGGCCAGTTTCCGATAGATCTTGCTTCGAAAGTTTTATTGATTTCCTCAAATAGCTTAGCTCTTCCCGTTGCCGATTCTAAAAAGGATATCGCTGTTAGGTTTGAGCCAGCATAGGCTGGGGCGATACAGCTATCAGGCAATGCACCCCCTACATCCTGCGTGGGAGACACTGACTGTGTTTGTTTTCCTCTCGATTTTTTTTCCGAGTAGTAAACATCCCGATCTTCTATATCGTAATTACCATCAGGCCTTATAACAACAATAATTTGACTGGCAGCTTGAGCTACAACTCTTTTTGAATCTACCAAGTTATTAAAAGCGGTCAAAACATGTTGGTTTGGTGTACGAGGTAAAGCTACGACGTTTGTCCATATTTCTTCGCCTTGGCCCATCGTCTGCTTGATAAGTCTATATTTCTTATAGATTTTATCTTTTTCATTGAAAACATGAGCATCAGCTCTGTATCCACCAAACCATGTACTTGTAGCTTTTGACTGCATTTGGACATCAGTGCAATCATTACACTCAAAATAAAATTGTTGAGTGGATTCTGCTTGTTTAGCGAAACCAATTACCAAGCACGCAGCGAATAAAAAATGTGCAAATTTCATTTGTAATTTCCTTATAATCAAAATAGATGCGCCGGTGCAAGCTTATTGAGTATAAGTAAAACTAACGCTATACGCTACCCTTCGTTACAGCGGGCCTTTAGGTTGGTTAAATGTTCGTTGCGAAGATGATTTAGGCATTTTGGCTAATAGTCCAGTTTTCATTATTTGATCTT
>JBARZY010000174.1:0-2156 GCA_049650345.1 Glaciecola sp. | reverse complement strand
TCTAGTCAGTCACGTGATTGCAACCAATGCCATGAAGCACCGCCTAGCCATTACATGCAACATTTTAATATGATTTCAGCAAAAGTAGCCGGCGAGCCTAAAGCAAAAGCAGAGGAATGTTACGCTTGCCATCAATCGACGTCTTGGAATGATATTAAACGTGCTGGGTGGTATAAGCATCATTAGTGCATCTTTGAGCTCGGCCGTTGTTTATATCACAATGCAGAAAATTAAAGGTAATTCTACATGCTCGCAAAAGCGTCGCTTAACAAGATTATTATTGATCATTTTGGCTTAGTTTTTGCTATAAAACATATACAACTTGATTTTTAAAACTATCAACTTCGATATAAACAATTAAGGAAATGCACAATGGTAAACTTAGACACCTCGTCAAATCTCAATATCTTGAACCAACCAAGTAAGACCGTAAACGATGCTTCAGAACGGCAAGAGTCGAAATGTTGTAACAAAGAAAAATTTGCTGAAAGTCTAGACGAAGCTTTCCAGTCACTTTCGTCGCAAAAAAAGAACTAAGCGGCAAGTATTGTCCGTTTGTGTTTCGGGTGTTTGCAATCTAATTCATAAGTTCTGAAGGCACTATATTTAAATATATGTCTCGATTTTGTCCTAAGCAATAGCTGTCCAAAAGACGCTATCGTTAACACGTCATTTGAACCTTGGTCACAGAGTATAGTAGAAGTCAACTGACAAATACTTATTTAGATTGTGACTGAAGACGGAAATGTATTAGAACAAAAAACTGCAGTCTATCAACAGCGAAAGGGCACAAATAGATTTCATCGTAGCCGCCATCCTGATGTTGTTTTTTTCAGTCAATACTCAAGAACACGATAGTTGCAATCTAACCTGAGAAAGACTGACGATTTTACCAAGATGAAATTTAACCACATAAAATAGTGACCAAATGGTAAACATTTTTGGACCGAACACCTGGATCATATATTATCATATGATATTTTTAGGTGTTGTTCGGGTTTCAGCAATGCTATCTAGTTGGTGTAAAACGCCGCATTCCTTTACTTTTTTATTATCAGCACATGTTGAGCGAATAGAAATGAGAGATTGTCGCAGTGCGTTTAACTCCATTACCCGTTGTTCGATATCATCAATGTGTTTGTCAATCGTAGCATTGACACTTTCGCAACTGCTCTCTGGGTTAGCTCGTGTTTCTAGTACTAAACTAATTTCTTCAATCGTCATATCAAGCGCACGGCATTGCTTAATAAACAGCAACTGCTTTAGTGCTTCTTCTGAATAACTTCTATAATTAGACTGCGTGCGCTCCGGCGCACTTAGCAAGGCTTTTCGTTCATAAAAGCGAATTGTTTGAATACTGAGGCCTGTTTTATCTGCTAACTGTCCTATTTTCATTTTTCTTTACCTAGTGGGCTTGACTCTATACCAAGTATAGAGTTTACACTTGAGCTATAAATCAGTAAAGCGAGTGTTTTTATGAGCGGTTGTGGATGCGAAGTTGAAATTAAAGACCAAACACAAAAAAAGGTGTTGTATTGGTTGTTAGGTATCAATGCAGTCATGTTCGTTGTTGAGATGAGCGTAGGTCTGTTAGCTGACTCTACCGCACTTATCGCAGATTCATTGGATATGCTAGCGGATGCGGTCGTGTATGGTATTGGTATTTATGCAGTGGGCAAAACCATTATTCTCAAAGCAAACGCCGCAAAAATAAGTGGCTATTTTCAATTAATACTTGGCCTCATTATTTTATTTGATATTGCTCGTCGTTCGATATTTGGAAGTGACCCAGAGTCATTGTTAATGATGGGGATGGGTTTTGTTGCCTTAATCGCCAACGTCATATGTTTATTAATCATTAGAAAACAGAAGAGTGGCGAAGTACATATGCGAGCAAGTTGGATTTTCTCGGCAAACGACGTTATTGCTAACATGGGCGTAATATTAGCGGGCGTGACGGTTTACCTATTTGACAGTCGCTGGCCCGATTTAGTGATTGGCCTTATTGTGTCTATCATTGTTTTACGCGGTGCAATTTCAATATTAAAAGACGCCAAACAAGAGCTTCGCAATAACAGTCAATCTATCGGAGAAGCATTATGAATTTCACGCAAGCAGCAAAACCTTATGTAGAAGAAAAATTAAGAGATGCGCAA
>JBARZY010000173.1:0-56779 GCA_049650345.1 Glaciecola sp. | reverse complement strand
TGTTTTCAGACTAAGGACCTCCAAAAAGCGATGGAAGCAGACGGTGAACGTCCAGAAGTGCTGCGTGTAGATGGTGGCATGGTAAATAACGGTTGGTTGATGCAATTTTTGTCAGATATTTTAGGCGCAACGGTAGACCGCTCGACTGTAAGTGAAACAACAGCTTTAGGCGTTGCATATTTAGCCGGTTTGAAAGCAGGTGTTTTTCATTCTTTGGAGGAATTGGAAGACCGGTGGCAGTGTAAAGTGAGGTACACCCCTCTGATGACCAAAGAAAAAAGAGACAACTTTTATAAAGAGTGGGGGCGCTCTGTTCGCAGGGTGCAAAGCAAGTAATGTCAGTTCAGCCATCAAAATCCATATCTAATGCAGAATTGGTCGTAATGGAGTGTATATGGCAGCATTCTCAATTGGACCCAAAAGCCTTAACTTCTCTGTTAGATGGTAAAGTCGACTGGCATGAGAACACGATAAGAACGCTATTGTTAAGACTTCTTAAAAAAGGGTATGTGAGGAGAGAGAGCTATGGCCGAGCATTTCGTTATCGCGCGGCAACCTCAAGGAAAGAGTACGTTAGTCAGCGCATTGAGTTATGCATTGATGAACTGTTTGAAGGCAGCACCACAACATTTCTGGAAACCGTTATTGATTTAGCAACAATAACAAACTCAGACATTAGTCGTTTAACAGGGCTACTAGACAAAAAAAGAAAGCTACCCTTAAACGCTATTTCTAGCAGGCTATGACACTACGATGAGACAGCAAAAAGCAAAGGATGATGATAGTCGTAAGCGCAGGCATGAAACATCTCAACATAGTGCAAGTGCAAATTTCTACGAGTATCTTTTTGAGCAATATTTTGTTTCTTTTGGAGCTCTTTCTAAGAGCATCGAACGGTCAGGGCAGGCTCCACTTTCCAAAGATGAAATACTGAATTTTGCAAAAAAGAGCAAAATACAACGCCAGGTTAGTCATTCAATGCGTCACTGTAAAATAGGACAAAAACACGCCAACCTGCTGTTACATACAGCGTTAAGAAACAAAGCAGATGCAGTTGTTCGACTCGGTAACTGTAATGTGATGCCAATCGTGTCCTGTGCTTTTGCAAAAATATCAGCGTTTACTGACGCTATACATAGCGGATCGGTTCGGGGTGGACAGGTAAAAGATTGACTACTGTAGTAGTCATTGCCAACCAAACAGACAGCTCGAATAACTATCAGACCATAAAGTTACTTCAAAAATACTGTGGTTCAGTGTCTGAGGTATTGTTCGCGCAAGACTCAGAACAATTAGATCGTGTGATTATTGGTAAGAACATAGAATCAATACTATTTCTTATCTTAGACAGAGTATTTTGTGAGCCAGTGGTACTGAAATTAATGGGGATAGCTAAGCAAAAGCTAATGGATAGGTATACGAATGCCGCCATGGCTGAGTCGCAATTATTCGCAGTAACTGCGTCTCGTCAAAATGCAATTTACAATGGAATTTCGAAAAAAAATATTTTCCTCATGCCATCGTGGCAAGTTAACGGATTTTCAATATGGTCTTCGTTGAGTTTACCGCTACGTCTTGCAATTGAAGTACAAAACTACAAAGACTTCCTAGAAGGTGCATTTGAAGTTGACCAGTATGTGACAACAGAGGCTGTGACTGACAATGTTTTGTTACTTACCTCACTAAATAGAATTTTGGCTGAAACTGTTGATGTTTCTAATAATCCTAAAACTGAATTAGAAGCAAGTGCAGGAACAATGGAGAGACAAAAGTATTGGTCGGCGACGTTAACATCTGTTGTATCCGGAATTGCGCAAAATATAACCCCTAAGTATTTGGGAGCTGTCTTAGCAATAGTAGAGCATTTTTTTATCCACGAATATATGTTACGCGAGACGCGCTCGTGAACGATTTTCTGTGCTTAAAATTTAAAAAGAACACGGAAACGACAACTAGCATTTTTAAGAGCAAATAGAGCAGTACAATTGAGATTGGTACTCACATATTAAATACAAAAGGAAAATTCATGAAAACAACATTACGAACGCCATTTCTGGCTGGTAATTGGAAGTTGAACGGTGATTTGAAAACAGTAACCGCATTTAAACAAGGCTTGTTGCTACCATCCCATGCTGAAATAGTAATATGCCCACCAAGTTTGTATGTGCATCATTTTACGGCTGAGAACTTTGGTTTAGGGCTACAAAATGTAAGTGAATTTGACTCTGGTGCACACACGGGAGAGTTGTCAGCCTCAATGGCTAGGGAATGCGGTTGCCAGTATGCGATTGTTGGTCACTCTGAGCGGAGAGGAAAATTCGATGAGACAGATATAACAGTTGGTAAAAAACTAAAGGCATGCATTGACGTGGGTATTCAACCGATTCTATGCCTCGGAGAGCCCTTAGTGATAAGAGAACGGGGTAAAGAGCTTGAATATATTAGACAACAACTAGATATCGTCTTATCCATAGTTGGCCACCAAATCTTTAAAGGTACAGTGATAGCTTACGAACCGATTTGGGCAATCGGAACGGGTGTGACGGCATCACCTCAAGAGGCCCAAACTATCCACGCAAGTATTCGAGATCAACTTGCTATGATTGACTCAAAAGGCTCTAATGACATCCGAATCATATACGGGGGCAGCGTCAATGCAACAAACGCAAGAGAGATCTTTGCTCAACGAGACATTGATGGTGGTTTAGTTGGAGGGGCCAGTCTGCACAAGGACCAATTTGAGTCTATTTGCAGTCAAATACCTCAGTAATTTCAAATTAGTAAACGGCCTATAACAATATATACCTCTACTTATTTAGATTACAAAGAGAATCAGATAAGTGGTACCTGTTGTTTTTATGTCACGTGACCGTTTATGGTTAGCGTTTATAACGTCGCGTGGCTTAGCTAGCAACAATAGTCATTTTGATATTACTAATCTTGCACTTAACAGTTAGCCGAATCACTTTTGCTTATATAAAATCGTCAGCCGAGCTCGTCTAATTACGTGGAACATACTGAAAGAAGCGCTCAAGTTTTTACGTAGTGGCACACCTTTTTCATTCCTAATCAACAAAATTAGACCGCATAGATACATCTAATCCCAGGATAAAATGAATTAGTGGTCAGCACCTCATATTTATTCAATCCAAATACATCTTTACGCCTTGCAATGTATTGCCTGACACTTTGGAAGACTGCAAAAATTAGTGTATTATTTAACTATCCTAAAGTAACCCACAGAAATTATCGTACTTGATACCAATTTTGCATTACAATTGTTGTGTAACGTAGAAAAAGTTGATTTTAAAAAGGGGAACCTGCACTTTTTCGTTTTTAGGTATGAGTAATAGCCAGGTAAATGGGAAAATATGACAATTCAGCTGTCGAACATAAGTCTTATTCTCGATAAAGTGAAAGTGCTAAACGATGTAAGTTTGACTTTTGAAGCTGGCTCGCTAAATATCCTTGTGGGCATGAGAGGAGTCGCGAGTGGCAAAACAAGTTTGCTTAGAGTGATTGCAGGCTTAGAAAATGCCCATACAGGAACCGTCTCATTTGACAACACAGATATCACCAAGTTATCTGTAAAAATGCGAAACGTCGCCTTTGTGCATCAACAATTCATTAATTACACACACATGACCGTTCGCCAAAATATAAGCTCCCCTTTAAATGTCACAAAACTACCCGCCTCAGAAATCAAATCAAGAGTCAACACAATTGCTCAACAACTCAATATCGAAAATTGTTTAGATCAGTATCCGAATAACTTATCAGGAGGACAGTTACAGAGAACTGCACTCGCAAGAGCCCTCGTAAAAAACGCTCGCGTGATCTTATTGGACGAACCCTTGCTTAATTTAGATTACAAACTGCGAGAAGCACTTCGAGATGAAATTAGAGAGCTACTCCGGAAAACGGGCGCAATTGCCGTTTACGCGACTAACGACCCAAATGAAGCTCTTGCGTTAGGGGGTAAGGTATTTTTGTTTGATGAAGGCAATCTTATACAACAAGGAGATGCTGCGGTTGTCTATCGTGATCCAATTAGTATCGCCGCTGCACGGATCATGCATGACCCTGAAATAAACTTATTCAAGGGTGTGCTTGTTGAGAACGAAATCGTGTTTGGCGCCCAATTGTATTTTCCCAAGAGCGCACGCTTTTCGACTATTAAGCAAGGCCAATACACATTTGGAGTTAAACCCTCGCACTTAAGCCTGTTACCAACTAATGATGATGATTTTGAATTTTCGATGCATGTAAAGCTTGCGGAAATCAGCGGATCAGAGACATTTTTACATGTGGCCTGTAAACATCTTAATTTTTTAGTTCACCTCGCGGGTGTACACGAATATAAAATTGACTCGCCTATTAAAATATACTTACCATTGCATAAGTTTTTCGTGTTTGATGAAGATGGCACCACCATCATACAACCGTTAAGCATTCCTTATCAGGGATAATATAAAGTGCCGTCAATCAACAAAAATTTTACGTTTTATTCCACATTAGTCTATCCGTTGAATTCGTGGCTACCCGTGTTTTACTGCATGGGTTCGCTCTCCACTGTCTCCACCTTGAGTTTATCGAGGCACAAACGCTTTACCTCTCGGAGCATTAAAGTTAAAAATGCTTTAAAGCGTAGCAAAGAAATGCCGATATTTCCTATTATATATTGTTTTTGCATCGTCAAACATGGCTTGAGGAACTTTCTCGAAAATACGTTCTTTATATCATCGTTATATATTTGGGTTTGTTTCTTTTATTGTTATCGCGTCCGTGCTGACAGTGATGGGAATCAAACTTTTCGTAGCACCAAAATTATACGAACTAGAAAAGACTGGTGTCTATCAGAATATCCAAAACATGAGTCAAAAAATAAATCTTGAATTAGTAAAAATAGAGGCTCATTCTAGAACAATCACGCAAGTTGTCCCCGAATTTACCAGTAAGCAGATTGATAAGTTTTTGCCGTCCATTCTTGATCAATATGGACGCAAAGCAGTTTTCGCCGGCGGCGTTTGGCCACTACCTTACAAGCGAGAACAATCAGTTAACCGGTTCAGTAGCTTTTTCATTAGAGACGGCAACAATAAAATGACAGCCAGTGCGTTTTGGAATAGCGCAGAAGCAAAAGAAAACTATTATGATCAAGGTTGGTATAAACAAGCGTTAACTGTGCCTAAAGGCACCTGCAAATGGTGGCCTTCCTACGCTGATGCGGGGTATGAAGCTCGCACAAATTGCGCGATGGGAATATACAAAGATGGCGCGGCTTATGGTGTCTCCACTATCGATTTGACGCTGGGTTTTTTCAACGCCTTAGCCAAAGACTTGTCGCAAGAAGTGGGCGGTGAAGTCATGATACTTGAGAGCTCGGGTTAAATTGTCAGCAACCTACCTAATTACCCAGAAGACATCGTGCTAAAAAATGTAAGAGACATTGCGAATGTTACATTAACGTCTGTAATCAGCGATGCGATTGACAAGAACACATTAAGTAATAATTCTATTGAACAGAGTTACATAAACGGTGGCATCCACTCTACATTGATAATTATCTCCGTTCAAAACACACCTTGGTATATGGCAGTAGGTGTGCCGACCTCAAGTCTTAATGAAGCGTCGGGAAATGTTATGTCGACGCTTTTAAGTATCCAAATTCCCTTATTTGCCCTTATGCTATTGATTGTGATCGTTGTGATTCGAGTACTGTTTAATCGCATAGCTTTGGTGAAAGCCAATTTAGACCAACTTTCCACCGGTGACGCTGATTTAACGCAACGATTAGATACCTCACAGCAGGATGAACTCGCAGCGATCAACAAATCAGTAAATCAATTCATTGAATCTTTGCAACAATTAATCTCAAAGGTGATCAGTGAAAACAAAGACATTGACAAAAGCATTCAAGCCTTAAATCAGCAGGTGCGGGATAATACTCAATCTCTAGAGCGACACTCACAAGAAACCGTTCAAGCCGTATCTGCTATTAATGAAATGAGCGCTACCTCTAGCGCAGTCACGGAAAACTCTAATCGGAGCGCGGCGTTCGTGAAAGAAGTCAATGAGAATACGAAGCTTTCGAAGACCGAATTGACGGCAGCGACACAGAAAGTGTCAAAACTGTCCGAAGATGTTCAATTGTCTACGGGTAAGGTATTAGTGCTCAAAGACAATGCGATTGAGATAACAGAAGTGTTAAGTGTGATTGGCGAAATTGCAGGACAAACTAATTTGTTTGCTCTAAACGCTGCGATTGAGGCAGCAAGAGCCGGGAGAACAGGGCCAAAGCTTTGCCATTGTTGCAGACGAAGTCAGAACATTGGCGAGTCGAACTCGTGCTAGTACCATTGAAATCAACGATATGTTAGAGAAATTACAAACTGGTGTAGACAGTATTGTTACGGCGATGGACGTCACAAAACAAAGTTGTCAAAACGCAATAGAGAGTACCGAAAAAGCACATGAAAGTGTAGATTCGGTCACCGACGCGGTTGCTCGCATTAATGAGTTGAGTACTGAAATAGCTGTTGCCGCGACTCAACAAAGTACCGTATCGAATGAGGTTGACGCTAATATGATTACAATACAAGAGGTCGTTGAGAAGTTAGTTGCCAGTGGTGTAGAGACCCATAAAATTAATGATGTATTGTTATCGTCTAACACGAAGTTAGCAGTGCTGATAGACCGGTTTAAAGTGTAGAGCAATTTTAACTCGGGTGCTGACTTCACGAATGGGTCGGTGGGCAACCTGACGTTGACTGTAGGGCAGTAAATTGCATTGATCACGAAACCCTTGAAATTGTGTTTACAGTGTAGCTGAGTTTCACATTTTGTGCATACTCATATGATATTGTTGGCTTTTAACCGCTTATAAACGGTATTGCGGCTGATCCCCTGCAATCTTGCAGTTTTTGATACATTTTGCCCCGTCTCATTATAAATTCTAATCGTTTCATTAAGTGGATCGATATCAAGATTTTTTGGCAAATCATCAGTGGTGCTTGGGCGAGTTGAATCTGCTTGATGCTTCTCGTGTTCAGCATTTAAGTCAGCAAAAAAATCGTCAGGTAAATGCCATTCTTGCACTGTTTCACTATCGCACATCGCAAGTGCTATTTGCACAACACTGACTAATTGTCGGACGTTTCCTGGCCATGGGTGGTTGTAAAAAAGCTCAACTACTTTTGTTCCCAATTGACAGTTTTGGTGCGACTCTTTATACATATTATTGATTTTGGCAAACAACGGGATCCGATCAGCTCGCTCTCGTAAAGGCGGTAATTCTATGTTGAGTCCACTAACGCGATAGTAAAGATCTTGTCGAAATTGTCCGTTTGCCACATTTTCTCGGAGGCTTCGGTTTGTCGCAGAAACAAGCTTAATATCCACTGGATAACTTTGACTGGAGCCGAGTGGCGTTACCTTACGCTCTTGCAACACTCGCAATAGCCTACCTTGCAGTTTCAAAGGCATCTCACCAATTTCATCTAAGAATAAGGTTCCGGAATGTGCATTTCGAATAAGACCCGGTGAGCCTTTGTCACTGGCCCCAGTAAATGCGCCTTTTACATAACCAAATAACTCTGATTCTGCAAGTTCACTTGGGATAGCCGCACAATTCACCGCGATGAGGGGCTGTTGATTTCGCTGGCTATACTCATGTAATGCTTTGACGAATACTTCCTTGCCGACACCGGTTTCACCATGAATTAAAATGGGAATATCCTTATCGATGACTCTTTTAGCCTGTTCAATACACCGATTAATACGATCATCACCCAAAGAAAACTCCTCTAACGAAATAAAATCTTTTTTTGATGTAACCGGAGATTTCTTCTGAAAATTAGGAGTTTGAATCGAAACGACGTTTGGTTTTTTTAAAATCGCGTGCATTCTAAATTTACCCAATGCTTGGAACGACACAGGAACTTGTTCGGGCAAACTTTTAATATCGTTAAGCGGCATTTGAAAAATTTGTGACACGTCTGTCATGGCTAGTGACGAATTTAATACGAGCTCTGCCCGCTTATTTGCCGAGACAATAATGCCATCATCATTGAACGCGATTAAGCCTGACCACTGACTATCAAGATTGTCCGCATTTGTGTTAAAAAAAATTAAATGGTTGTGCTTACCAAACTGAGAAACGATAAGTCTATTCTCGATGCCTTGTGCCATTAGTTTTACCATACCAAACGTATGGGCTTGCGGTAAATATGCATCACTGGAGACATCAAGCACGCCGACTAACTCTCGGTTGGCATCAAAAATAGGGCAGGCGCTCCCAATCATAAATCGGTTACTTCTGAAGTAGTGTTCGTCTCGTTGTACTTGCACGGGCTCGCCACTCTCTAATACCGTGCCGATAGCGTTCGTGCCTAAGTGGTTTTCTTTCCAATTAATGCCTTTTTCAAAGACTGAAGAGTGACTCGTGGATAAGAATCGTGGTTTTCCCCAGCTATTGAGTGCATTGCCATGACAATCTGCTAACACAATGAGGCATTGTGTATTTGATAGTATATTTTCGTAATAAGGAAGGACTTCCGAATATGTAGTGTCGATAAGCCCCTTATACTGCTCATCAAGAAGGTCTTGCTCATTTTTGGGGAGTTGTACCAAGTTGGGCGCTTCGCTCTGCTTTAATCCAAATTTTTCGCAGCGCTGCCAAGACTGCTGGATGATTTGCGTGAGTTCAGTCGTCTTATCGCTTGAACTCATGATCGCTCTTTTCTCTTTGTTCTCATAACACTACCTTGCTACAACTTGTTAACATCAGAAAATGATTGAAGTTTTAACCAACCCAATGGGACGGTGTTCAATTATTGCACGCATTCTAACACTTTTGTTCATTCTAAAACATGTATTACTGTAAATTATATCGAGCCCTACACATTGTAATTTACAAATATTCTTTTAAATCAATAAGATGAAATTTTATTTTTAATACTACATGAGCTAGATTAAGAATTATACTTTTTATCCAACAAGGAGACGACACGTAGTGTTCAATGTCAGCGGTCAAAATGAACACTAAAATGAACACTTTTGTGTTCAGCATGAACAGTGTGAACAAAATGGAAAACATGTTAACTGATTGTGCAATTATACCTCTAAGCACATGATATTAATGCCTATTATCATTTATAGTCCTCTTTTTTATTAAACTGGCATTATCTGTGCTTATCATTAACACATCATTAACCATCCATATTAAATCGATGCTGGCTACGGGCCACATCAGAAAGGTATGACGATTTAATTAATAGGAGCTATTACCAGATGTCGCTAGTTTTAGACAACATATGTCACACGGTGAACGGTGAATCTTTTCTAACTAACATTAATCTCACGTTAGAGAGCGGGTCGTTTAACGTTTTATTAGGTAGAACATTGGCGGGAAAAACCACGTTAATGAGATTAATTGCCGGTCTGGACAGACCTACTTCAGGTAAAATAACGTTAAATGGAAACGATCTTTCACAGGTGAAAGTTCAAGAGCGTAATGTCTCTATGGTATATCAACAATTTGTAAATTATCCGAATTTGACGGTCAGGGATAACATTGCGTCACCTTTACGCATAGCAAAAGTAAGCGAAAGTGAAATTGCTAAGCGCGTACAGGAAACGGCTGCAATTTTACAGATAGAACAATTTTTAGATAGGTACCCACTCGAATTATCAGGGGGTCAACAACAACGTACGTCGATGGCTCGGGCACTTGTGAAAGATGCTAGTATTATTTTGTTCGACGAGCCGCTCGTTAACTTAGATTATAAACTTCGTGAAGAATTAAGAGCAGAGTTGAGAGGCCTTTTTAAAGAGCGTAATGCGATTGCTATCTACGCAACGACTGAGCCTCACGAAGCCATGGCGTTGGGCGGAAATACAACGCTACTTCATGAAGGAAGGGTTATTCAAAGCGGTGCTGCAACGCATATCTATCGACATCCAGAGACGATGGAAGCAGCGGAGCTTTATAGTGAGCCAGCGATTAATTTGATAGAAGGCCGCATCACAGACAATGAAGTGTCTCTAAAAAATGCCGCACATTTCTCTATTGGCAAGGAGCTTGAAGACTTGCCCAAAGGTCACTATGTCTTTGGCGTGCTCCCCAGTCATATTGGGCTTGCGCCGAACGACGATGACGACTTGGAGTTATCGATGACAGTTGAACTTGCCGAAATCAGCGGCTCAGAGACATATATTCACGTTCACAATGACCAATTCTCACTCATAGTTCAGTTAAATGGCGTACACGAATACCACACAGAAGTACCCATTAAAGTCTATTTGCCCACGCATAAACTATTTGTGTTCGATTTACATGGTAAAACGATACAAGTCCCATCGTCTTTACTAAAAGGAGCTGCGTAACATGGCAGAAATACACCTAAAATCACTGGCGCATAGCTACAAAGCTGATCCGCAGTCTCCAGAAGATTATGCAATACGAGAAATGGATCACGTCTGGGAGCAAGGCGGAGCATACGCGCTACTCGGGCCATCAGGCTGCGGCAAAAGCACATTACTTAACATAATATCGGGTTTACTATCGCCGTCTGATGGTGAGGTCCTATTTGATGGCAAAAAAGTAAATGATATTCCACCTGAAACGCGCAACATCGCACAAGTTTTTCAATTTCCAGTGATTTACGACTCAATGACTGTTTTTGACAATTTAGCATTTCCGCTACGCAATATGAAAGTGCCGGAAGACAAAGTGCACAGTCGAGTTATTGAAATAGCCTCCGTACTTGAATTGAGTGACTTGCTTAAAAATAAAGCGAATAACTTGACTGCGGATGAAAAGCAGAAAGTTTCGATGGGACGTGGCCTAGTTAGAAGTGATGTATCTGCTATTTTGTTTGATGAGCCGCTGACGGTTATCGACCCTCATTTAAAGTGGAAGTTGAGACGTAAGCTTAAACAGATACATGAGCAATTCAACATCACGATGGTTTATGTCACCCATGACCAACTAGAAGCCTCTACTTTTGCCGATAAGATAGCGGTGATGTACGGCGGCCAAATCGTACAATTCGGTACGCCTCGAGAACTGTTCGAAAAACCAAACCACGCCTTCGTAGGTTATTTTATTGGTAGTCCTGGCATGAATTTAATTGATGTGCAAAGAACACAAGCTGGCGTAATTTTTAACAATACGATGGTCCCGCTTGGTCAAGAACTGCAGCGAAAACTGTCAGTATTGAGCTCAAAAAATATCAAAATAGGGATCCGCCCCGAATTCGTTCATGTGTGGGATGAGAAAGTGGATGGGGCTTATCAGTGTGAAGTCACACACATGGAAGACCTTGGTACCTATAAAATTTTAACAATGACACTAGATGGTGAAGTGATCAAAGCGCGCTTGAACGAAGACAGAGTCATTCCGACTAAAACCGCATACATCAGTTTCCCAGAACAGTGGCTTAAAGTGTATGTAGATGAATACCTCATTGACACTGATGAGCCAGAAGAACACCTTAAGGAGACTCTCTAATGCAACGGAAAGTTGAAGATAATAAAGCTTGGTTTTTAGTACTACCCGTATTCATGCTAGTCGCATTTTCTGCCATCGTCCCGATAATGACGGTTGTCAATTATTCGGTGCAAGATATATTTGATTCCAATACAGCGTATTTTGTGGGAGCTGAATGGTACAGAGAAATGCTGAGAAGCCCTGCACTTCTCGATTCTCTAGGACGCCAATTCTTATACTCTTTTTCAGTTTTGGCCATTGAAGTGCCGCTGGGGATATTGATTGCGTTACTTATGCCGACAAAAGGCCGTACGGCCGCTGTCGGGTTGATCCTTGTTGCTATTCCACTACTCATCCCATGGAATGTAGTCGGGACAATTTGGCAGATATTTAGCCGTGCAGATATAGGCTTGTTTGGGTATGCAGTGAATGCTGTAGGAATTGATTATAATTATACCAACGATCCGCTTTCGGCATGGTTAACCGTGTTACTGATGGATGTATGGCATTGGACGCCGTTAATCGCATTGCTGTGTTATTCCGGTTTGCGTGCCATTCCAGAAGCATTCTATCAAGCGGCGCGTATCGATCGGGCGTCGAAATGGTCCATCTTCCGCCACATCCAATTACCGAGACTAAAAAGTGTATTGGTGATTGGTGTATTACTTCGTTTCATGGACAGTTTTATGATCTACACCGAACCTTTCGTATTGACTGGCGGTGGCCCAGGCAACTCAACGACATTTTTAAGCCAAGCACTAACACAGATGGCGATAGGGCAATTTGACATTGGACCCGCCGCAGCATTTTCACTCATTTATTATTTAATTGTGTTGCTCGTTTGCTATGTATTTTTCACCGCAATCAATCAAATAGATAAAGTAAAATAGGAGTTTATGATGGAACACAGTATACGAAAAAAAATAGGCATGTTGATATATCTTATCTTTCTGTTTATACCCATCTATTGGCTAGTTATCATGTCATTTAAAGGCACGGATGAGATTTTAGGTGGCCTAACTTTGTGGCCACAAAGTTTCACATTTGACAACTATCACACAATATTTACTGACCCGACCTGGTATATGGGATATGTAAATTCAATCATCTATGTCAGTATGAATATGGTGATCACTTTGTTAGTAGCTCTACCGGCAGCCTATGCGTTCAGTCGATATAGGTTCACGGGTGATAGTCACCTCTTCTTTTGGTTACTAAGTAACAGAATGGCGCCGCCCGCGGTTTTTCTGCTTCCTTTTTTCCAGTTGTATTCATCAGTGGGGCTATTTGATACACATATCGCAGTCGCGCTCGCACATTGTCTATTTACCGTGCCTCTTGCTGTATGGATCCTCGAAGGTTTTATGTCAGGTGTACCACGTGAGGTTGACGAAACCGCATATATAGACGGCTACAGCTTTCCTAAGTTTTTTATTCGGATTTTCTTACCGATGATACGGTCAGGAATAGGTGTAACAGCATTTTTCTGTTTTATGTTCTCGTGGGTAGAGTTACTTTTTGCTCGAACATTAACATCTGTCGATGCAAAGCCTATTGCCGCGATCATGACGAGAACAGTGGGAGCAGCAGGTATTGATTGGGGCTTATTGGCCGCAGCAGGTGTATTAACAATCATCCCGGGCGTATTAGTAATATGGTTTGTACGTAATCATGTAGCGAAGGGTTTTGCCCTCGGTCGTGTATAAAAAGAAAAGGAACGAAATTATGAGTTGGATGGCTTGGACAGGTGTTACCGCGACGTTTTTTACTGTAATTGCCAGTATATTGGTGCTGATGACAGTACTCGAAATTCGGTCGCCCAGTTACGAAAAGAAGGGTTTTTTGCCGATGGCAACAACACGTGGAGACAAGTTATTTATTAGCTTGCTGAGCGCTGCATACTTACATTTGGGCTTTTTGGCATTCGTGGATACCGCACTGTGGATTGCATTGTGCATTTCCATATTATGGAGTGCCGTGCTGTTCAAATGGGGCTGAATCTGCTTGCATATTCAGTCAACGCAAGAATTTCTCTAATTTTAGAGAAGTGGACTTCTTTGGTGACCAGATTCGACCCTTGGCACCAAAGAAAGTCCTTCACATTGGCGAGAGCCAATACGAATTGCCGAATGAACTCAAACTAGTCCCTAGGCTACACGAGTTTAGCGGCATAAAAATATAATCTCAATAACAATGGGAATGGATATGAAAATAAAAATTAAACAGACTGCTGCAGCAATAGGGGCAAGTTTATTACTCTTGTCACTATCTCCTGTCACACTGGCAGATGCACAGGATGATACCGCTAAAAAATGGTTAGAAGAAGAGTTTTCAGTCTCTACATTGACACCAAAACAGCAAATGAAAGAATTGATGTGGTTTAAAGAGGCTGCCAAACCGTTTAAAGGTATGTCGATTAACGTCGCATCAGAGACGATCGCCACGCATTCTTACGAGTCCAAAGTATTAGCGAAAGCGTTTACCGAAATCACAGGGATCAAAGTGACACATGATCTTATTCAAGAAGGTGATGTGGTCGAGAAGCTGCAGACTCAAATGCAATCCGGTCGGAATATTTATGATGCCTATATCAATGATTCAGATTTAATAGGTACGCATTTTCGTTATGGGAAAGCGGTTGCTATTTCTGACATGATTGCCAATGAAGCAAAAGACCTCACCTTGCCGACCTTAGATTTGCCAGATTTTATCGGTCTAGACTTTACAACTGGGCCAGATGGAAAAATCTATCAACTTCCTGATCAACAATTCGCCAACCTTTATTGGTTCAGAGCAGATTGGTTCGAAAGAGAAGATCTTAAAGCACAGTTTAAAGAACGCTATGGTTATGAGCTGGGCGTACCAGAAAACTGGTCAGCGTACGAAGACATCGCTGATTTCTTTACTAATCATGTCAAAATGATTGACGGGGAACGTGTATATGGTCATATGGACTACGGTAAAAAGGATCCGTCTTTGGGTTGGCGTTTTACTGATGCATGGTTTTCCATGGCTGGGGCTGGCGACAAAGGCTTGCCTAACGGTCTGCCTGTCGACGAGTGGGGGATCAGAGTGGAAGGTTGTCGACCTGTAGGCTCAAGTGTTTCACGTGGCGGCGCTACAAATGGTCCCGCGGCAGTATATGCGACGACAAAGTATGTTGATTGGTTGCGAGACTATGCGCCACCTCAAGCACAAGGTATGACGTTTTCAGAAGCAGGTCCTGTGCCAGCTCAAGGAAATATCGCTCAACAAATTTTCTGGTACACCGCCTTTACTGCAGGCATGACTGATAAAGATTTACCTGTAGTAGGTGAAGATGGCCTGCCAAAATGGAGAATGGCACCGTCGCCCAAAGGGCCTTACTGGGAAGAAGGCATGAAGCTTGGCTACCAAGATACAGGGGCTTGGACATTCCTTTCATCGACGCCAGAGAAGCGCCGCTTGGCTGCATGGTTATATGCGCAGTTCACGGTATCAAAAACAGTTTCGTTGAAAAAGACGTTAGAAGGTCTGACACCAATTCGTGAGTCGGATATTAACTCACAAGCAATGACAGACGTAGCACCGCAACTTGGTGGTTTGGTTGAGTTTTATAGAAGTCCAGCGCGTAAGCAATGGACGCCAACAGGAACCAATGTGCCTGATTATCCTAAATTAGCCCAATTGTGGTGGCAATATATCGCTGAAGCGGCAAGCAGTGAAAAGACCCCACAAGAAGCACTTGACGGATTAGCAAGAGCACAAGACAAAGTCATGCAAAGACTAGAGCGTGCGAACGCGCAAGGTGACTGTGGACCTAAGTTAAACAAACCTCGCGATCCGGAATATTGGTTGAATAAACCAGGTGCGCCCAAGGCAAAACTTAGTAATGAAAAGCCTCAGGGTAAGACGATTCCCTACAAAGAGCTTTTAAAGCAATGGGAAGCCGTTTCTAACTAGGAAGCAATACAAATATAACCTCATGACTTACCTCTCTTGGACGATGAACTAAGAGAGCGTCAAGTCATGTCTAAAAAATTTACATGTGGAATTAAGCTTTCCACTTACATACGGAAAACAAACAAATGAAAAACACATCACATAAAACGTTTTTTCAAAGAAATCACTTTAACAAGGTCGCAACAGCTGTCGCATTCAGTGTTATCGCCTATGCTCCGACAAGTATCGCAAAAGTTGACTTAGGAGCGCCCGGCGATTGGGAAGCTTCAATTAGCGGTTCTTTGCCGGTATTTGCAGTCGCTTCTGATCATGATGATTCTGAAAGCGCCTTTCGTGTTCAATCAGGATTCAATCCTGCGAACATCAACTTTCACGTTGTGGCGCCGAAAACAGATTCTGGTTTAACAATATCAGGACATTTTCAAATCGATACCCACTTGAATGCACCAAATGGGGTTCAAAACGGTGGACTGTTTGAAAGTCGTGTTGCGAATATTCAAGTAGCGGGAGATTTTGGGACGGTTACATTAGGTAAAGACTTTGGCGTATTTAATAGCAACGCGATTGGCGATATTGCTAGCCAAGGCGGTGTTGGTTGGCTTGGCGGCGGCGCTGACACAGGTAATGCGACAGGTGGCCGAATAGGAACAGGCTATGTGTACGCGAACTTTAATCCTCAAATCAAATTTACCTCTAATGATATGAATGGCGTTGTGTATAAAATTGCAATTATCAACCCAGAAGAGCCTCAAGATGCGCCAATAGAGACAAGTTTACCGCGTTTTGAAGGACAAATTACTTACTCACTAGACAGTTTTAGAATATGGGCAGGTGCCTTTTTCCAAGAAGTCTCTGTGCAAGGGGAGCAGGCGTTTGATTACGACCTGCAAGGTTTTGATGTTGGTGCGCATGTCCAAGCCGGTGATTTTGGCTTAACACTCAATTACACCGACACGACTGGAATTGGTGCTGACGGACTGTATGGCGGCTCTATTAACGACGCTGATGTTGATGCAACCCAGTGGTTTGTCGAAGCAGACTATATGATAAATAAAACACGCATTGGTATTAGTTATGGTGAGGGCTCACAAGATGCACGAGCGGAAAATACTGCTTTCGGCTTGCCGGCTGCGGCAGCAGTGGACAATGAACTCACCATGCTATTTATTCACCATCAACTGTCCAAACAGTTTCGCATTGTTGGCGAATTGCAAGACTACCAATCAGATGTTCAAAATGACTACAACGCTGTTGTTCTTGGATTCCAATTCGATTTTTAGGTCGATTGTGTTGTCATTTTTGAACAAGTCTTGTTCTTAAATGCTGAAAAATGAGATTGGTGGTATGTAACTGCCAATCTCACTCAATTTCTTCATGGTTACTTTCACGTTAGAAGGTGAACGATGACTCAATTTGTAATCGCATTTCAGAAGCTTTCAATACTGGCAAGAATGTATATCGGCTTCGGCTTTTTGTGCATTGTGACGCTTATATTAGGGGTAACTAATTATGTCATGATCAAAAGTGTGGCAAATGAAGCCTCTGCTATGTCGGACGATGCATTTACCACTCAACTAAAAGCGACGACATTATCAATTTCCGTGCTACTAATCGGTAAAAACATTGCCGACATGGTGAATGTTACTGAAAAAGAAAAGCTTATGTCTTCTTACTCAGACTTAAGCACTAATTTAAAATCGACCAAAACCGAAATATTGGACCTTTCGAGCCATACGGCGATACATGGTCATTCGACGACACTATCACCACTTATCGAGAAGATAGAAACCAATCTAGGGACGCTTAATACCTTGTCTTTGGACATGTATAACTTACATTCAACAAATGTCGAGACATCGAGCGAGGTGAGAGATGGCTTGTCCACCCTTCTCTTATCGTCATCTGAGATAAAGCAACGAATTACTCAATCCTCTCGCTCTGTTGCGTCTAAGGATATATATGTCTCTGAGCTGGTCACAACGATTATCAATCGCTTTTCAAATATTGAATTTTTGGTGCTAAATTTAATAAACACAGAAGACACGGAGAAACTGAAGGAAATCGTCGATACTATTCGCTTTAACACCACTACGTTTAATGAAGATATGGTCGATTTGCAAGAGGAGGTACCGGAGTTAAACGAATTATCAGAGGAAACGGAAAAATTTTTAGACGCGTTAGTTAGCGATAACGGCATCATTGCGAGTTATTTTGAAAACAGGCAATTAGAAGGTGAATTGCAATCTAACTTAATCAAAACTTCCACATTAATTACCGACTCTGAACTTGCATTGTCACAAATTAGACTATTTGGCCAACAGAATATGCAAAAGGCCAGTAAAGAATTAAAAACAACCATTTTTTATTCGAGCTCGGTAACGGTGATTATTGTTATCGGATCGATGATACTGACTATTATTATCTGCCTGTTTCTTGCTCGAATGATCAAAAAACCCCTGCGGATCATTTTGGCTAAATTAGACAAAATGGTAAACGGTGATTACAGCCGGCCTATTGCAAATGAATTTTCTGGTGAGTTTGCAGCACTTGCTACTTCTATAAATAAGCTAATCGAAGCAATGAGGAAAATCATAAGCGACCTAACTGTTGCTTCTGAAGAGATGTCGCAAGTCAGCAAATCCAATCAAGCTGGAACTAATGTGGTCAAAGATAGATTCAAATCACAAAATCAACAACTTGATAGCAGCGCGACAGCAATTACTCAAATGGAAGTCGCTATCGCTCAAGTATCTCATAACATGGCGCATAGTTTAGATCTCACTAATTCCGTGGACAGTGATGTCGAAAAAGGACAAAAAATGATGATGGAGAATCTCTCTACAATAAACGTGCTTGATATGAGAATGGGGGAGTCAAAACACACCGTTAACGACGTATCAAAGATGGCACCTGAAATGTCATCGATTATTCAAGTTATTGATAATGTTGCGAGTAAGACCAATTTATTAGCGTTGAATGCAGCAATCGAAGCCGCGAGAGCCGGTGAGCAAGGACGCGGTTTCGCTGTCGTCGCTGATGAAGTAAGGCAGCTTGCCCTTCTAACAGCAACTAGTACAGAAAAAATTAGAGCCATGATTGAGCGTTTGAATGAATGTACCAAAATTGCCTCAAGGTCAATGGAGGCGAGTTATGAACAGTTAGATAATTGTAAAACCATCGTAAATAAAGCATCCAAAGAGATGGACAGTATTCGTCAAAACATTTCCGCTATTAAAAATAATGCACAACAAATAAATGACTCCATCGTTGAACAAGCATCTACCGCAAAATTGATTTCGAAAAGTGTGAATGAAATAAATGCTGTATCAGAAGAGAATGGCCAACAAATAGGCGTGATCCGCGACAACAGTCGATTAATTAATGAGCAAATGAATGTACTTGAGCGGATCATCAATCACTTTTCGGTGAAATGAGGACAACATATTTAACGCTTATTAACACTGGCTCGGCCACCTGAATCTTTGTTATGAGAAAATAAGCCCAGACTCTTTTTACTTCAGGAACTACTTTACTTATGAAACAAATAGTTGTGTTAGGCGGCGGCGCATCAGGTCTCGAACTTGTGAGTAAGCTAAGTCGGCAGTTTCGCCATAACAAGCAAGTTGCCCTTACCTTAATTGACAGGCATCGGACACATCTCTGGAAACCTCTATTGCACGAGGTAGCAGCAGGTATTATCGACAAGATTTCTGACGGGGTGGATTATCGTATGCATGCCGTAAGGTTCGGATACGCATTCCAACAAGGAGTGTTTACGTCAATTGATACGCAGGAAAAAACAATCACAATTGAAGGTGTAAAAGATGCAGAGGGCCGAGTAATTGCCGCCCCACAAACTATTTCTTATGATATCTTGATTATCTCTGTTGGCAGCAAAAGCAATGATTTTGGGATCCCTGGTGTTGCTGAGCATAGTTATTTTCTTGATTCGCTTCCGCAAGCAGAAAAATTTCATAATGCGTTGCTTAATCAAATGTTAAGGCTAAACGAATTTGTTCATCCTGATCATAAGCTACGCATCTCCATTGTAGGCGCTGGTGCAACGGGAACAGAACTTGCCGCCGTTTTGTATCATGCCGTTGAATTAGCAAAGTCTTACGGCATGCCGAAAGTAACGCCAGAGCGGCTTGAAATAACACTTATTGAAGCAGGCGATAGGATCTTACCTGCGTTACCCAAACGAATTGCGGATTATGCTAGACGGGCACTGGTGAAACTGCAAGTAACCATCTTAGAGAACACACGTATATCGCAAGCGACAAAGCAAGGTTTTGTGACCGCTGACGGTGAACTTATTCTTTCTGACTTGATGGTGTGGGCAGCAGGTGTAAAAATTCCCAGTTATGAAAATCAGACACGCAAATTCGATACTAATCTACTGAATCAAATCATGGTCAATTCATATTTACAGGTAGCCAAAGAAGAGGATATTTTTGCAATTGGAGATTGTTGCGGTTTTCTTCAAAAAGACGGATCATTCGTCCCTCCACGTGCACAGTCCGCGCATCAAATGGCGGATATTGTCGCAACTAATATCCACCGTAAATTGAAGAATGAACCGTTGCAGGAATTTGTTTATAAAGAATATGGGTCTCTACTTAACTTAAGTACGTATAGTGCTATCGGCAGTCTTATGGGTAATCTCACGAAAAACACCATGTTTATTGAAGGTAAATTAGCGCGACTCTTTTACGTATCCTTATACAATATGCATCAGCTGTCGGTGCATGGTTGGGTAAAAGGCATTTTGTTACTGATCACGAAAAAAATAAGCCGGATAGTCAATTCAAAATTGAAACTTCACTAGTCAAACGTTTTTACTCATTCTAAATAACCGGCGTAACGTTTTGGTAAGACTCATTTGAAAAGCGGTGTTCCAGCGTTTCGCCTATTGCACCCTAGCTAATGATAAAGTTAGTTTTTTTCAGCTTACATCCTAATCGAGCAATGTCTTCAGATAATGCGGTGTTTCAAGGATTATCCATTGAATTGATGATCACATTAACACCTTCTAAGGGATCGACCTCTAATGCCTTACAATATTCGACAAATTCGATAATGTCGATTCGTCTTCTCGCTTGTTCCATTTTTCCATAAACGGAATGATGCACGCCGGTCATTTCGCTGACATCTCTTAAGCTGAGGTTGCGAGCTTGCCTAGCTGACTTAAGCCAAACTCGAAGCTTTTCGTAATGTGGTGAGTAAACTGATGTTTTCATTGTCTCGATGTTAGAGACAAAGTATAATGTCGCGAAATTCGCTACACATCAAAAAGGATAAATACATTAATGGCAGGTAAAAAAATAAAATTTGATGTATTGTCTTTAGTGAAAAATCTCGACCTTTCTTCATTTTCAATTAATCAACTTAATACTGCATACTTAAAAATGCCAGCGTGTCCCCATACAAATGCGAAAACTAGTAAGCAATACCTCTACCGCAGTATAAAGTGCCTAGTGAATTCAGGATCTCTTCGTAGCCTAAAAAGGTCTGGCTCAAACGTTATTGAATATCAACTCACCAGCCAAGATATACCTGACAGCAAACACAGTAACGGAGAAGAAGAGAGTCGGACAACGTCTGATATAGAAATTTGCAACATGCTAAGAGAGAAATTAAAGCACAGCAAACTTTCTTTATTAACCAGTATTGGTGAAACGGAAGCGTATAAAGAATGCGTAGAGTCGATGCCAGCGATTCAAGATAAGGTGCAATCAAAATACAATATCGCGCGTGACAATACGTCAAAGCTTCTGGGTAAGGTGAATGCATACGAAACATTAATCAAACTTTATGCGTCAAAACACATAAATGAATAAACTAAGAGATTGGCAAAAAAAGTGCGTGCGACTAGCACTTGATAAATATTCATATGGCCAACGTCACTTCCTATGTCTTGCTACACCCGGGGCAGGCAAAACGATTATGGCATCAATGGTGGCGAAGGCACTATTACAATCTGACCAAGTAGACTTGGTCCTCTGCTTTTCGCCTTCTTTAGCTGTGTCAGAAGATTTTAGAGATACTCTTTCAAAAGTGGTAGGCTTATCATTTGATGGCCGCTTAGGCGCTGTAGGGGCGTCGCTTTGCTATCATAGTATGCTTTCTGTGGACGCTGAATTCTGGGCGCTGTTTTCTCACAAAAGAGTATTTGTCATTTTTGATGAGATCCATCACTGCGCGGGACAATCCGAAGGAAACACCAACGCATGGGGGCAGCAAATTTTAGCTAATATACAAGACAAAGCCGCGTTCACTCTCGCACTGACAGGCACACCGTGGCGCTCCGACAATATGCCTATTTCTCTTGCCACCTATAGCGAAAATAGTTCAACCATTCAATGTGATTTTAGCTACGAAATAAAAGATGCAACTGATGACGGAGTCTGTCGCTTACCCAATATTATCGCAATTGATAGTGATTCTATTGCAATCAGCAAGGCTAGCAATAGACATGTATACTCATCTTTTTCAGATGTCTTGTCGCACTCTAAATGCAGTTATCGAGATATCATACAACATCCTCTCGTGATTGATTATCTATTGCGACTCTCAATCGAACAGCTTGAGAGATTAAAAGCGATATATCCAAATAGTGCTGGTTTAATTGTCGCGGCCTCAGTAGAGCACGCGAATCAGCTCATTAACTTATTATTTGAATTGAAACAAACAGCTGTGTTAGTGACTTACAAAGAAAATAAACCGCTTGATACCATTAAAAAGTTTAGAGATTGCCAGTGCGACTGGATTGTATCGGTGGGTATGGTCAGTGAAGGAACGAACATTCCAAGACTCAGAGTTTGTTGTTATTTATCTGATTTTAAGACCGAACTATACTTCCGACAGGTCTTAGGAAGGGTATTAAGAGTGCAAAGACATAAACATGAAATAGGCTACTTTTTTATGCCTGCACATCCGCAACTTGTCGACTATGCACAACGTATCAATGAGGACATTCCGCAGAGCATATTTGACACCTTACGCTTAACAAATTGTCTTGCCATTGACAAACAAGATAAGGCAGAGTCAGAAGCTGCTCATCAATCAGAATTGGTTGTTGATGACGAGCTTCAGTTGACAGCATTGCGCTTTTTCAATAATAAATCTATAGACAAAAGTGATGGTCCGCAGTCTTTGGATCACACATATCACTCTTCAATCGACTCTGTAGGACGCTTCAGAGAGGTTATATTTGAGTTATAATTAAAGAGGAATCTGATCTACAATTCTAAACGTATGTTCTTATAAATACTTAGTAAAGGTCATCTACGTGAAAACGTTTGGTTTTTCTTCCACATTGTTTAAAGGTAAAACCGTTGTAATAACGGGAGCGGGTCGAGGTATAGGGTTAGCGGTGGCTAGAGCATTTAAAGCGTGTGGTGCGAAAGTCATAGCGCATAGCGGGCGTGTCGGAACGGCTGTTCATCTCAACCACGAAGTTGATCATGCTTTTGAAGCCGATTTTATGCAGTCTCAATCGGTCCATGAATTTATTGACCAAGTCTGTGCAACCACCGATAAAATTGACATTTTGATTAATAATGCCGGTACGATGCTCGGCCGTTTTCCGGCAGATTCCGTTGAACAAGTAGACTACGATAAGTTGGTGATGTTAAATCAAACCTCTTTAATGATGATCACAAAAGCGTTTATTCCGAGTTTGCGCCTTGCTGACGAATCTTCCATCATCAATACAGTGTCTATATCGGCTACAACAGGAGGAAGCCCCGGCTCGTCTATATACAGCTCAACGAAAGCATTTGTGGCGACGTATTCTAAAGCATTGGCGCGCGAATTAGCGCCGCACAACATTCGCGTTAATGCCGTCTCGCCTGGAACAATTATGACTGATTTTCATCGCCGTTACTCGTCTAAGGAGAAGCTAGAAGCAACAAGTCACAGCATACCTTTAAAACGTTTAGGCACCCCTGAGGATTGTGCACCCACTTATTTGTTTCTGGCGAATTCTCAAATGGCATCGTATATCACAGGTCAAGTGGTGGAAATAAATGGTGGGCAATTGATTATTTAGTATCGAATTCGGTAGCTCAAATCGATGGTTGACATTACATGCGGTTGACGCTGACAAGTGCGGACTTTCAGCCAGACGGCAAATTACCAGTAGTACCATCCGTTGTAAATACTAGTGTTCCGGTGCGGTTTTCACTAGCACATGTTTCCAATTTCCGTTTACATCGCCGTACAAGCGTACCCGAAGGAATAGGCGCGTTTGGCCTTATTGTTAATTCGAGTTACAAAAAGTCTTGAATTGATTAGGGCTTAGGTGATTTCTTAACCATCTATTTTATCCAATAGTTCTTGAATATATATATTTTGAGATTCAACGATAGACACTAGCTGATTTCGTTGCTTTTCTGCGTCTTTCAAACGGTCTTGCAGGCTTCGTCTTGCCCTTGAAGCTTTCTCTGCTTGCATTGTAAACTGCTTTCGTTGATTGGATTTCTCTTCCTTTATTTTGGCTTGTATGACTGGGTATCGACTCAATTTAATGTCATCTAGAGAACGCCCCGTCTCACGAATAACGTTCGCTTGTGAAATCTTGCTGCCCTTTTTTATATGTACTGTTTTTTTATCTATAATTCGTTGAAGGGCTTCTCGTAACGAGTGTGAAACGTTGTCAGACATCTATGTACTCCTCATAAATTTGAATCGCTTTAATTTCATATTGTAGAGATTTAGCCCTCCTTGTCCTCGGAGAAATCGACGCTAACTCGGCTTGATATTTTATTTTTAATTCATGTAGTGATTGTTGATTGTCAATTGCTAAAACGGCCTCAGCACAAATACCTCCACCATCAGCGCCCATACACTTGGTGATACTTTCAATACCGCCGTATTCACAATAGCCAGATTTGAGACAAAATCCGAGTAATGTCGGGCGACATCCTATTTCACCATTTTTGAAACTTGCGATTAATAATGTCTCTTCCTGTGAAGAGATCTTATCAAATGCTTTGCTAGTTTTATGCGGAAAAACGACCTTGCTTTCACGATTGTGAATTTCTTGGACCTTTTTCGCCTTTGCCAAATATGATTCAACGATCAATTCATTTTCGACACTACTATTTACTACTATTTTTGTGTAGTTTCTTCCATAATATTGCGCCATATGACTATAAAGATGTTTTGCAAGATATTGAACCGACGCTAACTTCACTTTACCAGATGAAAGCATGTAAACAATCAATGTTCGTCTGCATTGATGGCTGGTCCAGTGCCATATTTTGTCGACTTGATATTCAGGACGATTCTCTAAATCGTTGGTTATCGCTTTGGCAAACTCAAAATCAGCCTGATTAATTCTCATTGAATCTTTCTCAAACAAGTTGGAAAAATGACTGTAGTGAGTCCGACGAGTCAAACCTGCTGGTTGACTTCCACCGTTTGAAGGCAAAAAGGAATTTATCCAGAGGGGAACACTGCGATCATGACATTTTAAGTGCTTTGGTACGAATTGATAAAGGATCTTTGAAATATGTGTTAACACATCCAATGCGAGAGTGATGCGTTTCGGAACGACCCAACGGGCATCGTCATCTTCAATTGTTTTGGTGGTCTCGCCGACAAGCAAATAAATACTTCCAAAACGCTCATCTTTCTCGGATTGAAGGCAGTCTACACGCATTGATAATGCTTCAGACCTCCGTTGCATCGAAAAAAACTGTATGTATGCCATTGCTGCAGATTGAAAACCAAAAATAATAGTATTAAGGTGTTGTTGCGTTATATTGTCGCTGACATTCTCATATCTTTGGACATACTTCAGTATACCAAAATCGATTAGCATTTCCTTGAAGCTACATTTGAATTTAACGGAGCCTTCTAATTTAGAATAGGCAGCAAATGGATTCACCAGATTATTTTCAACATTGCGTGTAAATTTCTTTCTCCTGCATTTTACTTTGGCATCGACAATTGATTGGTTATGTTTGCGAGCATCAGTAATACATTTGACTAATGCCTGAAGTTCTGGACTAATTATTAAATAATCATTAAGGCATTGTTCGAGTCTCTCTACCTGATATTTCCAGATCCTTGGCGGGATGACAGGGTGCTGAGAAGGTTTGTAAGCAGGATTAACACTTAACAATCCGATAAGCGAAGATAATTGGTCTGAAGTAAAAAGAGTAAATCCAACGCTGTCTTTATAATTTAATAACTTATGTACCGTAGCAACTTCTTTATGCCATTGCTTTCCAAAACACTGAGCAAAACAAGGGATTAAATTAGGAAAACGACTGATCTCCGACAACAGAATAGGTTTTTTTCCAGGCGTTGATTGCTTGTCGCAGATATGAGCTAATCTATTCACAATTGTTTTTAGCCTTTTGACAGATTTGATTTTACCTTTACTAATCCGTCTATCATATATACTAGCGAGAACGATACTTTTGACAAAAAACAGATTATCGTCGCTCACAAATAGATTGTTCCCTCCTTTCCACGTAAAATTTGTTCCCCCTTCTACCAATCTATAATCCCAAGAATCATCATTAAAGTACGACAGAGGCAAGCCTTCCGCATCTACACTCACGACTGGATTTTCCGAATAAGGATATCGGGGTTTCCGATAAATTGACGTTTTACTGATATCTAAGTCATTTTTGTACCCATGTGACCACAATAGTTTAATGCTCATTTTTCGCCCATTCCAATTTCGCACAGTAAATCAATCGCGCTTACCCAGTGGGGATGATAATCAGACTGATTCACACGATCTAGTGCTTTTTGCAACCAAACTGCGCGACCAAAACTGTTCAGTTTTTCAGTAATCTTATTTATTATTAAATCAACGGGTTCTGCATTATAGTCGGTTGGATCCAACCTCCCATGCGCTGCCTCCAAATGTTTTAAGAAACGAAAACTAACGAGTGACCAGATATAGTCGAATGAGTCTAGATCGCGGTGCTTAACACAAAAAAGACAAGAAGATGGTAGCATGCAGTCGGGTGTTGTAATTATAGCAGGAATACTTTCTATTGGTTTAGGCTCGCCTTCACAACGGCCATTTAAAACCGATAAATTTTCAGGAGAAAACTCCATAAAAAATTGAGAAGCTTCAGTTATTGCTCGTTGGTGGTCGGGAACATGGTAGCTGCGGTAGAAGGTATCGATATTGTGTCCGGCCATTTCCAAGGCCAAATGACTATCATTATCATCCAAATACCGGTGAGTCCAATTGATGGCGGTTTTTCGAAGCTTTTGCGCCGATTGCCAAGGGACATCCAGTTGCTTCAGAACTTTTTTAAGTGATGTAGGCGAGAATTGAACGGGCAGATCGTCGTTAAAATTAGCATGGTCAAGAAAAGAAGGAAATAACCACCGACTTTCATATTTACCAACAAATACCCTGTCCCTCCAATCTAGATAATCTGCAAGCAACGGTTTAAACTCTTTATAGATCGTAACTTGAATAATATGACCCGCACGATTTTTGAATTTATAAATTGTTTGTTCGTTATTCACTCTGATTTGTTTGACATCTACTCTAACTAAACTTAATGCCTGTGAAAGGTTAACCCCGGTGGCAATAATAAACATTAAGAAAAACGCGTTTCTTTTTAAGTTTAATATTGCATAACGATTATCATGGTTAGGATTCTTGCTTGGAGAAAGTAGTTTTCTACCTATTATCTTCTCCTTTCTTTGCCGGAACTTTTTTGTTGTTTCCGCTAATTCATCAAATCTCTTTGCTTGACTTAAATTTATGGATATTGATTTCGAATGCACTCGAAAACTCAGCGGATATTCGCCATAGATTACCGTATCTGTTAGTGCAAAATAAATGCCCAAAAGTGCATGTGCTAATGATTCTGTATTTGAGAGGATCTGTTTGTTGTATTGTGATTTCTTTGCTTTAGGTGGTGAGACACCTAAGGTCAAAAATGCGCTATTGTCATTCGACTTCAGATTTGTCGACAAAAAGTCTTTGCTTATCGTATCGATAAAAAGCGATAAAGCAAGCAGGTTATTATATCTGGTTGTATGCGAGAGATTATTCGCTTTTACTTCACAACTAAGGTAGTGTGAATAAGCGACATAATTTTCATATTGCTCAGACAAGGCAAACGACTTTTTATGCTGGTTTAACCACGAGTAAAACAGGTTAAATCGCTTATGAATCCCTTTACATGAATTATAAGAATAACCTTTATTTACTGTAATTTGCAAACTCCTAACCAATGCTAGAACCCAGTCTATTCTGCCTTTATGGGGTCGTCCGTATTCAGCGTCATTAATAGCCCGTAATAATGATTTTGAAATTATTTTTTTGGGTGGCACCGATGGAAATAAATATCGAGAGAAATTGAAACAAAGAGAAGTTCTGTCCCATTCAGGATTTTGGTTTACAATCATTGAGTCAATAAGACTTCGCTCTTTAGGTGTTAAGGTCATTTAGGTAAGCTCGGACATGGTCACATTCGGTCTCTAAGGTTTTTTTTATATTTTCAAGTCCGAACATTTGATTTATGAAAGCATTACCAGCTTCTGCTTTTTTGGGTTGTTCTTCAACGTACTTAAAATATTTCCATGTGGTCCTTTCATCACTATGCATGGCAAACTCTCTGACTTGGTCGATACCCCTAAAATCATGCATACCATAAACCTCGAGCGCAATAAGTACTTTTTCTGTAATGGCAGTGGCACGTGTTTGATGGAAGCAAAAGCTCTTAAAATTATCGAATCCAGCAATAATTAATTCATCGCGTAAATCACACATCAATTTATTCAATGTATTTTTGGAGTAGGGCTTGCCAGTTTTCGTCAAAAACAGGTAGTCTTTATCGACGTCTTTTGACTTTAAACTTCTACTCATTCTCATATGAGACTCTGAATACGCCAGTAACAATTTATAAAAATCATTTGGGAATTGTAATTGCCCAACTTTAGAAAACTTTGTCTTGATTTGAGTTCCTGGGCCAACATTCACCAAATAGTAACCATCCGCGCAACGCACAGCATTTCGTAGCTGCGTCTTATTCAGGGTACGAACAGTCTCACTTCTCGCACCAGTAATAAATCCTACCTGAAGCATCATATATCGATGAATATTGTTATCACTTGCGACTCGTAACAGATTTTTTTTATCGGTACTTGATAATGGTGTCAATCCGCCTTCTAAGTTTGTTGCTTTAACCACTCTATTGTAAGGAATTGATAAATCTGTAGTTACGGCGTTCATCGTTCTGATAAAACCAATTTCCGAAAAAAAGCGAATTTTTACAACTTTATCTTCCCAAGTCTTTTTATCGATAAATTTTTTACTATGAGCATATCTATAAAAATTTATAACAACATTCATTCTTGCATTTGCGGTAGACGGCGCAATAATCCCTTTATCTCTTTGAGAAATGAGATGCCTCCGAAATTTGAATAAAACGGATTCGTCACGATTCCGAGGGAAATATCTCCAATCACAATTTACATTCTCTAAGAAATCTCCATAAGCTTTGAGGTGCATCATCTTAACTGAGAGGGTTTTGCGTTGCCCCACACTTAGAAATCGCTTAGCTAGGTCAATCGCGAATCGATTAATCTCATTGAATGGCTTGCCGTCAGCATAAAACAGCAGCTCTACTTGATATGGTTTAGCCTTACTGGAAATATTCCAAGATAGAACACCATCTTTTTTCGACGGAGTGTATTTGTGAATAGTTGTTAGTTCTAAAACTGTCATAGATGAACACACTTAGCTTTTAGATCTAAGTGTAGATATTAATAAGAATCTGTCCAGAAAAAAAACAATTATTATCGAAGATATATAATTTGGGTAGTCCTTAGTACACTCTTACCAAAATGAACACGCAATAAAGGGCAAATACAAGAACCCATATTCCCCATAGTTCAAATAAAGGACCGTATGACAAGCCCGTGTAATACTGTGAGGTAACGAGAAATTCTTTTTCAAGAAAGAGTTGGCTTGGTACCGCTGCTAGCATTGAAAATATGCTGCAAATAAAATAGCACCACTTCAGCAAAGTTGGCGCTTTATAATCAAAAAACGCATTATAAAAATGTATGTTCAATACTATAGTAAACATGGATGCGATAATGGTGATGCGATTAGCTATATTTAATGCGTCAAGGTTATTACCTGAATTGAGCAATACAGCAAATGCCCCAAAAAAAACGCCGCTTACAAATGCCGCTAAGGCAAAAATACCGAAGTACTTTACCGGCTCTTGATGATGCGTACGCAAGCGAAAATACAGCGCTAAAAAGAACAAACTTAAAATAAAGCTGATACTAGCAGTGATGAAGAGGGGCAACGATAAAGTTTGAACCATACTCACTCTCGTAATTATTTACACCTAATAATAGTAGTTCATTTGTTCGTTTTGTGTAATTAAACTACTAATATTGCAAAGACCATTAGTTCTGGTATGTATTACTGAGCATTTAATATCGGCTGTTTTTCAAGAAAGTTGATAACGAAGGGCGCTGTTGGTGGCGAGTCTAGCGAGGCATTTACTAAGCTGCTAATAAAAGTAAAATAATAAGCATCAAACATACGCTCAAACCTTGCCAAAACGCGAGTGGATTGCGCTCAATTAAAGGCGGTTTAGTTTTATTTAAAAAAGCTTTACTAGGGTGGTTGAGTTCGTACAAAAATTCAGATAATTCTTGATATCGCTTCAAAGGGTCAATATGCAAGGCCTTTTGTAAGGTATGGTCAATCCATGCGGGAATTTCTTTTTCGTCGTGCAAGGCACTTTGATAACGCAGTTTTCGTTGTGCCGAGCGAGTGCGTGTTTTGGGTATGTTGGTGCCATAGGGCAGTTGACCTGTTAGCATTTGGTAGGTAATTACGCCTAAAGAAAACAAGTCTGAGCGTGGCTCGCCAGCTTCACCTAAAAAATACTCTGGCGCAGTATATTGTACCGTGCCTAAAATGTGTTGATGCGAAATCTCTTGGTTCATTTCAGTGATACCCGCAACCTTAGTTGAGCCAAAATCAATTATTTTCACAACGCCTAGTTTATCAATCATAATGTTGTCAGGGCGTAAGTCTTGGTGCAACATCTCTAAACGATGAAATGCCATCAAACCTTTTGCTATTTGTTCAACAATGTTGCGAACGCTTTGTAGACTGGGTTTCGGGTTATCTACAATCCATTGTGTTAGCGTTTGCCCTTCAATAAACTCAAAGGTGGTATACACATAGTTTCGTGAGCGATTAAGCTCGCTGGGCTTTAGTACGTGAGGGCTATTAATACGCTTCGCTATCCACTCTTCAGTTAAAAAGCGTTCAAGATGAGCGGGGTCCTCTTTTAAAGCAATACTAGGCGCTTTAATTACCAAAGGTGTATGCGTGTTTTCACTTATATTTTGAGCCAAATAAACATGGCTTCTGCTGGTAGCATGCAGGCTGCGAATTATGTTGAAACCATCAAATTCTTGCCTCGCATCTAACACAGGTGGAAAAGGCAAGCTGCCTAGGTGCTCAACACGCTCGTTAACATTTTGATTCGGTAAATTATCAATTCGAATAATTTGTACGCTTAGGTTGTCGTCACTTCCTTGAGTTAAAGCATGTTCGGCGATTTTACTGGCTGCGATATCTAAGCTATTGGGGTGCTGTCGGATTAAATCATACATAACGGTGGTATCAACAAACTCATAAATACCGTCGGTGGCAAGCACAAAAATATCTGCATTATTAACGCTTAAACTATGATAGTCAGCGTCAAATTGCGGTTTCATGCCCATTGCGCGGCATAGGTAACTTTGTTCTTCTGATACCCATGTGCGGTGATCAGTGGTTAGAAGTTCTGCCTGGGCATTTCGAAATCGATATATACGGCTATCGCCAATGTGAAAAATATATGCGGTGTTAGATTTTACAATAAGCGCACTTAAGGTGCACACGTAGCCTTTATTTTTATCAAAGCGATATTCACTCTTGAAGGTTTGCGAATTTAACCACGCGTTGTTAGCGCTCAACACACGCATTACTGATTTTTTAACAGACCATGTCTCTGAGGTGCACATGTAGTCTTCTAACAAACTTCTAACCGAAGACTCGCTTGCAATGTGACTAACGGTGCTACTACTTATACCGTCGGCAATTGCTGCAACAACTCCCTTTGTTGCCAGTTGATCTTGTTTGGGTATCATCACACCATGAAAGTCTTGATTTTGGGCTTTGCGACCTTTGTCCGAATATTGTCCAACAGATACGGATAAATCGCATGACATGGCGCAATGTTCCTTTTTTAGTAACTTTTGTAAGGCAAAAACTTACCCGACATAGTGATTTTTACTCTATCACCTTTATCGTCTTGTTGACGACTTAAGTCCATATCAAAATCGATAGCGCTCATAATACCATCGCCAAACTCTTCATGAATAAGCGCTTTGAAAGTGCTGCCATAAACATTCACCAATTCGTAAAAACGATAAATTAAAGGGTCGGTAGGCACAGCACTTGGCAAAGAGCCTTTGTAAGGGACCACTTGTAATTGTGCGACTGCAGCCTCGGGTAAATCCAATAGCTCGCCAACAGTAGCAGCTTGGGTTGCGTTTAAGGTCATTTGTCCTAATAAGGCTGCCGTTGTCCACTCTTTGCTTTGTCCTATTGCATCGGCCAGTTGTATCCATGTGAGTTTATGGATTTGCTTCTGTAAAACAATAAGCTCGGTCACTTCATTCCTATTCATAACTCTATTCCTTATATTATCTGTGTATGTCAAAGATTGCTGCCGACTTTGAATATGAACTGCCGGCAGCCACAACGACACCAATTAAACGTTACGCGCTTTGCTCTCACGCACGTGCGTATAATAAATAGGTAAACCTACCAATAAGAAGCCACCTACAAGATTACCCAATGCAGTCGGAATTTCATTCCACAAGAAGTAATCAGTGATTGCGAATTCGCCGCCCATGATCATTGAAAATGGGAACAAGAACATGTTCACAATTGAATGCTCAAACACCATATAGAAGAACAGCATAATTGGCATCCACATTGCCGCCATTTTGGCACCTGCAGAGGTGGATATCATTGCGCCAACCACCCCCATAGAAACCATCCAGTTACACAGCATGCCGCGAATAAAGATAGTGAACCAGCCTAAAATACCCTGTTCTTTATAACCAAGGGTTCTAGATTCACCAATGGTAGCTACTTTTTCTGCAACGGCACCGCCATCAATTTGATACCCATAGGTAAGAATATAAGAGGCAAAGAATGCGGTGGTTAATGCACCGGCAAAGTTACCGCAAAATACTAGTCCCCAATTACGTAACATGCCTTTAACTGTGCAACCAGGACGTTTATCAATAACAGCTAACGGCACCAGCGTAAATACACCCGTTAATAGGTCGTATTTCATTAGGTAAAGCATAATAAACCCAACTGGGAATAAAACAGCACCTAGCAAAGGGTTACCCGTTTTAGTGATAACCGTAATGGCAAAAAAAGCGGCTAGTGCCAAGATAGCGCCTGCCATGAAAGCTCTAACAAGCGTGTCTTTGGTTGACATAAAAATTTTCTGTTCACCTTGGTCTACCATTTTTTTGGCAAACTCAGACGGTTCTAAATATGACATATATTATTCCTTCGGGTTATCCCGTTTTATGAGTACTTTGAGCAAAAAAAAACGTCCATAAGGTCACTAGAAAAAGCCAGTGAGTTTATGGACGTCATTGTCGATTGAATCTTTTTTATGGTAAGCCGTCGTTTAAAAGCACAAGCCTTGATTCAATGGATGGGTAGCAATCATTGAGCCAAACCAGCCAAATAGAAGAAAAAGTAAGGTCAAGCTCAATAAAATAAAGGAGTGAATACAATCTTATATTTCCATATTGTTGTATGCATATGCGGTTTTTCATCAAAATGTGAACTAAAAAGGGTCTAGTCGCACCTTAAATGTGCGCATGAGTCAGTTGGGTAAGCGCCTATTAATTTGGATGTCATTATTGAATAAGATGATTATAGAGTTTTTGAGGGACAGCTTGGTCAAGCTCAAATTCAATTGAGACTGCATTTTTGCCTCCTACTTTTACAGCTTGTTGGCTTCCAACTATTGCTTTTAGCTCGCCAATATAATATCTAGCACTTCCTTCAGATTCAGCCTCTTTACGAATAAATAGCGGAATTCTTAGCTGGGAATTTGCTTGATTAAGTATTGCTTTCACTTCTGGGCTGTTAAAGGTTCGTCCACTTTTGGTCGTCCAATGAAAGCGAGTCCGGTCAATAAAATAGTCTTCGTATTGAGTCGTTTCACTTATGCTGTCGCCTTTGTGATAATTGACGAATATTGCGCAGTCATTGGTCTCTCGCTGTAAAAAATAACCGCCGACATTTTGCGGATTTGGGTTTTTCTTCCACCCTAAAATTCTAAATGTTTCTTTGTACGTGTATTTAGCCCCTACAACGAAACCATGGCAGTAGCGCCCTATACTCCTTCTAGTCGCATACTCAGCGTCTGCATTATCAATAGCATCTGTCAGCAACCTTTTTTGCGCTTGATTAAGTAACTGTAAAGAACGACCAATCTTGTAAGAGCTCGTTTCAATAACGCAATAGTCTTTGTATGCGGGTTTGGCATCGTAATTTAACGAAAGCAAATTGACCGTTGCCTTAAATTGCTCGATAGATGGCAATATGCCGTAGTGCTGCTCGCATAAATCTCTAAACTGATTAAACTCCAAATTGCCAACGCTAAGCAATAACCTTAACGCTGCTGGCTCAACTCCACTCACCCCATCTAATGCTTCGTTAAGCAAAACACCCAAGAGTGGAAATTGTCCCGTCGTTTCATAGTCATAGTCTGCATCATACTTACAAGCAAACTGATGCAGCGACTTTAATGTTGAATGCTTACAGAAAGATAACGGTGACAATTCACCATGCTTCCGAATATCCATTAGTAAGGGCGCTTTACCAATTTTTGCTTTCACTACATTGTATTCGGCTTTTAGCTCTTTTATGCCAATATTACGAGACGTTTGTATGGCTCTGAATATTCTTTCTTTTGCAATCTGGTCAAATGAAATAGTGCTCTCACCTGGCAGAAGCGTTTCTTCACTTCGTAGTAGCCTTCTCAAGGTATCTTTATTGCGCGTGCGGTCACCATAAAGCGCAATAGGAATAAGAAAGTTGTTGTCGTAGTTACCCACGATATCTATTACGGTCAAATATTCTTTATTGTCATGTTTGCGCAAGCCCCTTCCCAGCTGCTGCACAAATACAATGGCCGATTGCGTGGGTCGAGCCATTATTATTTGGTTAACGCTAGGAATGTCTACGCCTTCATTAAAAATATCGACTGTCACGATGAATTCTAACGTGCCATTTTCTAAGGCACTAATGGCGTCTTGTTTTTCAGTTTCGGATGAATTGCCACTCAGTGCTTTTGCTGATCTCCCATTTGAAGTTAAATATTTCGCAAATGCCTCAGCCTCCTCTACTCTTGATACAAAACACAATGCTTTAACTGCACTTGCGTCTGTTCCTAGCAGCATTGACTGCTCTAAAATATGCTTAAATCGACGAACATCCGTTAGGTCTGTAATAGATAGGTTGGTGTGCTCAACTTCTTCTTTATAGGTAAAGTCTGCTATACCAAAATAATGAAAAGGACATAAAATATCAGTTGCTAAAGCATCCTGAAGCCGAATATCACAAACAATATTATTATCGAATACCTCAAAAATATTTTGATCATCTGTGCGCTCTGGTGTGGCGGTCATGCCCAATAAGAATTTGGGTTCAAAATGCTCAATTACACGTTGATACGAGGCTGCAGACGCGCGATGCGTTTCATCTATAACAATATAATCAAAGCGCTTTTTATCTAGTTTTGCTAAGTTTTGCGGCCTAGACAAGGTTTGCACCGTACCAAATAAGAAATCTGCATCCCACTGGTTGGATTTTGAACCAACTAAGCCAAATGAATACTGTCCTTTTAAAATAGCTCGATAGGTTTCTAAGGACTTTTTAGCAATAGTTGTTCTGTGCACTAAAAACAACGCAGACTTCGCTTTTGTTTGGCGAACATCAAATGCTGATAACACTGTTTTACCGGTGCCCGTAGCGGAAACCACTAAACCGCGTGTTTTTCCCAAAGCCCTAGATTGTGTAAGGCTCTCAAGGGCTGACTTTTGTAATGCATTTGGCGTGAATGATGTGAGTTGTACCACATGATTAATTGCTTTTAGCTTGTTAGCTGTATATCGCTCAGTGTAGTTTGCTAGTACTTTATCGCTTAGAACAGAGGCAGCCTGCCATATTCGCCTAAACTCTTCGTTGGCTTCTTGTACTCGGGCATCTCCATCGGTAAACAAAAAGTTTATTTCTTCGTTTTTTGACAGGGCCGCCTGAGTAAGATTTGAGCTACCAACGAGTACCTTATTTAAAGTAGGGCTTTGAAATAAGTATAATTTACCGTGGTAATTTGCGCCTTCAAGCAACCTTAATTCCACCCCTTTAATTTTAAGCAATGTACTAAGTGCTTCAGGTTGGGTAAAACTCAAATAATCGGATGCTACTAGTCGAACTTTACCCCCTCGGGCAGTAAAATCGGTTAATGCCTGAAACAATGACATAACACCCGATTTTGTAACAAACGCAACAGCAGAATCGAACGTATTCGCTTCATTAAGCGCGTGTTTGAGTTCGGTTAGCACTCTTTTGCGCTTGCTAACATCGTTGGTAACAAACTTGTCTTGTGATGCCTTGGTATTTACCGCAACGTAACGACGTGATAAGTCTTTTGCAATTAGAGGCTTAGGCTTCAGCATTGTTCATTAAATACTGAACTGCTGGCAAGTCAGCAGGTAGCCATTCTATAGTGGTGAGTTGTTTAGCGGGCAATGCGACATATTCAGTATGCTCAGTAAGCAAGCCAATAGTGCTCAAAAGCTTGCAGTGATAAAAATGCAAACAAATAGAAAAATCTGGGTATTCGTGCTCAGCGCTTATCAGATGGCGTTGCACCTCAATTTGCGTATTGAGTTCTTCTTCAATTTCTCGCTTTAACGCGCTTTGATGATCCTCGTTGGCTTCAACTTTACCACCGGGAAACTCAAATTTATGTGACAAATAATCAAACTTTACTTGTCCTTTTTTAAAGCAATAAATTAACCCATCTTTTTCAATTACTGCCGCAACTACCTCAATCATGAAAAATCCGTTTTGTTAAGCATGCCATTAGAATATGCATTATTGGCTTTCATCGCAAATACATTAGTTAGAAATAAAGGCAGCGATATATTGCGGAGCAAAGTAAAAACCACACCTAGCAATATGCAGCTACCTATTGCATACTTTTGTAAAAGCAATACGCGCCAAATATTAACCATGTCGAATACCGATAACTTCTACAATAATCATGTAAGCGAACTAAACGCTCAGTATCTTGCGATTAAGGCAGAAAAAGTCCATGAGTCTTGGCTGCCCCTTGTAGACAATATTGGCAAAGCGCTAGACATTGGCACTGGCACTGGGCGAGACGCTGCGTTTTTGGTTGAGCAAGGGTTCGATGTAACTGCGGTAGACCCTTCTGCAAATATGCTGGCGCAGGCAAAAGCAAATTACTCTCACCTTTCAATAAATTGGATTGAAGACCGCCTCCCTAGCTTGAGTAAAGTAAGAGCTTTATCGCAAAAATACGACATCATTTTAGTAAGTGCTGTGTGGCAACATATTCCACCGTCAGATCGCGCAAGGTCGCTACGGGTGTTAAGCAGTATGTTAGCGCCCAATGGCAAGTTAGTGATTACTTTACGACATGGTGAATTTAGCGACGACAGAACCGCACACCCTGTTAGTGCTAATGAAATCAATAATTTGTCTAAACAATTTGGCTTGCGCTTTTTTCAGCCAAATGAGGGAATACTTGAGCAAGATCTGAGTCAACGCGCAGGCATAAAATGGGAAACCGTTGTTTTAACATTGCCCGACGATGGAACCGGTGCTTTCCCCTTACTGCGCCATATTGTTATTAATGACTCAAAAGCGGCCACTTATAAAGTTGCGTTGCTGCGTTCAGTGTTACGAATTGCCGAAGGTCATATTGGCGCGGTTGTTGAAAAGGAATGCACGCCCAGCAAGGTTGCTGTGCCACTGGGTTTAGTTGCGATGTATTGGTTGAAGTTATTCAAACCGCTGATTGATACCTACCAGATGCCGCAAAACGCTAACCCTAAAGCTGGTTTAGGCTTCATTAAAGAAGCAGGCTGGGAGAAACTCAAACACTTAAGCAATAATGATGTTTTTATTGGCGCATTGTATACAAACGACGCGCAAGCAGTGCATTCAACGCTTTTACATATTAGTAATACTATCAAAGATATGCCTGCCAAATACATTACTTTACCTGGCACAAAAACGGCTGTATTCGATGTAGAAAAACGTAGCCCTAAAAAGCCCAAAGGGATACTAACAATCGATTACCAATACTTACTCAGTTTTGGTGTATTTTATGTGCCACGAGAAATTTGGAATACGCTTACCATTTATAGCTGCTGGGTTGAGCCTGCCCTTGTTAACGAGTGGATAAGGATAATGCAAAGCTACAAGCGCGAAACTACGCGAACATTCACCGTTGACGACTATCAAAATGCATTAAAGTGGGAGCAACAAACACGCTCTACCGATAAAGTGCGCCAGCGCGTTAAACACTTACAAGCGGAACACGATGTGTTTTGTACTTGGAGTAAAAACAAGCTGTTCAAAAAATATGATATCGACCACGCATTTCCCTTTGCTCGATGGCCTAATAATGATTTGTGGAACCTTTTACCAAGCACGTCAAAAATGAATAGAAGCAAGTCAGATAAACTCTTAACCAAAGCGCGCTTAATTGAATCAAAACACATCATATTAGATTTTTGGCAAAGCGCTTGGGCTGAAGAACAGTCAGTCTTCTTTGCACAAGCAAACCTGTCTTTGCCCCAGCTGCAAATTGATAACCGTGCTTTCGAGGATGTATTCGAGGCGATGTTGTTTCAACGCCAGCGAATTAAGGATACTCAGCAGTTAGTAGATTGGTGAGTTTGAATTAGCCACTTTTTATTACAAAACCAGCGATGGGTGACGATTCACATCTTTGTACAAAAGATAACGAAATTGTTCAGAGCCGGTCGCAATGCATGCCTGTGGGCAAAACGCGCGTAACCACATGAAATCGCCAGGTCCAACATCAACCCAATCTTCATTTAGTAAATAACGAGCGGTACCTTGTAAAACGTATAAACCATGTTCCATCACGTGGGTTTCAGCAAACGGTATACGTGCGCCCGGCTCAAACGTGACTATATTTACATGCATGTCGTAAGCAAGGTTTGAGGGATCAAGAAATCTTGTTGTGCTCCATGTGTCTTTGGTATCTGGCATAAAATCAGGCGCTACCGCTGTATCTTTGGTAAAAACCAGCGGCGCTGATTTTATGTCGTTTGTAGCTTGAAAACGTTTACGTATCCAGTGAAAGCCGCAAGCTTGCGAACTATCATTTTTTATAGACCATTTCACGCCATTGGGAATATATATAAATGAGCCGGGAACAAGGTTGTATTGCTTGGCTTCAACCATAATTGTTGCCTGACCTTTTGCCATGAAAATCCCGGCTTGAGCTTGTTCGTCTGGCTCAGGGTTTTCGCTGTGACCACCAGGCTCTAACTCAACCGCATATTGAGCAAACGTTTCTGAAAAACCTGTCATTGGACGAGCTAAAATCCATGTTCTAGCACCTTCCCAACCCGGTAAATAAGACGTTACAATATCTGCCATACAGCGTGCTGGAATAACCGCATGGCTTGGTTTAAATATTGCCGTACATTTGGGGTTTTCAGTTTGCTCAGGCAAGCCGCCTTTCGGAAATGCATATTTCATTTTTTACACCATACTCAGAATTATCACGTGTTAATTATTGTCAATATTTTGCTTATAGGTTGCTTCTATTTCTTTCAACCCAAATTTGGCTTTCAGCCACAAACCCAAGTATATGGTAACAAGGAACAACATGAGTCCTGAAACAATTATATGAGGCAGTTTGAATAAGAAATCTTCATTAAACGAAGGATCGAAATACATAAACAAGAGCGAACCAATACTGACACAAGCGTTTATGAAAAATAGTAGCTGTAGGTTTTTGTCAATTTCAATAGAACTTAACTCAAAGGCACCATGTTTTTTTGCAGCTAACGAATCGAGTACCGAGCTTACTTTTTCCGTGATGGAATTAAGCGCATCATTCTGACTAGAAATTAAGAATGCTTTGGAAAACCTGGCATATATTCTTTGATGCTCTTCGAACTTAAAAATAAGGCTGTGCTTGTCGCAGATAAAGGTTTTTTGATCAATCCTGGCACGTCGAAAATTGGTGAGACTTTGAAATGAATAAATATTAAGCGCTTCTATTTTTGGCGAATTGAAGAACTCCTTTATAGCCCTTTCGTGAATGCGGTATAGTTCGTGGATTGACGTTTGCAGAATAAACCAATGCCCATGCGACAGCAGGAATATATTCTGGGTTTCATCTTCCCATTCCGTTTCGCTAAAGTACGAAACCAGATTACCGTATTTAGGTTGACCTACTGCTAGCTCAAATGAGTTGTCTGTGTTGTCGAATGCCGTTGATATGGCAGCAACCCTGACGTTTTGGAATTTGTATGTCCACCATCTAGCGCCCATTTTTTGATGGGCTTTTTGGCGGGCTTGAAATACATCATAGTAACAATTGCTCGATGCCAACGGCTTCTCTGATGTTGCCTCCAGAAATTGAATATAGTCTGCATCATTTTTAAAGAAACCATCTAACCAAGTAATGACCGTGTCCTTTGCGCTCGCAATATCACCGCCTGAACTTAGCTCTTTACGAAGTATCATTTGTAAATAACCGGAACTACTAAGTCGATATTTAATGATGAATTCTTCATCACGTATATGAATTTTCTTCTCAACGGACTCGTAAAAGTCTGCTAGAAACTTACGACTACTAACATTATACGTGGAGGGACAATAATGCCCTAGGTCGATATCGCCAAAAATATCTTTCGCATCTTCAACAAAATCCGAAAATTGCTCTTTACTGCTGACTGTCGCCCCTATGTCAAACGCAACTGACAAATAAACAGTGATTCCATGCATTAACGTTTCCCTTATGTTTTCAATCGATATTACTAGCCAAAAATTTATTCACTTGCCGGATACTGGAAAGCTTTAAAAGCTCTAATGTGAACAATCCATGTGTGAACTACTTCATAACATTAGCACTTCGATAACGGCGCTTTTTTAGTATAAGCGGAATAAATGCTATAAGCTACCCATCTTCATCGCTTACATTTAGAGCGGCTGGATGTTTATTTTCGAGGATGATTTAGGCGTTTTTAGTGATCGGATTTGATTAAGATTTTGATTTAATCTGATCTGGCACTTTATTACAGTCGCACAGGTAGGTGATTCCGCTCTAATGTTAAACAAGGTTGATGGGTGGGCTATAAGTAAGTCGCTTATTTTTCTTCTTTCTGATCTCCTAACCTTGCTATGCTAATAGCATACCGTTTCTCATTAGGTGGCCAAATTGACTATACCACTACACTACGAGTATGTTGTTGATAACGTTGAAAGCGCCATCGCTAAAGTCGAAAACAAGATTCCCAATAAATTTCCAGCTTACGTAGCGGAAGCAATTTTTTCCGGACTGAGAAAGCAAGCGGCTAAAAAGTTGACATGAATAATACGACACAAATTATTTTGCACAGGGCTAAACTTTCCAATAAGCTTGCCGCTATTTTATTAGTCAATTATAACAGCCCATAGGTGCGCCTTTGTTAGCCATAGTACAACGCTTTTGCGCACGACCTATCATACCTCTACCAATAAAACTTTGGGCTATCGTGATAGCTTCGACGGTAGTGGTTGGGCAAAGCAGCGCTCAGCAAAAAGGCTCAGAAGACGCCATTTTTCTAAAAGAAGAAAAACAAAAAATAGTCGTCATTATTAGCCATCTAGATACTACTAATATTGAAATTTCCGATATCAAGCAACTATACTCCATGAAACGAAAATTATTGCCCGACGGAAACCGGGCAGTCTTGACTATGCTACCAATAGATACCAAAGAAAGTGTTTATGCTTTTAAGTATCTAATTGGCCTGTATCCCTATCAAATGCAAAGAATATGGGATAGAGCAGTCTTTTCTGGTAAAGGTACTTCCCCTAGCGTATTTACATCATCATCAGAAATTGTGAGTTACATCGCCAATAACACAAATACTATCGGCTTCACTGCGGTAAATACGCAATCAGAATTATCTAAATTGAAGGAAATCGTTAATGTTATCGCGATCGTTGAATAATATGTCACTGTTAATTGCCACCACTGCAATTTTGTTAAGCAGTGCTTCAATTAGCGCTAATGACAAACTAAAGGTGTCGGGCTTTGTAGGATTGGGGATAGCGTCTACCTCAGACAATAACTTTTTAGGTGATGAGCGCGCAAGTTCATCGATTATCGAGCTTGGCTTAGGCGCAAGCTATCGAGTAAACAACAATATGACCTTTACCGGTCAGGTTGGCCATAGACGATTTGCTGAGAGCTTTTCTGATGAGAAGCTGCGCGTAGACTTTGCCTCGTTCAACTACTTTACCAATGCGCTAAATATGGGCGAGCAATTTATTAGCGTTGGCCGCGTTAAGGTACCAAGTGGCTTCTACAATGCCTCAAGAGATGTCCCCTCAACACGTTCTAGCATATTACTACCGCAATCGGTCTATTTAGACATATTTAGAAATAGCCAGCTAAGCGTAGACGGTATTCAGGTAAATACCACCAATGAATTATTCAACGGCTTGTTATCTATTGACGCCTCTATTGGTAGCCCGCAAATTGATGACAATTTCAGCTTAGCGATGTTCGGAGGCGGTGCAAAAGGTGACTGGGACATCGATTTATCGAAAAGCATTAACGTCACATTTGAAAACGATACTGCGATACTTGGCATGACTTATACCAGAGTAGAGCCTGAGTATTCCGCCGAAGAAGGCGATCGCATTATTGTAGTGCCAGGTGTGTTCGAGCTACCTATTGTTGATGGAGTTATTAAGTTACGCACGCTTATAATTAGTGCCAGACTTAACTTTGGCCAGGTAGAGTGGTCGAATGAATACATGTATAGAAAAATTATTGTAGATGCATTTGTAGAAGGTCGGGGTCCAACAGATCGACCTCAAGAAGGTTATTACACACAGCTTCGCTACCCGTTTTCTGAAAATTTGAGTTTGTTTGCACGGTGGGAAAGATTTTATCGAAATGCAAATGATAAAAGACGCACAAGACCACGCCCTGTCGATGTCCCCCTTTGGGCTGAAATCACCAGTTCTGTAAGTATTGGTGCTACATATCGTATCTCGCGCAACTGGCAAATTGCGGCTGAATTCCACAATGTAAGTGGCTCTGCATGGTTACCACCCTTCTTTCTGCCCACGCCAGAGGCAACCGAGTCAAAAGACTGGACCCTCAGCGCTGTGCAGGTGTCATATAGATTTTAGTCATGCTTGGCATAAGAGGCTTACTTAACAGAGGTATTGCCGTAATTGTTGGTCTTGGCTTTACCTCGTTAGTAATTACGTATTGGCTGATTGACACGACTCACAAACAAGAAATTACCGAAACATCACTCATTAGCGATTTAACTAAAGCAAAAAAGTGGATAACTAGAGTCAATCAAATGGGCTTTAGAATAGCCATTGACGACTTTGGTACGGGCTACTCGTCGCTGTCTTACTTAACGTCTTTCCCATTTGATTGCGTCAAACTTGATAGATCATTACTGCTAGATGTAGAAGAAAACCAGCGAACTCGTGATATCGTGGAGTCTATTACTAAGATGATACAGGCGCTAAACGTACCTGTGGTAGCGGAAGGTATAGAGACCGAAAGCCATTTAGCTGTGATTCAACAACTTGGTTGTGACTATGTTCAAGGCTATTACTTCTCACGGCCTCTACCAGTAGATGATTTGCATACCGGTTTGCTAAACTACAAAGAAAAGGGTAAGTGGATACCTGCTAGTTAAACGGCTAACTATGTGGGTTATGCAATGATATCTATTCTCTCCCCTTTATATATTTTTGGTGGTTTGCATGACCAGCATGGCAACGGCTGAGTTAGGCACGCAACAGTGGATTATAGAAATATTGGGAGCATCAGGTGCACACCCGATGTTAATTTTTGACAATCTGTGACAACTAAACCAAAGGTTATTGAGTTTCTAAGATTAGCTTAACTGCAATTCTTTTATGACAAAAACAATTGAAGTTAAGTCTAAGGACTTACCCAAAATATCGAAAAATATCAAAGGAATGGCGCTCCCGACGCGATTCGAACGCGTGACCTACGGCTTCGGAGGCCGTCACTCTATCCAGCTGAGCTACGGGAGCATAAACTTTTAATCTAGCATTTTTGATGCGCCTTCGGAGGCCGTTACTCTATCCAGCTGAGCTACAGGTGCATATAAAACACCAGAATGGTAACACAAATACAAATTCAATCACCATCTGCATTTGTCACTATCTCTTTGTTTTTAATAATAACAGTGTTTTAACTACTGCTATCTAAATAAACCGTACATTTATTATTCAGCCCATCCCTTGAACCTTAATTATATTTCCCACATAAAAATAATTGAAGCTTTTTGAGATTATGCGGTCATATAACTAAATGGTGCATAAAAATGCAGCGGCCAAGGCATGTAAAGCATCGCATAATAAATCATCATTTAGTAGTTTAGTATTATCAAAAATGGCCGTTAAGCATACAGTTAGCATTAAATTTACGCGCTACTAAGATGCGCAATAGCGCCTTAGCTTAATGTGAATGGTTATTTAGAGCGAGTATCAATGCTTTCATTCTGCAAGGAGTTGTAAACCTGCGACTGCGCCTAAATCACTGAAAATTCGGCGAAAGGCATAAGTAGGAGTTGTTAAGCTAGTTTATGTGGTTATAATCACACCAGTTTAACACCTTTAATTAGCAGGAGAATGTTGTGAAGGTAAAAGCATTTTTAGCAGTTTTAGTCGCAAGTTGTTGTTTTATTGCGGGAAGTTTCGCTCAAGAGAGCAACAGTGACCTTATTGATCGCATTAAGCCAGTGGGCAAAGTGAACATAGCTGGCGCCGCACCCGCGGGAGCAGCAGTAGCTGCAGGCCCAAGAACGGGTAAAGAGATTTACGACGGCGCTTGTACCGCTTGTCATGCTATTGGTGTATTGGGTGCGCCTAAAACACAGGTTGCCGCTGACTGGCAGCCGCGCTTGGACGAAAAAGGTTTTGACCAAGTTTGGAAAAATGCTGTAGTTGGTATTAACGCTATGCCTGCCATGGGAACCTGTGGTGACTGTAGTGAAGACGATATCAAAGCAGCAATTGAATACATGATTGAGGGCATCTAACAACATTCCCTCTCTCATCTTTAATTGGAAATACGTTTTCTATGCCCAAAGATGAATTGATTGGTGAATTGTCAGAGCATGAACTGAGGGAGTTAGTCCCTCAGTTGCAAAGCCTTACAGATAAATATAAACGTTCTGAACGCATACAAAAAGCGCTTTATCACATAAGCGAGTTGTCGAGCTCTGCCGACAACTACGAAAACCTCTTTTCTGAAATACATAAAATTGTGTCGGGTTTTATGAACGCCGATAATTTCTTTGTGGCGTTTTATGAACAAAACGAAGATAAAATCCAGTTTGCCTACTTTGTTGACGAACGCGACGAAGAGATGGTGCAAACTATTTCCTATGAAAAAATTAAACACGGTATTACCGCACACATTTTGCGTAGTGGTGAAACCTTAGTTGCCACCACTGAAAACTTTGCCGACCTTCAAAAAAAGCATAACTTTGAAATATTAGGCACGCCTCCGGTCGACCTAATGGGCGTCCCGATATTACGTGAAAATGAAGTGATTGGCGTAATGGTTGTGCAAAGCTATAGCGACTTAGTACGTTACGATTCAGACGATCTTGAAATATTGGTATTTATATCCCAACACATTGTGACTGCACGCGACCGTGTTATTCAGCGAGATTTAACCGAAGCGTTAATTGAAGAACGTACTGCGCAATTGGTTACCGCAAATCAAACGCTTGAAGATGAAATTAACGAACGCAAGCGTATGGAAAACTTGCAAAAAGCCTTGTTTGAAATTTCAGAGTTATCAACGTCGGTTGACTCAAACATGGTCGAGTTCTACACCCAACTGCATAATATTTTAAAACCGCTTATTAGTGCTAAAAACTGCTACATTGCCTTGCTCGATGAATCAAAACAAAACCTTAACTTTCCCTACTTTATTGGTCGCGACACCGATTATCACAATACGCGTAAGCTCACTCGCGGATTAACTGAATTTGTAATCCGTAGCGGTGAAGCTTGGTTAATTGATAGCGTTACCGTGTGCGAACTTATTGACAAAGGTGAAGTAGATCGCAAGTTTGTTATACGCATGCTTGAAAGCAGTAACTCGTGGATGGGTGCTCCGCTGTTAGTAAATAACGAAGTGAAAGGAGTAATGGCGGTACAAACATATGGCGAAGGAAACGACTATACAAAAGACGACCTTGACCTACTGCGTTTTGTAAGCAGACATGTATCAACTGCTATTCAGCGCCGAGAAACATCAAAAGAGATGCTGAAATACAATCAGCAATTAAGCGAAAAAGTACAAGAGCGTACCGCAGAGCTGAACAAAACGAACCAATCGTTAAAAAATCAAATTGAACAGCGTAAAGAAGTAGAGCTTAAACTCATTCACGATGCGCATCACGACGCCCTTACAAACTTACCCAACAGAGTGATGTTCAACAGCCGTCTTGAATTAGCCATAGCCAGTAAACGCCGCTACCAAGACCACAACTTTGCCTTGCTTTTTATTGACCTTGACCGCTTTAAAACCATAAACGACACACTTGGCCACCATGCTGGCGACGAATTTTTAATTGAGGTAGCGAGGCGTATAAGTGCGTGCAAGCGCAGCCATGACTTGCTTGCTCGTTTGGGCGGCGACGAATTTGTAGTGTTAGTAGATAACTATCAAACCCTACGTGACGTTGAAAGCATTGCCCAGCGTATTGTCACCTCGGCCAGTGCACCCTTTATGATTGAAAATAAAGAAGTATTTTCTGGAGCGAGTATTGGTATTACGGAAATTACTGGCTCGTATTCTCAAGCTGACGAAGTACTTCGCGATGCCGATTCTGCAATGTACCAAGCGAAAAGCTTAGGCCGCAATCGATATGTGTTATTTGACATTAGTATGCGCAACCAGCTTATGGAAGAGATTGAAGACGAGCGTGAGTTTAGAAAGGCATATAAAGCCGGCGAATTTGAATACTTTATGCAACCCGTTGTTAACCTTAGCGAGGGTAGCACCTTATATTATGAGTGTAATATTAATTGGCCGCGCAGCAAAAAATGCAGTAAGCCTGAGGTATTTTGGGAGTTAGCCGATAAATGTGGGCTAACCTTTGCTATTAATACCGATTTACTAAATGAAACCTTTCGTATTCTAAATCAATGGGAACTAGCAAAAAGCACTAAACACAACAAAGTTGCCTTGAGCTTGTCTATTGAGCACCTATTACATAAGTCGTCGTTTAACGAACTTATTGAGCAAATTGAGTCCGCTGAAATTAATAGTGAAATGCTAGTAATTCAGTTGTCTGAAAGCTCGCTTAGCAAGTTTAATAAGTACCTACCTAATATACTGCAAAAGCTGCAATCTCATGGAGTAAGCTTGGTGCTAAATAACTTCGCCAGCCATTCAGGCTCGCTTAACCATTTATTTAATTACGATTTTGATTACATTAAGCTAAATGAAAACTTGGTAAATACCTTTGGTATGTCTGACAAGTATCACCGCCTAATGAAATCGATTGTACTGATTGCTAACGAAATGGGCATTGGCATTATTGCTGAAGGCGTAAGCGACGAAATGATTAAGCACGAATTGGTTCAAATAGGCTGCCATTTTGGCCAAGGTGATCATATTTCAGCGCCAACCCACGTGAAGTAGCGCTTGTTAATCGTTGCCCAATATATTCATTAAACCGGCAATACCTTTTGCGGTTTTGGCTTTTCGTTGCTCGTCGGTGTCTTTTGGTTTTTGCCATTCCCACTCTACATCGTCTGCAGGTAATTCATACAAGAACCGCGATGGTTGAGGCTCTATTAACTCACCGTGCTGACGTCTTTCTCTGGCGATAGTAAAATATAGCTGCTGTTGCGCGCGGGTAATGCCTACGTAAGCTAGGCGACGCTCTTCATCAATGTTGTCTTCGTCAATACTGCTTTGATGCGGCAGTAAACCTTCTTCCATGCCCACCATAAATACATAAGGGAACTCTAAGCCTTTTGACGCGTGCAAAGTCATTAGCTGCACTTGGTCGGCTTCACCATCGTCTTCACCCCGCTCCATCATATCGCGCAAGGTTAAGCGTTGTACCACTTCTGGCAAGGTCATAGGCGGGTTTAGCGCGTCGCCTTTTAACAAGTCTTGCACCCATCCAAACAAGGTCGAGACGTTACTCATAGCAATTTCTGCGGCTTTGGGCGTGGCCGACTGTGCATACAAATATTCTTCGTATTGCAGCGATTTAATAAAGTCTCGTAGCACCGCTTGAGTATCGCCTCGCGAGGCGTTATCGCTAGTCATCACAACTAAACGAGTAAATTGCTCTACCGAATGGCCGGCTTTATCACCTAATACCGCGCTAATTTGTGGATGACACATGGCATCAAACAAACCTAAGCCATTAGCGTTGGCAAATTCACCTATTTTAGCAAGCGTCACACGGCCTATTCCCCTGCTTGGCGTGTTAATAACCCGCAGCAGGGCGTTGTCGTCATTTTGGTTAGTAAGAATACGTAAATACGCCATAGTATCTTTAACTTCTGCGCGCCCAAAAAACGATGTACCGCCGCTAATTTTATAAGGGATACGGTTTTTCATCAGGGCTTTTTCAAACACCCGTGACTGGTGGTTACCGCGATACAACACGGCATAATCTTGGTATTGAGTGTCGTTCATAAACCGATGTGCCATTAGCTCGGCAATCACTTTGTCGGCCTCGTGCTCGTCGTTTTTTGCAACCAGCACTTTAAGTTTGCCACCTTGTTCTAGCTCTGAAAATAGCCGTTTATCAAACAAATGTGGATTGTTTTGAATAAGGATATTGGCGCTGTGCAAAATACGCTGACACGAGCGGTAGTTTTGCTCGAGTTTTACTAGGCGTAGATTGGGGTAGTGCTCTTTTAATAAACTCAGGTTTTTGGGCTGCGCACCGCGCCACGAATATATAGACTGGTCGTCGTCGCCTACAACGGTGAACCGGGCGCGTTCGCCAACCAGTAATCGCACTAATTGATATTGACTGGTATTGGTGTCTTGGTATTCGTCTACAAGCAAATAACGTATGGTCATTTGCCACTTGTCGCGTATAGCAGTGTGCTGTTGTAACAATAGTGTAGGCAGCAAAATAAGATCGTCAAAATCTAAGGCATTATAAGCTTTCATGTGCCTTGCGTATTCTTGATAAAATACGGCATGCTCTGCTTCTACGCCGGCCTTGTGATGCTTAACGGCGGCCTCAGGCATAACCAATTCGTTTTTCCAATTAGAAATATTGCGCATAAGATGATTAATGGCATCTTTGTCGCCATCGTAGTCGTCACTGGTAAGGTCGTTTAATAGTGCGTAAGTGTCTTTGTCGTCAAATAATGAAAAGCCGGCTTTGTAGCCTAAGGTGGTAACGTGTTTTTTAATTATGTTCAGGCCCATGGTGTGAAAGGTAGACACTTTTAAACCGCGTGAATTCTTTTTACCAAGGGTTTGTGACACCCGCTCTTTCATTTCGCGTGCGGCTTTATTCGTAAACGTTACCGCCGCAATACTACTGGGTTTATAGCCGCACTCGTTAACCAAATATGCAATTTTATTGGTAATAACTCGCGTTTTACCACTGCCAGCACCTGCAAGTACTAAGCATGGACCACTAATATATTCTACAGCTGCCTGTTGGGCGGGATTCAAGCGCATGGGTTTTAAATCGTCTAATTAATGCAACACGCTTATAAATGCGCACGCAAGTATTGTTCAAGAAAGTCGGTGAATTATAACAAAACAACACGAATATAGACTGTTTTCTTTTTAACTTAGCGCTACAATATGGATAAATGATAAAAGGAAATCACCATGCTTGACCCAAAAAAGCTTGAAGAAATTGCTCGTAACATTTCAAACGCTATACCCCCTGGCGTGAGAACAATGGCCGATGAAGCCGAAGTGAAAGTGAAGCAAGTACTGCAATCGCAATTGAACAAACTCGATTTTGTGAGTCGCGAAGAATTTGATGTGCAAAGCCAAGTATTAATAAGAACGCGCGAGAAACTTGAAGCGCTTGAAGCAAGGTTGGCTGAATTAGAAGCTGAGCCAGAAGATAAAAAGTAATGCGGTAATGCTGAGTAATTTCGTTTACTCAGCTTGTTGTACTAGACGCGTAATAATATCCCCAGTAGCGCTCCAGCCGTAAGCACCATGCCTACCTTATTATTATGCAAAAAGGCTTGAAAGCATCTCGCTTCTTCGCGGTTTTTGCACAGGTAATATTGATACCCGAACATTATCACTGCCACCACCACAGCTAAATATGCACTAACGTGCAGTTGGTTAATGGCATACACCCAACATAATAGCAGCAATGTACATAATTGCAGTAAACCTATAATGATTAAATCATAGCGGCCAAACAATATTGCAGTAGACTTTATGCCTACCTTTAGGTCATAGCGTTTATCTACCATCGCATATTGGGTGTCATAAGCAACGGTCCAGCATAAATTGGCCGCATATATTATCCATAACCAATAGGGCAAGTTATTGCTAACTGCCATAAATGCCATGGGAATTGACCAGCCAAACGCTGCCCCTAACACCACTTGCGGCAAATGGGTATAACGTTTCATAAACGGGTAAATACTGGCTAATGCTAGTGCTGCAAACGATAACAGAACGGTGTTCCAGTTGAGTTGCAGCACCAATACAAACGCTATTGCTACCAGTAAAACAAAAAGCTGTATCGCCTCGGTTTCGGTTATTATTCCCAGCGGTAGGGGCCTGTTCTTTGTACGTTCAACGCTGCCGTCAACGTGGCGATCGGCGTAGTCGTTAATGACACAACCGGCACTACGCATTACAAACACGCCCAAAGTAAATACCAACACAATGTACCAGGGCGGTATGCCTTGTGCCGCAAATAATAAGCCCCACAAGGTTGGCCACAATAGCAACAAACTACCAATGGGTTTGTTAGCTCGCATAAGTTGCCAATAATGTCGTTTGTGTGCCCACTTTAATGCAATCATAAGGTTACCAATAACATGGGGCATCGGGTAAGAATGCTTCTGCCACAATGAGTTCATGCTTGCCAATCGTGAATTTAGAACGGCGTGCCCAACAGGAGTGAGACGAAGACAGCTCCTCGCCAGTTATTGGATGATGCAACAGCTTGCCAATTTCAAACTCGCTACGCACAAAACTAGGATCGTTAAATATACGCTGTCCCAGCGGTTGATTGCCTAAATTTGACCATTCAGACCTACACAATTCATCAGGAAGTACACTTCGCGCAAATACCCAATTTTTTGCTTGGTCATCACTTCTTGCCGCACCTTGTAATAATACTTCTCTTATTTGCCACTTTTGTTGGCTATTATTAGGCAGTAACTTTTGTTCGCTGGTATCCATGGCTAATGCTCGCTGCCCGAGCAGTTCAACACCAAATTGGGAAGTGAGTGCTTGCAAACGCTCGGTAAGAGAACCCGTATGTAACAACCAGCCAGCTAAGCTGCTGTTTAAATCAAATACAGTAGAGGGCTTTTGCCATACAACAGGCATTGCAAAAGGGAAGGTTTTTTGTTCAATCAAAACTGCAGTTTTTGTATAATTAACCGATAACATGAGTCTAGCATAATGCTTTTATGGCATCACGCGAAAGCCATGCTACAAGCTCATAATTTATCTAAACAATACAACTAAGTGGCATACAACATGACATTAATGTTCAAAAATACCATTGCGGCAACCAAGCTCGGTTTATTTATATTTTTGTTAAGCGGTATAATTACCTTCTCAAGCCAAGCGCAAGAAGAGGAAGATGCCGGACCGGTGTATGCCTATGTGGCGCTTGACCCTGATATAGTAACTAACTACGCAGGCGATAATTCAAAAAAGCTAGGCTATTTACGCTTGACCATCGAAATTATGGTGAGTAATCCTAACTTTATTATCGATATTGAACATCACATGCCACTGTTACGTGCAACTGCAATTGAAATAGTTGGCGCTCAAAATGAACAAAAAGTGCGCTCTCTCACTGGTAGAGAAGACATGCGCCGTAGCATATTAAGAAACTTTAGAGATATTTTGGCGCGTGAAACTGGCAACGAGATTGTGAAAGACATCATTTTTACTAAGTTCTTGCGCCAAGGCGGCTAAGGCTTTGCTGAGCCAGCAGTAAAATGCATGCAAAACGCGGCGAATATACCTACGGCTAAACCTAAGCTATGACCCGCGTTGCTGATGTTATCTCCAAGCAAACCACTGAACCCAAGCGCTAAGCTAAGTAGCAGCATAAATATAATGCTTGGCGGTAACACCACGCCCCATTCTGGTCGTAAGCGCCCAATCCACCACAAATAACCAAATACACTGAACAACACACCCGACAAGCCAACAAAAAATGGCCCCCAAAACAAGGTGTAAATAATATTAGTAATCAACGTAGAAGCCACGAATAAGGCAATAAGTGTGCGGTAACCAAATTGGCGTTCAAGCATACCTGCTAAAAACCACCAGCCTGCCATATTAAACAACAAGTGCGCAGCATGTGCATGCATTACATTGGGCGCGAATATTCGCCACCATTGATGATTAGCGGCTAACTCAGGTAAGGTTTGCATGCGTAGGCTTTGATAAATATCAGCTTCAAAGCCAAGCTTCATTAGTACAAAAAGCACGGTACTTACGATAACAATTAATAGAGTAAACCACTGCTGTCGCCATAGTGATAAATTTTCAATCACCAAGCCTTGAAACATTGGGCCACTATTTTGCGCAAGTTCTCCACTTTCCCATGCTGAAGCTTGGAATTTGGCGTCATTAGGTTGTGCCAAAAATTCTTTGGTTAGGCGTACCGCATCTTCAACTTGCGCAGGGTCCTCTACCAATACCTCCGCACCATCGTTGTGCTGCTCAATTATGGTAGTAATATTGTGTGTTTTGCAATATGCCTGCAACAGCAATGCTGCCTGCACTTGGCCAAACTTTATAAGGGGTGTTGGCATTAGGTGCCGGTTTCAAATTCGTAGCTTGCACGCCACGCTTCAAATCCACCGTCCATGCTGTACACTTCTTCAAAGCCCTGGTGTAGCAAGTATTGCGCGGCTTGCTGACTACTAATACCATGATAACAACACACCACCACCGGCGTATCGAAGTCGTTCTCATTCATAAACTGCGTAATTGAGCCATTACTTAGGTGAAAAGCGTTAGGAATGCGACCTACTGCAAACGATTGATCGTCGCGAATATCGACAATCTTTATTTCACCTTTGTCTAAGCGCTCTTTAGTTTGCGCGGGTGAAATATGTTGAAACTGCTCCATAGGTACCTCATGAACTTCAAAATTAGCTATAGCTTGCCGTGAATTGGTGCTTATGTCCAATCAAGTATGACTTTTCCTGACTGACCCGAGCCCATTATTTCAAAGCCTTTTGCAAAATCGGCCACTGGCATGGTGTGCGTAATAATCGGGTTGAGGTTTAAGCCACTTTGTAACAAGCTCACCATTTTATACCACGTTTCGAACATTTCACGTCCGTATATACCTTTTATGGTCAAACCTTTAAAGATAACCTGGTTCCAATCAATGGCAACGCCTTGCGGCGGTATACCTAACATAGCCACCTTGCCTCCATGGTTCATTTTAGCCAACATGTCGCTGAATGCAGCAGGCACGCCCGACATTTCAAGCGCCACATCAAAGCCTTCAGTCATGCCTAAATCGTCCATTACATCTTGAAGTGATTCTTTGGCCACATTTACTGCTTTTGTTGCACCCATTTTACGCGCCAACTCTAGGCGGTATTCATTGATGTCGGTTATTACAACATGCCTTGCACCAACATGTTTGGCTACAGCTGCCGCCATAATACCAATAGGGCCAGCGCCGGTAATTAATACGTCTTCACCCACTAAGTCAAACGACAGCGCTGTATGCACCGCATTTCCAAAGGGGTCAAATATAGCGGCCATGTCGTCGCTAATATTTTCTGGGATTTTAAATGCGTTAAACGCAGGGATCACCAAGTATTCGGCAAATGCACCTTGGCGATTTACACCCACACCAATGGTGTTGCGACACAAATGGATGCGTCCGGCTCGGCAATTACGGCAATGACCGCAGGTAATATGCCCTTCACCCGACACGCGATCGCCCAAAGCAAAGCCTTTTACCTCACTGCCAATAGCTACTACTTCACCCACGTACTCATGCCCCACTATCATGGGTACAGGTATCGTATTTTGTGACCATTCATCCCAGTTGAATATATGCATGTCGGTGCCACAAATCGCGGTTTTTCTTATTTTGATGCGGATGTCGTTAGGGCCAATTTCGGGAACCGGATTATTAACCATCCAAATACCAGGCTTGGCTTCTGTTTTAGCTAACGACTTCATATTGCTAGTGTTGTCTACGCCCATGCTAAATCACTCCTAGCTCTTGACCCACTTCAATAAAGGCATCTACAGCGGTATCAATTTGGCCGATGGTATGTGCCGCCGACATTTGCGTGCGAATACGCGCTTGTCCTTTGGGTACTACTGGAAACGAAAACCCAATAACATAAATGTTGCGCTCAAGTAGCTTTTCAGCCATAAGACTCGCGAGTTTTGCGTCCCCTAACATCACTGGAATAATAGGATGGTCTTTGCCCGACAAGGTAAAACCAGCTTGCTCCATGCGGGTTCTGAAATGCTTTGCATTGCGATGCAGCGCATTGCGTAACTCAGCGCCATTTTCCATCATTTCAAATACTTTTAACGATGCCGCAACAATAGGTGGCGCTACAGAATTTGAAAACAAATACGGACGAGAACGTTGGCGCAACCATTCTACGACTTCTTTTTTACCACTGGTAAAGCCGCCCGAAGCACCGCCTAATGCCTTACCTAAGGTACCAGTAATAATATCCACACGGCCCATCACATCACAGTATTCGTGGCTACCACGGCCGTTTTCACCCACAAAGCCAGTGGCGTGACAATCGTCAACCATTACCATTGCGTTATACTTTTCAGCTAAGTCACACACGCCTTTTAAGTTAGCAATAACACCGTCCATTGAAAACACGCCATCAGTAGCGATAAGCTTGAAGCGTGCGCCATCGGCATCAGCTTGTTTTAATTGCGCTTCAAGTGCTTCGGTATTGTTACTTTCGTAGCGATAACGCTTGGCTTTTGATAAGCGCACGCCATCGATGATACTAGCGTGGTTAAGAGAATCAGAAATAATCGCGTCTTCGGCGCTTAAAATTGTTTCAAACAAACCGCCGTTAGCGTCAAAACAAGATGGGTATAAAATAGTATCTTCCATACCTAAAAAGCCGCTAATTTTGCTTTCTAATTGTTTATGGATATTTTGCGTGCCGCATATAAAACGCACACTGGCCACACCGAAACCGTGGGTGTTCAAGCCTTCTTTTGCGGCGGCAATTAGCGCGTCATTGTTTGCTAAGCCTAGGTAATTGTTGGCACAAAAGTTCACCACATGTTGACCGCTTTCAATGTCTACTTCAGAAAACTGCTGCGAGGTGATAATACGCTCGTTTTTGTATAAACCCTGCGCTTTTGTTTCTTCAATTTGACTGCGTAAATGTTGAATAAAGCTTTGTGACATGATGAATTACCCGTATATAAAAACATTGGCGAAGTGTATATTACAAAGCGTAGGACACATATTCTAATTATCAATTAGTTTGTTCAAAATTTAGCGTGTTTGGCAGCAAAACTTTGCATTGGCATGACAAACCCTCTACCTTAAAAACACAAGGCTTTATAGTGTACTATTGGCAACACATTAACAGCAGAGCAACCCACAAAAATAAGTGTTTTAATGAGTATTGAAGTACAAGTAATTGGTAAACAAACCCTTTGGCTTAGTCAAACTGCCATTAATAGTGGCATAGGCCTTGAGCACTTTTCGCCAGAATATTTGCTGCACCAACAGTTGGTTAGTCGCACGGCCACAGGTCGTGGCACGGTGTATTTTTTTAGCCCGCCCAAAAGTCATTCAACTATGGTACTGCGTGCTTATTTGAGAGGTGGCTTAGTTGCAAAGTTTAATCGTAATATTTTTTGGTTTTCTGGCACTAAAAATATTCGCTGCGCAAAAGAGTTGGCAATTTTACAACATTTGCAAAAACACCATGTAAATGTTCCAAAACCAATAGCTGCTATGGCAAGTAAGCACTTACTAGGGTATAGCGCAAGTATTATTACTGGCGCAATAGAAAACGCACAAGAACTACACAGCATGTTAACGTTACATAGCGTTGATAACAGTGTTTGGGCGAAAGTTGGGCAAGAAATTAAAAAGATGCACAATGCCGGTGTGTGCCACGATGACATAAATGTAAAGAACGTATTGATAGACAAGCAACAACAGGTGCATTTACTCGACTTTGATAAATGCGACATTACACCCGGCACCCATTGGCAGAGCGCAAATTTAGCACGGTTTAAACGCTCAATTGATAAACAAGTCAGCATGCAGAAAAAAGCGGGTAAGGATTACTTTGTAGATAGCGCCCACTGGCAAGCATTAGTCGACGGTTACGAACAATATAAGGCCTAGTGCTTAAAATGCGTATTGGGTTTTAATGTAAACAGATGCATCAACACCCGATTGATTATTGTCGTCTTTATTCGCAATAGCCCCGCCAGCTTTAAGCAGCCAGTTCCCTAGCGGCTTTTGATATTGGCCAGCAACTTCCAGTTTATTCAGTTTTGTTGGCCCATTTATAGTATTACCAATAATTGCACGTTGATTCAATTGTATCTGGCGCAGGTGTAACTGAGCTATATCGCCGCCTGTTAAATGAAAGTTCGCGCCAATGGTCACTAGCTTGTTGTTAGCAAGTATGCCCGTGCTTACGCTGTTTTCGGCTGCAAGGTTGGTGGCTGCGCTCCCCATATACTCGGTATTGCCATTTTCAAACATGCAATTATTTAC
>JBARZY010000172.1:0-108105 GCA_049650345.1 Glaciecola sp. | reverse complement strand
CAGCATGCCCACTATCAGTTTTTAAAACCTGAAAACCAGCGGCACGTGCTTGATCAATACGCACAACACAAACCATGCTTAGACGCAGTACAAACGGCCTACAAAAGTTATACCGCATCGCAACGCGAACTCGTAAGCTTACAAAATGCCCAACAACAACGATTAGACCGCGCCCAGTTGCTAGCATATCAAGTGCAAGAGCTAGATGAATTCAGTTTAGGTGAACATGAGTTTGAACAGTTAGAAACCGACTTTAAAAAACAAAACAATACCCAAGATTTGTTGTCAAACAGTCAAGCAGCTCTTTTTGCGTTAAAAGACGACGACAACGCGAATGCGATTTCATCACTTAACCAAAGTATAAAAGCACTAAGCAACGTTGCGCAATTTGACGAGTCAGTTAATGGCATTATTGAGTCCTTGCAAGGCGCTCTCATTCAGGCAGAAGATGCAGCCAACGAACTTGATCATTATGCGCAAGAGATTGAAGCTGATCCGGCACAACTGGCAGAACTTGAAGCACGTTATACAAAATGCCTCGATTTAGCGCGTAAACACCATGTACAACCTGAACAGCTATTCGATGCCCACTTGCAGTTAGCCAGCGAGTACGCATTGTTAACACAGGAAGAAGATAGCCTAGTTACTCTAGAACAAACCGTTAAACAACAACTCCTTGATTACCAATCGGCAGCCGATAAATTAACGAATTCTCGCGTAAAAGCCAGTAAATTACTTTCAAACGAAATTCAAACCGCAGTACGTGAAATGAACCTACCTCATGCATTAGTCGATGTAAAAGTAATCAGTGACAGTACTACACAACCTGCACTTAGCGGTAACGACACCATACAAATACATTTATCGGTTAACCCAGGACAAGCGTTAGAAGTGATGGAAAAAGTGGTGTCGGGTGGTGAGTTATCTAGAATTGGCTTGGCGTTGCAAGTAATATCATCAAAAGATACTTATATTCCCACAATGGTATTCGATGAAGTTGATACCGGCATTAGTGGTCCTACTGCATCATTAATTGGTAAGCTATTACGTAAACTTGGGGAGAAATCACAAGTTATGTGCGTCACACACTTACCTCAGGTAGCCGCACAAGCTCATAACCAACTATTTGTTAGTAAAGTTACCGATGGTAAGTCAACCGAAACTACCTTACTTAAATTGACAAAAGAAGAACGAGTGAACGAAATAGCGCGTTTACTGGCTGGTGACGAGCTTACCAATACCGCCATTGCAAATGCAAAAGATCTATTAAAATTGTAAAGGTTTACTTTTTTAATACCTATGCAAGAACCAAATTACACTTGAATGGTCATACCCAGGTAGGTTAGGATGCGTGCTCAAAATTTTAAAGGTAAACCATGAAATTAACTCAATTAGCAGCTTTGTTTGTAGTGTGTGTGTCAACAACTGCATGCACCGACTGGATATACAGAATAGACGTTCCCCAGGGTAACTTTTTAGAACAAAAAGATGTTAACCAATTACGCGTTCAAATGACTAAAGAACAAGTACGTTTTGTATTAGGAAATCCAGTAGTTGAAGATAGTTTTAACAACGATACATGGTACTACATTTATGACATGAAGCGTGGTATGAGTAAACGGGGCGAAGATTTTCGCAAAGAGCTGATATTGCGTTTTGAGAAGGGTCAGCTAGTCAGTTTTGAAGGTGATTTCGACAAGCCAGAAGAATTTGATACCGCACTAGATTCATAGCGTACAGAATAAGCTAGCTGTTACCCCGTCCAAAATATTCATATTCGCGCAAGTTAACAACTAGAAATTAGCTAAAGCTCGACATTAAGGTTTTAGCTTCTGTTTTTTGACTCTCACTTCCCTGTTCTATCACCTCATCCAACAACTCTCTAGCTGCATCAAAATCTTCCATATCAATATACACTTGAGCTAGATCTAAGTTGCTCGCTTGATTCGTATTGTCACCGTTGTCAGCCGAGTTCTCGCCAGCATCTTTCTCTAATGGCATGAGGTTATCTAGCGAGTCTTCTAAATTTAAATCTATATCATCGTCTGAAAGTTCTGACATTGCCTCACTTTCGCTCAATAAGTCGTCTACATCTACAAAATCATTGTCTGCAGTATCTTCGCTCATTAAGGCATCTAAATCCAAACCGGCTTGCTCTAGGGCATCCGGCTTGCTTGAAGTGTTGTCTGTAGACAACTCATTGTCAGGGATATCTTCGCCTTTTAGAAATTCGTCATCTGCGGCTAACTCATTTAGCATGTCATCAAAATCGGCTTCCTCTAAGCCTTCCATAATGTCATCTTCGCCATCTATCGTATCGTTAGATAATACGTCTTCAGGGTCAAGTTCTAAGGCTGATAAGTCAAAGTCGTTGTCATTATCGTTGTCATTGCCGTCGGTTGCTTTTTTTTCATCGTTTAATTGATCATCAGCAAGTGGTGCTTCTTCATCCATCCAATCATCTAAATCAGGTAACGCAGAAAGAACGTCTTTATCGTCTTCGTCGTTTTCGTCTAATTCGTTTGATACTGAATCATCTTCAACTTCTGGCTCAGCTTCAACCTCTGGCTCAGCTTCAACCTCTGGCTCAGCTTCAACATCTGGCTCAGCTTCAACCTCTGGCTCAGCTTCAACCTCTGGCTCTGTCTCATTGTCAATGGCTGAAATAGGCTCATCAAGCGCTATTTCTTCATCGTCATCATCCATATCACTGGTAAAACTGGGAATATCGTCTAACAGGTCGTCAGCATCGAGTAAGGGAGCAGAAGAAGGTGGAGTTTGAGCATTAGATTCAGCGGCACCATCGGTATAATCACCCGCTAATTCATTATTATCGTTAGCATCTTCTGTTGCAACGGAATCTTCTTCACTAAGCTCATCTAATAATGCGTCTAACTCATCTGCTTCATCTTCGTCATTTTCAAGCTCTTGTAATAAGTCGTCAGCTAAATCATTAAGTTGATCGCTATCACCTTCGTCAGCAATACCACTTGACGACAAATCTAATACCTCGTCATCGTCGTCATCAACATCTAACAAATCATCAATATCATCTTCCAACGATGTCAGTATTACGTCATCGTTATCGTCTACTTCTGTGCCATTCTCATTATCAACTTCTAATGGTTCATCGGCGGTATTTAGTAACTCATCTAAATCTTCACTTGCGACTTGCTCGTCTAATTCATCTAATAACTCATCTGCAAGTTCATCACTCTCGTTAACTGGGGTTTCAGCGTCACCGCTTAACTCATTGTCACCACTGTCTTCATTTGTAACTGCGTCAATGTCTTCAAGTAACTCGTCCGCCAAACTATTAATAGTTTCGTCAGAGGCATCTATCTTTTGTTCTATTTGTTCTATGGTGTTTTCGTCAATTTCACCATTATCGTCTAGATCTATTCCGTCTGGCGGTAGATCATCATCGACTTCTTCAACGACCTCAGTAGATTCTTCAATATCGCTCTGTGGTTCGTTTGACTCCTCCGCACTTTCGTCGCCATCTGCACTAAGATCAATGTCGTCATCATCCAAAGAGATACCATCAACATCAAAATCATGTGGCTCACCTTCATCAGCTTCTTCGTCATCCGGCGCTATAGCATCGGCATCGTCATCAACGGAATCAGGCACTAACATATCGTCATCTAATGATGCTGATAAGTCATCATCCAAATCTAGAGCAGCGTCTAGGTCATCGTCTGATAATGATTGTACGGCCTCGTCATTCTCCAGATCGTCAGACAATATGTCATCATCTTGCTCATCTTCTTCTAAGGCAGCCATTAAGTCGTCAGAATCTTTGTCTATATCATCGGCTTCGCCAATCACTAAATCGTCATCAACGATATCTTCTGTTACCTTGTCTGCTTTACTTGCGCTAGTATCGCTTGCAGCAGCGGCCGGTTTTCGTAACAAAAACACAGCTAACCCAACTAATACCAGCACGGTAAAACCCGTTGTCATGAGTATGAGTGCGGTGGGAGAAGACAGTATTTGTAAAACCGATTTTGACTCTTCGTCAATGCGACGCTGTTCAGCCTCTTTCAGCATGCGCAATAACTCGGCAAGTTGCTCATCTTGTTGATCAATTTGCGTTCTAAGTTCAGTTTCTACCGTTTGTGTAAAATTACGATTGTTTTCATCAATCTCAATCAGGCGTTCATTTAACTTTTGGTTTTCAGAAAGTAATACTTGCACTGAATCGATAGATGCGGCCACCTGATTTTTGAGTGCCGTAAACTGGTTTTGTTGTTCGCGTTTTAGTACGTTTAACTGTGATTGCAACTGATTTTGTGTTTTACTCAAATCGTCTTTATTTACCAGCGGAATCTCGGGTTTAAGATTGTCTGCAGCAGGGAGGTTACTATTTGGTAATGGATCTCTAACGGAATTTTGACGACCAAATGCTTGGTCGTCACGCTCAGCTTTAGCGCGCGCTCTTTGTGGATCAATTCTAGCGATATATCGGTCACTGGGTAATTGTAGTGTGGCGCCATTGACCATGGTGTTAAAGTTACCATTTTCAAAAGCTTGGCGATTTAACTCGTAAATCGCCATCATTACTTGGTATATCGAAAACTGAGAATCTTGTTTGTATCGACTAGCAATACGCCATAAGGTATCTGATTGATCTATTGGCCCATACACTACACCAGAATACACTTGTGCGTTATCGCGAGGGCCCTGCAACTGTTGCGCACCCAAAGCACCGCTCACGCTCACTATAAGCGTAACGATAAGTAGCAAATAGCTGAATGATGATCTCATCAAATCCTTACAAACTCTCATTTATACATACTGCATTAATACAGTATCGGCAGTTTTCTTATAATTGTTACTACTACAAATAATCGCGAACTAACACTTCTGCAATTTGCACACTATTTGTTGCTGCGCCCTTACGGATATTATCTGACACTACCCACATATTTATGCCATTTGGATGCGAAATATCATCGCGTACGCGCCCAACATGTACTGCATCGTTTCCGCTTGCAGAGCATACTTGTGTGGGGAATTTTTCGCGTTGGTCATGCAAGGTAATACCTGGGGCATTCTGCAGCAACGATTTAACATGTTCTGCATCGGTAGCTTGTTGAGTTTCAATGTGAATAGCTTCACCGTGACCATAAAACACAGGAACTCTTACCGCAGTAGGATTCACTAGAATATTGTCATTACCGAGTATTTTGCGTGTTTCCCACACCATTTTCATTTCTTCTTTGGTATAGTCGTTATCCATGAACATATCGATTTGCGGGATCGCATTAAATGCAATTTGGCGCGAAAACTCTTCACCCGTTACAGGTTTAGCATTTAGTAACTCAGCGGTTTGTTTCGCTAACCCTTCCATTGCGCTTTTACCTGCGCCCGATACCGACTGATACGTGCACACGTTAATACGATCAATACCAACCGCATCATAAATAGGTTTGAGTGCGACTACCATTTGAATCGTTGAACAATTTGGATTAGCAATAATATTACGATTCCTAAAATCAGCTAGTGCTTCTGGGTTTACTTCTGGCACAACTAATGGAATATCAGGTTCATAGCGATAATGAGAGGTATTATCAATAACCACGCAACCTGCTTCAGCGGCAATGGGGGCATATTTTTCTGACACCGAACCACCTGCTGAGAAAAAACCAATTTGCGCTTGTGACCAATCAAACGTATCGGCATCGAGTACGGTAATTTTTTGACCTTTAAATTCAATTTCACCACCAGCAGATCGCGCACTTGCCAAAGGGTATAAATTTTCAATGGGAAAGTTGCGCTCGGCTAACAATTCCATCATAGTTTGGCCGACGAGACCCGTTGCACCTAATACTGCAACATTAAAAGCTTGAGACATGTTTTATCATCCTATTTGTTTAAGGTGGAGTTGCACTGCCGTTAGAAATGATAAACCCTAGCGCGCGAAGATATTCTTGTATTTTAGTATTAAACGCTTGCACTTTCGCGGCGCTGAATTCTCTACGAACTGGGTACTGTTGCCTTAACTTGGCAAACGATGCTGATTGTGCCATGTAGCGGCGAAAAACACTATCATCATTTTCAATATCATAAACACAAAAACACAATTCTTTGACAAATGTTTGTATTTCCATATCGCTCAGCTCTGAGCGAGTGTTTAATGCACCTTGCAAATTGTTGGGAATAAGTAGTTTGTATGTAGGCAATAAGGCAGACAACGCTACACTGGGTGGCGTTTCTATCAGTTCACACAACGTTTCGTACAACATATGTGTTCCCAAGGCTTTTCCTTCTAAGGTATGCCCAGCAATGTGAGCGCTTGATAACAAACAATGTGGTATCAACTCAGTGTTTATAAAGGGCTCGTTTTCCCATACATCAAGTACCAACTGCACACTGTTGTGTTGTTTAGACTGCTTTAGTTTAAGTAATGCTTGGTTATCAATAAGCTCGCCGCGCCCTGCATTTAATAAATATTGCTGTGGGCTTAATCGCGCTAAAACTGAGGCATCAAACAAGTGTAAGCTAGGATATTCAGGTACGCTGTTAAACGGTGCGTGCACGCATATTATATCGGCGCTAAGTACCTGCTCAAAGGGGACAAAAGTTGTAGTGCAAGTAGCACCAGTAGTTGCTTCCACATGCTGCAATGGCGGATCGTATATTCGCAGTGTTGCCCCTAATCCTGTTAACCCCTTCGTGACACGCTTGCCTACGTTTCCATACCCCACAATAGCAATGGTTTTATGAGAGAGCAAAAATCCGTCTTTACACGCCAATGATAACAAAGCACAAATCACATACTGTGTTACCGCTGATGCATTACATCCACCCGCCGCACTCCACGCAATGCCCTTGCTTTCAATGGCTGCAATATCTAAGTGGTCATAGCCTGCAGTAGCGGTGCCAATAAACCGAAGATTTGGCATACATTGTAACAATGCACCATCAACCTTTGTAGTTGAACGCACCAACAGCACATTTACGTTGCTTAATTGATGCTTATGGATATCACCCGCTTTAAAGGATTCAACGTCACCTAAGGAGGAGAAATAGTCTTGCCAATACGGCATGGCTTGGTCAACGAGTATTTTCAAGATTTCTGCGCCTCCAATGTTTAGTCTTTAAAGTCGGGGCACATGCGCTCAAGTTTGCGTATAATGCCCGGCCATGCCAAGGCGCCACCTGCCGCTTTGGTCACTTGCGAAGCCTGTGCTTGTATATTTGCTAATATTTCTGGCGATATTTGAATAAGTTCATCACCGGTGGCTTGTGCTTTTAATTGTATTTCACACGCTCGTTGCAATATAAACATACCTAGAAATGCATCGGGTATTGTACTGGCACATGTTAACAGGCCATGATTGCGTAAAATCATAAAGTTGGTTTTGCCTAAATCTGCCACTAATCTAGCTTTCTCATCTGGGTTGAGGGCAACACCTTCGTAGTCATGATAACTCAAACCACTGAGTGCAAATAATGACTGCTGACTGTAAGCTTGTAAGCCATTTTTGAGCACCGATACCGCCACACCCTCGGTGGTGTGAAGGTGCATAACACACTGCGCATCATCTCGTGCTTCGTGCACTGCACTATGTATCACAAATCCAGCGGGGTTAATGTCAAATGGCGAATCCATGACCTTATTCCCTTGCAAATCGACCTTCACTAAACTGGATGCTGTTACTTCTTCAAATAACATGCCGTAAGGATTAATTAAAAAATGATGCTCAGGGCCTGGCACTCGGGCAGAAATATGCGTAAAGACTAAATCGTCCCATCCATAATGTGCCACCATTCGATAACATGCCGCTAAATCAACTCTTGCCTGCCATTCTTGTTCTGAAACTGTGTTTTTTACACTCATATATTACCTCTTAGGGTGTCAAGAAAAACACTGCTAGGGCGTTTTAGCGACACACATTATTATTATTATTAATATCCCATTGTTACACGCTAAAGCATAACGAAAAAAGGTTGGCATATGCCAACCTTTTATATCAATAGCTACGCATTAATACGCTTAATCGGTATAGCGCTTAAATACCAAACTGGCATTTGTGCCGCCAAAGCCAAAGCTATTTGACATCACCATGTTCAGTTTCGCGTCACGGGGTTCGGTTACAATATCAAGTCCTTCTGCTGCTGGGTCGAGGGTCTCAATGTTAATTGATGGACAAATATAGTCACCTTGCATCATTAGTATTGAGTATATCGCCTCTTGCACGCCCGCTGCACCAAGTGCATGACCCGTAAGCGACTTAGTCGCGCTAATAGGCGGACAATCTTTACCAAACAAGGTTTGTATCGCTTCAAGCTCTTTCACATCACCTACCGGCGTTGAGGTGCCGTGAGTATTCAAGTAATCAAGAGGTTGCTCTAAGCCTTTTAATGCCATTTTCATGCAACGCACTGCGCCTTCGCCACTTGGTGCAACCATGTCATGACCGTCTGAAGTTGCGCCATAGCCCACTAGTTCAGCATAAATTTTTGCACCACGCGCTAAAGCGTGTTCAAGCTCTTCTACCACGACCATACCGCCGCCACCAGAACTCACAAATCCATCGCGATTGGCGTCATAAGTACGCGATGCTGCACTTGGATTATTGTTATATTTAGTCGATAAAGCGCCCATGGCATCAAATTGGCCTGACAACGCCCAATGCAGTTCTTCACCGCCACCAGCAAACACCATTTTTTGTTTGCCTAGTTGAATCAGTTCCCACGCATTGCCAATGCAATGTGCACTGCTTGCGCATGCTGATGATATAGAGTAGTTAATGCCTTTTATTTTAAACGGTGTTGCCAAACAAGCTGAGGTGGTGCTGCCCATGCAGCGCGTGACCATATATGGACCTACACGCTTGACGCTTTTTTCGCGCATGATGTCAGCAGACAACACTTGGTTCTCAGAACTTGCACCACCAGACCCAGCAATAATACCAACATCTTCATTGGAGTATTGCTCTTCGGTTAGCCCGGCATCTTCTATCGCTTGTTTCATTGATAAGTATGCATAGCTAGCGGCATCACCCATAAAACGAAGTGTTTTTCTGTCAATTTGTTCGCTTAAGTCAATTTTAAGATCGCCCCAAACTTGACTGCGCAAACCGGCATCAGCAAATTGTTGTGAAAAGGTAATGCCTGATTTGCCCGCTTTTAGCGAGGCATTCACTTCTTCAGCGTTATTACCAATACTTGATACAATACCTAGACCAGTTATCACTGCTCGTTTCATTTTTCACCTATATTGTTTTACGAAATCCAAAATCACACAAATAGACAATTGCATGATTAATTTAATTTGCCGCACATGTTACCTAGTTTATACTTATAACTGGTCTGCTCTTATGGGTATAATGTGTCACAAATTAACATTCATTAACAGACTTTTGTCTATATCCGTAAGTTACCGTCACCATTATTATCTTATAAAAGAAGTAACTAGATGAAAATTACGCCTGCTAACATCCATTATACTGATCAAGGTACACCTCGTTCAGAAGCTTTTGAAGATGTGTATTTTTCAGACAAAGACGGCATAGCTGAAACTCACTATGTGTTTATTGAAGGCAATAATCTGCTTGCTAATTGGGAAGCATGTACTGCTTCTCATTTTTGTATTGGCGAAACTGGGTTTGGTACTGGGCTTAATTTTTTCTGTACGGCAGCGTTATTTTTAACCTTTTTAGACGAACACCCACATCATCCACTTAAACATTTGCATTTTATTTCTACTGAGAAATACCCTATCCCCAAAACCGATGCAGCAAAAATTTTAGCAAAATGGGCCACATTTGCAGACTTGTGCTCGTGGTGGTTAGCACATTATCCCCTTGCCATTGAAGGTATTCACCGGCGGCAGTACAAAAACTGTATTACGCTTGATGTTCATTACAATGACGCTACCGAAGCCTTTAGCGCACTCAAGAAGACTTTTGACGGTACCGTAGACGCTTGGTTTTTAGATGGCTTTGCCCCTGCCAGAAATAATGCCATGTGGTCACCCGAATTGTTTTCTCAACTAGCACGGCTCAGTAAAAGCCATGCCACGCTCGCGACTTTCAGTGCCGCCAGTAAAGTGAAAAAGCAGCTACGTGAGGCGGGTTTTGTATTGAACAAGCGCAAAGGGTTTCGTTACAAGCGCGAAATGATTGCTGCCGAATATATAAACAAGGGTGACACACCAGAAGTCACTTTGCCTGAACAACAAGCTCCTTATTTTGAGCGGCACCCATTTAATGATAATCGGCAGGCTTGCAGCACCCGAGGAGGTTCAAACAAGCCAGAGCAAGCTAGCGTAATTGGCAATGGACTGGCCGGTGCTATTATGGCATTGAAACTGGTAAACGAAAACATAGCGGTAGACCTGTACTGGCAAGGCGATAAACCCGCCGATGGGGCCTCTGGTGCGCCTATTGGTGGATTTTACCCCCAACTTAACGCGCAAAATAACTATGCAAGTCGCCTCCAGCTTGCCAGCTTTTTGTACGCTAAAAGTTTTTATACTCACTTAGCAAGCCAAACCATGTTTGACTATGATTGGTGCGGTGCATTGCAGCTTGGTTTCAATGCCAATACTGAAACTCGATTGGCAAAACTAGATAACTTGGCATTGTGGCCAAAAGATATTGCGCATATTGTAAGTGCTGAGCAAGCGACACAAATTGCCAACCTTGATGTGCCATACAACTGCTTGTACATGCCAGAAGCAGGCTGGATTTCACCAGCGAGTTTGGTTCAAGCCTGTTTGAATGAGGCAAATAAGACAGGTCTATTACACTTACACAGCAATAGTACCCTTGTTGACTATACTCACATTAACGATGCGCAAATACAGCTCAATATAGAACACGAAGAGCGCGTACAGGTAAGAAACACACAATGTTTAGTACTTGCCACCGGCGCTAGCACTAAAAGCCTGTTAGCAGACACGGTGCCGCTTCGACTCACGCGAGGACAAGTTGAATTAGTAAAAAGTGAAGGCTCGCTGCGTAACTTACAAACCTTACTGTGTCATAAAGGATATTTAACACCGGCATTAAACGAAGTTCATGCTTTGGGTTCAACTTATGTAAAACAAGATACCAACACCGAAACTCGCCACAGTGAAACCCAGCAAAACTTCGCAATGCATGCAGACAGTATGCGTGATGCAAGTTGGATTGACGAACTCAATAAACACCAAACGCATCCACAAAATTATGCACGAGCCGCAGTGCGGTGTTCAAGCCCTGACCATCTACCAGTGGTTGGCGCAGTGCCTAGTACGGCGCAATTTAATGAATTAGCCGATTTGTATAAAGCGCTACCTTTGCAGCGCTATCAGGTACCATCGGTTGAACAAAATGTGTTTGTTCTCAGTGGACTGGGTTCCCGTGGGCTCACCACCGCCCCATTGTTAGCTGAATTGCTCACAAGCCAAATAGTCAATCGTCCACTGCCTTTACCAGGCGACTTGTTAAATGCCCTGCAGCCAAATCGTTTTATTGTGCGTAGCCTAATAAAACGACAAGCGTTGTATCCGTAAACGCACCTTGAACGGAGGGTTTATTCAGCACCGTAGCTAACAAATTGCGGACTGGCTTGGTCTGCCACAAAACGCGGAATTAATACACTCGCAGTAGAAACCACTTTACTGCTGCCTAACTCTATAATGCGCGCGTTCACAAAAATCCCCTCGCGCTTTTGAATCATAGTGCCACTTAATACATGATTCATGTTGCTTGATTCCGCCAATTCAACCACATTACGCGAATAGGCTAAATCACCGCCACGGGTTACTTTTATAGCTGGCATCAATTTAAAATCAATTACGTGCAGGCCAAATTGCTGTATTTCTGAAATAGAATACTCGGCTAACTGGTTGCCTAACACCGTAGTGTTTTGGAGCGTTGTATCAAGTTTTACAAACGCGCTCACGCCAATTTTTGCTCGGGTATTTAAGCCATTACCATTTTTCACTAGTTGCATGGCAAGTTGACCGGCATAATCTTGTACACTTTTATACGTAAAGCGCGGGTTAAATCGCTGTACAGGTGCATCAAGTGTGTAATCTTGCTCGCCTGAGTTATTAGACGTATCATTAGAAGTACGCACTAATGACGCATCTAAGGTAATCGGTTTGTTATCACGCTTATCGGGATCAAGCTCAGGGGGCAATTCACCGGCAAGCGCATATTGCTCATTAATTAAATCGGCAATTGTTTGTGGGGGCGTATACCCTGCCATAAACATTTTTCCCGCAGCACAACCCGATAACAACGCCACGCATGCAGCCATGCTAATCAATTTACTGGTTTGTTGGCTTAAGGCTTTCATGTTATTCCCCCCTAATGATACGCACACCATCAATGATTTCGTTTTGCTTAGATGAACCACTGGGCAGTAAGGCGTCTGCAATATAATATGGAATGAACGATTGAGCACTTGCCACTATCACATTTGATTGCATGCCCAACATTCTAGCGTTAACCAAATAGCCGCCTTGGTGTTTTGTCATGGTACCGGTTAACACGTATTGAATAGGCGTGCTGTTTTTTAAGTCTAAGAAATCACGCGACAACACATAGTCACCGGTTTCTGTGACGGTAATAAATTGGGTTCCCTTAAATTCTACTACCGGCATTCTAAACTTATGGAATTCATGGGCGAATGATTCAGCCATTTGTTGGCCTAACAAATTCGTCGACTTTAAATCGCTATCTATGAGTGAAAAATGAGTTACCGCAACTGGTGTGCGCTCGGTTACATACTCCATGTTGGCAACTAAGTCTTGTGCCATATTTCGCACATAATCACCCACATGCTTGGTCAGAGGCATAGCTTTGTAAACACCCGACGAGTGCGACATAACCCTAGGCTTAACAATAGAGCCAAACGCATCAACCTGAGGGCTTTGTTGGGTATTGTTTTGTAACTTGTCGGTGCTCACATTCACCACACCATTTTCATCAATAGTATTGCTGCTATCAATATCACCATCATCATCAGCGGCAAAAGGTGAGGTAAAAGACGGCAAAGAACTGCAGCCGGCAATAATAAAGGTAAGTACCAATGCGTAGATAGATTTCATGTAATTACTCCTGAATCAGTATGGTCGAGGTGGCATCTTCGCTACGATATAAGTGTCCGTTACGCAGGCTTACACGCTCTTTCTGCCAAAATAAATCAGCTGGGAAAAAGCCAGTAGCAGCCGCCACAACGTCTTTATTGCGTACACTTATTACCCGTGCATTCACCATTGCGCCGTTTTCTTGCGGGGTAATAGTGCCGGTAATGTAATAATCAATGTTTTGTAATTGAGAAAGGTGAGACAAATCCCGCGATAATGCCCTATCAGCGGTATCACTCATTATAATAGAGTTGGTCGCTTTAAAATCTTGGGCTACAAACCCGCGTCTAACGGCTTCAGTGATCAGGCCTTGCTCTAATTGGTGACCAAGCAGCATTAACGGGCCCTGCTGATCAAGGTCGTGTTTCATCGTGTCAACCGGTACAAAACCTGCAACCGCGTAGCGATATTGCCGATCAGCACTTAAGTTAACAAATAACTCTTGAGCCAATTGATGGGTGTAAATTTCAGCATTACCTAACGCTGAAGTTGCAGATTTAGGCGCCGGTGCATTAGATGACAACATATTGGCGCACCCACTAACAGCAACCAATAACACCACACACAGAATACACATCAACAGTGTACTGATACCATTAAACGAATTTTTCATTTTTATGCCTTAAAACGGTAACGCAATAATCGCACCGTTAACCAGTTACATTAACTAGTTAGCACTTAAGCAAAATCGATTCCAACTTGCACAGTTGATCGTGAATTTACGTTTGGGGGTGATATTTTTAACCTAGTGCAGCCACAAATTCGCTAACATCTTGGTGACATCTATCGCATCGTTGTCACTGAGCTCGTTGTTACTTACAGCCGTGGCAATTGATTGTTCAAGCCTAGCTTCAAAACCATTAATGAGCTCAGTTAAGCTACTATTGCGACTACTGGGGATTGTTTGTGCCGCTGCCACTGAAAAGTGGCCATGAATATAACTAGAAATAAATAGCTCTTGCTCGCTGCCAGCATCGATAAAGCTGTCTAAAAAGGCTTCTTTATGCTCAAAATAAGCGTCTAGTGTTTGGAAATCGCTTGGCTGACTCATTCTTCTCCTCGAATAAAATACAATACTTGGTCTTGGTATCCGGTAATAATTGAGATAGGACCGGCCCACTTCGCATCTAATGCATCATCACCAGTATCACTGATTAACCCCCTGTTATTAAGGGATTGTAACTTAGTTTTAGTGGCCACTATCCATAAGTCCTCGCGTGAAATACCCGCTAAAAACTGGGCAGATAATTGCTGATTACCGCGACCAAAAATGTGACCCTGTCCGCCAATTAAGGTTACTACTACTTTCAATGGATACTGCTTTTGCAAAGAAATTAAATCGCTAGCGGTAACATCACTGGCAATCAGTTGGCTATTAAGCACTACATCAACGCCCAGTAGGGTATTGGGTAAGTGCATATACTGCATAATTGCATCAACAGTGCTGCCCGAACCCATTACAAAACAATGTTCAGGGTACTCGTCCATGCTGTCAATAACACTTTGCGCAATATCATCTAACAGCAACTCATCTGATTCTTTGCCGCCCATTTTAACCGCTTGAATGTAATTGAGCTCAAGGGGCACATGCATTTCACCGAAATGTTTTGCAATGACCGTACCTTCTCTAAATCGCGCCTCGTCAATGTCTCTCACTTCTGCAACTTGCAATGAGACTAACTCACCGCTAATAACTTTCGATAAGACTTTACCAGCCGCTCTTGGCGTAATTGCGTACACGCCACTGTGAATTTTACATCCTGCCGGTACGCCTAATACCGCAAGTTGTGCGTTGTTCGCATGTGCCTCAGTGCTATACTTGCTATTCAAGGCCTCACAGACATTACGTGCCGTGCCATCGCCGCCTACAAATAACAATAAATCTACATTGTGCTGGCAACACTTAGCTACCAAGGCCATGGTGTCGTCACTTTCAGTTTGTGCTTGCGTAGGAGAGTAGACTATGTGGTATCCAAGGCCCAAAGCCTTGGCTGTAGTTTCGCCCAGTTCGCTACTGCCCGTGTATACTTCAAACGTATCGCTTAAGTGACGGCATTCAGCAAGTGCCAATTGGGCTTTTTGCATGGCTAAACGCTCGGCACCGTTATTGAGCGCTCGTGCTCTTACACTGGCACCGTCGCTACCTTTTAAAGCAAGCGCGCCGCCTATGCCGGCGTAAGGGTTTATAATTAAACCTAATTTAAACTTACGTCTCAATGGTAAGGTGCTCATGTACATTGACCTTCGTTGGTTAAGTTCGTCAGGTTACTTTCATCGAATGTATTGTGTTGGTAATAACTCGTTAAGGCAATTATAAATTGTTGGGCTCGTGCTGGAAACCCTTGCTTAACATACAAGGATAACTGTTTAGCCACTTGTTGTGTAAATGCAAGACTGTCGCCAGCATTGCCATGCAAGTTATCGATACTCACGCTAAATTGTCGCTTACATGCCTTGGTAAATGCCCATTCAATGGCTTGTGGTTTGACTTCTACAGACTCAAACGCGGCCTGTTGCTTAGCATTGCGACCATCTTCAGCATACCAATAGCCATAATCAACTTGTAAACGCCTAGCGTGTCCGGCAATACACCAATGCGCGACTTCGTGAAGGGCACTCGCAAAGTAATCGTCACGGTAAAGGATAATGTGGTTTTTCGTAGTGTTTTCATCACTATTTGCAGGTAAATACAAAGGTTCACTGGCGCCACCACACAAGACAGTTTGATAGCGTTCGCCAAAACACTGCGCAAAAATTTGCTCAAGATCTTGGCTACGATGACTCTTTTGATTTGCTATTAGGCGTTCAGACGCACTGTCATTTAGGCTTTTTGTATTTAACACTACTATTTACCGCACCGCTTTAAAAACTCAGAATGTTTATTGACTATACCATTATACCCGATGCTACTATTGAGCTCATACTGTTATTGCGTAATTGTCTATAAACTCAACAATGAAGAACTTTTTTAACGACTATCAACATTTACCATGGGAACATCCCTACGCGTTTGTTAGCCCGTGGATAGTTGGTCGCAGCAATATTGACCATTATCAACATACCAATAATGTGGCTTATTTAAGCCAATTGGAAGCATTGGCGTGGCAACACTCAAACGCACTGGGTTTGCAATTTAGTGATTATCAGCATTTAAATCGAGCCATGGTAATAACCAAACATGAACTCAATTATCTTCAAGCCACTCACCTAAACAATGAGATTGCATGTGCAACATGGATTGTGTGTTGCGATAACAAGTTTCGTTTACAGCGCAAATTTCAGTTTATTGATGTTGCCACACAAAAAACCTGTTTTACGGCGGCGACTCAGTTTGTTTGTGTTGACTTAACAAGCGGCGCCCCGAAGCGCATGCCAAGTATATTTACCGAAATTTATGGACAAGCCGCAGAGCAATTTTCACTTAATATTGGTGAGCCACCATGCGCATCATAAAAATACTCAGTGTTTTGTTGTCTATATCATTAGGCGCAAATATGTTTCTGCTATGGCAATGGCATCACCATGGGCAAACGAACATTGCGCTGCCAAACACTAAACCCATCAATAGTTTTCCCAGCCATGCTTGGTCACAACGCAAGCTTGAAGGTATTACAACTGAGACAGTTGAACAAACACATATTCAGCAAACATTACAAACCACGCACAATGTAACCAATCAACATACTCGTTTTGCGATATTAGAAAACCTTGCCGCCACGCAGCAATACACACAGCTCGAATTTGAGATAAGCGCTTATTTGCGCGATTTTCCCAATGATCTCAACGCTTTATTACTGGAAGCTGAAACGTATTTACATACCAAGCCATTGAGTATGGCAATTTTACATTATAAAGACTTGCTTAATTTACCTCTGAGCGATGCGCAAATCGCCGATATTGAAAAACTGATTTCGGTGAACACTAGCCGCGTGATACAACAATTTAGTGGCGATGGTGCATGGGATCTGTTGGCTGAGTTTTTAGAACCTTTATTGCAAGTCGACCCTATTAACCGCAGTTATATATTAGCCTTAGCGCGCGCTTATGGTATGCAAACGCAACTAAATTTAATGGATAACGTACTTGCCGCATTACCGACAGATGATCCACGAGCACAGCGTTTACGTGAAAATGTGATGGCGCGGCTAAATAGAAACAACCAAGCAACTATCGACGATGCGTATATTGATAACAAAAGTGAAGTGAATGCTAGAGCACCAGATCTCATTTTACATAAAGACAAAGGGCAGTTTGTTGCAGAAACAGTACTTGCAAATATACGAGCCCGTTTATTAGTAGACACGGGGGCATCTACAAGCGCAATAAGCGAGCGCAAATTCTTGCGTATTCGGCCAAGAGATAAGTCGTTTTTAGGGCAGTTTACCGTGAACACGGCGGGAGGAAGCATTCAAGCTCCCATTTATAAAATCAAGACCTTTACCGTCGCCGGGCAAACATTAAAAAACATGAGCGTATTGGTATTACCGTCGGCACACTTAAGTCGCTACGATGGTTTGCTCGGCATGAATGTACTAAGTCAGTTTGATGTGGAGTTTGATGCTGAGCAAGCAACGGTTAAAATGTTTGCAAAACAATGAACAGAATAAAATGTGTCGAGATGCACTAATCAACAATGTTTTTGGGTAAATTTTGACGTAGCTTCAACCAAATTTTGCCACTCTCAATACCGTATTTACGCACTACCGATACCACGCGATCAGGTTCATTACTCTCAAGCACAGTCAGTAATTGTTGGTAATAGTTAGTTGCAACGTCGCGAGCGGTATCATGGTCGAAGAAAAAACCACCTAAACGTGCATAAATACCTTTAAAACCGTTCATCATTAACACATACACAGGGTTATTTGAGGCAAAAGCCAAGTCGTGATGCATTTGATAATCGTATTGAGCAAATGCCTTTCCGTCTTCTCCAACTTCTTTAAAACGTTCAATAATCACCCTGCACTCTTCTGGGTTTTGACGAAAAGCCGCTCTAATAAACACTGCGCTCAAATTAGTGCGCGCTGACAGTAAATTATCAAGCAACTGAGGCTGACCTTCTTGATCAAGTCTGGCCAATGTTTCAAGAATATTGAGGCCGCATGTTTCCCAATAGTTATTTACCTTAGTTGGCTTACCGTGTTGAATGGTTAACCAGCCATCTCGAGCCAAGCGTTGCAGCACTTCACGTAATGTGGTGCGAGTGACACCAATTAGCTCAGATAATTCGCGCTCAGCAGGTAAAATAGTACCTGGGGGAAAACGTCCACTCCATATTGACTCAACAATATACTCTTCGGCAAACCCTGCAGGGCTTTGAGACTTATAAATCATGCGCTTGATTACAGATATTTAAATAAATTTCACTGATTGTACCAGATGCATTACACAAGAAAAGCTTTATTAATATATCAATGCCATCAACACCTTAGTATGATTTAAACGCGATATTCTGGATCAATTGATAAATCAAGGCCGTCAACAAGATTGAGGGAAACACGGTTTTGTCTTACATACTACTGCCAACAATACATTTAAGCTTGATTGACACTACTCTATACTTGTAACATGCGCCATCTGACTTTATCTTTGAATCCTCAGATATTTATGTCGCTAATCTTTATAAGGTATTAGCCACTTAGCCAAGCAACTAGTTTTCAATAAAGGAATAGCACTATGCCAGCAGTAACATGGATGCAAAGCATCAAGCGTTTTAGTCAGCAAAAAATGGCATGGTTGCTGTTGTTCGTAAGTGCTGCCGGTTTATTGTCGGCTGCACTGTACTTTCAGCATGTAATGGATTTACAACCGTGTGTGAAATGCATTTATCAACGCACTGCAGTAATTGGTGTCATGTTTGCCGCACTTATCCCTTTGATTGTGAACAACACATATACGCGTAGTGTTGGCTTTGTATTGTGGGCTTACAGTGCCTATAAAGGCTTATTGGCGGCAAGGGAACATTTAGAGGTCATATTTGCAGAAAACCCGTTTTTTGCAATATGCGATATTGTACCGAACTTTCCCTCATTTATGCCTTTACACGAATGGTTCCCGGCCATATTTGCGGCACGAGGCGAGTGTAATGATAATAGTTGGCAATTTGCTGGTATGGGAATGGCGAGTTGGTTAGAAATAATTTTTATCGCCTATTTAGCGGTACTGGCGATTGTACTGGTTGCCCAAGCGTTTCCCCAAATACGCACAAATACATGAGCGTATTTGGCTCTAGCATGGCTTAAGCGTTATCGTCTAGGGCCTCTAAGGGCCAACTAACAATATAATCTTCAAAGTCGTCCATATTCACATCATCTTCGCTAACGACCCTATTACGCACGGTAATACCGAGTTGGTGCATCTTCGATTTTTTACCTTTATTAAGCAGTGGATGCCAATGCGCTAAGCCTTTCCCTTCATGTAAGCGCCTATAACTGCAAGAAGGCGGCATGAAAAATATATCATTTAAATTATCTTTGGTAAGCATGACACAATCGGGGACTAACTCGTTTCGTTTTTGATATTGGGTGCACCCGCAGGTTTTATCGTTGAGCAAATAACAAGCAATATTGGTATATAAAATTTCCTCGCCATCGTTAATGGTATCGGTGGGAGTAAAGGCTTCTTCTTGCGCTTCATCATCTATGAATTTGTGTAAGCAGCATCTGGCGCAACCATCACATACAGCTTCCCATTCAGCATTGGACATGTCATTAAGTGACTTATGTTGCCAAAATTTGGACGCAAGTAGATCAGCGCTATAAGGTGTTTTCTTACTCATTATGTGATTGCTTATTAGTGTCTAAACCGAGGTCTTGTCGATGAATTTCAAGTAAGCTTTTTTCTTTTGGTGGCAACTGCAAATAAAAGCCATCATTGCGTACTTTTTCAATAAATGTGTGAGTTTCTATATTGGCTATTTTGTCATGCTTGCCAATGGGCACCAAAGTGACAAATTTAGGCGTGCCAAAATGTGTTAACAATGCTTCGGGTACCTTAGAAAAATCGTCACGTTTTTCAAGGTACAAATAGGTATCTGCTTTTTTAGGAGATTTATAAACTGCGCTTAATTTCATGACGGCTCGACAATATGGGTAGCAAGGTTTGTAGGCGCTCAATTAAAACAGTACGGCGCCACGAACACAACATATCAGGACGCATTCCTTGAATGGCTAATTCGTCAATGTCAAACCAACACCACTGCAACAACTGATTCATTTGTTTTTTAGAGGCCAACAACGAAACAGGAATGTTATGTTGTTGTGCCGCTTCTTCTATTTCTTTTTTTAAGGCCGCTAGTGCACCCTTATAGCCACTAAACTCAATTAATCGTTGTACTTTAGGGGGACATTGTTCAGCGTCAAACGCTTTAGCTTGTGTGCATATAGACAGTATTACGTCTTTGTACATACGCGCAGGCTTGCTATATAAGGCTTTTATCTCGAATAACTTTTGCGTATTTAAAGGGAGTTTAAGCGCTAATTCGTACATAGCGTCTTCTTTAAGTACAAAATTCACAGATTTATTTTCGCGCCTAGCTTCTTCAAGACGCCATTTCGCCAACATGCGAAAAGCAGCTAAGCTTCTACTGTTTAACTTCCAAATATTTTTTAAATGCAAATAAGCGTATTCGCTTGCTACTGGCGTAGACTTTTTAATACCAAGTTGCGCAATTTCTTGATACACCCAAGACGTAATATCTTTGGCCTCGGTTAACGGCAGCAACGATTCATAAATTGCCATTAAATGCGTTACATCTGCGGCAGCATACGACAATTGTGCGGTGCTTAATGGCCGCTGCATCCAATCAGTACGTGACTCGCCTTTATCAAGGCTAATTTCAAACAATTGTTCGACTAAATTCGCATAACCAATCGACACGCCCTTATCTAGTAAGCCTGCCGCAAATTGTGTATCAAAAATGGGAGCCGGTATTACGCCCAAGGCATGCCACAGCGCTTCTAGATCTTCAGAACAAGAATGTGCAACCTTGACAATACTTTGATTAGTTAATAAATCAGCCAAGCCCTGTAAGTCGGTAACCGCGACAGGATCTATTAATGCAAGCCTAGTCCCATCAAATATCTGTACTAAACCCAATAATGGCGTAAGAGTTTGGGTACGCACAAACTCGGTATCTATGGCTAGGACTGTTTGTTGTGCGTAATGCTCACACAGCTCGTCAAAAGCCACTTGCGTGGCAATATATTCGTATTCAGTTACGTCACGGTATTTATGCAAGGGTGTATTAATCTCGTAGTTCTCTGCGCAAAATTTTGCCCACATTCGATTTAGGTAATTCGTCTTTAAATTCTACAATCTTAGGGACTTTGTAACCTGTTAGCAAAGACTTACAGTGTTTTATTACGGCTTCTTGAGTAAGATTTTGGTCGTGTTTTACCACAAACAGTTTAACCACTTCTCCGGAAACCTCGTGAGGCACACCAATAGCAGCAGCTTCAAGCACACCATTGTGCATGGCTGCAACTTCTTCAATTTCATTCGGGAAAACATTAAATCCCGACACCAATATCATGTCTTTTTTACGATCAACTATGTACAAAAATCCATCTTTGTCGATAGTGGCAACATCGCCAGTTGCGAGCCAACCGTCTTGTAGTATATCAGCAGTTGCTTCTGGACGACCTAAATAGCCCAACATTACTTGAGGCCCTTTTACATACAGTTCACCAGGTTCATCCAAACCCACTTCAATGCCGTCGTCGTTGATTAACTTAACCTCAGTAGAAGGCATAGGCAAACCAATAGAGCCTTTGTATTCATCTAAATAGCCTGGGTTAACAGTCACTACTGGCGAACATTCTGTTAACCCATATCCTTCTATTAATACTTGCCCTGTTGCTTTCTGCCACTTCTCGGCAACTGGCTTTTGTACCGCCATGCCGCCACCCAGTCCAAATTTAAAATTAGAGAAGTCTAGCTCAGTAAACCCTGGTGTATTCAATAAGCCATTAAACAAGGTATTTACGCCAGTGATCACCGCAAAAGGGTATTTCTTTAGTTCTTTGACGAACCCAGGCATGTCTCGCGGGTTGGTAATCAACAAGTTTGGACTGCCGTACTTTATAAAAGTTAAGCAATTACTGGTGAGAGCAAAAATATGGTACAGCGGCAACGCCGTCACTACCAAATCGCCATGCTCGACCATCACTTCAATGTTGCCCGATACTTGTTCTAAGTTGGCTACCATGTTGCGATGTGTCAGCATAGCACCTTTTGACACACCGGTTGTACCGCCGGTATATTGCAAAAACGCAATATCTGATCCACTCATTTGAGGACGTTTATATTCGTGATGCTGCCCAATTTGTAGAGCTTGAGTAAAGCTAATGGTGTTGGCAAGTTGGTGAGAAGGTACCAGTTTCTTGATATATTTAACCGCGAAATTCACCACCCAACGTTTGGGTGCGGGCAACATATCACCTAATGACGTTAGCACAACATTTTGAACGGGCGTTTCGGCAATAACTTCGTCAAGCGTACTGGCGAAATTCTCAACAATTACTATTGTGCTAACCTTGGCATCAGACAGTTGATGTTGTAATTCTCGCGGTGTGTATAGTGGATTGACGTTCACAACGGTTAAACCTGCACGCAGCACACCAAATAAGGCAATGGGATATTGCAACAAATTTGGCATCATAATCGCAACTGCGTCGCCTTTGTTTAAGCCTAAATTTTGTAGATAAGAGGCAAACTGCATCGATAAAACATCAAGGTCTTCAAAAGATATTTGGTGACCCATATTAATAAATGCGGTATTGTTTGCGTATTCACTTGCCGACTTCTCAAATATCTCCAATAACGAAGGTACAACATCGGGATCTATATCATGCGGCACGTTTTGGTCATATTTATCAAGCCAAATCTTTTCCACTACTACCATTTCCTTATTTTTCGTTGTGTGTTGAATGATGGCCACTACGGCGACACATTCTACTTGCATTAAGCCCTAGTTTGCCCCAAATAATTTATTATTGTATTGTTGGCGGCATAACAGGTCTAACCAATTTAGTAAATTACTGTAATACTAATGTACTACTTACCAAATTGAAAACAAAGTTTGTATTTGTATTAAAAATAGTGGGTATTAAGAGAATAGCTTGATTTGTTCAAGAATAATATTTGCAACGCTTTCAGGGGAGTCAAGGTGCACATGATGGCCGCCATCACAGGTGAACATAGCAGTGTTTTTAAACAGCTCGTCACGTTCACTAATTATACGCTTTACCTTATCAAAACCTTCACTACCTAAAATCACAGCACGTGGCACCCTGATATTGGTCACGATATCAACTGCTTGAGCTTCCGTTAAGCGCATGCACGACTTGGTTCGCAAACGTTTATCTGTTCGCCACTGTAAGCTTTCAGAACCGTTTTCAGCGGTTGTTACACACACGTTTCGGCTTAATATCTGCTCCGCATGTTGTGCGTTAAGGTCGCTCATTGCACAACGCGCCTTTACGAGCTGGGCTAAGCTGTTGGGTTGTTTTATTGCATCGTAGGCTTTATCTCTGCTGGCAAAGCTATCTCTAATTTGTTCGGCGCTTGTATTCGCATCTTGACTTAGCGGGCCGGCGGTTTCAATGGCGATAAAACCGGCTAATTTAGCAGGCTGCGTAGAGGCATAAATACTGCTTACAATGCCACCAAGTGAATGCCCAACTAATATGACCTTGCGCATAGGCAGTGAGTCAATTAAGCAATGCAAATCATATGCATAATCAACTAAATGGTAATGAGCGTCCGCACTCCTGTGCGATGATTTTCCGTGTCCTGCCATGTCAATTGCCAAACACGGCATACTTTGTAATAAAGGGAGTAGCGAAGCAAAACTGTTAGCATTATCTAAGTAACCATGCAGAAAGATAACGGCCCACTTACCAGCCGACGTATCGTTTTCATTGTACTGGGATAAAAATGTATCGTTTGCTAAGCCGCACAGGGCTGTGGGCTTAACATTAAAGCTTAACTCATGAAGCATCTGTCATCTCGCTATTTATTATCACTTATGTGTTGCTCATGAGCGCTTCTGTTGCTGATATTATTTGTTTCTGTAGGGCGACTACTGACGCTACTGGTGTTGTTGTCTCGTACACGAACTCTTACCCTGCGACGATCGTAAAACGGGTCATACCATGGTGAAAAGAAAGAACGATGGAAATTATTGCGTATACCAAAAGGTGCGAACTGATAAGTTTCTATTTCAACTTCTGTTACGTTTTGCCACATATAATAACCAACAGCGTCAAGTGTAGGATAGGTATATTCGTGCTCCCCTACTAAGCCTACTTGTGCGCTTCCTATTGTGCCGACTACCGTAATTAAGCGGCCAGGCTCAAATACCTGAGGGTCAATAAAGCCTTCCACAACAGCTTTAAAACGTCCTGGGCTGTCTTTTTTTAGCATAGGCTTGCCATATCTGTTTTCTGGAAACACTACAATTTCGATATGAGAGGTATCTTTTTTGTTTTCGACACTAACAATTTTGCCGCCCCAGCGAGCTTTCTTACCCAATTTCATTGATGGGTCTTGAGATTTGGAGAAGGCTTGATATGGCGTTAAAGCGACACCCTCATCTACCGCAATAGGCGTTGGGACCATTGAGCATGCCGAGATGAAAAAGACAACACTCAATAATATAATGGTTTTCATAATTTGGCTCCTGTTTATATCTTCGACTGCAGGCTCATAGTATCGTTCCAACATATGACGCTTATGCATACAAATCGACACCCATTAATTCACTAATGGCGTCTCGTTTGCTTGACAGTTCGTGTTGCGTGTACGCTTTCAAACCCGTTTGAACGTGCAAACTCACGCTTTCTGACATACTGGCATAACTGTTTGCGCGAGAAAATAGCTCATCAGCTTGTTCAGCAGATTTGACATTACCGGCATTAACATATTCAGCATCAATCACAACAGGCAATGGCTTAGTACTAGGCTTATCAGTCTCAGTTTGCTTTTGCTGTCCTAATTCAGCTTGTTTATTAGTAAAAACAGACTGTTGAATGGAATTAATTGCAGACATGTTTGCCTCGGTTTGTACTTACCTTTCGGTAATGATAATTAATGCTACCCGCTACACCTTGTGCGGCAGTTTCTTCCACGTTACTTTATCTCGTAAATATACCGGCGTAATATTTTCAACCGATACGCATTTATTCTGCTCAAACGCGTGTTTTGCTAACTTTAACATGTACTGAGCATTTGGGTAATGCACTTTTATTGGACTTAGCGCTTTGATTTCGCGAAATATTTCAGAGTATGCCTCATATCCAGTACCTGCTAGCGCGAATGGTTCAGCTTCTTGCATGTATGCATATGCAGTTTCAGGTGGGCACACAGTTTCGTTATTGCGCAATTTCACTAGGCCGTTTTCAACGCTGTACTGCGCGAAATACACCTCTTGCATGCGCGCATCGATCATCACTACGCTGTGTTCAAACCCGTGTTGCTCATAATTTTGTTGGGCCATTGCAGCTAATGTTGATACTTCAACCACAGGCAAATTTGCCCCTAAGGCTAAGCCTTGTACAGTGCTTGTGGCTATGCGTACACCGGTAAAACTACCTGGGCCTCTACCATAAGCAATTGCCGAAAGATCAGACACATTAAGATTATGCTTGGTTAACAAGGTGTCAATCATGGGCAAGATTTGTTGGCTCTGCTGCTGCGGAATGACGTCAAAAATAGCATCAACCTGTTCGCCTTTTAATAAAGCTACGCTGCAAGCTTCGGTGGCAGTGTCTATAGCCAAAATGTTCATTATTTACTTCCTAGGTTATTTACGCCATCGATTCTAAGAAATCTTGCACCGTTTGCAAGCTGCGTGTGCGTTTCATTTTTGGCAAACTACTTAAAAAGGTATCAGCGTAAGGTTTGGTTACCAATCGATTATCACAAATAACCAAAACGCCTTTGTCTTCATTATCGCGAATCAACCTACCAGCCCCCTGCTTTAAAGCAATTACTGCTTGTGGTACCTGTATATCAAAAAACGGCATCCCGCCTTGTTTTTTGCAATCATCAAGCCTTGCCTTTAAAAGAGGATCATCAGGAGAAGAAAACGGCAGTTTGTCTATCATTACGCACAGTAAATCATCACCTTTTACATCCACGCCTTCCCAAAACGCGCCGGTCGCAAATAACACGCTAGCAGAATTGGCTAAATAACCGGCCAAAATAGCTGACTTTGCCCGTTCACCTTGCACAAATATTTCATTATCAATTTGTTCAGCGACGATTGCTGCCACCTCGCGCATCATTCGATGGCTAGTAAACAACATAAAACTTCTGCCCTTTGCTGACGCAATGAGGGCCATTGCTGTTTTCGCAAGAGCATCTTTCATTAGTGGACTGTTTGGTTCAGGTAAGTACCTTGGTACGCACAACATGGCTTGATTAGCATAATTAAATGGACTGTCAAAACATAACGTTCGCGCATTATACAGGCCCATTAAACGCTGAAAATGGTCAAACTTACTGTTAATAGCTAAGGTTGCAGATGTAAATATCCAACTAGCGTCACGCTCATCCATGACTTTTTCAAACTGTTTCGCAATGCTCAAGGGCGTTAGATGCAGTACCAAATGATAGCGTGATGTTTCGTACCACAGGCTAACGTCTTTATGTTCACGCTGCATAAATAAAGCCAAACGTTGCGCATTGCTTTCAATTTTTTCTAGTAAACTATCAACGTCAGTTTCACGATTAGCGTTTGCCTCACCTACCGCTAGTAGATGGCTTAACTGCTCGCTCAACAACGACATTTGCGCCTCTACCGCAGGTTTTGCAAGAGCATGTTGCCAATTGCCACGTTCACCGTCAGCAGGAAACTGCATGCGCAGATCAGAAATAATATACTGACACTTTTCCGCAAATTCTGATAACTGACTAGCGTCTTTTAAGCTAATTTTTTGCAACTTAACTAGGTCTTTTAACTGGTCACTCAATTGCCTAGTTGAAAAGCTTTCTCCAAAATACTCACTGGCGATATCGGGGACTAAATGGGCTTCGTCAAATATGATGCTCTGCGCACTGGGTATTAGTTCCCCAAAACCTTGTTCTTTTAATGCAAGATCAGCAAAAAACAAGTGATGATTGACCACCACAATGTCGGCAACCATGGCCTTTTTTCTCGCTTTTACCAAATAGCAATCTTCAAAATACGAACAGTCTTTGCCCAAGCAATTGTCAATTGTAGACGTTACTAATGGCAATACTTTAGCATCTTCTTTTAAAGCCGTTAGCTCACTCATATCGCCTGACTTGGTGCCGGCTGACCACTTTTGTACCATTTTAAATTCAGCTAAGGTGTCTCTTTCTAAGCCGCGCTCAGACACTTCATTTAGCTTCACTCTGTGAATACACAAATAGTTGCTACGCCCTTTTAGTAATGCGGTTTCTTTGCGCATATTGATGAGTTCTTTTACTAAGGGTAAATCGCGCTTGTATAACTGTTCTTGCAGGTTTTTAGTACCCGTTGAAATAATCACTTTTTGGTCGGTTTGCAAAGCAGGCACTAAATACGCGAAAGTTTTACCCGTGCCGGTCCCCGCTTCGGCAATTAAGGCTGAGCCTGCTGCAATAGCATCTTCTATTGCTACCGATAAATCGAGTTGTTCTTGGCGAACTCGATAACCCGAAAGGACGTCAGCCAAAGGCCCGTCTTTTGCAAAAAAGCCAGTCACATTATCTATCATTGCATTTGTTCATTTAATTGCCACGTGAAAGTAGAAAACCGACATAAACCAAGTCATCTATACTGGTATATGTCGGTTTTCTTGTTATAAATGTAGCGACAACGTCGCTTTTAAATTTATCTAAACAACACTTTTTCTTGTTTAAACCAGTAAACACAAAACGCCAGTAAAGCGCCTGCCAATACAACGGTTGAGCCGAAAATAGCGAAAAGTTGCAAATAGTCCATGGTACCTTTCACCAACTCTTTAATTGCTAGCGCAACGTTGGTCAGGGGTATCCACGCCCACATGCCCTTTAGCTCTATGCCAGGGATGAGTGCAATAATAACGGGAATAAACACAAAAATCATCAATGGGCTCATATATCCTTGCGCTTCTTTAAATGAACGCGCATAAATTGACATGGCTAGCAATACTGATGCAAAAATTGCCACGACTGGTACCAGCATGAAAAATATCAACGCAAAGTCTATCCAATCTATAGTAGACATTAATTCAGACATAAACGTTAAGCCATCGCCTGCCGGTATAAACTGCAATGCAATTAAGCCCCACAACGCAATACTCGAGACAGTGATTAACGCAGTGGTTACCCCAGCAGTCGCAATGGTGGCGAATTTTGCTAATACTATTTTGTGCCTATCAACGGGTGATAACAACAGGGTTTCAAGCGTACCACGCTCTTTTTCACCAGCACCAATGTCGGCAGCAGGCATCATTGCCCCTTGCAAACACAACAGAAACATTATGTAGGGTATCATGCCACCTAAGGCAGAGCCGGTTTGTTCACGCTCATCAGCAACATTTACCTTTTTCACTAGAATTGGGTTGATCAACGCCTTTTGCATATCTTCATCAACGCCCAACTGCGCAAATGCAGCGCGTTGATTGTCTTCTTCAATGATATCGGTTACCTCTACAATGCGTGAGCGCGCTGCATTTACTTTTGCATCGTTCAGTACAATATTCAGCGTAATTTGCCCACTGCTTAGCACTTGATTACCATAATTGCTGGGTATTTGTAGTACAAAGTCTACGTCGCCATTTCTTACCGCTTCTTTAGCGGTTTCGGTGTCGTTCATATCGTTATTTAAGGCAATTAATTCGAAGGTTTCAACGTCGCCCAACTTAGCCACTAAATCAGGTGCGTATTGTTCGCCTGCAATGGCATATTTTAGCACTTTAGATTGTGCTTCTGACTGCACTTCGACCATAAAATAAATCATCGCACCAATAATGAGTGGAAATATTGCAATTGGCAAAGCAATAACAAAAAACAAGGTTTTGCGATCGCGCAGTAACTCTAAAATTTCCTTTTTAAAAATTAACCACATTATTGTTCACTCCTGTGTAAAGTCTTCATAAACGCTTCATGCAAATTATTAGGGGATAAGGCAACAAATGCTGCTAAGTCGCCATCAAAGCTAGTAAGCCCATGATCAATTACCGTAATGTGGTCGCACAATTCGGTTACCTCATCTAAATGATGCGTAGAAAAAATTACCGGTGTGCCTTTTTGTTTTAGGTCTTTTATAAAATCGATGACTGTTTTCGCTGCCATGATATCAAGGCCGGTAGTGGGCTCGTCTAAAATAACTACATCAGGGCTATGCACCACCGCACGAGCAATAGATGTTTTTTGTTTCATACCGGTTGAAAAGGTTTCGCTGCGACGGTCTAAAAAAGAATGCATATCAAGCTGTGCTGCTATTTCGTCAATTTTTTCAGCAATTGCGGCTTCAGACATGCCATTTAAGCGGCCAAAATATTGGATATTTTCGCGCCCAGTTAAGCGACCATAAAGCCCTGTTGAACCCGACAAAAAACCAATTTTTTGGCGAGCAAGCACGGGAGATTTAATCACGTCAACGTCATCAATAGTAATACTGCCTTCATCGGGTGTAAGCGCAGTTGATAACATACGTAAGGTGGTGGTTTTACCCGCACCATTTGGCCCTAACAAACCAAGCACCTGACCTTTTTCGCACTTTAAGCTGACGTCTTTTACTGAGTGAAAAAAACGCCCTACTAAGCGTGGATCTTTTTTGTCTTGTTCACTTAACTTTTTGGGGTTTTCCACTTTAAATTTTTTTGACAATTTTTGAATGTCTATCATCGTTTGTTCCCTTAAACATTTTCATCTACTCTATGCCAAGTAATATACTAAAGCGAGGGTTACATAGTAAAACTGTACCTAAATATATGTTTCTAATTGTTTCACATATTATTTTACGACTGAGAATTGCCTCATGCTTGTTTTGTTGCAATACTACTTTCAAGGCTAACACTTCTTTAAGTCTTATGATTACGTGAGTGAAGTGTTGCTACTATTCGCACTTATTAAACGGAGTCATTGTGCAAAATAATAATAACATCGCCGAGGTAAACAACCCATTTGCGGCCCTTACCCAAATTTTTTATCAACCCAAAGCCGTATTTGATGCCTTAGCTGTGCGCGAAAACTGGTCTTGGATCCCCTTTTTGTTAATGAGTGTTTGTTTGTTTTTTACCACCTATTTGTACTACAGCGTGGTTGATTTTGAATGGTGGAAGCAAGTCATGGCTGAAACCATGTTAGGCGATGTAAGCCCTAGCGAGAAAAACGCACTGATGAACGCCACTACCTTAGAAACCACGCGTTTAACCAGTGCTATTTCAATAGGCATAGTTATGCCCATTATCGGTTATGCATTATTGGCTTTGTATTACAACGTGGTGACACGCAACGACGATAAAAGCGTGCAAGGATTCACAGATTGGTACGGCGCAATGTGGTGGATGGCATTACCTACCATTATTAGTGCGTTGTTATCAGTCATAATGCTAACGGTAACCGACGTCAATGCGCAAATAAGTGAAAATATACTGTCCCCCTTGTCTCTTGCTTTTATTTTAAGCAGTGCAACCGACTCACCTTGGCACAATCTATTGGGCTTTTTGCGTCTCGACTTTATTTGGGTGTTTTACATGGCTTATGTATGCGTAACGTCATGGACAAATTTCTCGACACAAAAAGCAGTGATAACTGCGGCTGCGCCCTTTGTTTTATTTATTACCGTATTTCTATTTATGGGGCTACGTTAAGCTTAACTTCAATCAAGCGTTTTCCGTTTTTCCATAAAGTAGTTTTTATTCGCGTAAAATTCTGCATTTTGGTGAAACGGTGACCACTGAGGTATACCCAATAATGGCAATGGTAACCATGGTTTCTTTCGAAAGAAATCTTGGTCTCGTTTTAAGCACTGTTGTAAATATTGGTCTAGTAACGCATTTATTTCGCTTTGTAACACCGTATTGGTTTGGCTAAATACGGGATGCTGTGCTGGCAACACGCATACTTTCACTTTTGCGGTTAAACCAATGTGCGGGTTAAGCAGCATTTCCCATAAAGCGTGTCCGATAATAACCGGCACAATACTGCGGTGCCATTGCGCTGAGTTATTTACAAAAACAGCTTGCCAATTGTGCTCTGCTATATCATGTTCTAATTGTTCGCAATGGGTAAATAACACTAATCCACACTCATCAAAATGTGTAATTCTATCGCGCACCGCGGTTCTTTTTTTTACGCCATGCTCACTTATTTCTTCGTAATGCACCTGATTAAAATAGCGCTTAGTTAATGGAAACTGAAGCCAAACAAGGCCATTAAAAAAGTCATGCCAATTGGCACGAGTTGGCACTTGTTTGTCTTCAAAGATAATTTGTTCATAAAATCGTGTGTCATCATCGTACACATGCTGTTCCACAAATTGTAACGGCAATGGCTGAGTTAATTGCTGTTTAATACTTTCTAGCAATTCCCCTCCCAAACAGAGCTGTTCAATGTTGCCACGTAAAAGTTCATCTAAGCGATGATATAGCTGCGTGAAAGGCGCTTGTTGCTTCACTGCTTGCAAGCATAAATATGTTGGTGGCTGACTAATGTTTGAATTTGTTGTAGATAGCTGCATATACGACTGTTGTTGTGACCACTTTGTTAAATTGCTGATGATTATTGCGGTAGTTACTACACTTGTACGATTTTTATAATGCCTTATACTCAAGCGCGCAAAACATCAAAGATGTTTCAAGACCAGTATTTTATTAGGACACAATAATGAATAATAAGCTATATCCTTTAACGACAAAAATACATAAAAGTACACGCCAAACCATACTGACTATTGGCGCATCAATATTTTTGTTAAGTGCTTGTGCAGAAGCACCTGCCCCAGTAGTTGATAACTTTGATGACGTTTACAACAACATTAGCAGTGACGAACTAAAACGCCATATTAAAACCCTTGCTAGCGACGAATTTGAAGGCCGTTCGCCAGCAAGTGCAGGCGAAGAAAAAACACTCGCTTACTTAACAAAAGAACTGACCGCAGCAGGATTCTCTCCTGGTAATAATGGCAGTTTTTTACAACAAGTCGACTTAATGCAAATTACCGCCAGTGAAGATATGGATTTAACCATGGGTGATAATGTATTTGCATACAAAACCGATATGGTTGCCAGCTCAAAACGTGAAGTTGAACAAGTGTCATTAACCGACTCCGACGTGGTGTTTTTAGGCTACGGTGTTAATGCTCCAGAGTATGACTGGAACGATTACGAAATGGCCGATGTGGCGGGGAAAACAGTAATTGTGTTGGTAAACGACCCAGGATTTGCAAACCCAGAGGGCGATAAGTTTCAAGGGAAAACTATGACTTACTATGGCCGCTGGAGTTATAAATACGAAGAAGCCAGTCGCCAAGGTGCTGAAGCTGTATTTATTGTGCATGAAACTGCACCAGCCTCTTACGGTTGGTCGGTTGTTGCGAATAGTTGGAGCGGCGCTCAGTACGGATTGGTTTCACCCGATGCAGGTGCCAGTAGAGTTGCAGTAGAAGGCTGGCTGTCACTTGATGCGGCAACCAAAGTATTTGCCGATGCAGGCTTAGATTTTGCTGCCGAAAAAGCGAAAGCGCAACAAGGTCCATATGCCGTAGCCTTAAATACAACAGCGTCTGTAACGGTTAATAACAAAATTGAAAAATCAAAAAGCTATAATGTATTTGCAACCCTACCCGGTACTAAGCGCCCTGACGAACATATCATTTACACCGCACACTGGGATCATTTAGGGGTAGATACGAGTAAAGACGGCGATAAAATCTATAATGGCGCACATGATAATGCTACTGGTACAGGTGCTAGCCTTAGCATGGCAAAAGCCTTTGCCGACCTAAATAAACAACCTGAGCGTTCTGTTAGCATGTTAATTGTGACTGCCGAAGAACAAGGTTTGTTAGGCTCTAAATACTATGCGGCTAATCCCATAATTGCGCTAGATAAAACCGTGGCCAATATTAATATGGACGCCATGAATGTACTAGGCAAAACCAAAGATGTTTCGGTAATTGGCATGGGCAAATCAGAGCTTGAACAATACCTAGAAACTGCTGCCCAAAAACAAGGGCGAGTTCTCACGCAAGAAGGTCGCCCTGAAGCCGGTTATTATTACCGTTCTGATCACTTCAGTTTCGCCAAACTTGGTGTGCCGGCATTGTATGCCAAAGGTGGCTCACAACCCATCGACGATGAAACCGCTGCCTACCGTAAGCGCATGAATGTAATAGTAACAGGCTGTTATCACCAAGTATGTGACCAATTCAGAGACAGTTGGGATCTTGGTGGCATTGTAGAAGACACCCAATTATTATTCGATGTAGGCCATCAATTAGCCAACACCGACACGTGGCCCCAGTGGAGTGAAACCAGCGAATTTCAGCGTAAGCAATAAAGTTAATACAATATAAAACGTTACCAAAGTACAACAAATCGAGCTTTAAGGTGCTTTGGTAGCGTTAATATGTAAAAACCCCCCATTAAACCTAAATAAAGGCTTGCTTTTTTTGCTCAACATGGCACATTCAGTAATGAAGAAAGAAGCAAACGCTGACAAATTAAATCATAAAAATAATAAGCAATGCTACTTACCTTGCTGCGTGAAATAAGCGCAGCATAAATATGTGTAGTGCAACAAGGTTGTTACGTTACAAGGCTGTGGCCTAGTCCCTGAATAGTTACCTTTCTCGACAGAAAACTCGTAAACTCTTTGAATGAATAACAGAGGCAAGCCTTTTTATGTGTGGTATTTTCGGTATCCTTGATATCAAATCTGATGCTAGTGAGCTCAGACCTAAAGCGCTAGAATTAGCAAAATTATTACGCCATCGTGGACCAGATTGGTCAGGCATATGGCAAGACGAACGGGCTATTTTGTGCCACGAGCGCTTAGCCATTGTAGACGTTGACACCGGTGCACAGCCTCTTATCAGCGATAATGGCAATCAAATACTAGCCGTAAACGGCGAAATTTATAATCACCAAGAACTCCAACAGTCTGACTGCAGCGACTATCAGTTTGCCACGCGCTCTGACTGCGAAGTAATATTACCGCTATACCAAAAATACGGCACCGAGTTTATTGACAAACTTGAAGGTATGTTCGCGTTTATTTTATACGACAAAGCAACCGGCGATTATTTAGTAGCACGCGATCATATCGGCATCATTCCGTTATATACCGGTTTTGATGAGCACGGTAATTTTTACGTAGCGTCTGAAATGAAAGCACTTGTGCCTATTTGTAAAACTGTTACCGAGTTCCCTCCTGGTCACTATATGCTAAACGGTAAGTTGGTTAAGTATTACCAACGTGACTGGATGGACTATGACAACGTTAAAAATAACGAAACTAACCTAGACGATTTAAAACTCGCATTTGAAAAAGCGGTTAAGTCACATCTTATGTCTGACGTGCCTTATGCGGTATTACTATCGGGCGGGTTAGATTCATCTTTGGTATCTGCTATTGCTGCTAAATACGTCGCAAAACGTGTTGAAGATAACGACCAAAGCGACGCTTGGTGGCCTCGCCTACACAGTTTTGCAGTAGGTCTGGAAGGCGCCCCTGATTTAATTGCTGCAAAAAAAGTAGCCGATATGATTGGTACCGTGCATCACGAGATTCACTTTACTATTCAAGAGGGCTTAGATGCGATTCGCGATGTGATATATCACCTTGAAACCTTCGACACCACGACTATTCGTGCTGCTACGCCAATGTATTTAATGACACGAAAAATTAAAGCGATGGGCATAAAAATGGTGTTGTCGGGCGAAGGCTCAGATGAAATTTTTGGCGGTTACTTGTACTTCCACAAAGCACCTAATGCAAAAGAGCTACACGAAGAAACCGTGCGTAAGCTTGACCGTTTGCATATGTTTGATTGTGCTCGCGCCAATAAAGCCACATCAGCTTGGGGCGTTGAAGCCCGCGTGCCATTCTTAGACAAAAACTTTATGGATGTAGCAATGCGTCTTAACCCACAAGATAAAATGTGTGTTGATGGCCGTATGGAAAAGTGGATTTTACGTAAAGCATTTGATGACGAAACGTACTTGCCTGCTGAAGTATTGTGGCGCCAAAAAGAACAGTTTGGTGATGGCGTAGGGTATTCGTGGATTGATTCTATACGCGACCACGTTGAGCAAGCGGTAACTGACCAACAACTAGCCACTGCTGAGTTTAGGTTCCCAATTAACACGCCTGACACCAAAGAAGGGTACTTTTATCGTACTGTATTCGAGCAATTCTTCCCTCAAGAAAGTGCAGCTAAATGCGTACCCGGTGGTAAGTCAATTGCGTGTAGTACGGTTGAAGCACTTGAATGGGACGCTAGCTTTAAGGCTATGGCAGACCCATCAGGTCGTTCAATGAAATCTGTACATAGCGGTGAATTTACCGAATAATACAAGCGGTTAACATCAATAAAGGCGCCGCAATGGCGCCTTTATTATTTTTATTGCCAGCCCATTCTCAAGGGTGGAAACTCCCAATACTTTTCATCAGACAAGGGTGTAAGCGCCGGCAGTAGTGGATTCGCTAAATTTAGAATAATCGCATTCTCAATATTTAGTCGTTGTAAAATTTCGCCAAAGTGTTGCTGAAACAATTCATGATAGCTACCATCTTCCAATGCACGCTGAAGACCTGTTTCTATCAAACGAGAAAGCGTGACATTGCGCTTATTGGTAAAAAAATACTGGGCAGTAGGGTACGCTATAAATATCCCTTTTTTTAAGCGAAAGTCGGGGGAATATGCGTTATTCAATTCACCAAACACTTCAACCACAGAGCGCGGGAAAAAGTCGGCTGAGTTGTCGTTCATTAAGGCTGTTGCTTCAACATAGTTTTGTGCAGTAAGCACATTAAAGCCATTTGCTTGAAGAATTTTGGTATCAGGCCATGATATACCTTGTACCGGCGAAAATACCAGTAGGTCGTCTAAGGTGCTAACAGACGCAGTAAGAAAACCATTGTCTTTATGTGTAAGAAGTGCTCTTAAACCGATTAGGCCGCGTGTAATAGGAATTCGAATTGGGCGTAGCTGTTGTTCTCGTTGGTTATCAGTCATTGACCACAGTACATTTATTTCAAGATTTTCTTCTAAACGCTTAAATAATTGTGACTGGCGATAGCTCTTTGTGGATGGCGCTAGTTTGTAGCGGACACCGGTTTTTTGCAGCGCTAAATTCAGCACTGCAATAGGAAACGCTTGTCTTACATCGTTCTCAATTTCGCCACTAGGGTACACAATCGTCCACACAGCTGCGTTTACAGGTTGTAGCAAACTGACAAAAAGCAATGCCAATGCTACCGACCAAGACCACGATCTATATTGCAAAATGTGCCTCCAAAATGTTCCCCTTAAAACCAGTGCTTCATTCTACACCAATGTATTTATGCACTTGCACCGACAAGCGCCAATTACGTGCTATGCATACATCAATGGCCAACTCTGTTGCACGTTGCTGTTGGCTAATAGGTTGCAAGTAAATTAGCGAGGTCAACTGCTTATCGGTTTGGTTGTTAGTATGGGTTGCTTGTAACAACTGGTCAAGTTCATCAACATGCTTTTGCATCGCAATAGGATGCTTAATTTCGTTAGCACGCAACATAGCTGAAGTAAGCACCTCGTATCCACCTTTCATATTAATTTTGGGAGAAACCGTTACCCACGTATTAGCACTGCACTTTATGGCAAAGGTACCACTGGTTTCTATTTGTATTTGATAACCTTTTGCTTCGGCTTTTTCACACAGTTCGGTTAAATCATACATGCATGGCTCACCGCCCGTAATGACGATATGTTTTGCGGTGTAACCTTGCTGAGAAATAATATTGAGCAATTGGTCACTGTTAGCACTAAAATACTTTGGATCTTCTTGCTGTTTTAACAATATAAGCTCGCTCTCAACCACATTGTCAGGCAATACATCCCATGTATGTTTGGTGTCGCACCAAGCACATCCTACGGGACAGCCCTGCAAACGAATGAATACCGATGGTGTGCCAGTAAATGCGCCCTCGCCTTGTATCGTTTGAAATAATTCATTTACTGCTAAGTTACCCATGATAACTACAACCCTTCTGCCTATTTTGTGTAAAATACACGCTTAACGTATTAATGATTGGGATTTTATCACCTATATCTTAATATCTGCAGAATAAAGTCAAACAAAGAGCAAAATATGCAACAAGACCGTAGTGAAAAAGCCAAAGTCGTCATTATTTATTCAGGTGGAATGGATTCGTACACCGTATTACACAAGGCCATAAAAGATGGATACGAAGTCCATGCTGTTTCGTTTAATTATGGCCAGCGGCATAACAAAGAACTAGAATTTGCTAAATTGGTTGCGCAAAAATACAAAGTTCCTCACAAAGTTGTAGACGTTTCAAGTATCAATCAATTAATTGGTGGTTCATCGCTAACCGACGACATTGATGTGCCAGAAGGCCATTATGAAGAAGCGTCGATGAAACAAACCGTGGTGCCCAATCGCAATATGATATTACTGTCGCTAGCCGTGGGATATGCGGTGTCAATTAAAGCCGAGGCAGTATATTTTGGTGCTCATTCTGGTGACCATGCTATTTATCCTGATTGCCGTACAGAATTTTTAATGGCCATGAATGAAGTGTGTAAAATTGCCAACTATGAAAGTGTAGAGGTACGCGCGCCGTTTATTAACGCTAGCAAAATTGAAATACTAAGCCAAGGTATTGAAATGGGCTTGGATTATGCTGAAACATGGACTTGCTATAACGGTCGTGAAAAAGCCTGTGGGCAATGCGGTGCATGCCAAGAACGCTTAGAAGCGTTTGCATTAAACCACACAACAGACCCTATTGAATACGAAAGCTAAACGGTTATTTTTGGCTTTCTGATACGAAATACTCAATCTCTTTTATGCAATGCCGTAATACGGGATTGAGTCGAGTATTTTTACCATTCATCACAAAAAGCTCGTGTTCAAAGTTAAACAGGCTGCCGTTTGCAATAGGCACCAAACCAGTTGCCGCGCCTTGCTCTTTGGCAATGTAATCAGGCAATAAACCAACGTATTCACCGGTCATGATAGCCGCCATGCACACATCAAACGAATCTGAAAACGTTTGAATCGATAGACGCTTATCAATATCAATATAATTTGAAGACGATAAACCAGAAATACCAATAGCGGGAAAATTCTCGATATTAGCTGACTCGGGCAAAGCGTCTACGTCTCTGTATTTTGCCAATGGATGGGTTGGCGCACAATACAATCGTCCTTTACACTTCACGCCCACGGGATGAAACATAACTGACTCTGGCTTAACCATATCGTAAGTAGACAATACCAAATGGCATTCGCCCGACAAGGCAACATGTTCAACTTCATTATATAGACGGGTTTGAATATTAACGTGAATATCATCAAACTTTTTCATGGTACTTTTAACCGCTTTACTCACGGCTAATTGAATAGAGGTTGCTAAACCAGACATCAATACAATAGTAATATGACCCGAGTAGTCATCATGAAGAGATTTTAGATTGAACACAAAGTTATCAAAGGCGTTAAAAATACGCTTGGTTTCCTGAAACACCACCTCGCCTTCTTTGGTCATTTGAAAACCGCCCCTACCGCGATGACATAACACTAAATCAAGACGTTCTTCGAGTTTTTTGATAGCGGCACTAATGTTTGGACGTTGCATTCGCAAAACCGGCTCAGCAGCCGTAAAACCATTACATGAGGCTACTGCGTAAAATACTCTCAGTAGTTTAATATCTGATTCTTGCAGTCTATTTAACATCGCTTACCCTCTCAATGCACAAACTCATGAGTGCTTTTTTGTATTAGTGATATGCTTAACTAAGCTATAGTCTACTATAGTTATCGTTTCTTATAACTAAAACTTGAAAAATAACTGGTAATGCTTTCTTAAGAAAGTTTCACAATTTCTTTTCGTAACTGCTCTACTTCATCTCTCATACTGGCGGCTTTTTCAAACTCTAAATCACGAGCATGAGCAAACATCTGCTTCTCAAGCTCTGATACTCTCTCTATTAGTTGTTTGACATTCAATGCTTTATTCGCAGTTTGCTGATCTGACATTTTACGCAATTTCACTTTACCAGCAGCGGGATGCGCGGTATCGCCAATATCCATAATATCAGTAATGGGTTTATTCAGTTGTTGGGGGACTATGCCATGCTCAGTGTTATGCGCTTCTTGTTTTTCGCGTCTACGCTCGGTTTCATCAATTGCTTTTCGCATTGACTTAGTAATTTTATCAGCATACAAAATAGCACGACCATTAATGTGGCGTGCAGCGCGTCCCATGGTTTGAATTAACGATTTTTCAGCACGTAAAAAGCCTTCTTTGTCAGCATCTAAAATAGCCACTAACGACACTTCAGGCATATCTAAACCTTCTCGCAATAAGTTGATGCCCACCAGTACGTCAAATTTACCGATACGCAAATCACGAATTATTTCAATACGCTCAACGGTGTCTATGTCAGAATGTAAATAGCGTACTCTGACGCCGTGCTCGTTCAAATATTCGGTTAAATCTTCTGACATGCGCTTAGTTAATGTGGTAATCAACACACGTTCATTTAGTTTTACCCGTTCATGAATTTCACTGAGCACGTCATCTACTTGAGTGGCAACAGGACGTACTTCTATTAACGGATCTAATAAGCCAGTTGGTCGCACCACTTGTTCAACAATTTCGCCATCACAGTGACTAAGTTCGTAGTCACCTGGAGTGGCTGATACGTATATAGTTTGCGGTGAAATATGCTGAAACTCTTCAAATTTAAGCGGTCTGTTATCAAGTGCCGACGGCAAGCGAAAACCAAATTCTACTAAGGTTTCTTTGCGAGATCGGTCACCCTTATACATGGCCCCTATTTGCGACACTGTAACGTGGGATTCATCAATAAATAACAAACCGTCAGCAGGAAAATAATCAAGTAAAGTCGGCGGTGGCTCGCCCGGCGCCCTGCCCGATAAATAACGTGAGTAATTCTCAATGCCCGAGCAATAACCAAGTTCTAACATCATTTCAATATCAAATTGGGTACGCTGAGATATACGTTGCTCTTCTAACAATTTGTGATTGTCTTTCAGCACCCCTTGACGCTCTTTTAGTTCGTCTTTAATGCGGTCAATGGCATTCACAATTTTTTCACGGGGGGTAACGTAATGGGTTTTTGGAAATACTGTGGTTCTTACCACGTTCTTTTCTACCGCGCCAGTTAACGGATCGAATAAGCTTATTTTTTCTATTTCTTCATCAAATAGTTGAATACGCACCGCTTGTTTTTCAGAGTCCGCAGGAAAAATGTCTATTACATCACCACGTACTCTAAATGTACCGCGCTCAAAAGAGATGTCATTGCGTTTGTATTGTAATTCGGCCAGGCGTCTCAAAATGTCGCGTTGGTCCATTAAATCGCCTTGGCGCAAATGCAAAAGCATTTTCATGTAGCTTTTTGGATCTCCCAAACCATAAATGGCTGACACCGATGCCACAATCACCACGTCTCTGCGCTCCATAAGCGCTTTTGTCGCCGACAAGCGCATCTGTTCTATATGATCATTTATTGACGCATCTTTCTCTATAAACGTATCAGTACTAGGCACATATGCCTCGGGCTGATAATAATCGTAATAAGACACAAAATACTCAACCGCATTGTTGGGGAAAAACTCTTTCATTTCACCATACAATTGCGCGGCTAGTGTTTTGTTGTGAGCCATTATAAGGGTAGGACGTTGCACCTGAGAGATGATATTGGCCATGGTGAATGTTTTACCTGAACCGGTTACCCCTAACAGTGTTTGCCGAGCAATGCCACTTTCTAAACCATCCACAAGACTCTCTATTGCCTTAGGCTGGTCGCCTGCTGGTGAATAGTTAGATTGTAGCTTAAAACCCTTTGACATGAAGTGTCCTTTTGTTTTGTAGTTGTTTAGTCATACTGCTTGTGTGGTTGATTGTATAATTTGTTGGTTAATCGAACGCTTAAACCATATAAATGATACACCCGCGGCAACAAAATTAGCCACTATGCATCCCCAAAACAGCCCTTGAAGACCAAACAAATAACTGCCTGTGGCGGTAATTGGCACATAGCATACAAATAACCTGAAAATACTCAACCACATGGCGGCCATGGGTTGGTGCATGGCATTAAACGAACTGTTGGTTAAAATGATAATACCCTGAAATCCGTAGCCAATGGGAACAATAAGTAAAAATAGCACAATGGTGTCTGCCACACTGCGCTCATCAGCAAAGATATTTGCAATATAAGGCGCAAATATTGCCAGTATTGCGTACACCACAATTTGCCATAACATGACAAACTTAGCGCACATTGCGTATGCTTGATGTATTCGTTCGAGTTGTTGTGCACCAAAATTTTGACTGATGAAAGGTGGCAAACTCATTGAGAGGGCCAGCACAATAATACTCGCAATAGATTCCAAGCGATTACCCACCCCCCATGCAGCAACAGCCTCGGCACCATAGCCTGCAACCACAGCAGTAATAATTGCGGCTGAGATTGGGGTTAACATATTAGCACCTGCGGCAGGTAAGCCAATCGATAACACGCCCTTAGCCGACAACATAAATTCTTGCCAATTCAATATACGAGGTTCCATTAAGCCGCGTTTTACTGCAAGTAAATAAATTATCCACACCACACATACTGCCCAAGCAATACAGGTAGCGATTGCAGCACCTTTAATGCCTAAGGCGGGGATGCCTAACCAACCAAAAATTAATATTGGGTCTAATACCGCGTTAATAGCACCGCCTACAGCCATAATAATACTAGGCGTTTTAGTATCGCCAGAAGCACGCAACACCGCATTGCCCACCATTGGGATCGCGAGAAACACACCGGCCAGATACCATACCGACATGTAATCGTATATAAGTGGTATGAGCGTGCTATTGGCTCCCATTAGCCCAAACACGGGTATGATCAGAAGGTAGCCAATAACGCATAATATACCTACTAATACACTGACCAACATAAGCGAGCCTGTCGCTAACACCTTCGCTTTTGTGGCATCTCCACTGCCCAAATAACGCCCTATTACTGCAGATGTACCTATACCCAAACCAATATTGAGACTAATTACAGTAAATGTAACCGGAAAAGTAAAACTTATGGCGGCGAGTTCGTTGGTGCCAATTAAACTAACGAAAAATGTGTCAACAATACTGAATGTCATAAGCATAACCATACCTAAGATCATAGGAATGGTCATATTAGTGAGGGTTTTACGAATATCACCCTTTAACAAATCGTTTTTTGACCCTGATTTGTTATTACTCGCTGCTTGGTTAGGCGTAGTTTTTTTTATGCTTGTCAAAGGTTGTTGTCTGTAGTTAATTGGCCTAGTAGTGTGCCCGATTCAAACATGCATCAGTAGTGTTTTTTAAACAATTTTGTGAATCGATGAACTTTTTCATATATACATACTTGTTCTACTGTTTTTTGTTCAAAAATAGTTCGTTTTAACGCGCCTATAAAAGGAGTCAATAATTTATTGTTTGCTTGATAATAGTGCGACAAAATAATGACTTCACAACATTCATAGCGCTGTCAATAAAAACAACACACAGGCAATAGATTAAAATGGCATGAGCTTAAACCAATATTCAACATTCAAGCGCATTTCCTATTAAGCCTTTGTAATTAAAGGTTTTCATAACTTTATTAAATAAAAGTACTGTTGCCAATTGACAAATATCATTTATTACGCATCTTGCTATGCAAAAACAATCCACAAAGTTATCCACAGAAAGAGTGGATAAGTACATGCGCCTTAATAATGACGGCGCATACAACCCTTTTGTGTAAAATTTAGGTAAGTTACTACTAACCTTGAAAGCTATTTAGCATTGTTACAGTTTAATGAAATACTGTACAAAAAACCAGTCATCAAGTGCTTTTTAATTCTTTTTAATTCTAAAAACTTTCACAAATAGAAAAAAAAGAATAGTGCGTAATTTCAACCATTTTTGTTGCTGACTTATACAATGGCATAGAAATTATTAGCACAGGAATTAAAAATACTCAGAATATTTAGCATGTAAATACAATTTGTTCGGCCTTTGAATTGTAGACAATTTGACCATTCACAAAAAAAAGCGCAAAACTTTGTTGACAGTCATCCCTATGCTCATTAATATGCGCATCCGTTAAAAGTCTGGTCCCCCTTAGCTCAGTTGGTTAGAGCGACGGACTGTTAATCCGCAGGTCCCCCGTTCGAGTCGGGGAGGGGGAGCCACTTTTAATTGCTTGTTTAAGCAAGCGCAAAATGTAAAATTCCCCCTTAGCTCAGTTGGTTAGAGCGACGGACTGTTAATCCGCAGGTCCCCCGTTCGAGTCGGGGAGGGGGAGCCATTTTGGCTCATTCACTAGCGTTTCACATCTTCATTGATCCTCACCCATAATTTTTCATTACACCATTTTTCGCGTGTTGCCAATTTATTACACATAAATTTAATTTATCTAAAAACCTCACTGTTTGTGTGTTGTTAATTGTTGATTAACAAGCGATAATTACTGGGTTTATATAACGTGATATTAATTTTCCATCACAAACGCACACACAATCCATAAACGGGTGTTTTTAGAGGGCGTCGTTTTTACATGACTGACTTAATGCTACTGCTGCTTGGCACGGTACTGGTAAATAATTTTGTTTTAGTCCAGTTCCTTGGCCTATGCCCTTTTATGGGCGTATCAGGCAAGCTAGAAACTGCAATGGGTATGTCAATGGCCACTACCTTTGTACTTACCCTTGCTTCATTATCAAGCTATTTAGTAGAGGCCTATATACTTACTCCTCTGGGCATCACTTATTTACGTACTTTAAGTTTCATATTAGTGATTGCGGTGGTAGTGCAGTTTACTGAAATGGTCGTGCGTAAAACCAGTCCCACTCTATATCGCTTGCTCGGTATATTTTTACCGCTTATTACCACTAACTGCGCGGTTTTGGGTGTAGCACTTTTAAACACCACAAAGCAACACAACGTGGTTGAGTCTATTGTTTATGGTTTTGGCGCAGCGGTGGGTTTTTCATTCGTACTCATTTTGTTTGCGGCCATGCGCGAACGCTTAGCCGCGGCTGACGTACCCACGCCCTTCAAAGGCGCATCAATCGCGATGATTACTGCAGGACTAATGTCTCTCGCATTCATGGGCTTTGCAGGATTGGTGAAATGAGCTTAACAGTGATCGCGTTGGGTGTGGTTGCATTTATGGCACTGTTACTAGGCGCAGGGCTTGGTTATGCCGCTATTCGCTTTGAAGTTGAAAGCGATCCTCTAGTTGAGCAAATTGACAATATATTACCGCAAACCCAATGTGGCCAATGCGGATACCCCGGTTGCAGGCCCTACGCAGAAGCCATTGCTAATGGCGATGAAATTAATAAATGTCCACCCGGTGGTGAATCAACTATTAAAGACTTAGCCGATTTAATGGGTGTTGAAGCTAAACCATTGGATGCAGCCCATGGCGTAGAAGACATCAAAAAAGTCGCGTTTATTCGCGAGGATGAATGCATTGGCTGTACTAAATGTATTCAAGCATGTCCAGTTGATGCCATTGTTGGTGCAGCAAAGCAAATGCACACCGTTATTATTGACGAATGTACTGGGTGTGATTTGTGTGTTGACCCTTGTCCAGTAGACTGCATCGACATGTTGCCGCTTAACCAAAACACCACGGCATGGCAATGGGATTTCAACAAAACTCCTGTAGGCGATATACCCATTAAGCAAGTGGGATAACTCAGATGACTAAGGCAATGAAGTAATATGAGCGTATTTGCAAATTACGACACAATATTAGAACGCTTATCATTGGGACAACTTTGGGAGTTTCCTGGAGGCGTCCATCCTGAGCAACACAAACAACTTTCGAACCAACATCCGATTCAACGCATGCCATTGGGGAAGTATGTTTATATTCCCGTTAAACAGCATATTGGCGTAAATGGCGAAATTACTGTCAGTGAAGGCGATACGGTATTAAAGGGACAGCCCCTTACCCGTACCGACAACGCGTTTGCATTGCCAGTGCATGCGTCTTCTTCTGGCGTAATTGAAAGCATAAAAGAACACCCTGCTGCGCACCCTTCTGGTTTATCTGAGCTTACCATTTGCATTGCTCTTGATGGAAAAGACGAAAGCATAGTTACGCAAGGCATTACTGATTACGCAAATGCAGATAAAGCCGATATTATCAACGCAATTTGCCAAGCAGGCATCAGCGGTATGGGCGGCGCTGGTTTCCCAACCCATGTGAAATCGAATAACGTGAAGCCCATTGAATTTTTAATCATCAATGGTATTGAGTGTGAGCCATATATTAGCTCAGACGACAGGATCATGCGTGAGCACGCTTGGCAAATACGTCAAGGTATTGATATTTTGGTGCATATTCTGCAGCCCAAACAAGTGATTGTTGCTATTGAAGACAACAAGCCTCAAGCCCTCGAAACTATGTCTATTGCGTGTCAGCAGCAAAGTGAATATCAAGTGGTGAGTGTGCCCACAAAATACCCTGCAGGCGGCGAAAAACAGCTCATTCAGGTACTTACCTCTCGTGAAGTCCCCTCAGATGGCTTACCTATTGACGTGGGCTGCATGATGTACAACGTGGGCACGTGCTTTGCTATTGCTGATGCAGTAATGGAAGGTAAGCCTCTAACCGAACGCGTGGTCACGCTTACTGGCAAAGCAATGGACAAGCCACAAAATGTATGGGTAAAAATAGGCACACCCATTATTGACTTACTTGAGTTTGCCCAGTACGACCAACACAAACAAGCGCAACCGCGCATCATTATGGGCGGCCCAATGATGGGATTCACTCTGGCTTCGGCACAAATTCCAGTGGTAAAAACAACGAACTGCATTTTAGCGCCAGCAATTGAAGAGCTTGCCGATCCTGAACAAGAGCGGGCGTGCATACGTTGCTCCGCCTGCGCTGATGCATGCCCTGCTTCGTTACTCCCGCAGCAGTTATACTGGTACAGCAAAGCCAAAGACTACGATGTTGCTCAAGACTACAACTTATTTGACTGTATCGAGTGCGGTGCATGTGCTTACGTGTGCCCCAGTGAAATTCCGCTGGTGCATTATTACCGTCAAGCAAAGGCAAATATAAAGCAAATTCAGCACGACAAAGAGCAGGCTGAAAAAGCAAGAGTTAGGTTTGAAGCACGTAAAGAAAGGCTTGAGCGCGAAAAACAAGAACGCGAAGAAAAACACAGAAAGGCAGCCGAGGCCCGTAAACAAGCTATGAACAAAGACGGCGGCGCCTCGCAAGATAAAATAGCCGCGGCACTCGCCAGAGCCAAAGCAAAAAAAGCAGCCTTGGCAGCAAAACAAAAAGCAGAGCCAGCAGCATCAACCGAAACTCCTGAGCCTAAAGCGGTTCAAAGCAATAACGATAGCGCAGCCCCTGCTCCGCAACCAACGGCATCATCTGACGTAAGCGAAGATGCTGCGCAAGCGGCTAAAAAGAAACGTGTTGCCGATGCCATAGCGCGCGCAAAGGCTAAAAAGTTGGCAAAACAACAAGCAGCCAATAATCAACAGGATGCGCAAGATGAGTAAGTTTAGTTTAGCCAGCTCACCCCATAATCATTTGCAGAGAGATACCGGTGCGGTAATGCGCATGGTTGTTTACGCAGCCTTGCCCGGTATAGCGGTGCAAGTCTTTATGTTTGGCTATGGCTTGTTAATTCAACTGGCGCTAGCCATTACCACCGCAGTAATTAGCGAAATAGTCGTACTGGAACTACGCAATAAAAATTCAGAGCGTGCCGTAAAAGACTACAGCGCAGTATTAACAGCTGTATTACTCGCTATTAGTATTCCTCCCCTTGCTCCGTGGTGGGTGATTGTTATTGGTACGTTTTTCTCAATTGTTATCGTAAAACAGTTGTATGGTGGTTTAGGATACAACATGTTTAACCCTGCTATGGCAGGATATATTATGTTGCTTATTTCATTTCCAGTACAAATGACATCGTGGCTACCGGCTACCTCGCTCACTGCGCAAAGTGTTTCGCTTTGGGACGCAGTGTATACCGTATTTAGCGGTTACACCGCTAGCGGGTATAGCATAGAACAGCTGAAAGTAACCATTGACGGTACGAGCATGGCTACGCCGCTTGACCATGTTAAAACCGCTTTAGCAGAAGGCTATGTCATTTCTGAAGCATTAAACGATACGAGTTTTTCAGGCGCTGTAGGAAAAGGATGGGGACCTGTCGCGTTGGCATATTTAGCAGGTGGATTATTTTTACTCAAAGCTAAAATTATAAATTGGCATATTCCCATTAGTATGATTGTTGGCGCAGCACTCATGAGTACTATTTTATATATGAGCGACCCCAGTACCCATGCCTCACCTTGGTTTCATATTATTAATGGTAGCTTGTTATTTGGTGCATTTTTTATTGCCACCGATCCTGTTTCAGCGTCAACCACTAATCGTGGCAGGTTGATTTTTGGTATGGCTATTGGTGTGTGGGTAATTATTATACGAACTTGGGGCGCGTACCCAGACGCCATCGCTTTTGCGGTGGTTATCATGAACATGGCCGTGCCTCTGATTGATTATTACACCCGCCCTCGTACTTATGGACACAGAGAAAAAGCCAAAAATATGCAACAAAAGGAGCCTAAATGATTAAAGCAATTCAAAAAAACGGGCTAATATTGGGCGCTTTTGCTTTGGTCACTACAAGTATTATTGCGGTTACTTACAGCCTTACGCACGAACGTATTGATGCAGCTAAAGAAAGACAACTGCTTGGTACACTCAATCAAGTAGTGGTGCCGTCTTTACACGACAATCAACTGCACATTGATTGCATCAGGGTAGACAACAGCGAACTCTTAGGTAAAGCAGATCAACGTGTATTTAGAGCTCGCTTGCAGCAAACAAACACAGCATTGATCATTGAAACCACAGCCCCTAATGGGTATAGCGGCGCCATAGACATGGTAGTAGCCGTTGATACTAATATGAACGTACTTGGCACGCGTGTTGTTGCCCATAAAGAAACACCGGGCCTAGGTGACAAAATAGACCTTCGCATAAGCGATTGGATTTTAAGCTTTAACAATGTGCCCTACAACGAAGCCGTAAAAGACCGCTGGCAGGTAAAAAAAGACGGTGGGCGTTTTGACCAATTCACAGGGGCAACCATTACCCCACGGGCGGTCGTCAGTGCCGCCGCAAAAGCAGCCGAATTTGCCCAACAAAATATGGATACATTGTTTAGCCGCCCAGCTAACTGTGCCTCTAGCGAGCCAGCGACGCAAGGAAAAGCATCATGAACAACGAATATAAAACACTTATTACACAAGGCCTTTGGAAGAACAATCCGGCCATTGTTCAATTACTAGGTTTATGCCCATTATTAGCGGTTACCGGTACATTTATGAACGGCTTGGGTTTAGGCATAGCCACTACACTGGTATTGCTTGGCTCTAACATCACCGTATCATTGGTGCGTAATATTGTACCGAATGAAATTCGTATTCCCATTTTTGTCATGGTTATCGCTTCATTTGTTACCTTAATTGAGTTATTGATGCATGCGTTTACTTATGGCTTGTATCAAGTATTAGGCATCTTCATTCCCTTAATTGTTACTAACTGCGCCATTATTGGACGTGCCGAGGCCTATGCATCCAAAAATCCAGTAGGTTTCGCGGCGTTCGATGGCTTGATGATGGGAACTGGTTTTACATTGATTTTGATTGTATTGGGCGGCATGCGAGAAATGCTGGGCTTAGGCACGTTATTTTCTGGTGCTAACTTGCTGTTTGGTGAATGGGCCAGCGCGTTAACTATTCAGGTTTATCAAACCGACGCTAACTTTTTGCTGGCTATACTCCCACCAGGCGCGTTTATTGGCATGGGCTTAATTATAGCGGCTAAAAATATGATTGATAATGTCATAGAATTGCGCCAACAAAAGGGCTCAGCAAAAGTGGTACAACGCGCCAGAGTGACCGGAACCGACATATGAATAACGCTGTTAGTAAGAAAGACAAAGTCCAAGCTATTATTGACATTCTAGATGAGCTATACCCTGAAGTTCCTGTTCCCTTAGATCACAAAGATCCATACACCCTATTAGTCGCGGTTTTGTTGTCTGCTCAATGTACAGATGAGCGCGTCAATCAAATAACCCCGCATCTATTCGCCAAAGCTGATAATCCATACGATATGGTGAAAATGACCATTGAAGAGATTAAAGAGATCATTAGGCCATGTGGTTTATCGCCAATGAAATCAAAAGGAATTTGGCACCTGTCAGATATGATTATTAAGCTACATGGTGGTGAGGTACCCCAGAATTTTAAAGATCTTGAGGCCATGCCGGGAGTTGGACACAAAACGGCATCAGTTGTAATGGCACAAGCATTCAATGTGCCCGCCTTCCCTGTTGATACACACATACATCGTTTGATGTATCGTTGGGGCTTGTCTAACGGCAAGAGCGTTGAGCAAACCGAACGTGACGGCAAGCGACTATTTCCAAAAGAGAGATGGAACGACCTCCACCTTCAGATTATTTTTTATGGACGGGAGTATTGCCCTGCTAGGGGTTTCGATTTAAACAAATGCATCATTACCCGTGAGTATGGCCGCAAGAGCTTTATAAATGGGGTGTTAAAGGAGCAAGCTAGAAAGTTGAAGTAAACGTGTAATAATTAAATATGAGTTGTCATTCTGTAATTTTTGACACCAACGGCTTCATCATTCAATACTATAAATTCCAGTATCTTTTTGGCTTTTGAATATACTTAATCTTGCTGTTTCGTTAGCACAACTGCCACAAGGTCAAATACCCTGTTAACCTTAACTTTCCCTACATAAAATGTTTCACCTATACGGGTAATCATTGGTCGCATATTACATGAAAAGCGATTTGATATTATGTGCTACTGATTTTTTTCTAACAAATTGCTCAAAAAATAAGAAAACGCTTGTTCTATTTCATCCAAAGCGCTGTTCAGACGATGATCACTATTTACAATACTGAGAGTACATTTGGACTCGCGAGCAAATTTGTAGACATTATCTAGCGGTATTACGTCATCTAACCAACCATGTATAATCTGTATCTGTTCTACTTTAGCTTTATAAATTTGATGTGAATAACCATCCATATATAGCGCGGGAGCTAGCAGAAACAAACCAACCGGCGGATATCTATCAGAAGCAACTAATGACACGTAACCACCCATACTTGAACCAATTAACACAAACTCGTCAGTTTCACTTTTCAAGTAATCACAAAGCTTATTAACCCTCTCATCAGCGTCATCTATCCCTGAATAATCAATACTGTCTACGTTAAAACCTAAAGCTTCGGCGGTAGCTGCAAGCCGTTTTATTTTGCTACCCCATGGTCCACTTTCTTTTCCATGTGAGAATATGACTTTCATATTACTAATACCTCCGTTGTCTATCTACTAGTATTAAAAATCTGTCGTAATTTTGCAATAAAATCACAGTGATCTCGTAGTTTCTACCTTATCTTTCGGCTGGCCTACGATTGCGGTAGACACGCATATTTACCGTGTGAGTAATCGTACTAAGCTAGCAATGGGTAAAACCGTTGAGAAAGTCGAAGAGAAGCTGCTAAAAGTGGTGCCTGCTGAGTTTAAAGTGGATGTGCATCATTGGTTGATTTTGCATGGGCGTTATACTTGTATTGCCCGTAAACCACGCTGTGGCTCGTGTATCATAGAAGATTTATGTGAGTTTAAAGATAAAACAGAGTAGCTAAAGGCTGCACAGAGCGAATTGAAGTAATTAACACCGTTAAGTTCGTTACCACCGCGAATGCGGTGATATCCCAACAGTAAACAAATTCCGTTCAAGATTTTTCAGATAATGCGAATAAAAGCGCAATCCCCCTCGTTCACTTCCAGTATTTTCCTAAAGATTATAGAGCAGATTAATATGGTAGGAGCCATTAAAAATCTCCTTCATATGACTTAAATTGGCAGCATAGTGTTTTGTTAAACATAGAAAGAACGTCATGTCATATTGATGTTTACGTTTATAAAAGACCAAAGATTATAATGATATAAGTTAAACCTTAATATCTTGGTACTCCTTAAATAATCTCTTCACACCGTTAGTAATTAATAGCCCTATTATTCCATGAGCTGTTATTATAGCTAGCTAAGCACTTGTTTAAGTCGGATATTAATTAATTTAATTGTGTTTTTAATGAGCGTGACTATGATTGAGCTTTTTATACTTGCTTTTGCTTTAAGTATGGATGCATTTGCTGTTTCTATCGGTTTAGGAACCAAATACAAAGGTAGGCTATCAGCATTGGGAATTAGAGCTGGATTATACTTTGGCATATCGCAGGGTTTTATGCCTTTAATAGGATACTTAGCCGGACAAACTGTTTTAGAGTGGGTCGATACATATGCTCCTTGGATTGCATTTGCTTTACTTTTCTTAATTGGCTCAAAGATGATATATGACGCATTAAGCGAAGGGAGCGAAGAGGATATCGTTCGCATAACCCATAAAGTCATGTTAATTCTAGCGATCGCAACCAGTATTGATGCGATGGCGGCTGGTTTTACGCTAGAATTTTTCGATGTAGATCCCTTTATTGCTTGCCTAATCATCGGTATCACTACATTCTTCTTAAGTTGGATGGGTGTCATAGTAGGCGCTAAAACGGGAGATTATTTCGAGAGCAAAGCAGAACTGCTTGGCGGCGTTGTACTGATATTGATAGGTATAAAAATTCTTATCTTTTAGAATTGATGAATATCCTTAATGGAACTCACCTCCTGCTCCGCCAACCAGTTAACATGGGCCTAATCAACGAAACTCTTCCCCACCATGCAACAATAAAAACAGCGGCAATATGCAATAAAACAAGTCCGTACATTATGTCTGAAAATATAGAATGTATATCTTCGATTAAAGAATTGCCAAAAAAGTAATCTATCTCTTCTAGCATGAAGCCTGTCACTGCTAGCCCGATAAAAAGAGTCCATGTTGCTAAACATCATAATCCAACCTATTGGATTATGACCAGTATTAATAGGCACTTCCCTGTTCTTAAGATGAGTAAAGTGCAAAGCAAACGCTTTAAAGCTGAGAGCAGTGGTTGCAAAACTTCCTTGCTTTTTGCTCATCACTCCCCAAATAATTCTAAGCAACACGGCACATAATGCGACAAAACCTAATATCTGGTGAGGATCACTTCCAGTAGGAGTCTCTCCTTTAGTAGCAAGTTACTTTTTGTATATCACTATGTTTTTGGCCGTATTCCAACATACCAATATCAATACCCCACAGTGGCTAGGATATTTGATTCAAAGACCAGAAAGCCACACCATTCACCACGGAAAAGGGATTCATAGATATAATTATTCTGATTTACCTATTTTTGACATCATTTTTGGTGCATTCAGAAACCCTAAGCATTACGACGTTGAGGTTGGTTTTTACGAAGGGGCATCGGCTAAAATTAGAGAGATGATATTATGCCAAGATGTGAATCGACAAGAGCACTAGGCGCAGCAGTAATCACTGAATTTAAGCACAGGTATTTCCCTAATTCATAATTTAGCAATATATTTACCCCATACTAAATCTGCTAAATAACCACGTTAGGAAATGTCTGTGCATAAATACATCACGAGTTTGTTGCTTACACTTGCCTTGCTAATACCCCAAATAGCAGTGGCTATCGATATCATCGCCCACCGCGGCGCATCAGGGTATTTACCTGAACACACTAAAGAAGCCGCAGTCTTGGCTTATATGCAAGGCGCACATTATATCGAGCAAGACTTAGTCTTAAGCAAAGACAATCACTTGGTGGTTCTACACGATATTCATATTGAAACGGTGACGAATGTGGAACAAGTATATCCTGATCGTGCCCGCAGCGATGGCCGGTTTTATGCGATTGACTTTAGCTTATCTGAACTACGCCATTTACGCGTACACGAGAGGCAAAAACGAAACGGTGAAGTGGTGTTTCCCTCACGTTACCGTGGCAACGCGCACTTTACGATTGCGACATTTGCTGAACAGGTCGAGTTAATTCGTGCTTTAAACGAGAGTTTTGGTAAACAAACTGGGTTTTATACAGAAATAAAAACCCCCGAATGGCATTTAGAACAAGGCAAAGATATTGCACTAAGCTTAGCCAATGAATTAAAGCGCTTATCACTAAATCAGCCCCACTCGCGCATATTTGTGCAAAGTTTTGAGCCCAATAGTTTAAAGCGTTTACACGCTGACTTGGGAGTTAACGTACCACTTATACAACTTATTGCCGAAAACGGTTGGCAAGAATCAAGTGCTGATTACACCGCCATGCAAAGTGCAGAGGGCTTGGTACGTATATCGCAATATGCACAAGGTATTGGTCCATGGTTGCCACAGGTGGTTAACAATAATCAAATGACGGCGTTTTACAAACGGGCAAAATCAGCTGGTTTGCTGGTGCACCCATACACGTTCAGAGAAGACGTCATAAACGATAATACCAAAGCGCAAGCGCTGTTTAATTTATTGGTACAAAACGAGGTAGACGGCTTGTTTACCGACCAAGTTAAGCCTTATATGTTAGTCGAATAGCCATTACGCACGCCATGAAAACTAAGGTTTACTCATGCGTATCACTACGCGGCGATTCTTCTCGCGCTCAATGGTATTGTCGTTAGGCGAGGTATGGCGCTTTTCGCCGTGCCCAGTTACGTCAATACGATTAGGATCAACGCCCATTCCAGCAAAATAGTCTTTGATTTCAGTGGCGCGTTTTATAGATAATTGCTCGTTTAACCAACTGCCGCCATAGCTGTCGGTGTAACCGTCAACCAACACGAGCTCCAAATCGATGTCTTCTTTTAGATAGTCACCAATCATATCAAGTCGGCGTTGCGAATATTTAGTCAGTTCTGCTGAGTTTTTGCGATAAGCTAATACGGTATACGCAATGTCATCAAAGCTATAGGGTAACAAGTTACTTACGCATGCATTAAAAGCGTTGTACTCAGGCATAAAATTACTGGCATTTAGCGACACCGCAACCGAGTCGTTGCTATTTGCCCAGTCTCGGTAATGAATGGTTGGCCAAAACCCTTTTTCCAGTTCAGTTAGCATCTCCCACGCGGTTTGTGCGGGTAAGTCAGCGTCGTATTGCTTACGGATATCCATTTGCCCCAGTTTGCGTTGCATGGCACCACGCATCCATTTAGGCGGTAATGAATACACATCGGCCACGTCGTAGCGGCTCGGTAATCGCAGCATATCTAGGGTAAATTCAAGGTTTAGCTGTTTTGACGCTTCGGTTAAAAATCGCGCATCGCCAAAGCCTGGAATGTTATGCTGCAATTCACACATCAGTCGAGTTTGTTTAGACAATGCCCATACCGAGTTTTCAACTGGCACAGAATAACTGCGCATACCCGCTTGCAGCGAGGTGCACCATACCAATAAAAACAACAGCGTTAATGTGGAAACAAACAATTTGAACATAGCATCGCCCCTTAATCGCCTCTTTTATCGGCTTTTATGGCAAAAGGTTTAGCCAACAAATACTATCTCATGCATACTACATGGGTAATTAGTCAGTAAAGTAAATAATCCATATATGTCTGAAACACTCCCACAACTTAAGCAACGCTTTCGCGGTTACTTTCCCGTTATTATTGACGTAGAAACTGCCGGTTTTAACGCGCAAACCGATGCACTGCTAGAAATTGCTGCCGTTACCTTGCAAATGGACGAGCACGGCATTGTAAGGCCGCATAATACATTTCATGAGCATATTGCGCCGTTTGAAAACGCCAACATTGAAAAAGCTGCCATAGAATTTAATGGTATTGACCCGTTTAACCCACTGCGCGGGGCAATAGAAGAAAGCGATGCCATGAAAGGCCTATGCAAATTTGTGCGAGGTGAACAAAAAAAGGCTGACTGCCAGCGCAGCGTTATTGTTGCGCACAATGCTACGTTCGACCAAAGTTTTGTGAATGCGGCTATTAATCGCAATAGCATTAAGCGCACACCGTTCCACCCTTTTGTATCATTTGACACTACCTCTTTAGCGGCGCTTATACTGGGGCAAACTGTATTGGTTAAAGCCTGTGAAGCCGCTAACATTAGCTTCTCACAAGCCGATGCTCACAGCGCGCTATACGACACTCAAAAAACAGCTGAACTATTTTGTTATATGGTCAATAGATACCAATCGTTGGGTGGATGGCCTTTAGCGCCAAGTAACGACGAAGCATAAGGTGATTGTTGTTGCTAAACCAGTCAAAATGCGCTTAATTTAAACACAATACATCGCAAAAAAGCTTGCTTTCAATCTAAATAGCAATTATTATCATTTGCAATGAGATTAATTATTGAGAGCGCAAAGAAAAATGTTTGTATGTTTATGTCATGGCATCACTGATAAACACATTGAACAAGCAGTTCGCGAGAACGGCGTAGGCAACATGCGTGAATTAAAAGCGCGCTTCGGTGTTGGCTCTCAGTGCGGCAGTTGCGTGCAAATGGCGCAAGATATCATCGACACTACTATTATTGACGACAGTTTATTTAAAGATGTTGGCTAACAATAAGCCTTCATTAACATTACCGCATAAAAAAACCGAACAAATGTTCGGTTTTTTCGTTTTAAGCATAACGTAATGCTGTATAAGCTCAGCGCTTACTCAGCGGCTTTGTTTTTATCAGCCGTTTCTTTAATAAGTGTTTGTAGCTCACCTTGTTGAAACATTTCTAATATAATGTCGCAACCACCTACTAATTCGCCATCAACCCAAAGTTGTGGAAAGGTTGGCCAGTTTGCGAACTTAGGCAACTCAGCGCGAATATCAGGGTTTTGCAGAATATCAACGTAAGCAAATTGCTCGTTACACGACATTAATGCCTGAGAGGCTTGTGAAGAAAACCCACATGAAGGCAACTTAGGAGAGCCCTTCATATACAACAAAATAGGATTTTCGTTAATTTGTTCTTTAATTTTATCTATAGTTTCCATGCTTCAACCGTTTTAATATGTGAAATGATTAAGTAATGATATGGGCGCAATGTTACCGAATTCAAGCCACAAGCGCGACCCCTTGTTTGCATTCAGTGTTTTCGAATGTATCTATATTATGTAATTCGGTTATACGTAAATAGAATAAAAGTTGATCTTGTTTGGGTAAAATAAAGAATTAGTAGAAACGAAAAAAATTAACCCTAATTACAGCGCAAGGGTTTAAAACGTAAATTTGATCCTTACATACTATTATTGATATATAAAACAACACTCATGGAGATTACACATGGCTTTCGAACTACCAGCATTACCTTACGAAAAAACAGCACTTGAACCGCATATTTCTGCTGAAACTTTAGATTTTCACCATGGTAAACACCATGCAACATATGTAACAAAGCTGAATGGCCTTATTGAAGGTACCGATTTAGCCAGCAAGTCTTTAGAAGAAATTGTTAAATCAAGTGACGGTGGCGTATTTAACAACGCTGCACAAATTTGGAACCACACTTTTTATTGGAACAGCCTAGCGCCAAATGCTGGTGGTGAACCAACTGGACCACTTGCTGATGCAATTAACGCAAAATGGGGTTCGTTTGCAGACTTCAAAGCTGCATTTAACGACAAAGCAGTTAACAACTTTGGTTCTAGCTGGACTTGGTTAGTTAAAACTGCTGATGGTAGCCTAGACATCGTTAACACTAGCAATGCTGGTACGCCAATTACACAAGACGGTGTAACACCATTGATTACTGTAGATTTGTGGGAGCACGCCTACTACATCGATTACCGTAACGTGCGTCCAAACTACTTAGAAGGTTTCTGGGCTCTTGCTAACTGGCAGTTTGCTTCTGACAACTTTGCTAGCTAACACGCCCTTATTTGGTTTGTGTAAACTGAATAACCATAAAAAATGCGCATATTAATGCGCATTTTTTTTGAATTTTTACACAATCTTGATTTACTCATTACTGCATACTAAAGCAACCATACTGCTATCGGGCGAGACCGCCACTCGGCTTATACCCTGTTGACACTGCTTTTCATTAATATCAATGGCATGCCACTTTCCAATCGGTTTAAGTTTCTGCTTGTCTTGTGTTATGTCGCGAACAAATAACGTTTTGCCGTTGCTACTAAGCACCCGGCCACTTGCCGTTACTGCAAAATACTTTGCGTCGTTGGGCAGACGAGCGACTTGTCTCACTTTACCTGAGTCTTTGTTGTACGCCTTTAGCCAATTACCCTCTTCACTGGTTCTGCTATACAAAAACCATGACGTGTTTTTGTATTGAAATAAACTCGCACCAATGTTGTCATCAATGACTTTACCCACTGACTCAGGGCTTGACTGCGTAAGCTGAAGCGTATGAGGTTGTCCCAACACAAACAATAATAAAGACTCATCGTCTAGCCAAACATGATAACCCACAGGTTCAATTGCCGGTACCAAATGCTGCTTTGGATTGCCTTGCAAATTGTACACCCATAGTTGTTGTTTACCTTCGCTATTTACCCTTATCAGCGACATACTACCATTGGCAAAAGCTGGAGTGGGTGAATATTCAGCATCGGTACTTTGGGTAAGGTTTTTACTAGTGCCCACGACTAATGAAAAACGAAATACATCGGTTTGTGCTGCGTCGCCCTCACCTTCAGACTGGGTATAATACAGATAATCATTACCGAAAAAATAGGGCTGATTGGTGTAAGCATTGGTGTTAGTCAACCTCACTAAGTCAGTTATCTGGGTGTTGTCACGTAAACTAAGTTTTCCCAACCAAATATCGCTGCTATCTTGGGCGCGAGACTGACTCATTCCCAACACTAAACAAACAAATACTAGCCCTAGCTTGCAAGCGCTTATACAAGTATTCACGGTGTTTATCGCTGCGCCGGAATAACGGGTGTAATAGAGTTCACATCGCTATTTTGACCACGATGGCGCAATAGGTGGTCCATAATGACTAATGCTAGCATTGCCTCAGCAATAGGTACCGCACGAATGCCTACGCATGGGTCGTGTCGGCCTTTAGTGATGATTTCGCTTTGTTCGCCGTTAACATCTACCGTTTTACCTGAAATACTGATACTTGAGGTGGGTTTTAAGGCCATATTCACCACTAAGTCTTGTCCAGAAGAAATACCGCCTAATACGCCACCAGCGTGGTTGGTGTGAAAGCCATCGGGTGACATTTCGTCACGATGATCAGTGCCCTTTTGAGTAACGCAGTCAAAGCCATCTCCCACTTCTACGCCTTTCACTGCATTAATGCCCATCATGGCGTGGGCAATATCGGCATCAAGTCTATCAAATACTGGCTCACCTAGGCCCACAGGCATATTGTTTGCCTCTACAGTCACTTTGGCACCTATTGAATTGCCTTCTTTCTTAAGTGCCCGCATGTACTCTTCTAGCGCTTCTAGCTTGTTGCTATCGGGACAGAAAAAAGGATTTGTGTTGGTCACAGTGTGATCAACAGTGTCAATTTTAATTGGCCCCAGCTGCGAAATATAACCGTTTATTTCAATGCCGTAGTGTTGCTTTAAATACTTCTTAGCGATGCCGCCGGCTGCTACTCTTACTGCCGTTTCACGTGCTGAAGAACGACCACCGCCGCGATAATCGCGCATACCAAATTTTTGCTGGTAAGTGTAATCTGCGTGACCTGGTCGAAAACTGTCTTTAATTTTTGAATAGTCTTGGCTGCGCTGATCGGTGTTTTTAATTAATAAGCCAATGCTAGTACCGGTTGTTTTACCTTCAAATACACCCGATAATATTTGTACTTCGTCAGATTCGCGGCGTGCAGTGGTAAATTTTGATGTGCCTGGTTTACGGCGATCTAAATCACCCTGTAAATCAGCTTCGGTGAGTTCGAGTCCTGCGGGGCAACCGTCTACCACACCGCCTATTGCAATACCGTGGCTTTCGCCAAATGTAGTAAGGGTAAACAACTTCCCAAAGGTATTTCCAGACATTCTTGTTCCTTAAATTAAAGCGTGTAATTGATTAAGTTGTGCATCTAGCTGTGATTTGTTCAGTGCAAAAATACCACTGCCGCCTTGTGTGAGTTCGCACCACGTTACCTCAATGCCCACAAAACGCTGCGCAAAATTTACTTCACTGTTGCCTACCTCAACAAACAACCAGGCGTTGTCGGTCATGTGTTGGCTGGCTTGTTGCAACACTCGTAAGGTAATATCTAAGCCGTCATCGCCTGATGCCAATGCATGTTCGGGCTCATGATGATACTCGCGAGGTAAGTCATGCATATCTTGGGCATCAACATAGGGAGGATTAACCACAATCAAGTCGTACTTTTGTTGGCCAAGATTATCAAAAATATCAGACTGCATAGGAAACACGCGATCTTCTAGTTGATATTGTTCAATATTAATAGACGCCACATCTAATGCGTCTTGGTCAATATCAACAGCATCTACTTGGGCGTGCTCAAAGGTGTGCGCCAATGCAATAGCTATACAAGCGCCACCTGTGCACATATCAAGCATCATTAGCGGCGTTTCAGGGACACTGGTTATATTCGTATATGGCGCAAAGCGATTGGCAATGAGTTCAGCAAAGGGTGAACGGGGGATAAGCACGCGTTCATCAACGTAAAAAGGCATGCCCGCAAACCACGCTTGATGCGTTAAATATGGCAAAGGAATGCCTTGCTCACAACGTGCCGTTATCCACTGTAATATTAGAGAACGTTCAGCTTGAGTTAATACACATTGATGAAACTGGCGTTGTTCGTCAATAGACAAATCAAGGGGCAATGATAACGCCGTGAAGACTAAACGCTGGGCTTCTTGCCATGCGTTTTCTGTGCCGTGGCCATAATACACATCGTGCTGATTTAAACAGGTGATTGCATATCGAATGTAGTCGATTAGCGTAGTTAAGGTATGATCAACATCGGTGTTTTGTACAACATCAGATGCATTTAAATCAGGCATGCATGGATACTCATTGGTATTAGATTATAACGCACTGCTACGAATAAAGAATGCTTGCATACTATGCTAGCTGATGACTTATTCACACAATGGGTGATGTATTGGCTTACAGACTGCGTATAATAGCGAAATTGAAATTAATTTTCTTTGAAAAATAAGCAAATGACAAAAAAAACCTCCTCCGAAAGTGAATTTTCAGCCTTGTTTAAAGACGCTAAAAAGGTAGTCAGTGACAAATACGTACCCAGCCGTCAAGAAAAGCAAGCAGCAAAACGCAGCGCTGGCAAAGTAATATACACCGTAGCCACGCCTGAGTCGCAAAAGCAGTGCAGTGCAAGTGTGGCTATATCAGACGTGTTTGAGGCTTATTGGCCCGAAAACCAAGCCATTAGTTTTGTGCGCGAAAAAGACGGTGAACACAAAGACTTGGTAAAAAAACTGAAGTTAGGCTTAATTCCGCCCGATTATGAAATTGACTTACATGGCCTTACGGCACAACAAGCAAAAGAAGAGTTGTTATCGGTAATATTTGAGGCCAAGCAACGTCACAGTCCCTGTATTAATGTCATACACGGCCACGGTAACGGCATTCTCAAACAAAAAACCCCTAATTGGTTAGTGCAGCACCCCGATGTGAGCGCATTCGTAAAAGCGCCTAAGGCCTTTGGCGGCAATGCCGGTTTACTGGTGCTTATAAACATAGACTTTACCGCATTTAAACTATAAACCGTTTGTGCTCAGCCGAAAGGCCTTACAGGTCTTCTTTTACGTTATGCAAAAACAAATATACGTAATAAGCACAAATTGCACAAACAACAAAAATACCTAAAATTGAGCCCCATGCAACGGGATCAGAAAAGAGTAGATCTAACATAATATTCACCTTTTACGATTACTCGTACCTTGTTTAAGTTGATGAATAAATGATAGTCAATAGCGCATGAAATATGCTGATCTTGATCAATGTTTTACTGCAGAAAAAACCTGAAACGCGCAATCCTTTGCGCTAAATCAATATTTGCTAGGGTGTTTATTTAAACAAGCGAATAAACCAGTTGTCATCAAGGTCGTCTTCACACTTTTTCAATTGTGCAGAGTAACGTTTTGATCGCACGTCGACTTTTCGGGCCACTTTAACTAGCCAAGGCTTTTTGCGATATGACTTGCGTTTATAACCGCCCCACCCTTCGTGGTAGTTTAGATATTGTGCGCCCGCATCCCACTTAGAAATACGATTAATTTTGTGTGTTTTTGAAATAAACCAGCCCATAAAATCAATTGCATCTTCAAAATCATCCCTGTCTGCAAAAGAGTTACCGGTTTCTTTTTTGTAATCTGTCCACGTCATGGTTTTCGCTTGCGCATATCCATACGCTGAACTGACTCTTCCCCAAGGAATCAAGCCGAAAAACACGTAATCTCTGGGCGGAATAGCATTGTGGCGAAACGAGCTTTCTTGATACATCATAGCCATAGGCACGTGTATAGGTACACCCCACTTTTCGCGCATATCAGCTGCGGCATCGTACCAATCGTCTTTTTCTTCAAAAATTTTGCACAAATTTTCTCTATATTTAGGTTGTGTGGTACTGCAACCCCCTAAAAATAAAACAAAAATGGTAGATAAAAAAACAAATTGAAATTTTTTTAACAACATAATGGAACTAATCTCACGGTTAAGGCTCTTACTAATGTGTGTTAAATGTTTCCCTAAGTGTGTATTGCCTGATGATAATTTTCATCAGGCTTTTTTTTTGTCCATTTTATATCAACACCTATTTTAATTTAGCTGCAATCATTCTCGGTGGCAGGTTTTCTATTGCCAAAATAATCTTTAACAAAGGTTGAAAATGACACCGTATCATTTTTCTCAATTTTCTGCTGAGCGCTAATAGAAGCTTGTGCTTGCTGAGTAAAATCATGTTGATTAATATGCTTGTAATTAAGTCCTGCCGCAAAACTCTTGTATTCTTTGGCTAATTCTAGACCTAAGCTGCTGTTGTCAATTTCATTTTCAAGCAGGGTAGATAACCACTTGCCCGAAGAGGTTGTATTTGCTTGTGCAAATTTACCCGCTTGCGCGTTCACGGCATCAGTGTAGTTCGTGGAATTATTGGCGTTATCCAGCACCTGAGCCACTAGTAACCACTGTTCAACTAATGTTTCTCCCCAAGCTTCAAGTGAAATTTCTTGCTTGCCATCAAATAATGTCAATCCTGGTAATCGACCTTCGGTAACCACTTTGTTGATATTGGCTTGGCTGATTGCAAAACAATCATCGCCAAACTTATCTGATGGTTGCAATAAACAATGCAGTAAAAACACATCTAAAAAGTGAAATTGTGTTTCTTCAATGCCAATTGGCGAAAACGGATTAACATCTAATGAACGTACTTCAAGATAGCTCACGCCTCTATTTTCTAGTGCGTTGGTAGGCGTTTCTTGCGGTAAAGCAACCTGCTTTGGCCGTATAGGTGAATACAGTTCGTTTTCTATTTGCAATACTTTGTCGTTTAGCTGTTGCCAACCGTCTTGTTCGTTGCTGGTTAAATTGGCATATTGCGGCGCATGCAAGCCTATGGCATTGCGTAAGCTACTTACATAGGTATCTAAGTCGTTATAACAGATATTTAATGATGACTGCGCGCTACTAGTGTAACCCAAGTCACTCATTCTTAGTGACGTCGCATGAGGCAAATACAAGGTGCCTTTGCCTAATTTACTGAATTGATGCTGTACTTTTTTATGGGCAATAAACGAGCTGCAAATTGCCGGCGATGCACCAAATAAATACGGTATCACCCAAGCAATACGCCTAAAATTGCGGATCATGGCAAAGTAATGCGCTGATTGTGTGGTTTTGTTCCACTGCTCTCCCTGACTCTCGCACCATAGTTGCCAAAACGATTCAGGTAGTGAAAAGTTAAAGTGCACGCCCGAAATTACCTGCATCATACTGCCATATCGATGATGTAAACCGGTACGGTAGACTTCTTTCATTTTAGCAATATTTGAACTGCCATAACGCGCAATGGGGATATTAGTTTCAGCATTAATGAAACAAGGCATACTGGTAGGCCACAGCAACTCTTCACCAATAGACTCATAGGTAAATTTATGAATATCTATGAGTTGTGCAATAGTCGTACGCGCGCTAGATTCCGGCGGTGTAATGAACTCAAGCAAGGACTCTGAAAAGTCGGTGGTAATCCATTCATGAGTTAAGGCTGAGCCTAAAGCCGCAGGATGCGAACTAGTAGCAATGCCACCGTCTGGATTAACCCGCAAGGTTTCGCGCTCTACGCCATGTTTAATGCTGGGTAATGTGCGTAAAAAAGCTGGCGTTGATACTAACGCCAGCCTACTTTCAAAAGTAGATAATTGATTTGTCAAATTGTTAACCCTAGTGCTGATGCCTATTTGTATTACTTAGGCACTTCTAGTATTTCTATTTCACGGCCAAGGCCCTTCAAAGATTCTGTAAGTGTTGCTGCGTCGCCTACAACCAATATATGCATTTTACTGGTATCTAACCACTTTGCCGCCAATGTATTTAGCTCATCAACGGTAATATTCTCAATAATATTTTGTTGCTTGGCAGTATAGTCTTTTTCTAAGTCAAGTGATAACAAACGCGCCAAAAAGCCCGCTTTTTGCCCAGGCGTCTCGTATTTAAGGGCATCAGACTGAGTGTATGCATTTTGTAAAAATTCTAGCTCAGCTGGCGTCATACCGCTTTGTTGGTAGGTATCGATTTCATATAAAAACTCCTCAATACTTTCTTTGGTAAACTTAGCGGTTACATCGGCAGAAGCTACAAACACACCCGTTTGTTTACCGCCACCAAACCGACTACGAGCACCGTATGTATAGCCTTTGTCTTCACGTAAATTAAGATTAATTCTGCTATTAAACATACCGCCTAAAGTGAAGTTAGCAAGAGACAGTTTAAACTGCTCGCCGTAAGGGTTGAATACCGGCGCATGCCTAAATATATTAACCACCGACTGCACGCCACCTGGATTATCAACAATGTAAATTTTACTTTGCTCGATGTTGGTATCAATATCAAACGTCGGCAATGTGTAAGTTTGTGCTTCCCATTTACCTAAAAACTCTGTCAAACCAAGTATCTCAGTTTTAGACACATCGCCCACAGCAACGAGTGTGGCATGATCTGGCCTGAAATATTGTGCGTAAAACGCCTTTACGTCGTCTAAGGTAATCGCTGCAATACTGTCGAGTGTGCCTGAATCAGGTAAACCTAAGCGACTGTCGGTGCCGAACAACAAAGCATCACGACCTCGGGAAGCCAATACTGATGGGTTTTTCAACGATTGCTGCATGCCTTGTAAAATACGTTGTTTAATTAACGCAAAGTCTTCCTCAGAAAAAGCGGGAGAAAATAATCTCTCTTCCAATAATTCCATGGTGCGCTTGGCGTTTTTACTTAGGGTATTGGCATTTACATTGATATACCGGCCACTGGCCGATATCGAAATAGAACTGCCAATTAAGCTTAATTGGTTGGCCATTTCTTCGGTAGAATAGTTTTTTGAGCTTTCGTTCATCAAGGCTGCTGTGATACTCGCTAGACCGAGTTTATCAATAGGGTCTAATAGTACGCCACCTTCCATACTTAGGGTAATAGATAGCGTAGGCGTTTCGGCAGATTCAACCCCTAATACATCAATACCATTTGCATACGAATGCTCCCAAAAATCGGGCACATCAACCGGCGGATTTGCACCTGCAACGGGCTTTAAACTGCGGTCAAATGCATCTGCAATGGCGGGCGCCTCAAACACCTCTTGCTGCGCTTCGTTGATGGGTATAACACGTTCAGGTAGCGTAAAGTTGTTTTCTGCCACTGCCAATACATCTTGGCCTTTTGGTACAACCGACAACACTACCGCGGGTTTGTCTTTTACATACTGCTGATAAACACGCATAACGTCGTCTTTCGTTACTGCATTGTAGCGGTCAATTTCCATTTGAATGGTATCGGGCGTGCCTCTGAAGGTTTGACTTGAGGCCATAATGCCCACTTTACCTGCAACACTTTGCAAACCATAAACGGTGCTTGTTTCAATGCTACTTTTTACCCTTTGTAAGTCATCGTCTTGCACGCCGCGTGTTTCAAACTCATTTAGCGAGTTTTGAATGATATCGTTAAGCGCTTTTAAATCAGCAACATTTTGTGGGTTAGCCAGTGACAACAACACAAATTCACAAGCAAGTTCTCGACAAGGGTGGCTCGCAAAGGCTTGTACTGCCAAGCCGTTTTTCACCATATTCTTATACAGCAATGATGTTTTACCGCCACCCAAAATGCTTGCTAACACATCAAGGGCAGGCTCATCAGCATGGTCGCGATAAACAGTGGGATACGTTACTTGTAATAAAGGCAAGTGTACTTTGTCTTCTAATGTAATGTAGCGCGTCTCGGCGAGCGAGCCGGGTTGTTTTGGATCTGGATTGACCTCGGGGCCTTTAGGGATTGGACCAAAGTATTTTTCTATCCATTGTTTGGTTTGTGCAATATCGATGCTACCACCAATCGTCAACACAGCGTTATTAGGGCCATACCAACGCTTAAAGAAAGCTTTTAAATCGTCTACATTTACGCGGTCTAAATCTTCCACATACCCAATGGTTGACCACGAATATGGATGGCCTTTGGGATACAAGGCTTCAGCCGTGCGTTCAAAACGCAAACCATAAGGCTGATTGTCAACCCGCTGCCCTCTTTCGTTTTTCACTGTTTCGCGTTGATTTTCAAATTTTTCTTGAGTAACCGCAGGCAGTAAATATCCCATGCGATCTGCCTCTAGCCACAAGACTTTTTCTAATTGATTAGCAGGCACTGTCTGAAAATAATTTGTGCGGTCACTATTCGTAGTACCGTTTAAATTACCACCGGCTTCGGTAATCGTTTTAAAGTGTTCTTCGTCGGCAACGTGCTCAGAGCCTTGAAACATCATGTGTTCGAAAAAGTGTGCAAAACCCGAGCGCCCGTATTCTTCGCGAGCCGAACCAACATGATAGGTCACATTTATGTTAACCAGTGGATCAGAATCATCAGGATGCAACACTACTGTAAGACCATTCTCTAACTCGTATTGATGATATTTAATTACATCGCCTTGTAAGGAAATTGCAGATGCATCGGGCGTTTCCGTTTTACTGCATGCAGTAAGCATCAACATGGCCAAGGCTGAAAATGAAATAAGGTGCGCTGTTTTCATATATTAGTCGGTCTCAAATAGTAATTACGCGTATGATGGATAAAAAAAACCCATTTGTAAAAGGCTAATTAAGTCTTTATGCTTACGGCACATCAATATTGATGATTATTTAGTCTGCCGACTAGGAGAACGACCAAGTGACTCGAGCACAAAACTTAGTTGATATCGATTTTGCCCTCTCACAACTTGCAGGTAATACTGATTTGTTGAGCCGTATGCTGACTCGGTTTGAGCAAGAGTTCTCGTCTGTACCTTTAGAAGTAAACACATTGATAGACGCCGGAGACTTACAGCAGGCGAAAATGAAAGTGCACACCACTAAAGGCATCTCGGGTAATTTAGGGTTAATGGCACTGTTCGAATGCTCAAAAGTATTAGATGAGCAACTGCGTGGCGAAACCATTGATACTGAACAATTAGCATTATTTACAACGTTAATGCGTGACACTTGCGCATTTGTCTCTACACTCGATTTAACGCGAAGTGCGCCACCTGAATTTACACCCGATAACAACAATAATGACTTTATTAGTGAATTCATTGAACGGCTAGAACGTCACGAGTTTATTGATGACGCTACTTTGCACAAATATATTAATTCACTTAATGTTGACGACGCCAGCAAACGTAATTTAGTCAGCTTGGTAGAAGAACTGCAATATAGTGAGGCTATCAAAATCATCAAAAGTATTTAGGTAGCGAGTTGTTTTGATACCGATTATATTTGAGCATCATGATTTTATTGTGGTTAACAAACCTATAGATTTAGGCATGCATGGGCCTGAAGACAGCATCATACCCTTGCTTAAACAACAAACTGGCTTGGCACATTTATACCTTGTGCATCGACTAGATACCCCAACTAGTGGTTGCTTGCTTATTGCCACAAATAAGCAAGCTGCCAGCAACTTATCGCAACTTTTTGCCAATAGGCAGATACAAAAATATTACGTAGCCTTAAGCGATAAAAAACCTAAAAAGAAACAAGGTAAAATTTCTGGTGATATGACCAAAGCGCGCAATGGCAGCTATAAATTGCTTGTATCTCAGGATAACCCAGCGACCACCTTCTTTTTTAGTGCTTTAATGCCTTCAAATACTGAGCATCAGAAGCCTAAGCAAAGTTACAGGCTATTTATTGTGAAACCGATAACGGGCAAAACCCATCAGATACGTGTGGCCCTTAAGTCTTTATCAAGCCCAATATTGGGTGACAAACGCTACAAAGGTGAAGCCGCTGACCGCTTGTATTTACACAGCTATAGCTTGGTGTTTAACTACCACGAGCGTAACTTTGATATTCGTTGCCTTCCTCAACAAGGCAAGCACTTTGTTGAGCATACGCTAGATCAACATCCCTTAATGCCGCCACACAAGGCAAGTTGGCCTGCATACCAAGCGCCGCGATTAAGCCCGACTACTCGCCCTGAGGAAACATAACACGTGTCTAGTCACTCTTCCGTTAAACGGAACATTGCTATTGCAGGGCAAGGAGCAATAGGTAGTTTATTTGCCCATTATTGGCGCGATTTCAAACCCATGATTCTTACGCGTAGCCAACATGCTACATGCAAAAACCTTGATTTATTAGATGGTAGTAGAATTACTTTAAATGCACCGCTGCACAGCATAAGGTGCCCGTCAGCGTTCCCACTTGATGCGATTATTGTGCCTGTAAAATGCTACCAAGTAGCAGAATTAGCGCCTTTGTTGTCGCCTTGGATGAGCAACAATACCGCAATTGTATTAATACAAAACGGTATGGGCGGTGGTGATATTCTAGCCGATATGTACCCCACCAATCCTTTATATGTAGGTACTACTACCGATGCGGTGTATAAACAAGATGCAGATAGTTATAGAATAACCGCGGTGGGTAGGCTCGATATTGGCCCATTTAACAACGCACTGAACGCATCTCAGTCGGTAAACTGGTTATCTGCTTTTGCGACAGCCCACCCAAATGCCAATGTAGCGGATGACATTCGTTTAGCGTTATATCGCAAGTTAGCGATTAATGCGGTAATTAACCCGCTAACTGCCTTGTTGAATATCAAAAACGGCGAGCTAACACAGTATCCTGAACAGCTCACACAAGCCAAGACGGAAGTATTTGCGGTTTATGAAGCATTACAAATAGCGCTTCATACAACTGAGCTTGAACAAACAATAGATAAGGTAATTGAAAGCACCTCAGACAATTATTCGTCAATGCAACAAGATGTGTTTTATCAAAGAGAAACGGAAATTGAGGGAGTACTGGGTTATTTGGTGGTGCGTGCTCAACAGCACCATATTCACATTCCATTCTTAACGTCGCTATACCAAAAACTGGTAGCACTCAAACCTTGAACACAAAAAAGGCGTTTAACCAAACGCCTTTTAATCATAGTGTCTTATCGCAAATACAACTTAGTCTTGTGATTGCGGTTTCATGTGTGGGAACAAGATAACGTCTTTTATAGTGCTGCAATCGGCAAACAACATAACCAAACGGTCAATACCAATACCTTCACCAGCGGTTGGCGCTAAACCATACTCAAGTGCCGTAATATAGTCTTCGTCAAAGTGCATGGCTTCATCATCACCCGCATCTTTTTCTTGCACTTGCTTTTGGAATCGCGCAGCTTGGTCTTCTGAGTCATTTAGCTCTGAGAAACCATTTGCTAACTCGCGACCGCCTACAAAAAACTCAAAGCGATCAGTAACAAATGGGTTCTCATCATTTCTTCTAGCAAGCGGCGATACTTCCCACGGGTATTCAGTAATAAACGTGGGTTGGTCAAGTTGCTCTTCAGCGGTTGCTTCGAAGATTTCGCATAGGTATTTTCCAGCGCCCCAAATGCCCTCAACTTCAGGCTCTTTAATGTGCAATTGCTTGGCCATTTCGCGCATTGCGTCAAGATTGTTCTCAGGGTCGTTTATCGCTTCTGCATTAGCTTCTGGCCAGTATTTTAAAACAGCTTCAGCCATGGTTAAGCGCGCAAATGGCTTACCAAAGTCATACTCTTTGGTTTCTACTACTTCGCCATCGCTGTTACGTACGTGGTTAGTCAACTCAGTTGTACCTAATACCTTCTGCGCAAGCTCTCTTAGCATGTGTTCCGTTAGGTTCATCAAATCTTTGTAATCAGCATAAGCTTGATAAAATTCAAGCATAGTAAATTCAGGATTATGACGCGTTGATAAACCTTCATTTCTAAAGTTTCGGTTAATTTCAAACACGCGCTCAAAACCACCTACTACTAAACGCTTGAGGTAAAGCTCTGGAGCGATGCGTAAGTACATGTCAATGTCTAGGGCGTTATGATGCGTGACAAATGGCTTAGCAGTGGCACCGCCTGGTATAACCTGCAACATTGGCGTTTCAACTTCCATAAACCTACGCTCAGTTAAAAACTGACGAATGCCATTAACAATATCGCTGCGTATTTTAAAGGTTTTACGGGTATCGGGGTTGGTGATCAAATCAACATAGCGTTGACGATATTTGGTTTCTTGATCGGCCAAGCCATGGAATTTTTCAGGTAATGGACGCAACGACTTGGTAAGTAGCTCAAATGATGCCATATCGACATAAAGGTCGCCCTTACCCGATTTGTGCAAGACACCACTTACGCCAATAATGTCGCCAATATCTAAACTGCCATACTGTTCTTTAATGCGTTTTTGAGCGGCTTTATCAGCATATGACTGTATGCGTCCACTCATGTCTTGTAGCAATAAAAATGGTCCACGTTTGGCCATTATACGACCGGCAACCGACACTTCGTTGCCTTGTTCAGCTAACTCAGCTTTTTCAAACTCGCCGTATTTCTGCTGAAGATCATCAGCATAATGCTCGCGTCTAAACTGGTTTGGGTAGCCATTTGAAGGGCACTGTTCACGAATTTTTTCTAATTTCGCACGGCGCTCTGCAATTAATTTGTTTTCATCTTGTTGCTCAATAGTCATCGAGGTTCCCATAAAAAAGTAAAACGTTACTTACAAGCCTGATTGTAGGCTCGCAATAATAAATTTGTTTAAATCACCATCAAGTACGGCTTGTGTGTTGCGTGTTTCAACACCTGTGCGTAAATCTTTAATGCGTGAGTCGTCTAACACGTAAGAGCGAATTTGACTGCCCCATCCAATGTCTGACTTGTTATCTTCGAGGGCTTGTTTTTCCTCGTTTTGTTTTTGCATTTCAAGTTCATAAAGCTTCGCTTTTAATTGCTTCATGGCTTGATCTTTATTTTTGTGTTGTGAGCGATCGTTTTGACACTGCACTACTGTATTTGTTGGTAAATGTGTTATACGCACGGCTGAATCGGTTCGGTTAACGTGCTGACCACCGGCACCTGATGCTCGGTATGTATCTATACGCAAATCAGCAGGGTTAATATCGATATCGATGTCGTCATTCACCTCTGGATAAGCAAATGCCGACGCAAACGATGTATGGCGGCGATTACCTGAATCGAAAGGCGATTTTCGCACCAAACGATGCACGCCGGTTTCGGTTCGCAGCCAACCAAATGCATATTCGCCAGTAAATTTAATTGTGGCGCTCTTTATACCGGCTACGTCACCGGCTGATGCTTCAATAAGCTCGGTCTTAAAGCCTTGCTCTTCGCCCCAACGCAAATACATGCGCAACAACATATTCGCCCAATCTTGTGCCTCGGTGCCGCCTGAGCCAGACTGTATATCAATATAGCCATCGTTGGCGTCATTTGCACCGCTAAACATGCGTCTAAATTCAAGCTTTTCTAGGTCTTCAATAAGACCTGCTAATTCTTGTTCTGCCTCAGCGAAGGTTTCTTCATCTTCAGCCTCTACGGCAAGCTCGACTAATCCTTCAACGTCTTGTGCACCTTGAGCTAAGGTTTGCATTGTGTTTACCACAAGTTCTAGCGCCACTTTTTCTTTGCCTAGCTTTTGCGCATATTGTGGGTCGTTCCACACAGCAGGGTTTTCTAGCTCTCGACAAACTTCTTCTAAGCGCTCAACTTTAACATCGTAGTCAAAGATACCCCCTAAGCGAATCCGCTCGGGTTTGTATGTCTGCTAGGGCATTATTAATTGGATTTACTTCAAACATAAATAAAAAAGTACTCACACGTATCGACGTAAAATTTGAGCGCAAGTGTACCGAAAATCATGCCTTTTGGGTAGAGGAGAAGCCCTTACACTCACAAAAGAATGATATCTTTGATGCGCTCGTCACGCCTTGAAATTGAATTATGTGTACCAAAAGGTATACTAAGCGTAATCTAATCACATGCGAGTATGCTATGGCCAGTGGTCGAAAACGAGAATTTGATGCTGAAACGGCCCTAGAGGCAGCCATGCAAACTTTTTGGCAAAAAGGATATGTTGGCACATCAATGAGCGACCTCATTGCCAGAATGGGAATTAATAAACCCAGTATGTATCGTGCCTTTGGAAACAAAGAGTCTTTATTTATAAAAGCAACGCAGCGCTACATCAATACCCAAATGAAGCCTCATTTGGCCTTGCTCAACAACAATGAGCTAAGTATAAAGACTCGCCTTAAAAACCACATGCAATCGGTGATTGCCATGCAATGCAAGCCTAAGCAAGCATATGGTTGCATGTTGGTGTTGTGTCAATCTGAGTTAGTCAGCGGTGAAATACCTGAAGCTGCAAAACACGCCCTACAAACAGCCGAATTGCAACCTAAACAATTTTATACATCGTTGTTTACACACGACGAAGAATCTATAGAGCTGGGCTTGCATGAGCACGCTTCTGCCCACGCCATCACTATTTACACTTTACTCAAAGGCACCGCATCAATGGCCCGAGCAGGTGTTTCACAAGCAGAGTTGGTTTGTAGCGTTGATTGTATCCTAGAAGGCATTGGCTTGCATTAAACGCACGTCTAAGCTTTTTTAATTGTAACTTCTCACCATTCGTCATAACACACTAAATACATCTTCAAACATGAATTAACACATGCACTCTCTATTAAGGTTTGACTTTTACATACTGATCGGTACAATTTATAAAATACCAATTGGTACAATTAATTCAAACTTCAGGAAATCACTATGACATCACTTACTATTCACTCTATAGAATCGGCCCCTGACAATAGCAAACCACTTCTTGAAGGTTCTTTGAAAGCGTTCGGTATGGTACCTAACTTACATGGTGTATTAGCGTCTTCTCCAGAAACCTTAGAAGCCTATCAAGTACTGCACAAATTATTCACGCAAACCACGTTTAATGCTGATGAGCTTACGGTAATATGGCAAGGCATTAATGTTGAGCATAACTGCCATTATTGTGTACCTGCACATACGGGCATTGCTCACTCAATGAAAGTTGACCCCGCACTAACCGATGCCCTACGTGACCAAAAACCGTTACCTTCTGCAAAACTGCAAACCTTGCTAGATACCACGCTTAGTATTGTGCGCAACCGTGGGCACATTGATGAAGGGCAATTAAAAGCGTTTTACGATGCAGGTTATACACAACAGCATGTTTTGGAGATAATTTTAGGTTTGTCGCAAAAAGTGATCAGCAATTACACCAATCATATCGCTAACACCCCAGTTGACGAGCCGTTTGTGCAGTTTGCTTGGGAAAAGTCATAGTTAAAAAAAACAACAGTGGAATAAGATGGCTTATTCCACTATGACTAAAAACGCTAAATCTGCACTGCCAGTTTACTCAGCTAGACTTTGAGTGTGCTTGACTGCTTGTGCGCCTAAGGCATGTAATTTAGTCAGTGTTTTTTCATCACTAATTTTACCGTTTTCGTCTACCAGCTTAGATACACTGCCTATCGCTTGTTGAGTAGGATGCACATGCATACCAATATTACCTAATAGCATACGTAGCGGTACTAATGCTCTTATGCCGCCTAAAGCACCTGGCGACGCTGCCATTATGGTAGCGGTTTTACCTTTAAATGCTTGCAGCGGCTTTTCACCTTCTTCCATTCGTGACGCCCAATCAATAGCATTTTTCAATGCTGCGCTGTAGCTACTATTATACTCTGGTGTGGCAATTAAAAATCCGTCGTGATTCAGCATAAGTTGCTTTAACGCACGCGCGTTCTCAGGCATACCCGATTTTGCTTCATCATCTTCATTAAATAGCGGCGCAATGTAGTCGGCTAAACTCACCACTGTTACCTCGGCACCTACTATTTTGGCGCCTTCAGCAGCAGCCGTAACTACGCTTTGATTGAAAGAGTCGCGGCGTAAACTGCCACTGAATGCTAGTAATTTTGTCATTATTTTTTCACTTCGTTGTTTTCTGTAAAAATTAGTATACGTAAACTCATCGTTTTTGTTCAACTACCGATACTGTACATATAGTAAACAATTAACAGTTCTCATGGCATTTTTCACTACTTCTAAAACAAATGAAAACGCAATCCTCGCTCAAGCAGTGGATGCAATCGTTACCATAAACGAGCATAACAACATTACCTTTTATAACCAATCGGCAGAAAAGTTGTGGGGCTACAGTGAACGCGAAGTAATGGGTAAGAATGTAAAAATACTGGTACCTGCCATACATCAGCACAATCACGACGATTTAGTGAATGCAAATCGTACAACGGGTATTGACAAAATAGTTGGCATTTCGCGGGATGTAGAAGTAGAAACAAAAGCCGGTAAACGAGTATGGTGCAACTTGTCATTGTCGAAAGTTAATACCAAAAATGGCTTTCATTATACTGCGTTTGTCAAAGACATATCGGCTCAAAAAGAAAGCTTAGATATAATAGACCTTACCCTTGAGCAATGCGTTGATGCAGTAGTTACCATTGATAACAACAATAACATCATATTTTTTAATCGTGCGGCTGAGCAATTATGGCGATGCCAGCGTGAAGATGTAATGCATAAAAATGTGAATGTACTTGTGCCTGTCGATATTCGCTCAAACCATGACAACTTAATTAACCACAATCGGCATGGCGGAGCAGATAAAATAATTGGCACGTCTAGAGAAGTTGAATTTACAGCCTTTGACGGTACCGTTGTTTGGGGCAATTTGTCACTTTCTAAAATAGAATTAGCCGACAAAATTTTATACACCGCATTTGTAAAAGATGTAACGGAACAGCGCCATCAGCGCGAGCGCATCAAGTTGCTGTCTTTGGTTGCAGATGAAACCACCAACTCGGTCATTATTTGTGATGCATCGGGTCACATAGAGTACACCAACCCTGGTTTCAGTAAACTAACAGGATATAGTATGCAAGAAGTGCTGGGTAAAAAACCAGGGAGCTTTTTGCAAGGGGCACACACTGATAGCGAAACAGTAAAACGCATTTCAACCGCCATTACACAAAAACAGGCATTTTACGAAGAAATATTAAACTACACTAAATCGGGGGAGCCCTATTGGATCAGCTTAAGCGTTAACCCTGTGATTAACGAGCGCGGTGAAGTCAGCAAATTTGTATCCATACAAGCTAATATAGACAGCACCAAAAAGCGCGCACTGGAAAATGACATAAAATTAAGCGCCATGAGCAGAGCCAACATTGTGACCGAATTCTCGCCAAGCGGTGAATTACTGCTGGCTAATAAATTGTGCTTACGTTCGTTTGGCACAACTGAGTTTTCAGAAGTGAAAGCCAGTATGGGCAATTTGTTTGATAAACTATCGGCAGAGCACAAAAGCATACTCAACAACGGTGATTCTATTCAATCGGAAATAGGCTTTAGTTTATCGGGTGGAAAAGAGCTGCTAATAGCAGGGGTATTTAGCCCAGTGGTTGATGAAACAGGCAGTATTGCTAAGTTACTTATGTATGGTAGTGATGTTTCGCAACGAAATGTGGTACTCAACGAAACTCACCAAGCGATGTCACAAGTGCTAGACAGAATAGGTTCAATTGTTCAAACCATTAACAGTATCTCGTCACAAACTAACCTATTGGCACTGAATGCCGCCATCGAGTCTGCTCGCGCGGGTGAAGCTGGAAGAGGCTTTGCGGTTGTCGCAGACGAAGTCAGAAACCTAGCCGGCAGTACAACCGAGTCGGCCACTGAAATCGCAAGCTTAATTGATGAAACCAAAGAGCATGTAGATAGACTTGCCGGCTACATAGCAGGCAAAGTCTAAACCAAGCTACATTTGTGCGAGTGTTTCAATGCCCAGCAAATCAAGCCCTTGCTGCAGCGTTTTTGCACTTAGTGCGCATAAGCTCAGACGACTATTTCGTTGTGCGCTTGTTACATCGTCTTTTAATATTGGGCACGCTTCATAAAAACGCGAGAACAATGACGCTAAGTCGTACATATACGCGCACAATATGTGAGGCGTAGCATCACGAACCACAATTTCAATGGCATCTTGAAACTGTAACAAGTGCAGGGCTAGTGCTTTTTCAGCCTCATGCTCAATGCTTACTTCAGCATTGGCGCTGTTTTCATCAACACCCGCTTTTGCAAAAATACTTTGTGTACGGGTGTATGCGTACTGTAAATAAGGTGCAGTGTTGCCCTCAAAACTCAGCATGGCGTCCCAGTCAAACACATAATCGGTGGTTCTGTTTTTACTCAGGTCAGAATACTTTACTGCCCCAATCCCAAGCTTAGTTTTCATTTCTTGCAGTTTGTCTGGGGTAATATCAGGGTTACGCGCCAGCGCTAATGATTGTGCACGTTCAATTGCTTCATGCAGTAAATCAACCAATTTAACCGTGCCACCGGTACGTGTTTTAAATGGCTTATTGTCTTTGCCAAGCATCATGCCGAATGGGCAATGTTGGTATGCTTCGTTCTCGCCAATAAAGCCGGCTTTGCGCGCCACTATTTCAGTTTGTTTAAAATGTAGAGCTTGGCGAGCATCGGTAAAAATAAGCGTGCGATCGGCGTGCAATACATTACTTCTATAACGAATAGCAGCTAAATCGGTAGTGGCATACAAATAACCGCCACCCGATTTTTGCACAATATACACAGCCGGATTGCCTTTTTTATCAGCTAATTCTTGCAAAAACACGACCTGTGCTCCAGCGTCTTCTTGCGCAATACCTTGTTCTTTTAAGCTGGCAACTACATTCGATAAATCATCATTGTATGCGCTTTCGCCCATTACATCGTTGCGGCTTAAGCTTACGTTTAAAGTGTCATACACCTCTTCTGAATGGGAAATTGACACATCAATAAAGTTTTGCCACAAAGCCAAACAATCACTGTCACCGCCTTGCAGCTTAACCACGTACTCGCGCGCAGTATCGGCAAAGCCTTCTTCGTTATCAAAACGCACTTTAGCTTCACGATAAAAGTCTTCTAAATCGCTTAATGCAGTCTCAGCCACTTCATTTTGTGCCAGTTTGTCATTCAAATGGGCCAGTAACATACCAAACTGTGTCCCCCAGTCACCCATGTGATTTTGGCGAATAACCTTGTGCCCTAAAAATGATAAACATTTGACAACGGCATCACCAATAATGGTTGAGCGTAAATGACCCACGTGCATTTCTTTGGCCAAGTTAGGCGCAGAATAATCTACCACTACCGTTTGTGCTGTTTGTGGTGTTACGCTAAGTTTTGGATCAGCTACTGCACTTTCTACTTGTTTTGATAACCAAGCTTTTGATAAGTGAATATTAATAAACCCAGGCCCAGCTACTTCAAGCTTTTCGGCCATGTCGCTTAAATCAGCAGCTTCCACAATTTGCTGGGCAATATCACGAGGGTTTTGTTTTAATTTTTTTGCCAAACCCATTGCGCCATTAAATTGATATTCGCCAAACCCTGGTTTGTTGCTTTTAGCAATGGGGACAGAGGCGTTTTCAAAGCCTAAAGACCCCAAGGCATCAGAAAAGCGTGCAATAAGAAGTTGTTGTATTTGCATAGTGAATTATTAAAACCTGTTAGTATTATTGCTCACGCGTGGCGGCAAATTTTATGTCGGGGTAACGCTCTTGAGCAAGCGTTAAGTTAACCATAGTAGGCGCAATATAAGTAAGGTTGTCACCGCCATCGTAGGCTAAATTAACCTCTGTTTTACGCTTAAACTCATCTACTTTGCGCTCATCGCCATACACCCATCTTGCGGTGCTTACATTAACGTGCTCGTACATTGCGTCAACGTTATACTCAGCTTTTAGGCGCGCAACTACTACATCAAATTGCAATACGCCCACGGCACCTACAATCAGGTCGTTATTTTGTAGCGGTCTGAAGACTTGAACTGCGCCCTCTTCTGACAATTGAATAAGCCCTTTTAATAACTGCTTTTGTTTCAGCGGGTCACGCAAACGAATGCGTTTGAAAAGCTCAGGTGCAAAATTGGGAATACCGGTAAAAGAATATTTTTCACCACTGGTAAAAGTGTCGCCAATGCGCATAGAGCCATGGTTGTGCAATCCAATAATGTCGCCAGCGTAGGCTTCTTCAAGTAACGCTCGGTCGCCGGCTAAAAACGTAAGTGCGTCAGACACACGAACATCTTTACCTATGCGCGTATGGTGTAATTTCATGCCTTTTTGGTACTTGCCTGACACAATGCGGCAAAACGCAATACGATCGCGGTGCTTAGGATCCATATTGGCCTGTATTTTAAATACAAAACCACTGAATTTGTTGTCGTCGGCAGCGATAAACGTATCTTTGTCGGTATTTCGTCCAATAGGCGCCGGTGACCATTTCACTAACCCGTCTAGCATATGATCCACACCAAAGTTACCCAACGCAGTGCCAAAGAACACCGGTGTTAATTCGCCCTTTAGAAAAGCCTCAAGTTCAAATTCATGGGAGGCACCTTGCACCAATTCAAGCATTTCACGCAGCTCTTCTGCATACATGCCAATGGCATCGTCAAGCTCTGGATTGTTAAGCCCTTTAATGACACGTTTTTCTTGAATAGTGTGGCCTTGACCGGTAGCGTATAGCACGGTTTCGTCACGTAATAGGTGATACACCCCTTTAAATTCTTTACCCATGCCAATAGGCCACGTAATGGGGGCGCATTTTATTTTGAGAATGTCTTCTACTTCATCAAGCAATTCAATAGGGTCTCTGGTATCCCTGTCGAGTTTATTCATAAAGGTAATAATAGGCGTGTCGCGTAAACGTGTGACTTCCATCAGCTTGATGGTACGGTCCTCTACGCCTTTTGCAGCATCAATTACCATTAGGCACGAATCTACCGCGGTAAGCGTGCGATAAGTATCTTCAGAAAAATCTTCGTGCCCGGGAGTATCCAATAAATTAACCAAATGATCGGCATATGGAAACTGCATCACCGAGGTAGTAACAGAAATCCCCCGCTCTTTTTCCATTTCCATCCAATCTGATTTAGCATGTTGACCCGACTTTTTGCCTTTGACCGTGCCGGCGACTTGTAGCGCTTGACCAAACAACAATACTTTTTCGGTGATAGTGGTTTTACCCGCATCGGGGTGAGAAATAATTGCGAAGGTTCTTCGCTTATTGATTTCATTTAAAAAATCGGCGTTTGCCATGTATCTGAATTCCCATGTTGCGCCAAGTAACGGCACAAATCACTAATATTAACGCGATGCTTTGCTACTGCTGCGGCAACCGCGACTGTGGTATGCTGCAGGCAATATTAAAGCTTATATAAAATTGCCGCGCATTATAGCAGGTATCACGCAGTGCGTCAGGATTATGCAGTGACAATTAAATACAAGCTATTTGATTGGGAAACGAAGTTGAATTTGCAAACCTGCGAAAGGGGCATCGCCCGCGCTGAGCGTAATTAATACGCATTTTGATATTTTCTTTGTTGTTAGCTGAGCAGCTTTGACAATCTTCCGCATCATCTAATTCTGGGGGCAGCCCAGGCCTTGCCCAGGGGCAAATGTATTAACGTGTATTGCGAACTACAACAATAAAGTAATAAGGAAGAAAGAGTAATTTACCCTACATAGATTACTTAGCCCCTTTGATAATGTTACCGTAGTGCACATAACTTAATATTAATGTGCAATGACGCATTTTCATTTGGGAGTAATACTATGACAAATTTATCTGACACTCGTTTATTGCGTCAACACTCATACATCGATGGATGCTGGCGCGCTAGCAATAGTACTTTTGATGTCGTCAACCCTGCCAACGGTCAAATTATTGCTAAGGTATCAAACGCCACCAGCAACGATGCAGAAAAAGCCATTGCGGCCGCAAAAACCGCTTTTCCCTCGTGGGCTGCCACACCCGCAAATGAACGCGCTCGCTTAATGCGTCAATGGTACAATTTACTCATGCAGCACCAAGATGATCTTGCGTTATTGCTTACCCTTGAGCAGGGTAAACCATTACATGAGGCAAAAGGCGAAATCGCTTATGGTGCCAACTATATTGAATGGTTTGCAGAAGAAGCAAAACGCATATATGGCGATACTATCCCTGCGCCGGACAACAACAAACGCATTGTGGTGATTAAGCAAGCGGTTGGCGTAGTGTCGGCCATTACGCCTTGGAATTTCCCCAATGCAATGATTACCCGCAAAGCTGCTGCTGCCTTGGCCGCAGGATGTACTTTTGTAGGCAGGCCTGCCTCACAAACACCGTTATCGGCATTAGCAATTGCTGAACTTGCTGAACGCGCAGGCATTCCCAAAGGCGTAATTAACATTATTGCAAGTGAAGACGCCCATGGCATTGGCGCAGTGCTAACTGAACACCCAGATGTTGCCAAATTTAGTTTCACAGGATCTACCGAAGTAGGTAAAATTTTAACGAAACAGTGCGCCTCTACAGTAAAAAAAGTGTCAATGGAATTGGGCGGAAATGCCCCTTTTATTGTGTTTGATGATGCCGACATTGATGCCGCTGTCAGCGGCGCGATTGTATCTAAATATCGAAATGCAGGGCAAACCTGTGTGTGTACAAACCGTATTTTTGTGCAAAACGCAGTGCTACCTCAATTCACCCGCAAATACGTTGCTGCAGTAAAAGCATTAAAACAGGGCAATGGCCTAGACGAAGAAGTAGATATTGGTCCTTTAATTAATCAACAAGCATTAGAAGATGTACATAAACTGGTAACCGATTCTATAGAAGCCGGCGCAATACTAGAATTAGGCGGCGAGCCAAGTTCATTAGGCCCCTGCTTTTATCAACCTACAGTGCTGGTCAATGCCAGTAATACTATGCCGGTTGCTCAACAAGAAATATTCGGTCCTGTATCGCCTATTATTGGCTTTGAAACCGAGGAACAAGCCATTGATATGGCTAACGATACGCCTTTTGGTCTTGCCGCTTATTTTTACGCTCGAGATATAGGCAGAGTGTGGCGTGTTGCTGAGCAATTGTCTTTTGGTATGGTGGGTATTAACGAAGGTGCCATTTCAAATCCGGCCGCCCCTTTTGGCGGTGTAAAAGCATCAGGCAATGGCCGCGAGGGCTCTAAATATGGCATTGACGACTACCTAGAAATCAAATATTTGTGCATGGGCGGCTTATAACATGTGTCGCATAACAAGGGCATTAGAATACGAACCGTTTGCATGGGCATAATAGTTTTTGCGCACGCCTACTTGCTCAAACTTTAACGCTGCATAAAGCGCCAAAGCAGCTTCGTTGTGTTGGTTAACTTCCAATAGTACATATTGGGAATCAAGGGCCTTGCATTGCTCTAGCATTTCATTCAGCAATGCAGCAGCAATGCCCTTTTCTCGGTGCTGCGGAGATACGCAAATATCCTCTAACTCGCCTTCATTACATACAACACTGAAAATAGCATAGCCCACTACCTGCTCATTAATAAGTGCAAATATGGCGTGGTTATTGTTGATAGTTTTTGTGAATAATTCGTACGACCATGGACGCTCTCGATGTAAGCAAAATAACTGATACGCGCTTTGATAAGACTGGGAAAGGGATTCTGCACAGACAATTTTCATGGCTTTACCAAATTTAGACAGCGATAATAGACCATTATCGCTAGCTTACATATTGGCGAATACTCTGCCACAGCAAACGTTTAAATTCGGTCTCGGTTACAAAGGATTCATGGGGTAAATGCAATTTACACTGGTCTTTATCAAAATAAGGAGTTTGTGCGTCGTATAAACAATCACTTGATGTGATCTCAAGCAGTGCGCAAACATCGTTCAACCAAGCAAACTCACTGACTTTATTGCCTTCATTGAAGCAATAGCAATCAATACCCATATTCTGAAGCTGAGCTTGCTGCTGCTCAGGTAAGGCGTTTGCATGAGAACTTTTTTCTGTTGCCAATATATTCATCTGAAAGGTCTGTAGTGCCCACTGTGTGACACTAGATTACGCTAAACGCAACTGAAAGAAAAGTGGCAGGGGTGGAGGGACTCGAACCCCCAACCATCGGTTTTGGAGACCGCTGTTCTACCAATTCGAACTACACCCCTAAATTTCGCTTTGCATTATAACCACAACCTTAAATAAATAAAGCCTTTTATTGTTTATTTATTTCAAAGCCAACAGAATCGGCCCATAGCGCAAAGGTAAGCTCAGAAAATTTGGCTACGTTTTGTACACGCTGCAATAATTCGTCAGCATTTTGGTTAGCTATAGTTGCATACTCATTACACAAGGCAATGGCTTGCGCACTAGAGAGTTGATTAATTAAAATACAGTTACTTATATCAATATATCGGCAGCCGATAGACGCATACTCCCAATCGATGACCTTACCCGTTTGTGGGCATATATGATCAAGGTGCAAATCGTTGTGGCACATTACAAAATCGACCTTGTTTACCGCTACGTATTCAACTAATTGAGGTTGTAATTCGTTGTAACGTTTTATCAGCGTAGTGTTACCGTTTGACACCTGTTGACGATACACATGCCAATGGTCAGCTAAGGATAAATTTGGCGCTGTAATAAACGCATTGTGAATATTATAAAGTGCGTCAGCCAGTAAACTAATATGTTGCTGGTTGATACCCAACAATTTGTGTGTTTGCGCATCGCCTGTGGGCAAGGTATCAAGCCATTGTTCAATATATACCGAACTGTCTTCGCTTAAAAACAAAGGTCTGGGTGCAAGACCAATATCATGTAACTGTTGCTGAAACAAAAAAATGTCACGCCGACTAATCAGTAAACGGGTGTTCATATTGAAAAACTTGAGTAGTAAACGATGTGTACCGTCATCAAGTTTAAAATTATCGTTCACTTTTTCAGGGTCAATCTGCTTTATTGTGAAGGCATCACTGTGAAGGTTTAACCACTGATATTCTTCAATTAAATTGATGATGTCGTTGCTTAGCACTAATTGACGCTGATGAGTCATAAAATAGCTTGCTGCCTATTGTTGTAGTTTTGCCGCCATTGCCAATACCCTTTAGCGGCCAACACTAAATATATAATCATTAACACAATCGATAAATACAAGCCAGTTGCTAATAACAAATAAATAGTGACAGCGTTAATCACACTCCAATATAACCAGCTTTGCAAGCGTTTGGTTACGGTTAAGTATGTTGTTAGCAACGAGAATACTGTAACCATAATATCGATTAATAATAGTTCGTAGTCAAACCACAGTGTGGCAATATAATAACTAACCACCGTAAAGCTAAATCCAAGCAGTATCATCACTATATGCTCGCGCACCGACATGCTAGATATCTGTAAGGTATCTTGACCATGTTGACGCCATGCAATAAAACCCCAAATTGCCATAGCCATATAATAGATATTCAGCAACATCTGAAACACTAAGGTGACATCAAAATATACATAAGCGTAAAGCGCGGTGCTTATAAACCCAGACGGCCAACACCAAATCGATTCATTGGCTGCCAACCACACATACGCTACAGCGCCAACAACAGCAAAGACTTCTATCAGGCTTTGCTGTTGCCATTGCTGTATAAGTGCATCAATAATTGCCATACTAGGCTTGTAAATTCATGTGCGACGAATTTAAAAACTTACATACAAATACGGCCTGCTTTACTTCTTGATACGTTTGCTTCATTTCTCTTTGTATAACGGCCATCACATGATCGTATTCACCACTAACTAAAGTACTGGTATGAGTAGTTGACACATACAAGTCAGGATCTTGATTTAAACGGTCAATAAATCCCTGAATAGTTGGCAAATATGCTTCGCTTAATGGATATAACGATATTTCAACACCTAATTGCATCATATTACTCCCATGTATAGCTAAGGTTAACGCCTATCTGGCGTTCTTGGCCAATTTGATTATAAGGTCCAAAGGTAGTGTATTCATCACGGGGATCGTTTGGAAATCCACCAAATCCTCGAGTATAAACTGTGCGATCAAATACATTTTTTAACCATAGTGACACCACATATCCGTCGGCGCGGTAACTTAATTCAGTATTCACCACAGCAGTAAACGGTGCGCGCTCGTTATGGCCTTCAGAAAAGAAATAATCATCTTTAATATCGGCATCAACAAACCAAGAAAAACGGTCGCTCAATTGGTAAGTTGACGATAAGTATGCACTGTATTTAGGCGCCTGAGCTAACTCACGAGCGGCAACAAAGTCACCGTTGGCTTGTGTATAACCGCTGCGCGTAGCATCTAAGTATCCGGCATTGAATACAAGGCGCCAGTCATTTGATACGTCCCAGTTCGTTGATACTTCAAGGCCTTGATTAACCGCAGATGCCGAATTGTCGATGACGTCTACAAAAGTAGTAATAACGGCTCCGCTATCATCGGTGGTATTAATGGTAAAGAAGTCACTTACTTGCGCATCGTCTCTCCTCATGTAGAAAAAGCTTAAGCTGATGCTTGCCAAACCATCGTATGCACTGCCCTTTACGCCAAGCTCATAATTCATATTGTATTCTGGATCAAAATAACGATTTGCCGGACTAATACGTTGGTCAAAGTTAAATCCACCTGCTTTATATCCACGCGATACACTTGAGAATAAAAACGCGTCGGCAATTTGGTACTCCAAACTGAGCGATCCAGCCACTAGGTTGTCATCTATCGCTGCAATCAAACCATCGCTATCATTAAAATCAGCACTGAACTTTTCAATTCTAGCGGCACCGGTAATGCTTAACTGATCTGTTGCCGTATATTGATACTGCCCGTAAATAGCGCTATTACTAGGTTGATATGTACTGCTATACACATCGCCGTTGTACCATTGTCCAGCATCCTCATCATTGCTGTTATAGTTTATCCCTACTAAGTAGCTTGCAGTGCTGTCACTTTTGGGCGAGGAAGCTAATTTAAGGTCAATACGATTGCGCGTAATATCGCGGTCAAAGCTGGTAAACGAGGTATAGCCAAACGGATGAATACCGGTATATGTCCAATCTTCATCATACGAATAAAGTGTGTCGCCACTAATATGTGAAGCGCTCGCTTCAATGCGATGTTGTGAATAGTTATGGCCAACTTTTATGCTTACTGCTGATACGTCAGCGCTGTCTTCACCCGGCTCGTCCGATAAGGTGATATTGTCGTTAAATAACGAAAAAGCGTCATATCCATTATCAATGTCAAAATGGTAAATATGTACGTCCATATCGGTAGTGTCGTTAAACGCAGTATCAAACCATGCTGAAAATGTGGTTTCATCAATGTTGTTGGTGTCATCTCGCCCCAGAAACGCGTTAGTGACAAAGCCGTTTGACTGTGTATTTTGCGCTGACAGCCGCACGTTTGTAGTCTCAGTTAAGGCATTAGAATACACACCTGAAATACGATGCTCGTCTTGTTCGGCATAGCTGGCGCTTACCTTGGCAAACAAGTAATCGGTGGGTGCATTGCTAACAACCTTAACAATACCAGCCAAGCTGTTCATACCTGTCGCAACCGATTGCGGCCCTGATAACACCTCTACTTGTGCGCTATCAAATACGGTCATTAACGACCCAAGACCCGATAAATCCAAATCGTCAAACAATAGGCCAACAGAGGGATTAATTGGCTCTGCAAATTGTGAACGCTCACCAATACCGCGAATTTGCACAAATTTGCCCCGCGACGCACCCGCCGTTAAATTTACATTTGGGATAGCAACCAACACGTCTTGCATATGCCTAGCCTGCTTTGCAGACAAGGTGTCGGCGTCAATAACCACAGCAGAGCCTGGTAATTGCGATAAGCTACGCTGACTGATGTCTGCGGTTACCGTAATAACTTCCACTTGCGATTCCACATCATCGGCTTGAGTCGCAGAAAATGCATAAGCGTTATTTGCAACAAGTGCAAGCGCGACAGCAGCTTGTATACTGGAACGTCTGAGTTTACTTGCCTTATAAGGCATTTTGGAGATAAAAGTACAGCTAGGTAAATATTTTGTCATTTTTGGGATCTCTTCAAAGTTAGAAAAGATCCGGTACATCGCGGCAGGTAAAAGGTAATTTTTATGTTGACCATTCCTACGCCGGTACTAACCGGATCAGGTTACTAAGGGTTCTTGTGTTTGCTAATAAAAGCAACAAGTCTCAGCGAATAAACGCACCCCTTGGTTCAAAACAATTTATGACTAAATTGCGCGGGTATGGTACCAATTACGTTGACTTTGGCAAGCCTTAGTCATTAATTTTATTCTGGTTTTTGTAAATTTAACGATGCAACCTCTTGTTCTGTCTGTTTTGCTAACAATTCCATGGTTCGACCATGGGGAACCGGCATGCGTGAATCGGGATCTACCGCAACAAAAACAATGTCATCAGCAAAACAGATAGTCTTTTTAGTGGCCTTGTTTCTTACTAAGCAGGTGACCGTAATTGACGTATTTCCCACCCGCTTTGTAGCAAGGCCAAACTCTACAATATCACCTTGAGTTGCTGGCGATTCAAACGATATTTCGCCTATGTGTTTAGTCACCAAAAACTTGGTTTCCAACTGACAAATTGCAAATATGGCTGCTTCTTCGTCAATCCACTCTAAGGCACGTCCACCAAATAGTGCATTAGCGTAGTTAAGGTCGTTTGGCATTACTAGTCGGCGCGATAAAAAATGCATTATATAATGAGTTCCTTGTATCATGATAAACAAGACATAATAATACCATGCTTGAGTTAAACAACACCTGTAGTTGGCATAATCCCTTTGCATAACTTATTTTGACACACAGTATTTATGGAGAAATCGACAATAATGTCTATATTCAGCTCAGTGAACCACTGGCTCACTTCCCCAGTTATGACTGCGTATCATAGACAATGTTTGGTTATTAAGGGGCATTTGCATTTTAATACTCCTGATGCTGTTAACAAAAGCGAACAACACTCCCCTATTAATCCTGTTATGTTTTTACCTTTGTTTGAACAGCACTACACCAGCATGTGTATCATGAGCGATACAATAAATAGTACAAACACGTCTTTACTCGATAACACTCGGGTCATTAAACTAAAACAGTCAAACAACGTGTTGGGTCAATGTTTTGATTGTGTGGTATTTGATGCCACCGCAGGCTTAAACATGAATGCGTGCTATGCCGCATCAGGCTTGGTCAACAAATGTGGGCTATTGGTGTTATTGCTGCCGCCTTCTTTGAACGATTACTACGGTGCAAAATCCTCATCTGCTATAGCTTTTAGCTATAACGATATTGCGCTATCTCCGCGCTTTGCGAGCATATTTGAGCAGCAACTATCTCATCATTCTATTGCGCATATATCGAATGAAGGCCATTACCTTACAGACAAGGTGTTTGTGCCTTTGAGCAGTGATCAACCAGACGCCAAGATAAACCACGAATTACGCTTATCGTCAGCACAAAAAACAGTATTCAATAAGGTCGTAACGAAAAACGACGCACAAACAATACACGTCATATTAGGTGAACGAGGTCGAGGTAAATCAACTTTGCTGGGCGCTATTTGCTCGCGCCAATTATTTAATAATCAAACGGTTACGATTACCGCCAGCAAACAAAGTCAAACTGATGTGATTTATGCTACCGCTAACACTTTAACATTGGCGCAACCGCAGTCAGACACGCTTCAGCGCCTAAGCAAATTCATACCACCCGATGCATTACTTGGTAAAGAACAGTATACCGACGTGTTAATCGTTGACGAGATGGCATCAATTGCCCCCAACTTACTCATGGAAATAATCAAACCATTTAGCGTAATTGTATTGGCGGGCACTGTTAGCGGATATGAAGGTAGCGGAAAAGGCTTTATGCAACGCGTATTACCTACTCTTTCAGCAAACAGCAATTGCCATGTCCATCAGCTCAATCAGCCGTTTCGCTGGTTTGAAGACGATCCAATTGAAGGACGCTTTAAGCGCTTATTCGCTGATAATATAGTGTTGCCAAACCCGCCAAAACAACAGGCACCTGTAACGCCGACTGCTTCTTCAAATTTTAAGCTGTCGTTAAAAAACATCACATTTGTATGGATAAATAAAGACGACTTAGTCAACGATTTCCCATTATATCAACAGATATTCGCATTATTGAATATCGCGCATTATCAGAGTACACCGAATGATATTGTTAGGGCTTTAGATAGTAGCGATCATCATATACTTGTTGCATTCAATCCGCAGAAGTTAGTTTTAGGCGTAGTGGTAGGCATTAGCGAGCACAGTATTTCTGCATCACTAGGTAGTAATAGTACATCTACTGAAATACCAACATTAATTGCAAACGGTAAACGCAGGGTACAAGGCCATTTTACTGCTCAAAGTATTGCTTTGCAGATTAATGAACCTGGCGCGTGTCGTTTTAGTTATTTACGCATTACCAGAATAGCCGTGTCTCAGCAATACCGTCATCAAGGACTAGGGAAAGCGCTGTTACATCAATGTGAACACTGGCTTAAAGATAAGCGTACAAATATGTTGAGTGTATCTTTTGGCGTGAACGAAGCACTGCTTCAGTTCTGGCATCAATCCGGTTTTACATTGCTAAAATTAGGTAGTCGAGTGGATACCGCCAGCGGAACCATTAGTGCGCTAATGGTTAAAACATCTGATAAAACATTGGCTTTTGGCCAAATAAGCCAACGTTGCCAATATAAGGTCGCTATGGACAATGCTTGGAATAAACGCTTATTAGTCACCTACCCGGATTACAATTCTGGCGCAAATCAGGTTATGCAACAGCGATATTTGCAACATTATATTATAGAACAACTAGACACCAGTGATAAAAAATTGACATATAACTTAGCATCAACGCTGTGTTTAGCTTTTGTGCAAGGTAAATTAAATCTGCCGCAAGCAGCGTCGGCAATTTATGTTGTTTTATCGACTCATGCACAGCAAAACGATATTGAATTGCTGAGTCGTTATTTCGAAAAAAACACCCATAAACATATTAAACAAGAGATTGCGTCAGATTTGCGCAATTTATTGAAACGTATTTTGTAATTCACTCGTGTATCACGCATAAAAAAACCCGCATTGCTGCAGGTTTTTGGTTTTAACATTATGAAATGTTAGATCTTGATACCACGATTATCAGCTTTACCTTTTATGTAAGGTAACCAAGCACGTGCAGATCGTCTCAGAGATGAATCTTTCATCGCTTCGCGAGCATGTACGTCTGCTTTGCGAAAATCTCCATCGTAGAAGTACGCTTGCATTAATGCATAATGCGTACTCGCAGGCTCTTGCTCACTAGACTCAAGAGATTGACTAAGTGCTTTAATAGCACCTTTGTAATCTTCCGCGTCTAATAACATTACACCTTGCTTCTCGAAATAATCAGCAGCAGGGTCTTTAATTGCGGCTTGTCCATAGTATTTAGCTGCTTGCTTGAATTCACGAGCTTGACGATATGTGCTCGCCAAACTTGCAAGATCAGTAGCTTCTGTATCTAACACACCTTCATCCATATATTTCTGCATAATTTTTGCAGCTTTAAATGGAATATCTTGCGCTGAATACAATTGAGCCATTGACCTAAACTCAGATTTTTTGGATAAAAACCCTTGTTTGTAAGCCAATTCAAACGTTGCCAATGCTTTCGGATAATCCTCGACCATCATGTAGAAGAATCCTAAGCGAGACCAAAACTCTTTCTGAGTTGGAAAAAGCGTAACCAGAATTTCACCAGTTTCTACCGCGCCTTTATAATTCTTTGTTTCATGATAAGCGTTTATCTTAAGATTATAAGGGTTTTTATTTGGTTCTTCGTACAACCTAATAGCGTTATCGGCAGCGTCTAAGACTTTGTCGTATTGCTTAAGCTCGGTGTAGACTTTTGCAATTTTTGTCCATGTATCACCGTCTTCTTTACACGTAAAGTCCATCCACTTGGTATACCAATCAACTGCATTTTGATACTTTTCTTCCTGCAGTGACAAATCGGCAGCCAACTTAAGCAAACCAGCTTGGTCGTTGTCGTTCAATACGTTTCTATTTGCAGACGTCTCGATTAATTGCAGTGCTTCGGCTTGTTTTCCTTCCTCTGTGACCAAAAGTTGGCCAAGAAAGCGCTCAACTGTCGCTTTATCGAAAGGTTCTTTTGCATCAATCTCACGAAGTTTTTGTATCGCTTCAAGAACACGTTCACGCTCGTCGCGTTCTTCATCCAAGTAAACTTCGTACGCTGATTGTAAACGCTTACCTGCTCTGTCGCCTAACAACTTAGTCTTTTGCTTTTCGTACCCAGGGCACAGAACGGGTGGTTGCTGTGCAAATGCAATGCTTGAGTACGAGGTAATAGCCAACATGCTAGTTGCCACTAATGCTTTACTTAATATAGTTAGTCTATTCATGTTTACCTCCTAGCCCTTATCCAAAGTGAAGTCTAAGCGAACTTTTAAGCCTGGCTGACGTTCTGCTACACCGTCAACAACTTTTGGCTTGTACTTCCACTTTCGAAGTGCACGCTTCGCTTCACGATCAAACAAACGTTTGGGTTCTGCAGCAATTACCTCAACATCTTCTACACCGCCCACTTCATTGATAGTGAAAGACAGTTGTACCCAACCTTCTTTACCATCGCGAGCAGCTTCTGGTGGATATTTAGGATCGATGCGAAAGATAGGTGTAGCTTCACCATCTTGCATTGCACCAATACCACCAATATTTACACCTACACCGCCCGTATCAACCGAAGGTATATTTAAGCTAAATCCAGAAGGATCAGGCTCAGATGTATCTGGCTCCACAATTTCAACCTTAGGCGGTTCTTGTGGTGGTGGTGGCGGCGGCGGTGGAACACGCACTCGTGTGTTTGTTCCTTCGTCAGGTTCTTGCATAATAATGTCAATAACAGGTGGTGGTGGTGGCTGCTTACCAGGCTCACCAGTATTCTCTACCAGTTTTGCCATAATAAAAAACAAACCAAAAGCCACTGCACCGCCAAGAAATATCGATCCAAATAATCTAATCATGCTTAACTCCTCACCGCAACTGCAACGCGATCTACGCCGGCTGATTTAACAGCATCCATGACTTCGATCACAACACCGTGCTTTGCTTTCTCATCCGCTTGAATGAAAACTGCGTCGGTAGGCTGTTCTAACAACAATTTTTCAATGTTTGCTTTTACTGCTTCAACAGACACTTGGCGACGATCTATCCAAACATCACCGTCTTCTGTTACCGCAATAAAAATATTTGCATTTTTAAACTTAGTCGCGGTTTGGCCCTCAGGCTTCAACACGTCCATACCAGCTTGTTTCACAAACACGGTTGTTACTATGAAAAAGATAAGCATAATAAACACGATGTCGAGCATCGGTGTCATATCAATTGCTGCATCTTCTTCTTCTTCTCTTACTTTACGTCCCATAACAACCTCGCTTAATGATGTGGAAGACTATCGACTAGCTTTTCTTTCAATACTTTTGCTTTCGCTTCTAGGCGTGAGCTAAAAAATAATCCAGATAAAGCAGCTACCATTCCAGCCATTGTTGGAATAGTTGCCATCGATATACCACCGGCCATCAATCTAGGGTTACCGGTACCTTGGGTTGCCATGGTTTCAAATACACCAATCATCCCAGTTACGGTTCCTAATAATCCTATTAGAGGGCACATTGCGACTAAAGTTCTGATGATTAACAAACGCGCTGTTAAGCCATCAGCAGCTTGCGAAATCCATGCTTCGCGAATTCTATGCGCATACCAAGAGGTAGTGTCGGTGCGCGCTTCCCAATCAGAGATAATTTTATCTCTTTGCTTAGGAAACACCGACGTTAAATACCAATAACGCTCAATCATTAATACCCACATGAGAAAGAGCGCGGCAGCAACGAAATAAAGTACGTCACCACCGGTTGCGATGAATTCCCTAACAGATTCCCATAATCCGACTAGGGTCATCATATTATGCTTTCTCCGACTCTGCGTGAGCAGCAATTACGCCTGCTGTTTGTTCGTCAAGAACATGAACAATTGACTTGCTACGACCAGCAACGATGCTGTGCATTAATATTAGCGGCAAAGCTGCAATAATACCTTGTGCTGTTGTTACAAGTGCCATTGAGATTGAGCCAGCCATAATTCTTGGGTCGCCCGTACCGAACAAAGTAATTTGTTGGAACGTTGCAATCATACCAAGTACCGTACCTAGTAGACCAAGTAATGGAGCGATTGCAGCGAATATCTTAATAATATTAATACCAGACTCTATGCTTGGTAACTCTTTCAAAATAGCTTCATCAAGTTTCAATTCAAGGCTTTCTGTATCAGCTTGTTTGTTTGCTTGATATACCGTTAAAATACGACCAAGTGGGTTGGTGCTTGCAGGATTATCGATATTGTTAAGCTGTGCACGCATTTTTCCACCAACCATAGTAAGTTGGATAATTTTGAATACACCAATAAGCAAACCAATTACTAACATACCAGTAATGATGTAACCTACGTAGCTACCTGCGTGATAACGCTCAGATAAGGTTGCTTTTTGCTTGAACAAATCAAGAATTGCACCGCGTGAAGGGTCAACATAAGCTGAAACAAATCCACTTGTTGCATCGCGTAAGTCTTGAACAGACGCTACTTGATAACCTTCAGGCTGACGCCCTAGTGGTTGAATAGTTTTACTTGCATCATCGTATACTAAGTAGCCTTGCTCACCAATAAGGTTAAAGGTACCAACACGCAATACTTCTTGAGTTGACGTACCGCCATCTAAGTCAACTACTTCTGCAGTAAACTTAGCAACTTGGCCAGACTCAGTCATTTCTGTTTGTAACGAAATCCAAAGTTCTTCTAACTCACGAATGTTTGGTAGACCTTTAGAATCTTGTGACATGTCAGCCAAAAATGCTTCACGTCCAGGATATTGAGCGCTAACAATAGAGGTTGATACAACACTATACGCGTCGGCAGATGCCTGACGTACTACACCAAACATTTCACCTAAAGTACCAGATGCTTGGTCAAGCTCTATTTCTTTATCGATGATGGTTTGTTCGTTTTGGGTAAACTGTGCTTGCAAACGATCGCCACGTTGCTCTTCAGCACGCAGTTGGTTTTGCGCTCTGCGAAGCAAAGCTTGTTTGTCAGCACGAGCACTCATGAACTCTGCTTCACGTTCTTTATTCATACGAGCTTCAGAAACTCGGTCTTGCTTAACTTGTTCTAGAAGTTCTTGCAACGACGCTGCAGGTGCTTGTGCATTGGCAAAACTTGCCATCAAAGCAACAGAAGCAGTTGCGCAAATTGCTTTTATTGTTGTTTTCATTAACGATTACTCCGCGGCTTTGATTGGTAGGTCGACTAGGTCGGTAGGTACTAGGCCTTGCGCCATACGCACTGCAATAATGATTGAATCAAGATATTCATCACCAAGTGGTTCCCATGTACGGTTAGCGTTGTCCCAAACCCACGCAGAAGACTGGTCAAGGCTAAGCGCTAATAACGCAGTACGTCCAAGGTTAAAGAAGTCAACTGCTACCTCAGTGCCACTAGCATCAATCGAGCCTTTGTATGATTGAATCAAGCGCCCATATTCGTTTTCAATAGAATACGCTTCTAGTACCTGACGAAATTGCTCAGACACTGTTACGCTTGAGTTACTCATTAAGTCAGTTAAACGCTGAACACGATCTAATCGCTCATCAAGATTAATAGGCACATCTAACTTAATAAAGTTTTCTAAGCTGGCAATCATCTTACGCATAAGTGGTACGATGTTTTGCTTAGTTTCTTCAATTGAATCGATTTGACGCTGAAGTGAATCAATCACTTTTTGTTGGTCAGCAACAAGGCCAGCAAGATAATCGTTATATATTTTTAGGTTTTCTGTTTGGTCAATTACATTTCTGTATTCAACTAACAATTCTTGTGACTGCTCAAAAAGACTATTTACTTTTTCTTGTGATTTTGCAGCATCAAGCTGGATGTTACGAGACGCTTTTTGCACGTCTTCCAGCGGGCCAGCAAAGACAGTGCTTGTAGAAGCTAGTGCTAGTGCACCCACTACGCAAGCAGCTATTTGAGTTCTCTTGCTCATTTTGGACATATTCCCAACCATTAAATTCTGTTATGTAGGTTCAGTTTCAACCTATTTAGGGTTTGTAATTATTAAAGATACGCCACTAATATAAAGGCGCACTCATAAATCTTCACAGGATGTTACATAAATGTCAAGTTACAGAATGGGTAAACGAACAATTAATACGCCCGATATACGGACTTTTCAACATGCAAGTCCCCTGTTCAAAACAACTTAAATTTACTTAAAAAAAGACAACAAAAAGTTATCGTCAATTTCAATTTTCATGAAAATGCACGCAGCATGTCTAGAATATGGACACAAATGTCTCTATCACCTCAGAAAAGGTGTATGGCCATAGTGGTAATATTTGTTGAAATTAACGTCAACCATGGCACTATTAATCACCTACAGGCGCATTAGAATTAATTTTCATATAAGTAAGATAAAAGAAAATTTGGCTTACAGAAGTAAAGGAACATAATGAAATTAGATGATGATATCCATAACTACTATGAACATTTGGTGTTAGAAAAAATAGCATCACTCGGCATTAACGAAACAAAAAGCAACGACTACATTGCCGATTTGACTTGTTTGGTTTTGAATCAACTGACACCGCGATATATCAGGTACGAAGTTGATATGGCATTTTATTTGCCTGCATCAGAAAGGCAACAAATGGAGATGAACGTGATCAATGCCATCGATTTGTCGGTCAATTATTTAAATGACCACTACAAAGCGCAAGAAACAATAAAGTAAAGATGGGTGGCGGGCTCCAGCCACATCCCGGCACATGAGTCGCTTGGTGCGGCTGCTCCCTTCCGGGCCTGACCGGGTTCCCAAGGTATCATTGCGAGAGGACCAAAGCCCACCATAGAAACGAATACAGAACCTCAATTTACCATTCGCTAAGAATTCTAGCTACTCATTGGTAAATTCAAGACGCGCATTATGAACATTTAGTAGCGCTTATGCAAGTTTCGATTAGCTTAATTGTCTTCTAAACCTATTATACGTTTATTTATTCATCACTTCTTCAGCCATGGCGTTTGCTATGGTTACCGTTGCTTTATTTTGGGCCTCAGCTTCTGTCAATAAATGCATAACGGTATTGCCGATATTTTCCAACTGCTGTTTAAGCAGCGCGTTACTGCTGTCGCTTTGTGTTTGGTGGTAAATATCGATTATTCCACCAGCGTTAATAACGTAGTCTGGCACGTATGCAATGTTGTTTTGTAGCAAGCGCGTTCCCATATCATCGGTGGCCAATTGGTTGTTCGCCGCGCCAGCAACCACGCGGGCACGTATATCATCAATAGTGTCTTTATTTATAGCACCGCCCAGTGCACATGGTGCATAAACATCTACTGGCAAACTGTGAATACTGTTGTTATCAACAATAGTGGCACCGAATTCTGCTTCGGCGATCAGCAGATTATCATCGTAAATATCTGACACGAACAATTCTGCTCCCGCTTGATGTAAATGTTTGGCTAATCTCAAGCCAACGTGTCCTACACCTTGTATCGCAACTTTTTTACCGAGTAGATCAGTGCCGTAAACATAATCCACAGCAGCTTTAATACCACAAAACACCCCATATGCAGTTGCCGGCGCAGGGTTACCATCGGGCGTGGTGCCATCAAATGAGTAACTGGCTTTACAGCCACCAGTGAAGGTAGTAGCCTCTTGCATTTGCAATACATCAGAAACACTGATTCCCGAATCTTCGGCAATAATGTAACTGCCGTTGAATGAATTTACGAACCTGCCCATTGCCTGCATCAACGCCGCTGATTTATGTTCTCTTGGGTTACCAATGATGACCGCTTTGCCACCACCTTGGGGCAAACCAGCCATAGCCGCTTTATATGACATACCACTTGATAATCTGAGCACATCGGTCAGCGCCTCATCACTATTGGCATAAGGGAACATTCGGCAGCCACCTAAACTTGGACCTAATGTTGTATTGTGGACAGCTATTATTGCTCGCAATCCAGTTTTAGCATCGTGATAATAAGATACGTTTTCGTGATTATGGTAGTCGGGGTGTTCAAATAGCGCCATGCGGGTACTCAAAGTAATATTGTTATTATGCTGTTATGGTAGCCGATAAATACGAGGACAAACGTTGCAATTACCTAAATGGATATGAAGCTGTATAAATATTATAAAGAATTGTTTTCTTTTTATAGGATAACCATCCTATAATAGGGCTTAATTTAGTAAATGCGTTAAATACACGGATTGTTAATAGCAGAGCGATAACAAGTCTCAGTAATAAATGCATCATTACAATAATAAGAACACAAAAATATGAAACTAGACAAATTTGATCGTGAAATACTACGTGTAATGCAAAAGGATGCCACTGTTTCTATGGCAGAACTGAGCCAATATGTGGGTTTATCGCACACCCCTTGTTGGCGACGGGTCAAACGCATGGAGGCTGATGGTATCATCAGACAAAAAGTCACCTTACTCGATGCAAAAAAACTCAATTTAGGTGTGTCGGTTTTTATTTATGTAACCTTGAAAAACCACGATGGCAATTCGTTAACAAAGTTTGAGAACGCGGTTCAAGAAATAGACGAAGTGATTGAATGCCATACCACCAGTGGTGACAAAGACTATCTATTAAAAGTTATTGTGAAAAGTATTGAAGAATATGAGCAACTGTTAAAATCAAAGCTCACTAGCTTGCCCTTAGTTGACCACCTCAGTTCCACGTTTGCACTGAAACAAGTAAAGAATACAACTGAGTTACCACTATAAAAGACACATTAGGCCGAAGGTTTTGGTCTTCAGCCTAAGCCAACTCAACTGTTCATCAGACGGCTTTTATTCAGCATCAATTTGCCTATCAGGCGCTGCATCCATAAAAGCTGGCAAAGCCTCACAATTTTGATAGATTTTGTTGATTAATGGGTAATCAGCCATATTCACGCCAAATCTTTTCGCACTGTACACTTGTGGCACTAAACATACATCAGCTAGTGTGACATCATATCCGTACGAATATTTGCCCGCACGAGTAGCAAGTCTTTTCTCTAAACTGCTGAAGCCTTTGCAAATCCAGTCGTGAGCCCATTTTTGTTTGCCACTGTCACCCGCTGAAAACTCAGCATCAATTTTTTGTAATACGCGTAAATTAATTAAAGGCTGCATATCAGAGGCTATGTCTTGCGCTAACATTCTTACTCTAGCCCTATCTAACGTGTGCTTCGGTAACAAGGTAGGCGTATCAGGATACTTTTCATCTAAGTATTCAATTATAGCTAAAGATTGATTCAACGTAACGTCTTCATCATCGTCTACAAAAGTGGGCACCAACATGGCTGGATTCAGTCGCTGATAATCTTCAGTGCGCTGCTGGCCCCCTTCTTTCAATAGGTGTACAGGAATATATTCATACTGAATTTGTTTTAAATTAAGGGCAATTCTTACCCTGTAACTTGCAGATGAACGCCAATAACCATATAGCTTAATACTCATACTTTACTTCTCTTGTTGTTTTTTGGCTATCGTATCGATAGTTATGAAATTCAACAAGTATTATTGCATTTTTGCCGAATGTTTTGAGATACCATACTCGCGCAATTTATTCGCAATAGCGGTATGACTTAATCCCAATTTTCTAGCCAACTGTCGCGTACTGGGATAAGACGGATAAAGGCGCTTCAGCATATCCTTTTCAAACCGTTTTACTTCTTGTTCGAGTGTGCCGTCAAAGTTTTCGTCAATATACGTTACGCTGGCGCTGCAGTTGGGCAATTTAATGGCATCCTTTGTTATTTCATTTCCTTCTATCAAAGAAATAGCTCTGTACAAGGCGTTTTTCAGTTGTCGAATATTGCCAGGCCACGGATATGACTCCAAGTACTCAATACAAGGTTTGCTCAAAGTTGGCGCTTGAATACCTAACTTTTTGGCGTGCTGACGTACAATTTTATTCGCCAACGGCACAATGTCGCCTTTTCGGTCTCGTAATGCCGGTATAACTAAACTTAATACATTTAAACGATAGTATAAATCTTCTCTGAAGTGGCCGTCTTGGACACACTCAGCTAAGTCTTTACAACTTGTGCAAATAATTCTGCAGTCAATATATTTGATACGACTATCGCCCACTTGATGATATGTGCCGTATTCAAGCACACGTAATAATTTAGCTTGTAACTGGCTCGACATTTCCGAGACTTCATCTAGCAATAAAGTGCCACCTGCTGCTTGTTCAAATAATCCTGCTTTACCTTCATCACTGCCAAATGCGCCTTGCGCGTAACCAAACAATTCAGTTTCGGCCACATCGTCGGGCAAAGAAGCACAATTGAGTGTCACAAATTCGCCATCTGAACGGCGACTATTGTCATGGCATGCTTTTGCGATTTGTTCTTTGCCAGAGCCAGTGTCGCCGGTAATAAGTATATTGCCGTCAAGCTCTGACATGCGTTTGGCTTCACGAATGATACGTTTCATGGCGCTTGAGTTTGCGTCAAAATTGTCAAAACTACCCGTGTATACCTGCCTAAATACATTCATTTGTGCGCCTAAACGCCCTTCTGACTTTAACATTACCACCGCACCAGCAAACACAGTTTGTTCGTTGTCAGCCACATTTACGGGTAAAATATCAGCAATATAGTCTTGTTGAATAAAGCGTAACTTAGTTGTGGTTGCATCTTTGTTTTTACTATTAAACCACTTTGTGAAGTTGAAACCGTCTAACAAATCGTCAATGTTTAACGTAATAATTTGCTCTCGGGTCATTTCTAATCCAGCACTAACGGCATCATTAAACAAAATAACGGTACCGTTTGCATCAGTAGAAAACACAGGATCAGGTAAGGTTTGTAATAACGCCCTTAGTTGATTTCGCTCGCGCTGTATGGGCATTATTGGAGTGGTTTTCACGTCAGTAATACCTTCGACACGCCTTAACTTTGGCATGATTTCTTGCAAATCAGCGAATTCGATTGTGGGAAAATCTAAAAATATTTTTCCCAGCTCGTCAATTTCAATTCCGCGCAAATCAATATGGTACTCACTGAGTATATCGAGTACGTCTTGGGTAATGCCGGTACGGTCTTCGCAACTAATTTCCAATCGCATGGTTTACATTGTCCTTTCATAACAGCACGGGTTGGCTGTAAACATATCTTTTTGTGTATGTGAATATTTACGCTTGGAAAAAAGCTGAGATCAAGAAATACTTCTTTATGAAAAATGTTTAATGTAAGGCTAGATGTTTTATTTATGCACGCTGCAAACACTAAAATGCGCGTGAAAATAATCACAGGCTTCTATTTATAAGCGCATCTATTAGCTCGCTTTTGGCGCAAACTTAGGTGCAAATAGCCCCAGCTGTTTGGCTTTTTCGACCAAACTCATTAAATCCATGTCAGCCATGGCATCTAAGTCATCCGCATTCTCTAATACATAATATAGAGGTTGCATTATATCAATGCGATAAGGCGTGCGCATAGCATCTAAAGGGTCTAAACTCACACGCTCAGGCTCGTTTGACTCTAAGGCATGAATGGTTTCTCCAGGTGAAGATAAAATGCCGCCGCCGTAAATACGCAGTCCATCGGGAGTATTCAACAAACCAAACTCCACAGTAAACCAATATAAGCGTGCGAGATAAACGCGATCTTCTTTACTTGCTGCTAGCCCTAATTTGCCATAGGTATGCGTAAAATGTGCAAATGCCGGATTTGTTAATAACGGGCAATGGCCAAATATTTCATGAAAAATGTCAGGCTCTTGCAAATAATCAAATTCAGCTTCGCTTCTAATAAACGTAGCAACCGGGAATTTTTTATTCGCCAATAAGGTAAAAAAATCGGTGAAATTTATTAATGCTGGCACTTCTGCAGTTTGCCAACCGGTCGTATCTAACAAAACCTTATTAATGTCGTTCAGTTGAGGAATTTGATGACTTTGCATACCCAGCAGCTCAACGCCATTAATGTATTGATCACAGGCTCGCCCTACCAACAAGTCCATTTGGCGCTCGTACAAACGCTGCCAACGGTGATGCTCTTCATCACTCCATTGAATAATGCCGTTCACGTCAGACTGCTTTGATACATATTTAGATTGTTTCGTCATAATTCTTATTAGTTAATGAATCCGCACTTATAGTAATCAATATCACGAAATACCGATAAATATTAGCACCACTCCCAACTGGTTTGACCACGATACTTTGCAAACTTATTTTTACAAATTTAACATATATTAAAAATAGTCTTGCCTGAACAAGGCAATAAAAAACCGCCAACTGCGGGCGGTTTATTGGGAGAAGTGTAAACGTTTACAAGCGATTAATTTCTCTGTTTAATTGAAACTCTTTAGACGTTACGTAACTTTCTAATTGACGCAGTTTGGTTTCAACCGATTCGTACCGTTGTTTAATATCTAAAAAGGCTTGACGAGGTGGTAACCCTGCTTGCCAAACTTTCGACTTTACTTCAACCTTGCTGTGAGTCTCGCTGCTTTGGTTTTTATACCCTTTGCCGCTGTAGCTTTCATTTACATTGTTAGTATTAACCGAATTGTTTACAAAACCTTTGTATTGTGAAGATGGCGCTTTAGTTACTTGTGCCGACGATTTTTCGTCTAAAATAAACCATGCCGCCACGTAAGCAACTAACACAAATGGACCTGCGGCTAATAGAAACGCGGTTACCGTTAAAATTCTGACTAACCATGTTTCAATACCAAAATAGTCGGCTATTCCTGCACATACGCCTGCTATACGACCGTTTTTCTTGTCTCTGAATAGTTCACCACGTTTCATGCTCTATTCCTCCAATCAGGTGCCTCTGCGTCTAAAATGTTTTCAAGTGTTTCAATTCTATCGGCCATCACTTCGGCTTTCTCGGCTAGGTTTTGCAATGACTTTATTTCTGTTTCAGATAAGCCTTGGCTCACTTGACGCTTACTTCTGTAGTGCATAATTAGCCATACTGGCGCAACAAAAATCATGAACAGCATCATAGAAATGCCGGTAAATGTCATTAATTCATCCATTTTACTTCTCCGTAGTGTGGTTTGATGAAACTTGGGCTTTCGCCCAAGTTACCGGCAATACTAAGCTTTTTTAGTTTTCTTTACTTCAGAAACACTGGCTGACTTTTTGCCTGCTTGCATTTTTTGCTTTAATGCCGCTAGCTCGTCATCAATTTTAGTATCTGCTTCTAAATTAGCAAACTCATCGTTAAGCGTGCGTTTACCTAAGTCATATGCTTCAACTTGTGACTCTAAATCATCAATTTTGCGTTCAAATTGCTCAAAACGACCCATTGCATTATCAACGGTATTTGAGTCTAAACGCTTTTTCACCTCTAAGCGTGAGCTTACTGTCTTTTGACGCATAATAATCGTTTTTTGTCGGCTTTTTGCATCAGCTAGCTTCTCTTGCAATTGACCGGTTTCGTTTTGTAACTTGGCAAGTTCGTCGTCAATTAAACTTAGCTCGTTTGTAAGCGTTTCAGCTGCGTCAGATGCTTTTTGACGCTCTTGCAACGCTGCTCGCGCTAAATCTTCACGACCTTTATTAATCGCCAACTCGGCTTTCGCTTCCCAATCACTCGCTTCTTGCGTGTATTTGTTAATTTGATGCACAACATCTTTCTTATTAGCAATGGTCTTTGCTGATGCTGAACGCACTTCAACTAATGTGTCTTCCATTTCTTGGATAATCAAACGAACCATTTTTTCAGGATCTTCTGCTTTATCTAACAAAGCGTTGATATTTGAATTGATGATATCGGTAAAACGTGAAAAAATTCCCATGGTTTAGTACCCCTTCGGTTTAGTGCTATAATTAGCATGTTGTGATAATTCACAATGTAGTTTAAGTCTCACTTACCTTCTCTTATTCAATATGCTTGCCAACTTATAAAAACCACATAACCCACTAATTTAAAACAATTTATTTGTTAAATTAAAATTGTAGGCAAAATATTCATTTTTAAAGTACACTATATTTTAGTGAAATTGACCAAAATTTTGAGACAAAAATGAGTCTATTTAAAAAAAATGATAATTTGATTGGTGAGGCGAACAGTTTTCTCGAAGTGCTAGAGCAAATTTCGCAAGTGGCTCCCTTGCAAAAACCAGTACTGGTTATTGGTGAACGCGGCACAGGTAAAGAACTAATAGCAGCACGTTTACACTTTCTATCTAAACGATGGGAACAAAACTACGTAAAACTCAACTGCGCCGCCTTAAACGAAAGTTTACTAGAATCAGAACTGTTTGGTTATGAAGCCGGTGCATTTACTGGTGCCAGCAAACGTCGAGAAGGCCGGTTCGAATATGCCGACGGTGGCACACTGTTTTTGGACGAACTAGCCAATACCTCAGCGCTGATACAAGAAAAACTGCTACGCGTAATTGAATATGGTGAATTTGAGCGTGTAGGCGGTACTCGAACGGTTAAAGTTGATGTACGTCTTGTTGCTGCAACCAATGAAGATTTACCCACATTGGCAGAACAAGGTGAATTTAGAGCTGATTTGTTAGACCGACTTGCTTTCGATGTAATTACCATACCGCCGCTGCGCGAGCGTAGAGAAGACATCATAATGCTGGCTGAACACTTTGCTATTAACATGGCGCGTGAGCTAGAGTTAGAATTGTTTTCTGGCTTTAGTAAAAAAGCGAGAGATATACTACTAGATTATGACTGGCCCGGTAATATACGTGAGTTAAAAAATGTGGTTGAGCGCGCGGTATACCGAACGCCTGAAAATGTGCCCGTACACGACATTATTTTAGATCCGTTTGAATCCAAATTTAGACCCACTCAGCGTATAAAAAGACCACAACAGGGGATTACACCACAAGTACCATCTGTTGCAGCCAATAACGACGAGCCTGCACCACTGGAAGTAGTTGAAACCAATAGCGAAGAACACAGTAGCAACGACGCATTAAATGTGAGCTTTCCCATGGATTTGAAACAAGCTTCACAAGACTACGAAATAAATGTACTGAAGCAGGCACTAGAAGATTCGCAATATAATCAAAAAAAGACTGCAGAAAAATTGTCGCTGACATATCATCAACTTAGAGGCTACCTAAAAAAGTATAACTTGTTAGATAACACTGAGTCAGCTTAATGATATTGCAACGCATAACTTGCAAAACTACACCACCGAACCATGACGTGCGTAAAGGCGTTTTGCGCACACTGTTTTTGTGTTGTTGCGCTTACTTATTGTCAGCTTGTGACAATAACCGCAATATTATTAATGCTAACGCGATCACTTTTTGTTCAGAGAGTAATCCCTCTTTTTTTAATCCTCAACTCGATACTTCAAGCACTACCGCCGATGCTTCTGCCCATCAAATTTATGACCGATTATTAGAATTTAACCCAACTAATGGGCGCATTGAGCCAGGTTTAGCCAGTAGTTGGCTAGTAAGTAACGACGGTTTGACGTATACATTTCAACTGCGTCGCAGAATAGCCTTTCATGAAACTGATTACTTTACTCCCACTCGAACATTTAACGCCGATGACGTAATATTCAGTTTTGATCGTTGGCGTAATAAAAATCATCCCTATTATGATGTCAGCGGGGGCAGTTATCCCTACTTCGACAGTTTAGGCTTAAACCAAACTATTAAAGATGTGACCCGCATCAACGGTTACAGGATTGAAATTACCTTATTTAAACCCGATAGCTCGTTTTTAGCCAATTTAGCCACCGATTTTGCGGTAATATTGTCAGCCGAATACGCCATGCAGTTGCTCGAGCAAGGCCGTCCCAGTCAACTGGATATGCTGCCCATTGGCACCGGCCCATATAAGTACGTTGATTACCGCCAAAATCAATATATCCGATACGAGCGACATCAAGACTACTTTTTACCCCACAATGGCAGCCAACATCTTATTTTTGATATTACCAATAAGTCGTCTTTGCGCATGGCGAAATTGATAACCGGTGAATGCGATGCCGTTGCTTTTCCTTCGCAAAACGATTTAGCGGTAGTACAAGACCGAAGCGACCTACAATTACTAGAAAAGCCCGGACTGAATATTGGCTTTTGGGCGTTTAATACCAGTAAAGCACCTTTTGACAATCCGAAAGTACGCCGTGCACTTACCTTGGCAGTTGACAAAACTTCCTTGCTAGACGCAATATATTTAGGCCAAGCCACGCGGGCAAAAAGCCTTGTGCCATCGGCCTCTTGGGCTTATCAAAGTGACACTCGGGAGTTAGGCTATAATCCAGTTAGGGCCAGAGAATTACTTGACGAAGCCAACATACCGTACAACTTTACAATGGATATTTGGGCAATGCCTGTTCAACGGGCATACAACCCAAATGCTATGAAAATGGCCTTGCTGATTAAAAACTATTTAGCGGCAGTGGGTATTAACTTAAACATTGTGAGTTACGACTGGAACATATTTAGAGATAACTTGCGCTTGGGTATACACGACAGTGTATTAATAGGTTGGAATGCCGACAACGGCGATCCCGATAATTTTTATCGCCCCCTACTCACCTGTGACGCCATTCCATCAGGAACAAACCGAGCAATGTGGTGTAATCAGGCCTATGATACTTTAATAAAGCAAGCCTTATTAACCGATAATTTCGATGAAAGAAAAGCCATATACCATCAGGCTAATCAACTGATATTCGAAGAAATGCCATTGATGCCAATTGCCCATGCTTTCCAGTATCAAGCAGTAAGAGCAAACATTACCGGTATGACCATTAATCCTTTTGGCGGAATACGCTTTGATAACGTAGAGCGTACACCATGATTAAACTATTAATCAGATATATAAACTTAATGGTACTGACTATTTTTGCCTTGTTAGTATTAACGTTTATGTTGCCATTTTTCTTTCCTGGCGATTTACTTACCAACATGTCAGGAATGATGCCCCAATCTGACATGCAACGCCAAGCACTTGAGCGTGCGTACAAGTTAGATGAGGGGGTAATTACACAATTTTTACTGTATATCGATAACTTATGGCATGGCAATTGGGGAATTAGCAGCGTAAGTCAACTGGATTTATATGATGAAATTGCCTTAGCCCTGCCCGCTACCTTAGAGCTAGTGGTGTATGCTTTGCTGTTTGCAATATTTGTCGGCATTCCCATTGGTTTTATAAGCGGTCTTAAACACCATAATTATGGCGATTTTGCGGTAGTTACATTTAGCATCGTTGGCTACTCTTTTCCAGTTTTTTGGTTAGCGTTAGTGTTCATTACTGTATTTGGCTTGCAACTGAATTGGCTACCAATTAGCGGGCGCATTGATTTTTTGTATGAAGTGACCTACCACACAGGCTTCACCTTTATCGATATTTGGTTGTCTGATTTAAACAATAAATCGGCAGCGGTAACTGATGCTTTGCGCCATGCAATATTACCCACTTTGTCAGCGGCCTTGGTTACTACGGCTTTATTCATTCGTTTTACGCGTCGCTCTACTATGGATGTGATGGAAAAAGGCTATATTATTGCAGCAAAATCTCGTGGCTTTACCCAAGCTCAAATTTTCTTCAAACATGGCTTTAAAAATGCCCTTCTGCCAATACTGCCGCTGTTGTCACTGCAACTCTCTACCTTAATTACCAACGTAATGATTGTAGAAACGATATTCTCGTGGCCAGGGATAGGAAACTGGTTGATACAAGCAATATATCAACAAGATTACCCTGCTATACGGTTAGGCATGTTGGTAGTAGCGTTAATTGTGATGTCACTGACCATTACCATTGAATTTTTGACTCGAGCAATCGACCCCACCAAGGACTCAACCGACCGTGCAACGATTTAGTTTATATCAAGAGGAATATCATCCCTCTCCACTGCATAACGTGTGGCTTGAATTTAAACGCAGTCATTTGGCAGTAATAGGTTTAGTAATATTGGGCATTTTCTTTGTGGTGGCCATACTAGCGCCATTAATATCTCCCTATGACCCTTATTTACAAAATACCAATACTATTTTACTGCCGCCAGCATGGGAAAGTAATGGCACCGTGAGCCATTTGTTGGGTACCGATGCACTTGGCAGAGATGTATTGTCTCGTCTACTTTATGGCGCAAGAGTGACCTTTGGTAGCAGTATTATTGTGGTGGCAATTTCTATTGTTATAGGTGTTGGCGTGGGCGCAATAGCGGGTCTATTAAGTGGTGTGCGCTCCAGTGTCGTCAATCACTCGTTCGACGCTATTATGAGTATTCCTACTTTGCTAATTGCTATTGTGGTGGTAGCTATAATGGGCACTGGACTATTTAATACCATGATAGCGATTACCATTGCGCTTATCCCGCAATTTATACATCAAACTCGCAGTTTCGTGAGAGAAGAGCTGAAAAAAGAATATGTATTACTCGATAGGCTAGATGGCGCCGGCTCAGTAAGAATATTTTTTACCGCCATATTGCCATGCATGTTTGAGTTAATCGTAGTGCAAGCTACAATTGCCTTGTCTATTGCTATTATTGACATATCTGCCTTAGGCTTTTTGAACTTGGGGGCACAAAACCCAACCATTGAACTGGGTCACATTTTGTCGCAAAGTCTTGAAGCAGCTTACGTTGCGCCGTGGTTAGTCGCATTACCAGGTATCTTTATTTTCTTAATGGTACTTGCCGTGAATATAGTAGGTGAAGGCTTACGCTCTGCGCTTCGCAATAGGTTAATGCACTAATGGCCTTACTCGATATTAAAAACCTTACTTTGTATATGGAGCTCGGTGGAGAATCTATTCAAGCCCTTGAAAAAGTCAGTTTTACGCTTAACGAAGGTGAAATTAAGGCCCTAGTTGGCGAGTCAGGCTCAGGCAAAACCCTAGTGGTAAAAGCCATCATTGGTGCCCTGCCCGACTACTGGCACATTAAAGCTGACCGACTGACTTACAAAGGGCAAGATTTATTAAACATGAGTTATGACCAGCGTCGGCATATTATGCGACGCGATATTGCAGTGGTGTTCCAAGAACCAACTTCGTCGCTTGATCCATTAATCAAACTTGGGGCACAAATAGAAGAGAGTATTCCTGAAGAGTTTGTTGGCAAAGGATGGTTTTGGCAAAAAGCCAAACGACGCAAACAAATTGCCATTGGTTTAATTCACAAAGTAGGCATTAAAGATCACGAACATTGGCTTAATTGCTATCCCCATGAAATACCCACTGATATTAGCCAAAAAATTATGATTGCTATGGCACTTGCCTCAGAGCCGTCAATTTTAATCGCTGATGATTCAACCCGAGGCATGGAAAGTACCACCAAAACGCAGGTATTGCGTTTATTGGTTAAGCTCAATAAAACTAAGAATTTATCTATACTATTTGTCAGCCACGATCTGCTGGCGATTACCAGTATTGCGACCAGTATGACAGTACTTTATTGTGGGCAAACAGTTGAATCGGGCAAAGTGAAGTCATTATTAAAACGGCCCTTACATCCTTATACTAAAGCCCTACTTGATAGTGCGCCAAGCTTTCAATCTAATCTGGCCTGTAAATCTCCGCTAAAAGCATTAAAAGGCACTATTCCCAGTTTGCAGCATCTGCCAGCAGGCTGTCGATTGGGGCCGCGCTGCCCTAACGCGCAACGAGAATGCGTGCAAGTACCGGTAATGCGCAACATTCAAGAACATCAATACAGTTGTCATTTTCCATTGCATTTGCCGCCCAAATTAAAGAAAAAACTGAAGGTACAAGAAAACAATCCCGCCCCTTCGCAAGAGGTAAAAGATGCGTAAAATACTCCGCGTACAAGAGCTGTGCTACCAACACACCAGTAAAAAAAGCTGGTTTGAAAGCCCACGCACCTTTTCTCTCGGCCCCATTAGTTTTGATATGCATGAAGGCGAAACCATTGCCATTATAGGCAACAATGGTTCAGGTAAAACCCTAACTGCAAAGCTACTCGCCGGCGCCGTTGCGCCCAGTTCGGGCACCATTGAAGTGGCCAATGCACAACAAGATTCAGAAAAAGTGAAACGTCACCAACCCATACGCATGATATTGCAACACAGTAATAACGTAATGAACCCCGCGATATCGGTAGGCACGATGTTACACAACACCCTTACACTGAACACCACATTGGTAGAAAGTGCTCGGCAGCAAAAAATAGAAGATACCTTAAGCATGGTTGGCTTGCTACGAGATCATTATTATTATTACCGGCATATGCTGTCTGATGGACAACAACAACGGGTAGCCTTGGCGCGCGCGCTCATTCTTGA